>NZ_CP145335.1:2327500-2927500 GCF_049568105.1 Salinisphaera sp. SPP-AMP-43
TTTCACTTCAAGACAACCAGCTCACCAAGCACCTCGAAAGGCCGTTTTGTTGGCTCACTGCGTTGCGAGAGATGCGTATTCTAGACATCTCTAACCCACGGTCAACACTTTTTTCGAAATAATTCTGCAATCCGCTCGAAACGCCCGTATGACGGGCGTTCGCAGCGAGCCGAAACCGGTACGCCTTGTGTCCCCTGCGCGTTTTGAGCTTCTGTGCCGGCTGCAGAGCTTCCCTATCGGCTCCCTTCGAGGCGGCCATATCGACGCATGCCGTCCGTTTGAGCTCGCTCAACCGGCCCGGTTGGGTTTCTCAGCACAGAAAGGTGGGCCGACACAGGGCTAGCGATCAGAGCGGCCATACCGCTTACGGTCTGGCGTTGTTCGCCTACCTTGTCTGTTCTTGTATAGCACGACGATCGATCCGGCCCACGCATGTCCTCACGGAATGCTTGATACATCGCATTATTGATACAGCGCCTGATCACCGTCTTATGGTGAATGGACAACGAGGCTCGCCGATACAAAATTAGGCGCTTGCTGCCGATCGATATGATCGTGGCCTCTAGGGCGCGTCGTCACGAGACGCGCCGTCGCATGACCCCGCCTATCATGTCAGCAAGGCGCAGGCCGCCGAGCCTAGCGGACCCACGTTCAATGCCTACAACGCCGCATGGCGCGATGGGCGGGCGTCCCCCAAACGGTCCTCGGCTCCGTAGCGGCCATCCGGCGTTATCGCTCACCCACGTGGCCGGGCCACGCCACACTCAAGAGGCCTTGGGCTGCCACCACAGGGGCCGCGGAGATGCAGCGGCGTATCTCGTGACGACGCGCCCTAGGTCGATAGGCACTATAAGGTGTCGTCGTCAGCGGCCGATGTTCATCCGGACCGGTGACGGCAAACCCTCCTTGCCTACGATCGAACGGCCGCCCTGCATCTAGTTACGTTCTCTATGTAATGTAGAACTCGCAGACCAGCCGCTAACTTGTTGTCGATGCAATAAGTTTCATACAATAAACTGAACGTTTATACAAAGCTCGTGCGCGGTGGCAAATTTCAGCACCCATATCAGTACTGCGGCCACCGCTGGTGTCGCCTTTGCCGGCCTAGGTATGGCACTCAATCTCTGGCCTCTGGGTCAGATTCCAGCCATCGTGCTGCTTGTGACATTGGGCGGCATCATGCCGGATATCGATGCCGACAAGTCGCGATCGGTACGGGTAATATTCACCGTGCTCGCGGTCGTGGCGGCCTTTGCGGGTTTCGGGTTCGCCCGCGGCATGTGGCCTTTACCCCAAGTGGTAGCGCTGGCACTGGGGCTTTATGTCGGTGTCCGCGACGTGGTCGGTTTCCTCTTTCGCATGATGACCCGACATCGCGCGAGCTGGCATTCGCTATTGGCTGTGGCGGCAATTACCCTGTCGACCGTTACGATCAGCTTTCGCTGCTTTGGGCAGCCGGCCCGGCTGGCATGGAGCCACGGTTTCGCGATGGGCAGCGGCATGATGGTTCATCTCATTCTGGATGAGTGTTTCAGCATCGATCTGGAAGGCGCACGCCTCAAGCGATCTTTCGGCACCGCTTTGAAACTGTTCGACTATCGTCGTCCGGTCGCCACGGCTCTGATGGGAGGCGCGACCTTGCTGCTCGTTCCCTGGCTGCCGGCCTACTCTTTCTGAGCGCTCGACGACTACGCTCGTCGGATTCCATACAGCGTCGGTCGAGCTGGCCCACCGGCGTGTACTGTCAAATCGAGGTAGCCCCGCGGCTGGCCTGTTAGAAATTGACCGTCCGGCCGGTTGACCGGCTCAGCACGGACCGCCGCAACCTAAAGTGTCATGCCTTGTGGACGCGGTAGTCTTACAAGGCCCCTGACGGCCTCTGCGTTCTGCCCTACCGGTCGAGAGCGTCAGTACAGGTGGTGCCGGGCCCTGCTCGTGAACTGCCGCATGGATTCGTAAACCGATACTGGGCAGCGATACCAGAGGTTCGTATAAAGGGTGTTGAGGAGATGGTGCGCCCGGTAGGACTCGAACCTACGACACTCGGCTTCGAAGGCCGATGCTCTATCCAGCTGAGCTACGGGCGCGTCCTGGGCATTGTAAAAGACCCGTTCGCGATATTCACTAGTCCATATCCAAAGCCCGGCTGCCGATCGGCATGCTCTGGCTTTTCAAAGCAGGAACACCTCTAAAAAAAAACGCCGGCCCTAACCAGGCCGGCGTTTGTCTTAGCGCATCCTCGGCTGCGAATTAACGCATATCCGCGTAGGGATCGTGCAGGTCCAGCGACTGCGGCGTTTCACGGTTCGCCAAGAACGACGGGCGGGCATCCTCGGCGGCGAACGGCTGTTGCAGTCGGTTGTGTACGCTGTTGTAGACAAAGAACAGATTTGAGCGCGGCCACGGCGACATATTGGAATTCGATGCATGGAGGGTGTTGCATTCGAACAGCAACAGCGAACCTGCCGGGCCCTTGGGCGCGGTAATGCCCCCTCGATTGACCAGCTCTTGCAGGTTTTGTTGGCTGGGTACGCCGGCTTCCTGGGCTTTTAACGAGCTCTTCCAGTTATCGTCTGGTGTTGCGCCCTGGCACGGCACGAACTGGTGGTGCGAACCAGGGATCAACATCAACGGTCCGTTGAACTCGTTGTTGTCGGTGAGCATGATCGAGGCACTGATCGCCCGCATCCGTGGCATGCCGTCCTCCGCATGCCAGGTCTCGAAATCCGAATGCCAGTCGAAGCCGGCGCCCTGGAATCCGTATTTATCGTTGATTCGCGACTGATGAATATAGACATCGCCGCCGAGCAGCTGTTGAACCATACCCAGAATCCGCGCATCACGGGTCAGCTCATCGAACCGCGGCGAGATGCGATGCATGTCGAAAACCGAGCGCACAGCGCCGGACTTCGGGTCACGAATCACACCATCCGATTTAAGCAGTTCTTCGTCACGGCTCATGGCCTCGAGTTCTTCGAAGAACGGGGTCATCCGATCCTGGGAGAAGAACCCTTCGAACGAGAGAA
The DNA here is from genome assembly GCF_049568105.1 of Salinisphaera sp. SPP-AMP-43. Taxonomy (GTDB): domain Bacteria; phylum Pseudomonadota; class Gammaproteobacteria; order Nevskiales; family Salinisphaeraceae; genus Salinisphaera. Next base: position 2,330,527 of record NZ_CP145335.1, read on the forward strand.
AGCCGTCGCGCTCGAACGTCGATAGCGCCACTTCGTCCAGTGGCCCGTTCCAACGCTCGGCCGGGCCGGCATGCACGACCGGGTCGCGACGGTTGTAGCGCGGCTCTGGGTGATCCGTGCGTGTCATGTAATCATCGTGCTGCATGATCGCTTCCTCGATGTATCGTTCGACGCCCGGCGCCGAAGAAAATGGCGATGAACTCGTTCATCCGGGATCGGAAATCGGCGGACCAGCGATCGTGAGTCGGTCGCGGCTGGCGGCCTCTCACAGGCCGTTGTATTCGGCCGAGCGGCCCATTCAGCCGGCTTGTGCCGGCCGGGCGAACACCCGCGCCCGCGATCTCACGGCGCCGTTAATCCGGCGAGCGAGGTTAGTAACGTCCCGCTATGGCCTCAATACGGGTTATCCCATAACACACCCAGGCGACAGGCCGCGGCCAGCCAGCGGCCTCGGTAGTAGAAACCAGCGCAGCATCGAGGCTGCAGCATAGTGCCGCTGTGCCCCCATATGGGCTCGTTGTACGTGCGTTGCCGGCACGTATTCAGCAGGGCCTGGCATTCGATCACGAGGCCGAAGTGTCGCTCCATAGCCCGCGCGCCTTGTAAGGATTGCTCGCGCGGAGATCGCGTCCAGTCGATCGTCTTGAGTAGGCGACGGTCAAACCGCCCCCACAGACCGAGCCTGGCTTCCAAGCCCCGCCTTACCGCGGCCCGCAAATCGGGGTTGAGCATTCGCCACAAAAAAGGGCCCCGAAGGGCCCTCTGCGAGACGGCATACCGATACCCATCATTCGGCCTTGATTTCGATACGGCGAGGCTGGGTCTGGGTCTTCTTCGGCACCTTGATATGCAGTACACCTTTGTCTGCCCGGGCTTCGACGGCGTCTTCATCGGCCGTATCCGGCAATGTGAAACGCCGCACGAATCGACCGTAGCGCCGCTCGATATGCCGGGTTGGCTCGCGAGTCATTTCCTCCGAAACCAGCGCCCCGCCGTTTTCTTTTGCCTTTGACGAGTCGTAGTGATAGCTACGCTCCCCGGCGACCGTCAGCACGCCGTTGCGAAGCGTGATTTCGATCGCAGCCGGATCGACCCCGGGTACTTCGGCATCGATCAGATAGGCCTCGTCGTTTTCATGGATATCGATCGCCGGCCGCCACTGATCGCCCATACCGGAGGGCAAGGCATCGGTCTGCCCGAGAAACATACGACTGATTTCGTCGTTGAACTGCTGCAACAGGCTCGACGGCTGATAACGCTGAATGGCCATAAGATCCTCCTTTATTCGTTGGACGTTGTCGGTTACGCGAACAATTCTGGGGACCGATTCAAACAGTTCAATACTTATTTGATTGTTTTTTTGGTCGAGTCGTTGCTTTATATGCGGCGACTGGATCGGCCAGCCCGGATGCCAAACGCGTTTCGGGTCGATATGCTGCATATGCCATACATCCATGCCCAGCGTCGGCGCGAGCCGGTGACACCCTCGTTACGAGCGGCCCGGGTCTTTGCGCAGACGCTGCAGAACTCATCGTTTAAGATGCATGGTCGATAGAACCCGCGCCGATACCAGTCAGGAGACCGATTCCGTGTCCACCCCCGTCTTTTCCGTCCGTCCGACCACGACCCCGGTTGCCGCGAACGTCCGCAACGAAATACTGGGCAACCCTGGCTTCGGTCAGTATTTCACCGATCATATGACCCACGTTCGGTGGACTCAGGCCAGCGACTGGCACGCCGCGGAAGTACGGCCATATGGGGCGTTGACCGTGGATCCGGCATCGCCAGTGCTGCATTACGCGCAAGAAATCTTCGAGGGCTTGAAAGCGTATCGTCATGCCGATGGCTCGGTCTGGGGTTTCCGGCCGGAACGCAATGCCGCGCGATTCCGCCAATCGGCCCGGCGGCTGGCCCTACCCGAGTTGAGCGATGAGCTGTTCATCGAATCGATCCGTAGTCTGGTGCAGCAGGATCACGTCTGGGTACCGACGCCCCAGGACGATAGCGAGGAATGCAGCCTCTACATTCGGCCGTTCATGATCGCGAATGGCCGTTTTCTCGGCGTCAAACCGGCCGCGGAAGTCGATTACTACGTGATTGCCTCGCCGGCTGCCTCTTATTTCAAGGGCGCCGGCAAGCCGGTCTCGATCTGGCTGTCCTCGCACTACAATCGGGCCGCCCCCGGCGGCACCGGGGCCGCGAAGTGCGGCGGCAACTATGCCGCTTCGCTAGTGGCGCAGCAGGAAGCCTCGGAACAGGGATGCGAGCAGGTCGCGTTCCTCGATGCCGCCGAAAACAAATGGGTCGAAGAACTGGGCGGCATGAATTTGTTTTTCGTCTATCGCGACGGCCGACTGGTCACCCCGGCACTGACCGGCACCATTCTCGAAGGCGTCACCCGCGATTCTGTGCTCACTCTGGCCCGCGATATAGGGCTGGCCCCCGAAGAACGCGCGATCTCCATCGATGAATGGCGCGAAGGCATCAACAGCGGTGAGATCACGGAAGTCTTTGCCTGCGGCACGGCCGCGGTGATCACGACGATCGGGGCCCTGGTGACCGAAAACGACACCATTGGCGATCCAGAACAGGCCAACGGCGAAGTCGCCCAGCAGCTGCGTAAGGCACTGCTGGATCTGCAATACGGCCGTGCCGAAGACAAGCACGGCTGGCTCATGAAACTCGCCTGAGCCTTTTCAGCCATGCCGGCACCAGCCCGCGTGCCCATCAGGGGCCGCGGGCTTTTTTGAGCCCGGGACAGCCATATCGACGGCCGCGGCCACGAGGCGTCCGGGCCATCGTTGTGCTATACAGAAAACGTCGCTACAACGGCAGACACACGATCCGTATACGAGGCCAAGACTAATCTGGGGGCCCGTCTGAGGAGCGTGCTGCCATGACCGATACCCACCCTCTCCGTTCGGCTTCGACGTCACCCCCAACATCGAGGCCCCGGGCGAAAGAGACGTCTTCGATTTATCCGGACCCCAACTCGATCCAGAACGCACGGCTGCGTGATCGTCTGCGGGCACGACGCATTAGCCCGCGCCTGTTGGTCGCCTATGCCGCCGCTATCGGCCTGTTAGTACTCGCAGCCCCGTGGGGGCCGACCTATGCGCTAGGTTGCGCGGTAGTGTTCGTCGGCCTTGCCCTGCGGATCTGGAGCTTTGGCCATCTACGCAAGAATCAGGACCTGATCACTACCGGGCCCTATGCGCACAGTCGTAACCCGGCCTACCTCGGTTCGGCGCTCGTCATGACTGGGCTGTTCACGGCAGCCGGCAACCCGTACAGCCCTGTCGGACTCGGTATCTGGTTTGCCGGCCTGATCGGCTTGATCGTGTTTTTCGCCTACTATCTACCCCGCAAGTATCGCCGTGAGTACGGCAAACTGCGTTCGATCTTCGGCCAGGCCGTCGATCGCCATGCCGCCCACGTACCCCATTTCTTTCCCCGTCTCACGCCCTGGCTCAGCGGTGATCGACAGCGTTTTTCCTGGGCCTGTGTCGCAGCCAATCATGAGCCGATCTGGCCGGCGGCCGGCGTTCTGGCTCTTTTGATCATCTGGTTCGGTTGAGGTGCACCCGATGCCAACGCTCAATAAAGTCGCCGCAATCACGCTTTGGTTCTGGGTGCTCAAGATCCTCGCCACCACTCTCGGCGAAACCTCGGGAGACCTGCTGGCGCTGACCCTGCACCTCGGGTATGTGACCAGCCTGGCTCTTACGCTGTCCACCTGCTTGATACTGCTCGCCGGCCAGCTGTCGGCGCACCGGTTTCACCCGTTTCTATACTGGGCTGTCATCGTCGGCACGACCACCGCGGGGACCGAGATATCGGACATGATGGATCGCAGCCTGCAGCTGGGTTATCCGATGGGCGCAGCCATGCTGGCGACCGGCTTGATCGCGACGCTGGCGATCTGGCGGCTGACCGAAGGCGAACTGCAGGTTTTCCCGATCTTCAGGCGCCGCCCCGAACTGTTCTATTGGATCGCGATCTTGTTTTCGAACAGTCTTGGCACGGCCTTTGGCGATTTTCTCAGCGATAGCCTAGGTCTGGGTTATATCAGCGGTGCCCTGCTGACCTCCGCGATCATCGTCGGAGTACTGGGGCTGCATTACGCGACCCGTATCGACGACAATGCGCTGTTCTGGATCGCCTTCGTCTTTACTCGCCCCTTTGGGGCAACATTCGGTGATTTTCTGACCAAGCCGGTCGCCGCCGGTGGCCTGGCCTTCGATACCTATCTTGCCTCAGCGATCGCTGCTGCGCTGTTGATCGCGATCATTATCGGCACGGGTGGGCGCGAGGCCCGCCGCGCCCAGGCCGCACGCCATCCCGAGACCAGTTGATGCCCTGAAATCGAGGGGCCGCGAAAAGCTGTTGATTTCGGTCAACGAGGCGGCCCTCGGTCCGGCATAGCGTTGTGTTCATCAGCCATAAGATCGGGAATGAACAGCATGACGCAGATGATGAAAGCCGCTGTAGTCCGCGAATTCGGCCAGCCTCTGACATTCGACGAACTGCCCGTGCCGGAGCCGGGCCCGAACGAGGTGCTGGTACGGATCATGGCCAGCGGGGTGTGCCATACCGATCTTCATGCCGCTCATGGCGACTGGCCGGTCAAACCCACGCCGCCGTTCGTACCAGGCCATGAAGGCGCCGGTGTGGTCGCCCGGGTCGGGCCGGGGGTCACTCATCTCGAAGAAGGCGATGCGGTCGGCATCGCCTGGCTACACGATGCCTGCGGGCGGTGCGAATACTGCACCACTGGCTGGGAAACACTCTGCGAATCCCAGCATATGAGCGGCTATACCGTGAACGGCAGTTTTGCCGAATATGCCATCGGCCATGCGGACTATGTGGCACGGCTGCCGGACAACGTCGATTTCGCCTCGATCGCGCCGATTCTCTGTGCCGGTATCACGACCTACAAAGGGCTCAAGGAAACCGAAGCCCGGCCTGGCGAATGGGTCGCGATTTCGGGGGTCGGCGGCCTTGGCCACGTCGCGATTCAGTATGCCAAGGCGATGGGGCTGCACGTCGCCGCCCTCGACGTCACCGCAGAAAAATTGACTCTGGCCCGAGATCTTGGTGCCGATGTAGCGATCGACGCCAGCGATGCGCACGCCGTCGAGCACGTCATCGATACCACCGAGGGTGGTGCCCACGGGGTACTCGTGACCGCGGTCTCGGTCCCAGCGTTCAACCAGGCTTTGCAACTGGTTCGACGCAAAGGCACGATCAGCCTGAACGGGCTGCCGCCGGGCGAATTTCAAACACCGATCTTCGACGTCGTGCTCAAGCGACTGACCATCCGCGGCTCGATCGTCGGCACCCGCAAGGATCTCGAGGAAGCGATCGCCTTTGCCGCCGAAGGCAAGGTGCGCCCGCGTATCCATGAAACCTCGCTCGACCGCATCAACGAGGTGTTCTCGGATCTGGAGGCCGGCACCGTGGATGGCCGCATGGTCATTCGCATGTAGCGGCTTCGCCCCATGCCCCAGCCAGATGAGTCCAAGATGCGCGCGATGGTCCTGCATACCGTCGGCGAGCCACTGCGTTATGAGCCCGAGTATCCGGTACCACGCCCGGGCCCGGGCCAGCTGCTGATTCGCGTGCGGGCCTGCGGCGTCTGCCGGACCGATCTGCATGTGCTCGACGGCGATCTGACCGCACCGGTCCTGCCGCTGATTCCCGGCCACGAAATCGTCGGCACGGTCGAGGCGGTGGGCGAGCAGGTCCAGGGGTTTCAGGGCGGCGAGCGGGTCGGCGTGCCTTGGTTGGGCCATACCTGCGACGAATGCCGTTTCTGCCGTAACGGGCAAGAAAACCTCTGTGATGCCGCCCGGTTTACCGGCTACCAGATCGACGGTGGCTATGCCGACTATACGATCGCCGATGCCGATTATTGCTTCCAGCTGCCCAGCGACTTCAGCGATCGCGATGCTGCGCCGCTGCTCTGTGCCGGCCTGATCGGTTATCGGGCCTGGCGTATGGCCGGGCCGGCGCGGCGCATTGGCTTCTACGGTTTCGGCGCGGCCGCGCATATCGCGATTCAGGTCGCTCGGTTTCACGAACAACAGGTCTATGCTTTCACGCGGCCGGGCGATCACGAAAGTCAGGATTTCGCCCGTCGGCTGGGCGCAGTTTGGGCCGGCGACTCGAATCACCCCGCGCCCGACACACTGGATGCCGCCCTGTTGTTTGCCCCGGTCGGCGACCTGGTGCCGGCTGCACTCGCAGCCACCGACAAGGGCGCCACGGTAGTCTGCGCCGGCATTCATATGAGCGATATTCCAAGCTTTGCCTATCGACTGCTCTGGGAGGAACGCTGTGTTCGATCGGTGGCCAATCTCACACGGCGCGACGGGGATGAGTTTCTAAGTCTGGCCGGACAGATCCCGATTCGTACCACGACCCAGGCTTTCGAGCTGAACCAGGCCAACGAAGCCTTAGCGGCACTCCGCGAGGGCCGGCTGGAAGGCGCCGCCGTGCTGGTGACCTAAGTCGGGCATGCAGTGACAGCGAGTACAACAGACTTCAGACCCGCGGCTCACGGCATGCAAGCAGACTTCGGACGCTGCCATGCCTGATGATGCGCCCGATGACCCAAGGCCACCTGCGGCCCCCTCCGGCCAGACGAGACAACGGCAGCTGATCACGGCCCTGCGCGATCGTCTGGCTCACGAATTCGCCGACGACGTCGAACAGATCGAAACCCATATATCGATCCTGCTGTTGACCCGCGATCGGGTCTATAAGATCAAAAAGGCCGTCACGCTGGATTTCGTCGACTACGGCAGCCTGGCCTGTCGTCGCGCCTGCTGCGAAGCGGAATTGCGGCTCAATCGCCGATTCGCGCCGGCGCTGTATCTGCGCTGTGTCGCCATCGGCGGCACACCCTCCCAGCCGATGCTGGACCGCGAACCGGCGATCGAATACGCCGTGGAGATGCAACGCTTTCCAGCCGAAGCTCAGGCCGACGTTAGAGCCCGCGATGGCCGACTCGCGCTCGGCTCGATCGACGCCCTGGCCGAGACCATCGCCGGCTACCATGCCTGCGCCGAGCGGGCCATGCCAGCGGATGAACACGACGACGGCACTGCTGTAGTCGGCGCCACGGTTCGGTCCAATGTCGATCAGCTCCAGCGAGCCGGCCCGTCGCCGATCCAAGTACGCCTGGCGCCGCTCGTGCCTGCTCTGGAGCGTTTACTGAAACAGACCGAACCGTCGCTGGCCGAGCGACGCACCCAGGGGCGGGTCCGTGAATGCCATGGCGACATGCATTTGGCCAACCTGATCTATCGCGACCGGCGTTGGAGCGCTTTCGATTGCATCGAGTTCGATCCGGCCTTGCGCTGGATCGATGTCATGGACGATCTCGCCTTCCCGTTGATGGATCTGCAGGCCTACGGCCTGGCTCGCCATGCGCACCGCCTGCTCAATCGCTATCTGGAAATCACCGGCGACTACCTCGGCCTGGGGGTGCTGCGTTTGTATCTGGTGCATCGCGCCCTGGTACGCGCCAAGATCGCCTTGCTGAGCGCGGCTGATCGCGCCGGCTATCGCCGGCCTGCCGACTACCTCACAGCCGCGATGGATCTCGCACGGCCGCGCGCCCGGCTGGTCATCACCCACGGTATATCCGGCTCCGGCAAAAGCCGAGCGGCTGCCTATGTGGCCGAGCGTTTCGGTTTTGTCCGTATTCGGTCAGACGTCGAACGCAAACGCCTATACGGCCGTGCTGCCCACGATCGCGGTGCGGCGCATGCTGGCGCCCCGCTGTATGCGCCGAACGCCACCGCAGCGACCTATGCGCAACTGCTGAAACTGGCACGACCAGCCTTGCTGGCAGGCTGGCCCATCATCCTCGATGCAACCTTCCTCGAACGCCGCTATCGCGACGCCGCACGGGCTCTGGCAGCGCATGTGCACTGTCGTTTTCATATCCTCGATCTGGCGGTCGACGCCGACACCGCCCGTCAACGCATCCAAGCCCGGGCGGGCTCGGATGCCTCCGATGCCGATCGGCAGGTTCTCGATCATCAGCTCGATGGTTACCAGCCGCTGGCCCCCGACGAGCAGCGTGAAACGTTGACCACACGCGGCGATACAACCGATCTGGAGCGCTGGTTCTCGGCCTGGCAGACGAGCAGTCCGGGATACTGAATTGGATCTTTTAGAAGCCGCGCCGAGTACGATTCAACCGCCGCTCGCCACGCGCTCCAGGCGTCGACAATGCATCGCGATGACCTGTTCTTCATCGGTCGACACGACCCACAGCCGGACCACACTATCCGGTCGGCTGATACCAAGCGCACCGTCGGCATTAGCCCGTGGATCCAGACGCACGCCGAGCCAGTCGAGGCCCGCAACAATGCGCTCTCGTATCGGTGCAGCATGTTCGCCGATGCCGCCGGTGAACACCAACGCATCGAGGCCACCCAATACTGCAACCAGCGCACCGATTTCCGCGATACAGCGATAGACGAACAGTGCAATCGCCTCGGCGGCCTCGGCTGTTTCGCTGGCCAAGAGCACTCGCATGTCGTCACTAAACCCAGATACGCCGAGCAATCCCGAGTGGTTGTAGAGCACGTCGCGCAGCGTCTCCGGCGCCTGGCCCTGGGCTAGCCAATAGAGCAATACGCCGGGATCCAGACGGCCACAACGTGTCCCCATGGGTAATCCGTCGAGGGTACTGAAACCCATTGACGTATCTATGCTGCGGCCGTTTTTCAGGGCGCAAAGACTGGCGCCATGGCCGAGATGCGCCACGATCGTGCGCCCCGTCGCTGCCGCAGGGTCGAGTTCGCCCAGCCGGCCTGCGATATATTCGTAGGACAAACCGTGAAATCCGTAGTGACGCACCCCTTGATCAAACCAGATCCGGGGTACGGCCAGGCGCTGAACCACCTCGGGCTGGCTTTGATGAAAGGCGGTATCGAAACAGGCGACTTGTGCCAACCCCGGATACGCTCGCGCGATCGCTTCGATGCCCGCGACGTTGAACGGCTGGTGCTGCGGCGCAAGCGGTGCCAAAGCGGCGAGGGCCGTAATATCCGTCTCATCCAACCGGACCGGTGCTCGATAGCGAGTCCCGCCATGCACGACGCGATGGCCGACTGTATGCACGGCATCGGCGCCGAATACATTGCGACACTCGGCCATTATGATCTCTAGCGCGGCCGACATGGGTTCAGCCTCACTAGGCAGCCGATGTATCTCGGATTCGCTACCCGAGCTATCCCAGCAACGCAGCATCCCCGGCGACTCATGATAATCCACCAGCGCATTCAGGCGCCGCTCGAGTTGTTCGCAGAACCAAGCCATCTTGAGCGACGACGAGCCAGCGTTGACGATCAAATACCCCATATCGTGCCCCTGAGCCCTACCGCTTGCCCGATACAATCGCAGCGGGCTGTGTTGTCGCGACTCCGGCACCTCCTAAGCATGACCGCCAACGCCCGTGCGACGGCACTGGATCGGCAACAAACCGAGCCATCGGCCTTGAATGGGCGCTTGAGAATCAGCATAGGGCTGGCGTTGCGGGCCGCTGAGACGTTGACCGACCGGAGGGCAGCGATTTCGCTACCCACTGGGTCGGGCCATGCCCCACCGTCGTGGTTTGGCCGATGCTGACGCCCCACCGACATCGATCACGCGATCGCCGCCTGAGCGAGTTGCCATCGTCGATACAGCACGGCAACGGCGCAGGAGGTTAACCGTGCCAGGGCACTATCGGCCCGGCTGGTCAGCATGATCGGCACGCGCGCGCCGACGACTACCCCGGCCAAGTGGGCGCCAGCAAGATATTCGGTCTGCTTGGCGAGCATATTGCCGGCTTCCAGATCCGGCACGACGACCACATCGGCGCGTCCGGCCACTGACGAGACGATATGCTTGGCCTCGGCAGCGATCGGCGAGACGGCGTTATCGAAGGCAAGCGGGCCGTCCAGAACACCGCCGACAATCTGCTGTCGATCGGCCATCTTGCACAGCGCAGCCGCTTCGCAGGTCGATGGCAGCTTGGGCGTAACCGTCTCGACCGCACACACAATCGCGACTCTTGGCGGATCAATACCGATGGCGCGCGCCAGATCGATGGCGTTTTGGACGATATCGCGCTTGGTCTCCAGATCCGGGGCGATATTGATCGCCGCATCGGTAATCAAGAGCAGTCGAGGATAGGCTGGCGTATCCAGTACGAACACATGGCTCATACGCCGCGCGGTCCGTAGACCGCCAGCGGTTGCGACTACCGGCTTCATGAACACATCGGTATGCACCGCGCCTTTCATCAGGGCATGGGCCCGCCCAGCGCGAACGAGATGCACAGCTTGGGCACTGGCTTCTTCGTCGCTGCCACACGGCATAATATCGAACCGTCCGAGCGCAACGCCGCCGTCTTCGGCCGCTTCGCGTATCCGTGCTTCCGAACCGATCAGAATCGGCTTGATCAAACCACGGTCGGCTGCCTCGATGGCCCCGCTCAGACAACGCGAATCAGTTGGCTGTACTACGGCCGTGATCAACGGCTGTGCCATTGCAGCCTGTTTGATCAACAGTTCCAGGCGAGCGCCATCGTCTCCGTTCGCCGAGGATTGGGTTGTCATGCTCCTCGCCACAGCGTTGTCCGGCTTGTCGGCCCCGACCGACAAACACACCACGCACAGCCGGGCCATGCGCGGCCGATCTCGCCGTATGGGCGCTCCGACAATGCTCGTTGCGCGCGCCGCACTACAGCACCCCCGCCCGGTCTGATACTTGGGGCCACGTAAGTTATACGTCTGGAATGATTGGGCGAAAAGCCTATCTCACCGCAAGACAAGGGTTGTTGACCCAGGTCACTCAGGGCGCTGTATATTGGTTATATTTTATAATTACAGAACCGACCGCTCGGGTATTTGCCCAAGGAGACGACGATGTCGAGCACCGACAAGACGATCGCGTTGGATGGTATAGCCTACTGCCCCGAAGCTGCCTCGGCACAGACGAGTGCCCAGATCGCTACGGCCTCGAGCCACGGCAACTGTGGTGCCTGTGTATTCAAGACCCATTGCCTACCGGCGGAATTGGACGGCGAACCCCTCAGGCGGTTCGAACACCAGATCTGGCGCGGCAGCCGCCCCGTAAAAGCCGGCCATATCCTGATTCGGCAGGGCGATCCCATCGACTCGCTGTTCGCCTTGAGGGTCGGCTCGTTGAAGGCTTACGTCGACGAAGCCGACGGCACCGAACGGGTACTGACCTTTCGTTTTCCCGGCGCCATCATCGGCCTGGCCGAGCCCTATCAACGCCAATGGTCGCGAAGTTTTGCCGCGCTGGAAGACAGCTGGCTCTGCCGTATACCGCTGAGTACCATCAACGACACGCTGCGCTGTCAGCTCATCCGACTGATGAGCGACTGCCTGCGTCGCGAGTACGAAGCCCACCTGACACTGGCGCTTAACAGTGGCACACGCAAGGTCGTGTCTTTTCTTCTCGAGTTGAGCGGCGTCTTTGCCGCGCTCGGACAGTCGCCCATCCATCTACGCCTGCCGATGAACTATCTCGATGTCGCCAGCTATCTCGGCATGCGACATGAGTCCATATCCCGAACGCTCGCCCAGCTTCAAAAACAGGGCCTGGTGCGCAAACACGGTAAGGACATTCATATCGACGATCTCGAAGGGCTGCAGCGCATCAAGGGCGAAAACGGCACAGCACGCCCGCCGACATTCGAAATGCTGTCACGAGCCTCGTCGCGGTTCGGTCGATCGGAGAGCTTGAGCGATGCGAGCCATATGCCTCGAACGGGCACCCCGCCCCGATAGCAACCGCTTCGCGGTCTATCACCTCATCTCGCGCCCAGTCGAACCCACCGGCGTTGCCCGCGGGCCCGCTCTGTCCTGCTAATTCGGACGCATATCAGGCCCGAGCGCGCGGAGCCGAGACGCGAACTGCCACAGGAGTTGATCGTCGCAGGGCAATGCACGATAGAACGACTGCTCCGACTGCCAATAGCGAGCCAGCAGCCCGAGCAAATCGTTCACGAGCCGCCGACACACCTCGAATCGCTTCGCCTCAGCGTTTTCGACCAGTTGGCGGGTTCGGTACCAGATCGCGCGTTGCTGATCACCAATATCCTTGTCGAGGACTTCTACGCGCTGCCCCAGACAGAACCGATTCGAATACATCAATTCGGCCTCGGCCATAAGCGAACGCTCGATCTGGATCGCGAATTCGGCAACGCGCTCGCGGGCGCGCCCCCAGTCTCCAGCATCGAGCACGACCTGGGTCTCACGCAGCAGTGATGCACCATACTGGTGTCCGAGCAGGGCCAGCTTGAATACATCCGTCATGGTTTGCGAACGAGTCTCCACGCATGGAACGACTGCGCACCATTCAGACATCTTGTGCTCACCAGTGCAGAACCCTGGGTACTGCCCTGGAACGGTGTCCAGTGGTCATCAGGTCGCTGCCCGGGTCGGCCTCGTAATATACCGCTTCACTCTCCGTCCCCGGCTCGATCCGGGTACCGGCCTCACCGTTCAATAGCCCGTTTACATCCTCCGGCCGCCCGATCACAGCCAGGCCCCGGTTCTGGCGTACGAAGCGCTCGGCCGCGGTGATCTTCAGTGAAAGCGACGAGGAACTGAACGTCACCTGGTCGAGCAGCTCTGTGGTGAGCACACGGAGGCGTCGCGCCCCCGAAACACCGATACCTTCGGCCACGGCCTCGAAATCGGACAGCAACAATAGCGCATCGGCACGTAGTTGCTGGGCCAGCAACGCGCCCACCGCGTCCGGGTCGATCAAGGCCGACTCGATCTCGGTCAGCATGCCGTCGTCGCCACGGACCAGGGGCGCCTCGCAACGAAGCCCGCAGATTGGCACCACCCCCTGGTCGAGAAGTACATTCACGACTTCCCACGCCAGGACCCGAAGCGGTGTCGGCCGGCTCTCGAGTCTGCGACAGCCTTTCGGCCCCGCGGTCGTCGCCATGGCAGCCCCCGTTGGGTCGACCTCGATCTGGGTCAGCAGCACTGCAGCCAACCGGCCCGGCGGCAGCCAGCGGCCCAGCTCCTGTTCGAGCAGGCTCCCTAAGGCAGCGCCCAACAGATCGCTGTCGTGGCGACAGGCCTGAACCTCTCCCGGCGTATTGCCGTAGACGAGCACGACCTCATGCCCCGCGTGGATCAACGGCGCCAATGCATTGGCCATCGCTTCCGCATATGCGCGCTGACCTGCCGCTGCCGACGGGAAGCGCTGCTGCGCAGACGTTTTTTCGCCTAGTACTACGACAACACGCACGACACCCTCCGGTACTCGCCATTCGAACCACCCCGGGGAATCGATCGGCGATCGCGAGCGAGTTCGCCCCGGTAACCGTCCGCTGCGACGGCGCTGTCGCCGGAATCGCCGATCGACCGTAGCCAAGCCCCCTGTTCGGCCGGCCCCTCTGTTGGCCAGCCCCTGCATGCGTTGTGCATCTGCATCGCCTGTCTCCCCGTTGACCGCAGAGCCGCAATGCCCTGCCCTCGAACGTATTGAACGGCCCCACGGTCAGGCTATTCACAGACCCATGCGCCTGCATTGATCGGGGTCAATTGAGAGACATCGAAATCCCCCCGTTTGCCGACGGTGCGAGCGCTCACCGGCCCGCCTTCTATGTCTGTCGAAGCTGGTCGCGGCCACTCCGGTACCGCCTACCGACTTTCACGCCCCGGTCGATAGCCCGATGCGCGGCGAGACACTCGAGCCCGCAGCGTTGTCGAGGTTCTGGGCCAGGCGATCAAGGTCGACCGATTCCAGGGTTTCCCGCTCTAGCAACTCATGGGCACTTTGTACGAGAACCGCCCGGTTGCGCTTGAGCGCTGCATAGGTGCGCTCGAATACGTCGTGGATGATCAAGCGCACGGCGCGATCGATCGCATTGGCCGTATGTTCGCTGAATGCCCGCTCGTTCATCCCGGTGGGATTGGGTGAGAGAAAACTGGGTTGTTCGTTGTCGTAGGTGACATAGCCAAGCTGTTCGTCCATGCCATAGCGCGCAACCATGCTGCGCGCCAGGTTGGTGGCCTTGGCCAGATCGTCGGCTGCACCGGTCGACAGATGATCGAAGATGAGTTTTTCGGCCGCGCGGCCCCCCAGCAACACGGCGATCTTGTTCTCCAGTTCTTCGCGCGTCATTAGAAAACGATCCTCGGTGGGCCGTTGCAGGGTATAACCGAGGGCACCGATACCACGCGGAATAATCGAGACTTTGTGCACCGGGTCGACCCCGGGCAGCAGCCGAGTCATCAACGCATGCCCCATCTCGTGGTGGGCCACGATCTCCCGTTCGCGAGCATTGAGAATACGGTTTTTCTTTTCCAGCCCGGCGATGATGCGTTCGATGGCGTTGTTGAAGTCATCCATGCTCACGGCCTCGGCGCGGCGACGGGTCGCCAGCAAAGCGGCTTCGTTGACCAGGTTGGCCAGATCCGCACCGGTGAATCCGGTGGTCAAGGCCGCGAGCTGGTCGAGAGACACGCCCTCGGCCAGCTGAATCTTTTTGATATGGACCTTCAGGATCTGCACCCGCCCGGCCTTGTCCGGCCGGTCGACCAGTACCTGACGGTCGAAACGTCCGGCTCTTAGCAGCGCTGGATCCAGGATTTCCGGGCGATTGGTCGCGGCCAGCAGCACCAGTCCGGAACTCGGATCGAAACCGTCGAGCTCGACCAGTAACTGATTGAGGGTCTGCTCGCGCTCATCGTTGCCGCCGGTCTGATGAAAAACGCCACGGGCCCGCCCAAGTGCATCCAGCTCGTCGATGAAAATGATCGCTGGCGCTTTGCTGCGCGCTTCCTGAAATAGATCCCGGACGCGCGCTGCCCCCACGCCGACGAACATTTCGACGAACTCGGAACCGCTGATAGAAAAAAACGGCACTCCCGCCTCGCCAGCGACCGCCCGCGCCAGCAGTGTCTTGCCAGTACCGGGCGGGCCGACCAGTAGCACCCCCTTCGGGATATGAGCGCCCAGGGTGCCGTAGCGGGTCGGGTCCTTGAGGAATTCGATCAGCTCGACCAGTTCCTCCTTGGCCTCATCGACCCCGGCCACATCGTCGAAGCCGACCTTGGTATCGGTCTCGACATAGACCTTGGCGCGGCTCTTGCCGACCTGCATAAAGCCCCCGGCCCCAGAGCTGCCCCCCATACGCCGCATGAGAAAGATCCAGACGCCCAAAAACAGCCCCATCGGTATCACCCAGGACAACAGGGTGCCGATCCAGGTGGTATCCAGGGTGCCGCGGTATTCCACACCGGCCTTAGCGAGCTCGGCGCTGATTTCCGGAGGTACGATCAAGGTGGTGAAACGCTTCTTGCCATTGCGTGGCTCGATGAATTCGCCGCTGATCGACTGTTTGCCGACGACTACATTCTGTACATGGCCCTGTGCCAATTCCTTCTGGAATACGCTATAGGGCACCCGGGCCGCCTCCTGGTTACCGGCGGTGAACTGGAGCAGGGCAAACAAAATGATCAGCGGAATCAATACTGCCCATACATAAGCAGACGGATTGCTTTTCATCGTCGTTCACCTTTGCCCTTGGCCCGGCGCAGGCCCGGTCGCGCGCTGCACCGGGCGGGCCGAGGCTGCTTCACTCGATCGTGATCTCGGTTTTTTTGGCCTGTGTTTCCGCAGTCTTGGGCAGCCGGATTTCAACGACTCCATCGTGGTACTTCGCCTTGATCTGGTCGGCGTCGGCGTTCTCCGGAAGACTGAAACTACGGGCGAACTGGCCGTAGTAGCTTTCGCGTCGGTGCTGTTTTTCGTCTTTTTCTTCGCTATCCCAGCGACGCTCGCCAGACAGCTTGAGTACGCCCTTATCGACATCCAGATGGATGTCTTTGCGGTCGACGCCGGGCACCTCGGCCCGGATGACGTACTCTTTTTTCTTCTCGCGAATATCGACCACGGGCATCCATTCCTCGCGATCGAGACCGCGTAGATTGCCGCGCTTGAGCAGATCGTCGATTTCGCGCATCGGGTTCCAGCTCATCAGATCCATAACGCTCTCCTGGCTTGTCTCTTGTCGGCCGGGCGTGCCGGCATGGCCCAAGGTGCGCGTCCCGTCGTTTTTTGGTGTTGACCTGAATCAAGCAGTGCCCGGGTCGTCGGCCCATTGCCAATCGCGCACTTCGGGCATGTCCCGGCCGTGGCGATCGATGTACTGGCGATGCATGATCAGCTTGTCGCCCAGCAGGCGTTTGAGCCGCGCCGCCCGAGTGTGTGGGCGTGGCAGCCGGTTGATTACATCGATCGCCAGGTGGAAACGATCGAGTTCGTTGAGCACGGTCATATCGAAGGGCGTAGTGATCGTGCCCTCTTCCTGGTAGCCATGCACATAGATGCGGCGATTGTGACGACAGTAGGTCAGACGGTGGACCAACCAGGGATAGCCGTGGAAGGCGAAGATGACCGGCCGGTCATCGGTGAACAGATCGTCGAAGTCGGTGTCGGTCAGCCCGTGCGGATGTTCGCTGGCAGGCTGGAGTTTCATCAGATCGACCACGTTGACCACCCGGATCGTCAACTCCGGGAGGTGCTCGCGCAGGATCGCCACGGCCGCCAGAGTTTCCAGGGTCGGCACATCGCCGCAGCAGGCCATCACCACGTCGGGCGGGTCGTCGCCTTCGTTGCCGGCCCAGTCCCATACGCCGATCCCGCGACTGCAATGGAGCACCGCCTCGTCCATGGTCAACCACTGCGGGGCCGGGTGTTTGCCGGCGATCACGACGTTCGCGTAATGCCGGCTGCGTAGGCAGTGGTCCATGACCGACAGCAGACAGTGGCCGTCCGGCGGCAGATAGACCCGCACCACTTCGGCTTTTTTGTTGACCACGTGGTCGATGAAGCCTGGATCTTGATGCGAAAACCCGTTGTGGTCCTGACGCCATACATGCGAGGCAATCAGATAATTTAACGAGGCGATGCGCTGTCGCCAGGCCAACCCCGCGCTGACCTTGAGCCACTTGGCATGCTGGTTGAACATCGAATCGACGATATGAATGAACGCTTCATAGCAGTTGAACAGGCCGTGGCGCCCGGTCAGTAAATAGCCTTCCAGCCAGCCCTGGCATTGGTGCTCGCTGAGCATCTCCATGACCCGACCCTGGGCAGCCAGCAGGTCGTCGCCCGGCGCGGTAGCCGCCAGCCATTGTCGCGAAGTCGCCTCGAACACAGTCTCCAAGCCGTTCGACAAGGTTTCGTCGGGGCCGAAGATACGGAAATTACGCTGCGCTTCATTCAGCCGAACGATATCCCGCAGAAACGGACCCAAGGCATGCGTATCGCCAATACCAGGCGCGCCTCGCCGGACTACCGCCGCGGCGTACTCGCGAAAATCCGGCATTCGCAAATCCCGCAGCAGCAGGCCGCCGTTGGCATGCGGATTCGCGCCCATGCGGCGATCGCCGGTCGGTGCCAGTTCGGCTAACTCCGGCCGCAAAGCGCCCTGATCGTCGAACAATTCCTCGGGACGATAGCTTCTCAACCAGCTTTCCAACTGCGCCAGATGCGCCGGATTAGTCGCTGGCTGCCCAATCGGCACCTGATGCGAACGAAAACTGCCCTCGACCGGCCGATCGTCGACCGTTTCCGGACCGGTCCAGCCCTTGGGCGAAATCAGTACGATCATCGGCCACCGTGGACGCTCGAAGACCTGGCCGCCCAGGCGCGGATCCCGCGCTCGATTCTGGATCTGTTGGATCCGCTCGATGGTCTGGTCGAGTGCGGCGGCCATCGCTTCGTGCATCGGCATCGGATCCCGGCCTTCGACCACGATCGGCGCCCAACCGTAGCCATGCAGCAACTGCTCGAGTTCATCGCGCCCGATCCGTGCCAATAGCGTCGGGTTCGCGATCTTGTAGCCGTTGAGATGCAGAATCGGCAGCACCGCCCCGTCGGTGGCCGGGTTCAGAAACTTGTTGGAATGCCAGGCCGTGGCCAACGGCCCGGTCTCGGCCTCGCCGTCGCCCACCACACAGGCGGCAATCAAATCGGGATTGTCGAACACCGCACCGAAGGCATGCGCGAGCGAATAGCCGAGTTCTCCGCCTTCATGGATCGAGCCCGGGCATTCCGGCGAAGCATGGCTCGGAATACCGCCGGGAAAAGAAAACTGGACGAACAATCGACGCAGACCGGCTTCATCGCGGCTGATATTGGGATAGATCTCGCTGTAGGTGCCTTCGAGATACGTATGGGCCACGACCGCGGGGCCGCCATGGCCCGGCCCGGACAGATAGATCATATTCAGATCGCCGGCCTTAATCACACGGTTCAGATGGGCATAGATAAAATTCTGCCCTGGTGTCGTGCCCCAGTGTCCGAGCAACATCGGCTTGATATCGGCGGGCGTGAGCGGCCGCCGCAGCAATGGATTGTCGAACAGATACATCTGCCCGACCGAAAGATAATTCGCTGCACGCCAATAGGCATCGATGCGCTGTAGGAGATCGGGGAGCCGGGCAGTGTTATCCACGATGACGAGTCCTGTGTTGCAACCATGCGCCTTCGTGGCCCTTGGCCGCTGTCTAACGCGGTGCGCTACGAACCCGACGACCGTGTACAGCGCGCCGGCGCGGTGGCTCATCTAGTGCCCATCGATGGTCGCGGATACGTCGATCCGTGCTTGCAGACTAGTGACTGCAGCGACCTCGCTCGTTGATTGAAATCAATCCCGGCCAGCACGTGCCATGGTGCGTCGAAACTGAGCCAGCGATATCAAAAACAGCACGCTGCCGATGGCAGCGATGGCTACGAGCTGCGGCCAGACCGTGGCCAGCCCCGCACCGCGAAAAAGCACGCTCTGGGCGAGTGCCATGAAGTGGGTCGTTGGGGCGGCCAGCATCAGATCGCGCACCACGAGCGGCATGCTCTCGCGCGGCGTGGTCCCGCCGGAAAGAATCTGTAGCGGCAACAGCACCAGCACCACCAACAAACCGAATTGCGGCATAGACGGCGCCAGCGTACCCAGAAAGATGCCCATCGACGTGGTCGCGAACAGATGCAGCACAGTCGCAGCCAGAAACAGTGCTATCGATCCCTGGATCGGCACGCCGAGCAGGCTCTGAAGCACCCACATCAACGACCCAGCAGTCGCCGCCAGCACTACCAGCGCCATAGCGCCGACCTTGCTCAGCATGATCTCGATCGGCGTGACCGGCATCACCAGCAGATGCTCGACCGTGCCGTGTTCGCGCTCGCGAATGAGCGCTGCTCCGGTGAGCACGATCGACAACAGCGTGATGTTGTCGATCAGTTCGACGATCGCGCCGAACCAGGCTTGGTTGAGTTGCGGGTTGAAGCGCACTCTCGTCACCAATCCGACGAGCGCGCGCGGGTCGCGCTCGCGCCGCTGCACGAAGTCACGGACCGTATCGTCGATGATCGTCTGGATATAACCGCTACCGGTGAACGCCTGACTGATTCGGGTGGCATCGACATTGACCTGGATCGCGGGCCGCCGACCGGCCAGCACATCGCGCTGGAAATGCGGTGGAATATCGAGGGCAAAGGTATCGCGCCCGGCATCCAGGCGTGCATCCATCTCTGCGATGCCAATCAGACGCGGCCGCAGAAAATACGGCGGCTGGAACGCATCCACGATGCGTCTCGACAGCGGCGAATCGTCTTCGTCGACGATGGCGATCGGCGCATCGTGCAAGGCATCGGGTATCGCCTGGGCCGCTGCATAGATCGCCAGGGTGAAGGCATACACGATCAGCACGAGCAGCACCGGGTCGCGGGCGAAACCTCGCAATTCCTTGACCGCAAGGTGGACGATATTCGCCGCACGCACGCTCAGCGGGCCTGTCGCGGTAACAGCATGACAGCCAGCGCCAGCAATACCGGCACACTCAAAAGCAGCGCCCAGAACGCGCCGGCCAGCTGCGAAAAGCCGAGCCCCTTGGAAAACACCCCGCGTACGATGATCAAAAAATGGGTGGTCGGATAGAGTTCGCCGATGATCCGGCCAGCCCCGCGCAGCGAGGTCACCGGCGTAATCATGCCGGAAAAGCTCATGACCGGCAGCAGCGTCAGCACCGCGGTACCAAAGATCGCAGCGATCTGGCTGCGTATGAACGCCGAGATCAGCAGCCCCATCGCGGTCGTCGCCGCGGCATAGATCAACGCCGCCGTCGCCAATGCGATGACACTGCCGGTCAACGGCACGCCGAAGAAACCGACCGCAACCAGGCACAGCAGCACAAAACTGAGCATGGCCAGGGCGATATACGGCAGCTGCTTGCCGAGCACGAATTCCAGCCGCGTAGTCGGCGTCACATACAGGTTAATGATCGAGCCCAGCTCTTTTTCCCGAACCACGCTGACCGCAGCCAGCATCGCCGGGATCATCATCACGATCATCGGCATCACCGCCGGCACCATCGCGGTCAGGCTGTCCACGTCGGGGTTGTAGCGATAACGTAATGCGACTTCGACCCGCCCGGCGTTCAGCGCCGCTTGGCCACTATCCCGGGCCTGCGACGCCTGCCATTGCTGATGCAGGCCGAGCACATAGCCGCGGATGGTCTCGGCGCGGCTGGGCATCGTGCCGTCAATCCAGGTAGCGATCTCGACCCGTCGTCCGCGCGCGATGTCGCGTCCAAACTGCGGCGGGATCTCGATCGCCAGGCTTATATCGCCGCTGCGCATTCGTCGATCCAGATCGGCATGGTTCGCAATCGACGCTTTTTCGGTGAAGTACCGCGAGCCGGCAATACGGTCGGCATAGTCGCGGCTGAGCTGGCTGTGATCGTGATCGAGCACCGCGAATGTCAGATGATCGACATCCAGATTGATGCCGTAGCCGATCACCACCATCAGCACGATGCTGCCAAGCAGCGCCAGCGTCAGCCGGATCCGATCGCGCCTGAGTTCGAGGGTTTCACGGCGGGCATAACCGGCCAGCCGGTGAAGATCGAACCACGCGCGCCCCGCGCTCGGCCCAGCCATCGATTCGTGGCCGGTCAGCGCCGCATCCGCCGTGGCGACCGCGAATTCGTCGGCCTGGCCTGGCGCCTCACCTGCGGCCGATGCGAGATAGCCGATGAAAGCCTGCTCGAGGCTGCTGGCCCGACGTTCGCGCATCAACCCGGCCGGCGTGTCGACCGCCAGTACCCGCCCGGCATGCATCAACGCCAGGCGATCGCAACGAGCCGCCTCGGACATGAAATGGGTCGCAATGAACAGGGTCACGCCATCCCGGCGCGACAGTTCCAGCAACAGACGCCAGAAGCCATCGCGGGCCGCCGGGTCGACCCCTGAAGTCGGCTCGTCGAGGATCAGAATTTCTGGGGCATGAATCACGGCCACCGCCAACGACAGACGCTGCCGATGGCCCAACGGCAGCGCCTCAGGTCGGGCCTCGGCAACCTGGCGCAGTTCGAAGCGATCGAGCATTGTCGCGATACGTGCCGGTATCGCCGCGGCCGGTATCGCGAACAGGCGCGCATGCAGCGCGAGATTCTGACGGACCGTCAACTCCGTATACAGCGAAAACGACTGCGACATATAGCCGACCCGCCGGCGCGTGGCCATATCCGCCGGATCGAGCGCGCGACCGAACAGCCGCGCCTGGCCGGAACTGGGCGCCAGCAGACCGGTGAGCATTTTCATGGTCGTGGTCTTGCCGCAGCCGTTGGAACCGATAAAGCCGAAGATCTCGCCGCGCCTGATGGCAAAGTTCACCCGGTCGACGGCTACGAACGCGCCAAAACGCAGGGACAGATCGCTGGCCTGGATCGCGATCTCGGCCGTGCTGGTAACCGGCGGCAGACTCTCGAGCGGCCGGTAATCGCGACGCGCAGTAGCGGGTAGAAGCGCGATGAACGCAGCTTCCAGGCTTTGCGTGTGCGTCTGCTCGAGCAGCCCAGGCCCACTATTGCAGGCCAGGACCCGTCCGGCATTCATCGCGATCAACCGATCAAAGCGGCCGGCCTCTTCCATATAGGCCGTGGCGACCAGCACGCTCATGCCGGGACGCTCGGCGCGAAAGCGCCCGATCAAGGCCCAGAACTGACCGCGTGATAACGGATCGACCCCGGTCGTGGGTTCGTCGAGGATCAACAGATCCGGCTCGTGAATCAGGGCACAGCACAGCCCGAGCTTTTGTTTCATGCCGCCGGATAGCTTGCCGGCCGGGCGGTCGAGATAGTCGGCCAAGCCGGTACCGGCTGTCAGCCTGGCGATGCGTCGATGCCGCTCGGCCTCGCCGCGGCCGAACAGACGGCCAAAGAAATCGATGTTTTCGAATACCGATAGGCTCGGATATAGATTCCGCCCCAGCCCCTGGGGCATATAGGCGATGCGCATGCAGACATGCCGGCGATGAGCGGCGGCCCGCATATCACCACCGAGCACCGCCACAGACCCGCTCTGAATCGCCCGCACGCCGGCCACCAAGGCCAGCAGACTCGACTTCCCGGCCCCATCAGGCCCGATCAGCCCCACCACCTCACCGGCCGGAATCTCGAGGTCGATATCCTCCAAGGCGACAGTCGTACGATAGCGCAGATATACGCCGGACAGACGGGCGACGGGCTGCACTTCACTGGCGGTCAGCTCAGCCATGTGGCAACCGGATATGCAGATCGGCCGGCCAGCTCGCCTGGGCATCCAGGCGTACCGTCACCATGCCAGGCAGCCCGGTCTTAACCTGACGAAGATGCCGACGCAAAAGCTCCGGGGCGATACGCGCCTTGAGCCGAAACGTGAGTTTTTGGCGCTCGTCGGCGGTTTCGACGGTCTTCGGCGTGAACTGGGCCACATCGGCCACATAGGAAATCGTCGCCGGAATCACATACTGCGGCGCAGCATCCAGCACGATACGCGCCGGCGCGCCCAGAGCGACCCGCCCGGCTTGCGCGGTCGGCAGGAAAAACGTCATGTAGACATCGCTCAAGTCCACCATGCTGAGCACGCTTGCACCGTTGGCCAGTACCTCGCCTGGCTCGGCCACGCGATACTGGATACGCCCCGAACGCGGAGCCCGCAGCACGCTATCGTCGAGTTCGGACTGCAATTCGCGGGTCGCAGCGATGGCGGCCGCGATCTCGGCCTTGGTTTGTTCGACCGAAGCCCGGGCCGCTCGGATCGCGGCCCGGCTGGCCTTGACCTGAGCCCAGGCGGCCGTAAGTGTCGCCTCGGCCTGCTTGAACCGTGCCTGTTGATCCTCGAATTCCTCGACCGAGCTCGCCCGTTCACCGAGCAGCGCTCGAGCGCGCCGAAGCCGGGTCGCAGCGACATCGCGCTCGGCCTCGCGCTGGGCGACCCGGGCTCGAGCGTTGGCATATTCAGCCTGCCGCAGCGCGACCTCCGAAACCGCCGAGGCCTGGCTGCTACGAACTTGTTGGATGCGGGCTCTGGCTTGGGCCAGCCGTGCCTTGAGCGTGCGGGTATCCATCACGGCGACCACTTGGCCGGCATGAACGAAATCGCCCTCGTCGACCCGGATGTCATCGACCCGTCCGGCGTACTGCGTCGCGATTTCGATATCCACGGCCTCGATCCGGCCATTGCTCGTAGCAAAGGCGTAGCCGAGCGGATCGGCCTGAAACAGGCGTATCCCCAGCCAGGCTGCAACGATCGCTGCCAGCAACACACCGATCATCCAGCCTCGCCAGTTCTTGGGTTTTGGATTCATGGCCTTGTCGCCGCCCTGGCCCGTGGCGACGGACTGGGCCGGTCTGCACCGCCAGCCGCGGCTCGATCCCCTGCGACCGGTCGTTACGAGTGGATACTATCGAACCGTACCGCCCGCCCCGCACAGGCTAGCCCGTGTTCGCGATGCCCTGATCGGCTTCGGCATCGGCGACATGACGCTTGACTGCGACAAAGCTGTCCGGATTGATCGATATCGAATCGATACCTGCGGCGACCAGCAGCCGGGCGAACTCTGGATGGTCGCTCGGCGCCTGTCCGCACAGCCCGATCTTGCGACGCGGCGGTTCGTGGACCCGATGGATAGCGGTCTCGATGGTATGGACCACAGCCGGGTGGCGTTCGTCGAACAGACCGGCCAGACGGGCCGAATCCCGATCCACACCGAGCACGAGCTGGGTCAGATCGTTGCTGCCGATAGAAAAACCATCAAAACGTTCGGCGAACGCCCGGGCCTCGACGACGTTCGATGGCAGCTCGCACATCACATAAACCTCGAGGCCATCGGCGCCGCGAACCAGCCCGTTGTCGGCCATCACCTCGAGTACATGATCGGCCTCTTCGGGCGTGCGACAGAACGGGATCATGACCACGAGATTGGTAAAGCCCATAGTCTGGCGCACCGCTTTGACCGCCTGGCACTCTAGGGCGAACCCGGCCCGATAATCTGGATCGTAGTAGCGACTCGCGCCTCGCCAACCGAGCATCGGGTTGTCCTCGGCCGGCTCGAAAGCCTGGCCCCCGATCAAACGCGCATACTCGTTGGTCTTGAAATCGCTCATACGCAAAACGATCGGCTGCGGATAGGCCGCAGCCGCCAGCCGACCGATGCCCAGCGCCAGTCGGTCGACGAAATACTGCGGTTTGTCGTCGTAGCCCACGGTCAGCGCGTCGATCCGGGCACGCGCTGGGGCATCGATCATCTCGGGGTAGCGAACCAGTGCCATCGGATGAATCTTGATGGCGTTGTTGATGATGAATTCCATACGCGCCAGCCCTACCCCCTGGGCCGGCAATCGCCACCATCGCAGGGCAGCGGCCGGATTGGCCAGGTTGAGCATGATCTGGGTATGGGTCGACGGAATATCCGCCAGTGCCAGTTCTCGGGCCTCGAAATCCAACCGGCCCTCGTAGACGAACCCTTCGTCTCCCTCGGCGCAGGACACAGTCACGTTCTGGCCGTCGGACAGCAGGGTGCTGGCGCGCTCGGTACCGACGATCGCCGGTAGACCGAGTTCGCGGCTGACAATCGCGGCGTGCGAGGTCCGACCGCCATGGTCGGTGACGATAGCTGCGGCCCGCTTCATGATCGGCACCCAATCCGGATCCGTGCTCTCGGTGACCAGCACCGAACCATCGACAAAGTCGTCGATCTCGTCGGCGCGCGACAGACGACAGACTGCCCCGGCTGCGATCGCATCGCCGATGCTATGACCACTAACCAGCACTCGCCCCTTGGTCTTGAGCCGGTAGTCGACGATCGCCCCGGCCTGGCGATGCGATTGCACGGTCTCCGGGCGGGCCTGAACCATGAACAAGGCCCCATTCTCGCCGTCCTGGGCCCATTCCATATCCATGGGCGTGCCATAGTGGGCCTCGATCGCGATCGCCCAGCGCGCCAGCTGCAAGATATCGTCGTCGCCCAGCACGGTCTGGCGCGCCTGTTCGGCCGGCGTATCGATCAGCCGCGTGGCCCGTCCATCGCCCTGGGCGTAGACGAGCTTGCGGGCCTTACGGCCACATTGTTTTTCGATGATCGGACGATAACCACGCGCATCGAGCAACGGCTTGAAGACCATGTATTCATCGGGGTCGACCGTTCCTTGCACGACGGTCTCGCCCAGCCCCCAATTGGCGTTGATCAACACCACATCGGGAAAGCCGGTTTCGGTATCCAGCGAAAACATCACGCCGGCCGCTGCCCGGTCGGCGCGGACCATACGCTGCACCCCAACCGACAACGCCACCTGGAGATGATCGAAGCCGTGATTTTCGCGATAGACGATGGCCCGGTCGGTGAACAGCGAGGCATAACAGCGTCGACAGGCATCCAGTAGCGCCTCGGCGCCCCGAATATTGAGAAAACTTTCCTGCTGGCCGGCGAAGCTGGCCTCTGGCAGATCCTCGGCCGTGGCACTCGAACGCACGGCGACATCCGGGGTCTCGCGGCCGATACGCTGGCCCAGTTCTACATAGGCTCGGGTTATGGCACTGGCAAGCTCGGTAGGAAAGGCACTGTCCAGAAACAGCGAACGAATACGCGCCCCGGTTTCTGCCAGCCCGGCGATGCCGGCCTGGAAACGGCCTAAAGCCTCGCCGATCGGCTCTGCCAGCGCGTTGGCCTGAATGAACGCCCGATAGGCCGTGGCGGTTGTAGCAAAACCTTCGGGCACACGAACGCCGAGTTCGTCGAGATGCCGGGTCATCTCGCCCAGCGACGCGTTCTTGCCGCCCACTACCGCCACATCGCGCCTATCCAGCTCGTCGAAAGCGCGGATATAAGCGCCGTCCGTCATCGTTATTTTCTCCTGGCCTGGTACGGCCGGCGAGCCCGCCGGCCGTACCAGCCCGGCTCAACGGCGCCACTCGGCCTTGCGTGCCAGGCACTGGGGCCGCCAAGGGCAATCCGTGTCCTCGCAGAGATTGCGCTCGTCGGTCGCAAAACAGGGCACGCCACCGCGGCGCCATTGTTCGGTCCAGACGCGCCACCGCAGCCGGGACGGGTCCCGCCGGCCGTGCAACGCCGCGATCCGTTCATCGCTGACCTGATCGAACTAGGTGGCCTGTGTCATACCCTGGACTCCAATACGCAGAAGGAAAGCCGTGACGGCTTTCAGTGATCACCGCACTATGCGTATTCGAATCTAGCCCGGTGGCCAGCGGCGGGTTTTGACCAAGATCAAGGCGTGGCCGGCCTAGTTAATGCTGCCTCACATACGCGGCGCCGCTTCGGCATAGACTTCGAGATAACGCTGGGCACTACGCTGCCAGCCGAAATCGCGGCGCATCCCGGTCTCCTGTAGTCGCCGCCAACGCGCGGGCTGGCGGAAACAATCCAGTGCTCTTACGATCGCATCGTTGAAGGCTTCGGCGCTCGCTGGTTCGAACACGAAGCCGGTGGCCTCGCCCGAAGGGTCATCCAGATCGGTGACGCTGTCGGCCAGCCCGCCGCAGCGATGCACCAGCGGCGGCGTACCATAGCGCTGGCTATACATCTGATTGAGTCCGCAAGGCTCGAACCGCGACGGCATGAGATAGATATCGGCCCCAGCCTCGATACGGTGGGCCAGACCTTCGTCGAAATCTAGGCGCACCGCCACCGCCGTCGGCTGTTCGTCGGCGATCCGGCGCAACGCCGCCTCGATGACCGGGTCGCCACGCCCGAGCAGCACCAGCTGGGCGCCATTGGCGAGCAGCATGGGTAACGCCGCGAGAATCAGATCGATACCTTTTTGTTCGACCAGTCGCGAGATCACGCCGAATAAAGGCGCATCCGCGTTCTCGGCCAATTGCATCTCGCGCTGCAGCGCAGTTTTGCACACACGCTTGCCGGCCAGGTCAGCGGCGTCGTAGGCCGCTGGGATATGCGGATCCTCGGCCGGATTCCAGACCTGGTCATCGATCCCGTTCAGCAAGCCGTACAGGCGATGGCCACGGGCGCGCAGCAGCCCATCTAGCCCCTGACCGAGCGCCGACTGGCAGATCTCGGCCGCGTAGGTCGGGCTGACCGTGGTCACGGCATCGGCGAACGCCAGCCCACCCTTGATGAAAGACAGCTGGTCGTGGAATTCCAACGCGTCGTAGTGCCACAGCCAGTCCGGCAAGCCGAGCTCGAACAGCGCGTCGCGACCGAACAGACCACGATACTGTAGGTTGTGTACGGTGAATACGGTCGTGGCCGGTACGCGGCCGAGCATGGCATACACCGGGGCCAGCCCGGTCTGCCAATCGTTGCAATGCAGGACGTCGGCCTGCCATTCGATACCGGCCCGACCGCCGGCCAGCATCGCAGCGATACGAGCGAACATGCCGAAGCGATACCCGTTATCCGGCCAGTCGCGGTGCTGATCGTCGTGATACGGATTGCCGCGTCGGTTGCTCACGCCAGGCAGATCCAGAAACCAGGTCGCCACGCTGTCGTGCTCGGCAGTCGAGGTGAGCAGGCGGGCGCCGGCCACTGGCGCTCGAAACACCGGCACCTCGGCCAGCCGCGGATGCTGGGCCAGCACGTCGCCATAGGCCGGTATCAGGAGCCGGACGTCATGCCCTAGTTCTGCCAGCGCCTGCGGCAGACTGCCGGCCACATCCGCCAGCCCGCCGGTCTTGATCCAAGGCGTCGCCTCGCTGGCGACGAACAGAATGCGTAGCGGGCCCTGTGTGAGCATCGTGTCGTCCTCAGGATCGGGGGTCATGCTGCAGTATCACGCCGGCCAGCGGCGGCAGCGTGAGCGCGATAGCGTGTTCTGAGGCCATGCCGGGGGTCGGCTGGCTGGTCAGGCTGCCGAGATTGCCGGTATTACTACCGCCGTAGCGCGCGGCATCGGAATTGAACAATTCCCGATAATCGCCGCTCTGGGCCACAGCGATTCGGTAGTCGTGCCGGACCAACGGTGTAAAATTCAGCGCCACGATCACCTCGCGCGATCCATCGCGGCGTCGATAGGCCACCACCGAATGGGCCGCATCGTCGCAGTCGATCCAGGCAAAGCCGCGCGGGTCGAAATCGAGCCGGTGCAGCGCCGGTTCATCGCGGTAGAGCGTGGCTAAATCACGCACCAGATCGGCGATGCCGCGTCGTTCGGGCTCGTCGAGCAGAAAATACGGCAGCGCGAGTTGATCGTTCCACTCCCAGGGGTTGGCCATCTCGCCGCCCATGAACAACAACTTCTTGCCCGGATAGGTGAACTGGTAGGTATAAAGCAGCCGCAGATGGGCTCGTTTTTGCCAGTCGTCGCCGGCCATCTTGCCGTATAGCGAGCCTTTTTCATGGACTACCTCGTCGTGCGACAGGGCCAGCACGAAATTCTCGCTGAAAGCATAAGTGGGCCCGAAGGTCAGTTCGTGGTGGTGATGGGCCCGGTGCACCGGGCTGCGATGCAGATAGTTCAGGGTGTCGTGCATCCAGCCCATATTCCATTTCATCGAAAAACCCAGGCCACCGGCTTCGGGTGGGAGCGACACGCCTGGCCAGCTCGTCGACTCCTCGGCGATCGTGACGCTGCCGGGCGCCTCCCCATGGGTGAGCACGTTCAAACGGCGTAGAAACGCGACCGCCTCCAGATCCTGGTTGCCGCCCTGGGCGTTGCGCTGCCATTGCTCAGGGCCGCGCGCATAATCGAGATACAACATCGATGCCACGCCGTCCACGCGCAGCCCGTCGAAGTGGAATTCAGCCAGCCAGTACAGCGCGCTCGACAACAAAAAACTGCAGACTTCGGGCCGGCCGTAATCGAATTGCAGCGTGCCCCATTCGGGGTGCTCGCCGCGCAGCGGATCGGCATGCTCGTAGAGCGGTTGGCCATCGAAACGCGCCAACCCGAAATCGTCGCGCGGGAAATGCCCGGGCACCCAGTCCAGGTACACGCCGATGCCAGCCTGGTGGAAATGATCGACGAACCAGCGTAGGTCGTCCGGCTGCCCGTAGCGGCTGGTCGGCGCGAAATAGCCGGTTGGCTGATAGCCCCAGGAGGCATCGAAAGGATGCTCGGTCAGTGGCAGGACCTCGATATGCGTCATGCCGAGCTGCTGCACATAGGGCAGTAGCCGTTCGGCCAGTGCCCGATAGTCCAGAAACTCGCCATCGGCGCGACGCATCCAGGAGCCGAGATGGACTTCGTAGATCGCAATCGGCGACTGCTGCCAGCCGCCGCGGGCGGCCATCCAGCCAGCGTCGCCCCAGTCGTGGCGCGCCGGCCCGGTCACGATCGCCGCGGTAGCCGGGCGACGCTCGAAACGCTGGCCATAGGGATCGGTCTTGGTCTGGACTGCCCCGTTCGCCGTACGGATTTCGAATTTATACAGCGCGCCCTCGCCGACGCCAGGGACGAACAGTTCCCAGACCCCGCTTCGGCTGCGTATCCGCATGGGATGGGCGCGCCCGTCCCAGCGGTTGAAGTCGCCGACCACGCTGACACGCTCGGCGTTGGGCGCCCAGACGCCAAAACGCGTGCCCTCGATGCCCTGATCGTTGGCCAGATGCGCGCCGAGCAGCCGCCAGGCTTGACTATGTTCACCGGCGTTGAAGCGCGCCAGATCGCTGTCATACAGCAACGGTTCGAACGCATAAGCATCGTGGTGCTCGTGGCGATACCCGTGCTCGTCGACCCAGACCAGCCGATAGTCGTCCGGCAAGCGGCCGTCCGGGCCGCGCCAGATGAACAATGCCGTTTCACCATAGCGCTGCATCGGTTCGTCCAGAGGCAACAGACGCGCTTCATGGGCATGCGGCAGAAACGCGCGCACGATCTCGCCGTCGGCGTCTGCGTGGCGACCGAGCAGCCGATGCGGATCGTGCAAACGCGCATCGAGCAACCGGATCATCTGGTCATCGTGCAAACCATGCATGCGTTTTCGCCTCTGGCCATGACCTGGCCATGACCACCGAGTCATGGGTCTACGATAGCTCTTGAATCTAGATTATTCGATATAAGTACCGTCCGGGTCGTTTTTCGCTTAGTCTGAAGTTGCGGGTTCATCGGAAGGGAAAAGTGGCCATGGACGCGGAAACACAAAAAGCGCATTCGAATCGTTTCATTAGCCTGGTCACACGCGACACGCTGGCCATGGTCCTGGCCGGCGGGCGCGGTACCCGGCTCGGCGGTCTGACCCGGCGGCGTGCCAAGCCAGCGGTACCGTTCGGCGGCGAATTCCGGATTATCGATTTCGTGCTGTCGAACTGCATCAATTCGGGCATTAGACGGGTGTCGGTGCTCACCCAGTACATGGCCCATCCGCTGATTCGCCATATGCACCAGGCCTGGGGTTTCCTGCGCGGCGAGTTCGGCGAATTCGTGGAAGTGGTGCCGGCCCAACAGCGCCTGGGCGAATCCTGGTATCGCGGCACCGCCGATGCGGTCTACCAGAATCTGGATCTGATCGCCGAACACGAGCCCCGCTTCGTTCTGATTCTCGGTGGCGATCATGTCTACAAGATGGATTACGGGCCGATGCTCGGTTTCCACTTGAGCCACAACGCCGACGTCACCGTCGGCTGTGTCGATGTATCGCTGGACGAGGCCCGCAGCTTCGGCGTCATGTCGGTCGACGACGACCTGCGCATCAGCGCGTTTTCGGAAAAACCCAACGAACCGACCCCGATGCCCGGCCGCCCCGATCGCGCCCTGGCCTCGATGGGCATCTATGTCTTCAGCACCGACTATCTGATCGAGATGCTCGAAGCTGATGCCCTGGATACCGATTCAAGCCGAGATTTCGGCAAGGACGTACTGCCGGCGGCGGTCAGCCAGGGGCATGCGGTCTATGCCTATCATTTCAGCGAGAACGTCGAGGCCGGCACCGGCTACTGGCGGGACGTCGGCACGCTGGATGGCTACTGGAAGGCCAATCTCGAGCTGATCAACGTCATGCCCGAGCTCAATCTCTACGACCGCGACTGGCCGATCTGGACCTATCAAGAGCAGGTGCCCCCGGCCAAGTTCGTATTCGACGACCATGGCCGCCGCGGTGAGGCCGTCAATTCCATGGTCGCCGGCGGCTGCATCGTCTCGGGCGCGACCGTGCGCCGTTCGCTGCTGTTTTCCAGCGTTCTGGTTGCCGAGCGCAGCGTGATCGAGGATTCGGTCATCCTGCCCAACGTGGTCATCGGTTCCGACTGCCGGATCCAGCACGCAGTCATCGACAGCGATTGCCATATCCCCGACGGCACCCAGATCCGCATCGACGAATCGGCCGACTTCCGGCGTTTCGAAGTCACCGAAGACGGCGTGGTGCTGGTGACTCGCGAGGCGCTCGATGTCTGAACGATCCTATCCCCCTCTGCAGATCGTGCTGTGCTGGCATATGCACCAGCCCGACTATTTCGACCCGAGCAGCGGCCGCTTCCAGGATCCATGGACTTATCTGCATGCGATCAAGGATTACGTCGACATGGTCGCGCACCTCGAGGCGCATCCGGCTGTCCGCGCAGTGGTCAATTTTTCGCCGGTATTGCTCGAGCAACTCGAGACCTATCGGGCCGATCTGGCGGCCGTGGCCATTGGCAACGGCCGCCTCCACGACCCACTGCTGGCCGCACTTCAGCAACCGCTGATCCCCAGCGAGCGCGAAGAACGGATGCTGCTACTGCGTGCCTGTCTACGCGGCGCGGACAATCGCCAGTTCGACGGCTTCGAGGTCTTCCATCGCTTGATCGCAACTGCCCGGCATATGCTCGACCAGCCCGATGAAGTGGCCTATCTGCACGATCAGTTCTTCGTCGATCTGCTGGTCTGGTACCACCTTGGCTGGATCGGCGAAACGGTCCGGCGCCGCGATACCCGTATTCAAAAGCTCATCGCCCAACAGCGCCACTACAGCATGCTCCAGTGCCGTACGCTGGTGGCGGTGATTCGGGAGCTGATCGACGAGGTCCTGCACCGCTACCGGGTACTGGCCGAGGCCGGGCGCATCGAGCTGTCGATTACGCCCTACAGCCATCCGATTCTGCCGCTGTTGCTGGATATCGACAACGCCCGCGATGCCTGGCCGGATTGTCCGCTGCCGAGCCCCTACCCGCAGGGCGAGCCTCGAGCGCACTGGCATTTACGGCGCGCACGAGAAGTCTTCGAGCGTTTCTTCGGGCAGGCGCCACGAGGCTGCTGGCCGGCCGAGGGCGGCATCTGCGAACGGACCGTGACACTGGCCGGCGAAGCCGGTTTCGACTGGGTCGCCAGCGGCCAGAGCGTGCTGCGCCACAGTCTGGGCGAAGCCCAAGCCACGCCCGCCGAGCTGTACCGTCCCTATCTGCTGACCGATACGGGAGCCGCCTGTTTCTTCCGCGACGACGGGCTCGCCGATGCTATCGGATTCGTCTATCGCGACTGGCATGCCGACGATGCAATCGACGATTTCATCGGCCGCCTGGAAGCGATCGACGCCGCCCGCGACGACGATACCCCGCTGGTCGTGCCGGTCATTCTCGATGGCGAAAACGCCTGGGAATACTATCCGCACAACGGCTATCACTTTCTGGATGGGCTGTATGCCGCGCTCGAGGCCCACGAGCGATTGGCCACTACGACCTTCTCGGCATATCTGGATGCCCACCGGGACGCGGCCGCCCCGCTGGCCCGACTGGTGGCGGGCAGCTGGGTCTACGGCACGTTTTCCACCTGGATCGGTGATAGCGAAAAAAACCGCGCCTGGGATCTGCTGGCCGCAGCCAAACGAGCGTTCGATGAACGCGCCCCGGCGCTGGATGCGAGCACGCGAACCTCAGCCGAACGCCTGCTGGCGATCTGCGAAGCCTCCGACTGGTTCTGGTGGTTCGGCGACGACAACGAAGCCGACACCGTGATGCATTTCGAACGACTGTTCCGTCTCAATCTGGCCGCGCTCTACCAGAGCCTTGGCTGTGATCCTCCGGATTTGCTGGCTTATGTTTTTACCCATGGGGTCAGCCAAGGCGGTCGTGTCAACACCATGCGTCGCGCACATTGAGGTCCCATGAGTTTTGCCCCCGTACTCGATCGACGCCGTAGCGGCGTCCTGCTCCACCCCAGCTCGCTACCCGGCAAGGGAGCGCTCGGCGGTCGACTGGGTCCTAAGGCGAGCCGGTTCTGTGATTTCCTCCAGGCGAGCGGTTTCAGTATTTGGCAAACGTTGCCGCTGACGCCCCGCGATACAGCCGGCAGCCCCTATCGCAGCCCGTCGGCGTTCGCGATCGATCCCGACCTGCTCGACCCGGCCGAGGCCGTCAGTGACGATTCCGGCAAGCCAGACTATGCCGATTTTTGTTATGCCCAGCGATACTGGCTGGACGACTATGCTCTCTATACCGTATTGCGTAGCGCCTACGCCGTGCCCTGGTATGACTGGCCGCCAGCGCTCCGGCGTCGCGATCCTGAAGCGCTGGCCGAGACACGTCGGGATCATGCCGAGGCTCTCGAATCGGTCTGTCATACCCAGTTCCTTTGCCATCGAGCCTGGCAACGCATTAAGCACTACGCCAATGCGCGCGGCATCCGCCTATTCGGCGATCTGTCGTTCTTCGTGGCCTACGACAGCGCCGATGTCTGGGCCCAGCCCCAACTGTTTCAGCTCGATGACCGTGGTCGAATGACAGCGAACACCGGCGTTCCACCGGATTATTTCGCTGCCCATGGCCAGCTCTGGGGCATGCCCCATTACGACTGGGCCGCGATCGAAGCCAGCGGCTGGCAATGGTGGATCGAACGCGTACGCCGCCAGCTCGATCTGTTCGATCTGCTGCGACTCGATCATTTCCGCGGTCTGGCTGCGGCTTGGCATATCCCGGCTTGTGCCCAACACGCCGAGACCGGCCGGTGGGCGCCAGGGCCCGGCGATAACTTTCTGGAAGCGCTACAGGAGGCCCTCGGCCCGCTGCCGTTGGTGGCCGAAGACCTGGGCCAAATCACTCCGGACGTACGAGCACTACGCGATCGGAACGGGCTAGCCGGCATGCGCGTGCTGCAATTCGCCTTCGGCGGCTCGGCCAGCAATATCCATCTACCCCACAATCACATTCCGAATGTGGTGGTGTATACCGGCACCCACGACAACAACACCCTGGCCGGCTGGTGGGCGCACGACTGTGATGAGCGCCTGCGCGAGCACGTCGAGAATTACTTCGGCGATCCTTCGCTGATTCCCGATGCCATGCGCCGCGCCGCGCTCGCCTCGGTCGCGCGCTGGGCGATCATGCCCATGCAGGATCTGCTCGGGCTGGGCGCGACAGCCCGGATGAACACCCCCGGCACTGCGACCGGCAACTGGGCCTGGCGTATGGACAGCCTGCCGAACGACGGCGAATTGAGCGCGCACTGCCACGCGCTCAACCATCTTTACGGTCGGCTGGCAACGGAATAGATCACAGCCAGCGCATCAACCCGGTCTCGAAGGGGTGCGCCAGCAACGGGTGCCAGGGATAGGCCCGCACCTGGTATTCATAGCGCCCCGGCACGTTCATCGGCTCGGCCAGCCGATAGATCGCCGTCCCCTCATCGCCGTTCTCGGCCTCGAGGCGACAGCAAATCGCCGACTCGGTCTCGCCGTCATCGCGTACCCGGGTCAACACACATTCGAGTTGTATGTCCTCGGCCTGCAGCCCGTCGAGGACCACTTGGATATCCAGTTCGAGCGGCTGGCCGCTGTCGATCTGTTCGGGGCGGCCATTGCTACGACGCAACTCGACCTGGGGCCAGGCCCGGGCGACCCGGGCTTTCCAGGCCACCAGGTCGGTCGCCGGCTGGCCAGCCTTGTCGCCAAGACGCTGCCCGTGCCGGCTGGCCGGCAGGTACAGATCGCCGACATAGTTCATCAACATACGCTGGGCATTGAAATGCGGCAGTACGCTGTACATCGCGGCCTTGGCTCTTGCGATCCAGCTGTTTGAGAAGCCGCTGTTGCCGCGATCGAAATACAGCGGCACGACCTCGTCCTCGAGCAAATCGAGTAAGTCTTCGGCTTCATAGTGATCGCGCTGATCGGGATCGCTTTGGCTGTAGGGCGTGATCGCCCAGCCGTTGTCGCGCTGGAAGCCCTCGGCCCACCAGCCATCGAGCACGCTTACATTGAGCGCACCGTTCATAGCAGCTTTCTGCCCAGACGTACCACAGGCTTCCATCGGGTATAGCGGCGTGTTGAGCCATACATCCGCGCCCGCCACAAGCTGGCGTGCTAGCGCGAGATCGTAGTCCTCGATCACGAACAGCTTGCCGGCGTATTCCGGCCGTCGCGAATAATCCACCAAGGTTCGGATCAACGCCTGGCCCGGCTCGTCGGCGGGATGCGCCTTGCCGGCAAACAACAGAATCACCGGCCGCTCGGGATTGTTGAGCAACTCGGCCAGGCGCTGTGGATCGCGCAGCAACAGCGTGGCCCGCTTGTAGGTGGCAAAGCGACGCGCAAATACCAGCACCAACGGGTCGCGCCCGAAGGTCGGCCGCAACATCGCCAGACGTCGTTCGATATGCGCTGCCCCCACGCCTTGCCGGGCATACTGGCGGGTCAGGCAGGCCGCAACGTATTCGAGCATGTCGGCTTTGATCGACATGCGCTGCAGCCAAAACTGCTGATCCGGAACGGTCTGGATCAAACGGCGCCAGAAATGGATATCGCTCTGACGGGCACGCCAGCCCGGCGCGTGCATATCGAAGAAATTACTCCACTGCCGCGATAAAAACGTTTGTACGTGTACCCCATTGGTCACATATTGCAGCGGCGACTCATCGATCGGCACCTGCGGCCAGATATGTGCTTCCATCTCCGCAGCTACGCCGCGATGAATCCGGCTGACGGCGTTCTGATAGCGCGACGCTCGGAGTGCCAACGTGGTCATGTTGAATGACGTCTCGTCGTGCTCGCTTCTTCCGAGCGCGAGCAGCCGATTCAGATCGACGCCCATCGCCTCGGCATAGGGCGCGAGATTGGCAGCCGCCAGTTCGTGCTCGAAGACATCGTGGCCGGCCGCGACCGGCGTATGGGTCGTGAACACGGTCGCGGCCGCGGTCAGTTCGAGTGCAGCCTCGAACGACAACCCGGCCTCGACCGACTCGCGACAGCGTTCGATCATCTGAAACGCCGCATGACCTTCGTTGACATGCCAGACCGTCGGCGCCAAGCCCAGCGCCCGCAGCGCGCGCACCCCGCCGACTCCGAGCACCAACTCCTGCTCGATCCGCAGCTCGTGGCCGCCGCCA
Organism: Salinisphaera sp. SPP-AMP-43; assembly: GCF_049568105.1. Classification (GTDB taxonomy): domain Bacteria; phylum Pseudomonadota; class Gammaproteobacteria; order Nevskiales; family Salinisphaeraceae; genus Salinisphaera. The sequence continues at coordinate 2,367,111 of NZ_CP145335.1, forward strand.
TAGAGCTGGAAAGTGATCGAGCAGTCGCGCTCGGCATTACCGAGCACATCGGTATCGAGCAGATACAGCGCCAAGTGGCCGATATCGGCACGCCAGACCTGAACCCGCACCTCGCGGCCAGGCATGGGCACGCTGATCTGCAGCGGCTGGCCCTGGCTATCGCGGACGAGGTTGATTGGCAGATCGCGCAGATCATGCGGCTGGAACACCGCGTTTTGGGTGCCGTCGCGTTCGATGCGCTGACGGAAATACCCCTGGCGATACATCAGCCCGACTGCCACGAAGGGCAATCCGAGCCCGCTGGCGGCCTTACAGTGATCGCCGGCCAGAATGCCGAGACCGCCGGAATACAGCGGCAGACTCTCGTGCAGGCCGTATTCGGCACAAAAATAGGCGATCAGGGTGTTTTGGCTATCGAACTGTTCGGCGACCGCTGCCGAGGGGCGGCTGGTCTGATCCCGGTAGGTGCGAAACAGACCGAGCACATACTGGTATTCCTCGATGAACGCCGCATCCTGGGCCAGTTCGTCGAGCCGCTGCTGGGAAATCCGACGTAGAAAAACCTTGGGATTGTGCCCGCAGCGCTCCCAAAGGCCGGTATCCATGCGCCAGAACAAGCCGCGGATATGACGATCCCAGGCATAGAGAAGATTTTCCGAAAGGACCTTGAGCTCCGATAACGGTTCGGGCAAACGCGCCTGAACCTCCAGGACATACTTCTGACCTGCCATGCCGTTACCTTCCACCTATGAGTCATCGCCGATGTGCGATGGGATAGATCACAATATATCGCCTGCAGAAGCCGATGGCGCTTTTCGCACCAAGAAATCTCATCGGTCGTGCCTTAGCGGCCCCCGTAGCCCCACTGCCGACTTAAAATGGGCCCTCCCCTCTCAATGCATCTTTGACCGGCGGCGTCGCGCGTTGTTTGACCCATATCAATGCCGAATGCAGTCACCGCTCTATATTGGCTCCAAACCGCCCCGAGCCGATTTACAAACAGCCAGTGCCGATCGTCTGGAATGAGCCAAGGCCGAGAAATCCAAAAACAAATTCAGCAGGTCGGCAAACTGCAACGGGTGGTTCGCTCGATGCAGCTTGTCGCCCTCGCCAAGCGTCGCCGTTGCATCGATCAGATGCTGACCGGACGACCCTATGCCCAGGCCATCGAACGCATCGCCCGGCATATGGTTTTGGCGCATAGCGAGTTCCAGCATCCGCTGCTTGCCGTACGCAACGGTGAGCGCGCCGGGTATTTCGTGGTGACCTCCGATCGCGGCCTGTGCGGTGGGCTCAATCATCGCCTGCTGACCCGGGTGGCACGGCTGATGTCGGACCATCCGGCGGGCAGCGAACAATCGCCCCGGCTGGGCGTGTTCGGCCAGCGCGGCATCGCGTTTTTCCGCAATCGCGGCGAACCCCTTCTAGCCTGTACTCCGGGGGTCGCCCATTCGCCGAGCCTAAGTGCCCTGGCTGGCACCACCAAGGTCTTAATCGACGAATATGCCGATGGCCGGATCGATCGGCTGTTTCTGGCCTTCAACCGCTTCGAGAATGCCCTGCGCCAGACGCCGACCATCGTCCCGCTGCTGCCGATCCCGCCGGCCGAGGACCCGGAGGTACCCAAAAGCTGGGACTATCTCTACGAGCCGGAATCGCTCGATCTGATCGATGTGGTGTTGCGCCGCTATCTGGAATGCCAGATCTATCAGGCGCTTTTGGAGAACCGCGCCTGCGAGATGACGGCACGCGCGACCGCCATGCAGCAGGCCTCGGACAATGCCTCGCAAAAACTCAAGGAACTCAACCAGACCCGCCACAAGCTGCGCCAAGCCGCTATAACCCAGGAAATCGAGGAGATCATGTCTGGCTGCGAGGCCACCCGCGACTAGACCAGCGCGCCGGTAGGAAGCCATCGCCCGAACGCCGCCAAGGCATCGCTGGGGCAACCAGGACCTGTTGCATCAGAGGAACTGGCCGGTAAGGTCAAATCCGGGGCTTGGCCATATTCCGAGTGCTGCGTTGGCGGCCGTCGATCGATTTCTGCAAGGCATCAGTCGCGGCGTTATAGCCTGCCACGCTCGCCCTTGGTCACGCCGCCGGGCCTCACAGTGCATCTAAACCGGCGCTACCCCTTCCTGCCAAGCTCGGTCTAGTGGCGATTCAGCGTGGTCGCGCATACGAATGCTGAACACTATATAGCGCGTCGAACGCGTTGGTCTGCTACGCAACAGCGCTTGGCGCGTTGGCGCGGATGCGATCGAAATATCCAGCCTGGATGCGGTGACGTTCGTCAGCCCCGCATCGGCCATTCGAACGCGGCACTGGGGCCCGGGATGTTCGGATCGCTACGGGCACCGCGCAAGGCCATCGCAGCGACCCGCCCATTACGCAGGGCCGCGATATCGCGGTCCGGATCCGTGACATGGCGGCTATCGTAAGCAAACGTCAGCCGTTGCTGCCTCGGGTCCTGGGCATCGCGATCAGCGATCCAGCGCGGCTGGCTGACGGGCAGGCGCGCCTCTCGGACGATCCGCAGGCAGGGCGCCGTATCACCGAGTGTGGCCGGGAAATTGATGCTCCAGCAACGCACGGCGTCTTGCTGTGCCCACAGGGTATGCAGCGCGGTTCGTGCCCAGCGGCGCGACGGCTCGAAATCGATCCGCTCGCCGCGATAAGCCTGGCTCAGAGCCACCCCGGCAATCCCGAGATGTTCGGCTGCCAATACCGCGCCGATGGTCCCCGAATACATAATCGAATCCGATAGGTTCGCCCCGTGATTGACGCCCGAAAACACCACGTCGGGCGGCGTATCGCGCAGCAGATGGCCAACGCCATACATCACGCAGTCGGCCGGCGTCCCGGGCAGGACATACTGCTTCGGCCCTTGCTGGATACACGCCAGCGGCTCATGTAGCGACACCGACTGGCCGGTACCGCTTCGGTTACTGGAGGGCGCGACGGTCCAGACATCGTCGGACAGGCCAGCAGCGATAGCTTCTGCAACGCGCAGACCCGGCGCGTCGACACCGTCGTCGTTGGTCACGAGAATACGCATATCAGTCGTAGCCGCGTGCCACCTGCCAGCCGCGCTCGGCCATGAGCCCGGCGCGGCTGCCCACCGCTAACGCATTTTCACTGCTGGCGTTGCCGGCCTGGGCCCGGGCTGCCACCCCCTGCAGGATGGCCGCCATGCGATACAGTGCGAATGCGACGAACACGGGCCAGTCCTCGATCGGGCCGAGTCCGCGGGCGGCCCGGTAGCGCGCAATCTGGGCGGCCTCATCGGGAATGCCGAGGATATCCAGGTCTAACCCTTCGAGGCCGGCGATGCCGATAGTGTCCGGCGGTAGGTAGTACGGCATACAGGCATAGGCGAGATCGGCCAATGGGTGGCCCAGCGTCGCCAGTTCCCAGTCGAGCACCGCGACCACCTGCGAGACGTCTTCGGCCATCAGCAGATTGCCGATACGAAAATCGCCATGCGCGATCGCCGGCGGCGGATCGGCCGGGATATGCTCGGCGAGCCAGTCGCCCAGCTGCGTCATGTTGGTATCGACCCGGTCGGTGGAGGCCTCGTATTGCCGTCGCCAAAGTTTGATCTGGCGCTCGATATAGCCCGCCGGCTTGCCGAACTCGGCCAGCCCCGCGGCCTCGACATCGACCGAGTGCATCGCCGCCATGGTATCGATCAGACCGTGGTGGACCCGGCGGCGCGCCTCAGGATCGAGCTCGGGCAAGGCCGGATCAGAAAACACCTGTCCCGGTACATAGTCCATGACATAGAACGGTGTCCCGATGATCGAGGCATCGTCGCAGAACAGATGCATGGTCGGCACCGGTACGCCCGGCGCATCGGCCAGCGCTGCCATAACCTTGTACTCGCGATCGACACGATGCGCCGAGGGCAGAATATCGCCCGGTGGCTGCTTGCGCAGCACGTAGCGCCGGCCGTCGGCTTCGAGCAGAAAGGTTGGGTTCGACTGGCCGCCTTCGAACTGGCGCACGCTCAGGCGCTTGTCGACCAGGCCGTGCTCGGCGATATAGGTATATAAGGCGTTTTCGTCGAAACGGTGTTCCGAGCGTACCCCGGTCAACTCCGGGGTACCGGGTTGCTGGTCTGTCGTCATATTGGATCTCCGGATATCGGTCGGTTCCGGTCTTCGCCGGCTGTTCTTCGCGCCGAGCCGAGCGCCATCAAGCGCTTGCTGCACTCTGTGCCCGCAGCTCCAGCTTGGCGATCGAATCGAGATGCACCTCGTCCGGCCCATCGGCCAGACGCAGGGTACGGACATTGGCCCAGGCCGCCGCCAAGAACGTATCCTGCGATACGCCCATCGCGCCGTAGGCTTGGATTGCGCGGTCGATGACGGCCAGCGCCATATTGGGTGCGACCACCTTGATCATCGCGATCTGCTGGCGCGCCTCTTTGTTGCCGACGGTATCCATCATGCGAGCGGCATTGAGCGTGAGCAGGCGCGCCTGTTCGATCTCGATACGCGATGTCGCGATCTGTTTGCGGATAGAGTCGAAGTCCGCGATCCGACGGCCAAAGGCTTCGCGTTCCTCGACCCGGCGGCACATCGCCTGCAAGGCCCGCTCGGCGGCACCGATACAGCGCATACAGTGATGGATACGCCCTGGCCCGAGCCGGCCCTGGGCGATCTCGAACCCCCGCCCTTCGCCGAGAATCAGGTTGTCCGCGGGCACGCGCACGTTGTCGTAGACGATATCGGCATGCCCTTCCGGGGCATCGTCGTAGCCATAGACGGTCAGCGGCCGCTGGATATGCACGCCGGGGGTATCCAGCGGCACGAGGATCATCGATTGCTGGCGGTGACGCTCAGCCTGTGGATCGGTCTTGCCCATGACGATCGCGATTTTGCAGTTCCGCGTCATGGCGTTGGTCGACCACCATTTACGGCCGTTGATGACGTACTCATCGCCCTCGCGACGGATTTCGGTCGCGATATTGGTGGCATCCGAGGACGCCACGTTGGGCTCGGTCATAGAAAAACAGGAACGGATCCGGCCCTCCAGCAGCGGGCCCAGCCATTCGGCCTGCTGCTGGGCACTGCCATAGCGGGCCAGCACCTCCATGTTGCCGGTATCCGGGGCGTTGCAGTTGAAGATACCGGGCGCGATCCGGCTCCGGCCCATGATCTCGCATAGATGGGCATAGTCGTAGTTGGACAGGCCGGCTCCGTGCTCGCTGTCGGGCAGGAATAGATTCCATAGCCCCTCGGCCCGAGCTTTTTGCTTGAGCTGCTCGAAAATCGGCGGCTCGGCCCAGCGATCGTCGCCCATCGCATGCTGCTCGGCATAGACCGACTCGTTGGGATAGACATGCTCGTCCATGAATGCGAGCAGCCGCTCGCGCAGTGCTTCTGCTTTATCGGATAGTGCCAGCATGGGGAGTCCTTAATTGAGTGAGCGATACGACGGGCTTTTCCAATACCGTGGCCGGTAATACGGTTTGCACTGCCACAGGCCGGGTTGGACGCCTCGGCCGACCTTCGTTCGCGCGGACATAGTCCAGCCGTGCAGGGCAACCGGCACCGGCATGCGGCTTACGAATCGGCATCGGAACGCACGCTTTCCCGCAGGGCGGTCTTCTGAATCTTGCCGGTCGCGGTACGCGGCAGTGCACCGAAGATCACGCGGCCCGGCGCTTTGTAATGCGCCATGCGCTCGCGGCAGAACTCGATCAGGGTCTGCTCGTCGACCTCGCCGGCGTCGTCGACCAGCGTGACGAACGCACAGGGCCGTTCGCCCCAGCGCGGATGCGGCTCCGCGACCACCGCCACTTCGGCGACCGCCGGATGCTCATGCAGGACGCTCTCGATCTCCAGGCTGGAAATATTTTCGCCACCCGAGATGATGATGTCCTTGCTGCGATCCTTGATTTCGACATAGCCATCGGGATGACGTACGGCCAGATCCCCGGTATGAAACCAGCCGTCGGCGAACGCGGCCTCGGTTTCCTCGGGATTGTTGAGATAGCCCTTCATCACCGTGTGGCCGCGCACGCACAGCTCGCCGATACTCTGGCCATCGCGAGGTACATGACCGGCGTTCGCGTCGAGTACGGCGATATCCTCGATCGCGAAGTTCGCCACCCCCTGACGCGCCATGCAGGCCGCACGGGCCTTGCCGTCCAACTGCTCCCAGGCCGGCTGCCAGACACACAGCGTCGAAGGGCCATAGGTTTCGGTCAGTCCATATAGATGGGTGATATCGAAACCCAGCCGTCGGGCACGATCGATGACGGCCGCCGGCGGCGCCGCCCCGCCGAGGGCAAAATCCGCCCGGGTCGACAGACTCAGGCCCCGGCTTTCGAAATCGGCCAGCAGGCTGTTGAGCACGATCGGCGCCCCACAGAGATGGGTGACACCACAGGTTTCCATGCGCTCGTGAATCAGATCGGTATTCACGCTGTCCAGGCAGACATGGGTCGCCCCGGCTGCGGTCGTTGCCCAGACATATCCCCAGCCATCGCAGTGGAACATCGGCAACGTCCACAGAAATACGGAGTCGGTAGTCATATGGAACGCCATGGCGTTGGCCATGGCCGCGAGATAGGCACCGCGATGGTGGTAGACGACGCCTTTCGGGGTGCCGGTGGTACCCGAGGTATATAACAGCGTCAGCGCCTCCCACTCATCGTGTACGCCGGGCGGCTCATAGGCCGGATCGCCGGCTTCGACCAGGTCCTCGAAGCGTTGGCCGGCCAGCGCCTCCGAGGCACTGCCGTGGCTGTCGATCACGATGGGCGTAGGCCGTGCTTCGCCCAGGTGATCCAGGGCACGCTTGGCCACCGCGCCAAAGGCATGGTCACAAAGCAATGCCACTGCCTTGCCGTGGCGCAGCATAGTAGCGATCGACTGTGCGTCCTGACGAGTATTCAAGGGATTGAGCACTGCGCCGAGCATAGGCACGGCGTAGCGTGCCTCCAGCATTTCGTGGGTATTGCGGCACAGGATCGCGACGGTATCGCCACGACCAACGCCGTGTTCGGCCAGACTACTGGCGAGCTGCCGGCACCGCTGTTCGAACTCGGCATACGTCAACGTCATGTCGGTGTCGATCACGGCGCATCGCTCGGCATACACTTCGGCCGAGCGGTGTAAGAAACTCAGCGGCGATAACGGGACGTGATTGGCCGGCGTCTGGGGCAGCCGGTCATAATCGGCTTGGGCCATGATCTCCTCCGTATTGTTTATCGTTCGAGTCGGCGCCCGTTAATGGCCGGGCCGACCGCTCGAATCGTGCTTATAAGCTGTTCACTCTGGTCATAGCGACGACTGCAGATGACCGCCGTCGACTACCAGGGTCGAGCCGGTCATATATGAGCCAGCATCGGAGGCCAGCAACAACAACGGCACCGCCAACTCATCGGGCTGGCCGAGCCGTTTCTGCGGTATACGCTTGATCATCTTCTGCCCCGGCTCGGACTCGAAAAATTCGCGGTTCATATCGGTTTCGATGTAACCCGGGGCCAAAGCGTTGACCCGAATACCCTCTCTTGCCCATTCCAGGGCCAGGGATCGGGTCAACTGTTCGAGCGCGCCCTTGGAAGCGGCGTACGCCGCCAGCGCGGGGGCAACCCGATGGCCGAGGATCGAACTCACATTAATGATTGCGCCGCCCTGCCCGGCGTTCTTGAGGCGCTTCGCGGTTTCCTGGGCGATGCGCCAGCAGCCGCTCAGATTGACCTCGATGGTGTTTTGCCAATCCTGTTCGCTCATATCGAGCGCCAGCGACGGTTGGGCGACCCCGGCATTGCATACCGCGATATCGACCACGCCAAGCTCAGCCTCGATCGCATCGAAACCGGCCTGTATCGATTCGACATCCGTGACGTCCAGGGGCACCACGGCCGAGCGGCCGCCGGCCGCCTGTATGGCCTCGGCGGTTCGTTCCAGTGGCTCGCGCCGGCGCCCACAAAGCGCAACGCGAGCACCGGCCTCGGCCAGAATCTGCGCGAAACTGCTGCCCAGGCCGCCGCCGGCCCCGGTCACGACCGCCACGCTGTTTTCGAGGTTGAAAGGCTCTTGCATAAGGCTACTCTCTGGCTTTCAGATCAGTGCTCGAATCGAGGCCATATGGCCGGCATCGATAACGACTGCCGTGGCATGCGATCCCGATCTTCGAAAGTCTTGGCTCTTTACGTCTCGACATGGGTGATCCGGGTCACGGGGCGCATCGCGCAAGCGTCTACACCACGAACAGATCGGTGAACTCGGGCACCGACGTGGCCTCGGTACGCGCCTGATCAGCCACGATCGCGTGGATGCGCTCGGCATTCTTGGGCGCGATCTTGAGCGCCAGATTGGCGGCGAACTTTGTCTTCAGTTCGGGGATGCCTTCGTCGCGGCGCCGGCGATGGCCAATCGGGTAATCCACCGAGATCTTGTCGGTCGCGCTGCCGTCGTCGAAAACCACCTGGACAGCATTGCCGATCGCCCGCTTGTCGGCTTCCAGGTATTCGGCGGTAAAGCGTTCGTTTTCGACCACGCTCATCTTGGCGCGCAGGGCGTCGATGCGTGGGTCGGCGGCCACGTCGTCTTCGTAGTCGGCGGCGGTCAGCCGGCCGAAGATCAAGGGCACGGCCACCATGTATTGCAGGCAGTGGTCGCGGTCGGCCGGGTTGTCCAGCGGGCCGGTCTTGTCGATGATCCGTGCGCCCGATTCCTGGGTTTCGATGACGATGCGCTCGATGGCCTCGAGCCGGTCGACGACCTGCGGGTGCAGGGTGAGCGCGGCTTCGACCGCGGTCTGGGCATGGAATTCGGCCGGGAAGCTGATCTTGAACAAGACCTGTTCCATGACGGTGCTGCCGAAGTCCTGGCCGAGGGTGATCTCGCGGCCATGAAAGAGAGCGTCCTGAAAACCCCAGGTGGGCGCAGTCAGCGCCGAGGGGTAGCCGATCTCGCCGCGCAGTACGCGCAGCGCCAGCAGTACGCCGCGCGAGGTGGCATCTCCGGCAGCCCAGGATTTGCGCGGGCCGGTGTTCGGCGCATGCCGATAAGTGCGCAACGCCCCGCCGTCGACAAAAGCATGGCTGACGGCGTTAGTGACTTCTTGCTTGTTGCCGCCGAGCATGCGGGTGACCACGGCACAGGTGGCGATCCGCACCAGCAGCACGTGATCCAGCCCGACTCGGTTGAAGCTGTTGTCCAGCGCCAGGATGCCCTGGATTTCGTGGGCCTTGATCATGGCGATGAGCACGTCGCGCAGGCTCAGCGGGGCATGCCCCTTGGCGATATTGCGCCGCGAGACGTAGTCGGCCACCGCCAGGATGCCGCCGAGGTTGTCCGACGGATGGCCCCATTCGGCAGCCAGCCAGGTGTCGTTGAAGTCCAGCCAGCGGATCATGCAGCCGATGTTGAAGGCCGCGGTCACCGGGTCCAGGGCATAGGCCGTGCCCGGTACGCGGGCGCCGTCGGCCAGGGTCGCGCCTTCGACCACCGGCCCGAGCAGTTTGGTGCAGGCCGGATAGTTCAGGGCCTGCAGCCCACAGCCCAAGGTGTCGATCAGACAGTAACGCGCGGTCTCTAGCGCTTCGGCGCTGTCGATTTCCACGTCGCAGACATAGTCGGCGATACGCGTGATGACGGTGTCGAACGGCACACGGCTGGCGGAGCGGATATCGGCGGACATGGGTCCTCCCGGTGAATATGGAAAAAGTGATTGGCGACAGGCCTGCGCGAGCCCCGGATCAGTCCGAGCCTTGCTCGGCGTAGCGGCTCGATAGCTCATCAAACAGCGGCTTGCGTACCAGGCGCTGGCGCTCGGAAAACGGCGCCACGAGATTGGGGTCTTCATCCAGCCGGCCGCGGCGTTTGAGCTCGCCGAGGGCGTTCTGCATGCCACAGACCGCCCCCTGAAGCGCCGCATTGGCATACAGCGTGATCCCATAGCCCAGCCGCGCGAGCTCTGGCTGGTCGGAGACCGGCGTTTTGCCGCCGATCACGATATTCATCACCAGCGGCACCTCGAACAACGCCGGCAAACGCTCGATGGTGTCGCGGTCTTCGACGGCCTCGATGAACAACAGATCGGCACCGGCCTCGGCATAGCGATGGGCCCGTTCGATGGCCGCCTCGATACCGTGCACGGCCGCTGCATCGGTACGCGCGACCACCAGCAGATTCTCGTCGTGGCGGGCATCGACGGCCGCCCGGATCTTGTTCGTCATCTCCTCGGCGGGGATCACCTGCTTGCCCGAAAAATGCCCGCATTTCTTGGGTAGTACCTGGTCTTCGATCTGGAGCGCATCCGCCCCAGTCCGCTCCATCGTGCGTACGGTCTGGCGTACGTTGATCGGATTACCAAAGCCGGTATCTACATCAACCATCATCGGCAAATCGACTGCATCGCGTATCCGAACGGCTTGCTCGGCCATTTCGGCCAAGCCCACGAAACTCAGATCGGGCAACGCAAACCCCATGTTCGTCACCCCGGCCCCGGTGACATACACCGCCTCGAAGCCGGTGTCTTCGACGATACGCGCGCTCATGGCATTGAATGCCCCCGCCATCAGCAACGCATTACGCTGGGTCAGACGTTGGCGGAAACGGCTACGGCGGTTGCTCTCGGTCTCGGACATCGCATCACCTTCTGGATCGATCGATAGAGGCGCTCGGCCTTCTGGCCAATTGTCGACAATTGGCAGGTTCGATACAGTCTAGAATTCCGCATTACGCACAATAAATACATCTATTGTCTACAATGGGCGCAACAGAAGACGATACCCAAGGAGCCGATACCTTCCGCACGCTGGCCGATAAGGCACTCGCCCAGCTGCAGGAAGATATTGTCTGTGGCGCTATCGCGCCGGGAACCAAGCTCAGTGAGACTCGGCTGGCCGAGCGCTACGGCGTGAGTCGGGGGCCGATGCGCGAGGTCATTCGCTGTCTGGAATCGCGCAAGCTGCTCGAGCGCACGGCGCATGTCGGCACCCGAGTCACTTCGCTCGACCCAGCCGCGCTATCGCAGCTTTACTATGTTCGCGAAGCCCTGGAAGGCATGGCCGCGCATCTGGCGGCCACGGCCATGAGCGAAGACGAGATCACGGCCATCCAGGAACTGCTGGCCACCCATGAGCGCCAGCAAGACATCCAGCGGGATACCGCTTATTTCCAGTACGAGGGGGATCTGGATTTCCACTACCGGATTTTCGAGGGCAGCCATAACCACGCGCTCCAGGAAACCCTGACCAACGAGATCTATTACCTGCTGCGCATGTCGCGCTATCGCTACAGCGGCGTGCATAAACGCCCGCAGCAGGCCTTGGCCGAGCACCGCCAGATCGTCGAGGCGATCGCCGAACGCGATGCCGAACTGGCCGAGCTACTTATGCGCCGACACATTAGCCGCGCCCGGCGCAATATCGAAAATCAGATCGGCGACCAATAGACGTCGCCGCACATGACAGACCGAGGAGATCGAAATGGGTGACAAACCACAAAACACCGCTGGCCTGCGTGGTCAGATCGCCGGCCGTACGGCCCTGTCTACGGTCGGCCAGCACGGCTCCGGACTGACGTACCGGGGCTATGACATCAAGGATCTGACCGAGAACTGCCAGTTCGAAGCTGTGGCCTATCTACTGCTCAAGGGCGAGCTGCCCAGCGATCGCGAGCTTTCCGACTATCAGGCCAAACTGAAAAACCTGCGCAGCCTGCCCGAGGTCGTACGCACCACGCTCGAAAAGATTCCGGCGAATGCTCACCCGATGGATGTGCTTCGCACCGGCTGCTCCATTCTCGGCAACCTAGAAGGCGAAGAGAGCTTCGAGCAGCAGTACGACAAAACGGATCGCCTGCTGGCGACTTTCCCGGGCATGATCTGCTACTGGTATCGCTACAGCCACGAGGGCATCCGCATCGCTACCGATAGCGATGTCGATACCACCGGCGCCCTGTTTCTAGAACTCTTGCACGGCAAACAACCCAGCGATCTGCACGCCGCGGCGATGAACGTCTCGCTGATTCTCTATGCCGAACACGAGTTCAATGCCTCGACCTTCAACGCCCGGGTCTGTGCCTCGACGCTGTCCGATTTGTTCAGCTGCATCACCGGGGCCATCGGCACCCTGCGCGGCCCGTTGCACGGCGGCGCCAACGAAGCCGCTATGGCGATGATCGAACAATTCGAAAATCCGGACGATGCCGAGAACCAACTATTGGCCATGCTCGAGCGCAAGGACAAGATCATGGGGTTCGGCCATGCCATCTATCGCGACTCGGATCCACGCAACGAGATCATCCGCGAATGGTCGGAAAAACTCGCGGCCGACGTCGGCGACCAGAAGCTGTACCCGGTTTCGGTACGGGCCGCCGAAGTCATGTGGCGGGAAAAGAAACTGTTTCCCAACGCCGATTTCTTTCATGCCTCGGCCTACCACTTCATGGGCATACCGACCAAGCTGTTCACGCCGATTTTCGTCATGAGCCGTCTCACGGGCTGGGCCGCCCATGTCTTCGAACAGCGCGCCGACAACCGCATCATCCGGCCGAGCGCCGAATATGTCGGCCCGGCGCCCCGCCCGGTTCCCAAGCCCTCGTAGCGCCCAACGCCACTGCCAGAACGTAACCGCTCCGATAGCGAACTCTGCTCTCCGCCCACGGGCGGGCAGAGCGCATTTTGTCGGTGGACTGGAGATCGCCCCGACCGGCCCTGCTGGCTGGCCGGGGGCGATACCACACCTGCGCCCAGCGTACGGCCGTGCTCGGAACCGCTCTCGGCGGCGTGCGGCCTTTGAATTCATGCTCGGCTCGCGCGCCACGGCGACAGGTCCTATGGCGTTTTAATATGCCGTACGAGTCCGCGCCAAATGCTTTGGTGCGGCAAGGCATTGCCGCGCTACGCGAGGCCGCGACAACTCGGGCTTGCCGTCGTGTTGTTAATTGTTGGGCGCTTGACCCTTTTAGGTTGGACTGCCCGTCGCATCCTGCGGCGTTGCGAGCCTGGGGCGTGGCACACCACGATGCAGCGCTTCGTGCCTTGTAGAACACGAGGGGCGGTCGCCAACACGCTGCTCGCACGAAACCGCAACAGGCCCTAGGCTGGTCCAGTCGTTCCTATCGAGCGGTGCACTGCATGGACCTGCGCCAACTCCGTTATTTTCTCGCGGTTGCCGACACCCGACACTTCGGCCAGGCCGCGCGCAACATGCATATCACCCAGCCACCGCTCAGCATGCAGATCCGACGGCTGGAAGACGAGCTCGGGGTAGCATTGCTCGAGCGCCATACCCGGCAGGTCGGGCTGACCGAGGCCGGACGCGTATTCGAAGCCCATATCCGGCGCATACTCGAAGATCTGGAGCGCAGCGCGGTCGACGCACAGCATGCCGCTGCCGGCCTGGCCGGCACCCTGGAGGTCGGCTTCATCAGTTCGGCGACCCTGAGTATCATGCCGCCAGCCCTGCAGCGTTTCGGCCAGCAGTATCCGAACGTCAGCCTGTCGCTCAAGGAACTGACGAGCGGCCAACAGATCGATGCCCTATACGACGGCACGATCCGGATCGGCCTGCTGCGCCTGCCGATCGACGCTCCCGGGCTGCATGTGCAGCCGCTGCTGACCGAAGCCCTGGTGGTCGCCCTGCCCGAGACCCACCCGCTGGCCGAACGCGCGGAATTGGCGATGGACGATATCAAGGACCAGCCGCTGGTGTTTATCCATCGCTCCGACATCCCCGGCTTTCACGACCATATCCAGGCGCTGTTCCGAGACCACGGCGCCCGCCCCCGGATCGCCCAGCGCGCCAAGCAACTACAGACCATCATCGGGCTCGTGGCCGGCGGCGCCGGTATCGCCCTACTGCCGGGGTCCAGTCGTCATCTGCAACGCGATAGCGTGGTGTATCGGCCCCTGGCGGCCGCCGATAGCGAAACGACCCTGGCGATGGTTCGGCTGGCAGGTGAGCCGTCTGCCCTACTCCAGCACTTTGAGCAGACGCTCACCGCCGAAGCCACCCGGCTGCGCCGGGGCGTGCAAGACGAGGCATAACCACGGTCGCATAGCCGCTCCGAGCGAGGGCAGGACAACGCCGACTTGCGGGCGTGTCGACACATGCTGTGCGCTTAGCTGTTCGGATAAGGCCGCCGATTAAAAACATGGGCGCCCGGCGGCGGTGCGCATTCAGCACATAACGCGCCATAAGGCAGCGACTTGCAGTTGGCTGGCCACGATGGACGGGCTCTCTCCGGTGCTCGTGCGAAACATCAACAGGGCCGGGGCGAGGGCCTTTGAGCGAACCACGGCTGCATGTGCCACAAACGAATCAATCACCGGCCGAAAACATATTGGACCAGGCCGTATACCACGCTTAATTTGGCAACAGATGCTTTCCACGGCGATGGTTCGCCACAGGCCCGGCCTTATGACGACACGGTATGCAGCGATCGTAATCGGCTGTGGCGGCCTGGGCTCGGCCGCCCTGTACTCGCTAGCCCGCCAGCTCGACAGGCCAGTGCTCGGCCTCGAACAGTTCGAGCTCGGCCACAGCCGCGGCGGCTCTCAGGATCACTCGCGCATCATCCGGCTGGCCCAGCACGAGCAAGCCTATGCTGCTCTGGCCCCAGCGGCTTATACGGCCTGGGAACAGGTCGAGGCCGAATCCCGGCAGCAGCTGTTGCTGAAAACCGGCGGCCTGATCATCGAGGACGAAGCCGCCCGCGACCCGGCCCGTACCGGCAAGCGCAATATCAACGGTTATATCGAAGCATTCGAGCAGTTCGGCTTCGACTATGAACAGCTCGATGCCGCAGCACTCATGCAACGCTGGCCACAGTTTCGGCTGCAAGGCCACGAACGCGCGCTGTATCAGCAAGATACGGGCATCGTCGATGCCGGCAAGGCCAACGCCACCCATCTCGCCCTGGCCCGGGCCCACGGCGCCGAGATTATCGCGCCCTGCCCGGTAACGGCGCTCGAGCCGCTGGCCGACGGCTGTACTGTGGTCGCCGGCGAGCAACGCTATATCGCCGATCACGTGATCGTGGCCGGCGGCGCCTGGACCAATCCACTGCTCGCCCCGCTGCTCGGGGCAGAGCTGCCGCTGACCGTCACCCAGGAACAGGTCACCTATTACGCGACTCCGAATCTCGCCGATTTTTCACCGGATCGCTTTCCAGTCTTCATGTGGCACGGCACCGACAACTACTACGGCTTCCCCATCTACGGCGAAGTCGCAACCAAACTCGGCCAGCATATGGGCGGACCCGCAGTCACGGCCGATACCCGCAACTTCGAGGCCGATCCAATCCGCCAGGCGCGCTATCGTCAGTTTCTGGAGACCTACATCCCGGGGTTTGTCGGCCCTGAACTCTATACCAAGACTTGCCTCTACACCGTGCCCCCAGACCAGAACTTCATCATCGACCGCCTACCCAACCAGCCGCGGGTTTCGGTGGCCGTCGGCGCCGGCCATGCCTATAAATTCGCCAGCCTGATCGGCCACATCCTGGCTGATCTCGCCATTCGCGGCGGTACCGATCATCCGATCGAGTCCTTTGGCTTACAACGTCGGGCGCTGAGCGATCCGGCCTTTCCGAAAGCGTTTCATCAATAGCCGAATACGCCGACCGGCTCATTGATCCGATAGTGTGACTTCTCGCCGTACGCGCTCGGTGACGTATTTCTTGTATTCGATATAGTCCGGCTGGAACTGGATATCGTAGTCGCGCGGCCGAGCCAGATCGATATCGACGCACTCGGCTACCCGCCCGGGATGGGTTTTCAACACCAGCACCCGATCGCTTAGATACAGGGCTTCGTCGATGTCGTGGGTAACGAACAACACGGTCTTGCGGGTTTCGCTCCAGAGCTTGAGCAGGAATTCCTGCATCTCCGAGCGGGTCTGGGCATCGAGAGCGCCGAACGGCTCGTCCATGAGCAGCATCTCGGGGTCGTTGGCCAGCGCCCGGGCCAGCGCCACACGCTGTTTCATACCACCGGACAGCGTTTTCGGATAGGCATCGGCAAACCGCGCTAGACCGAAATGGGCCAGCAGCTCGGTCGCGGCCTCGCGGCGGCGCCGGCTGTTCAAGGTTCGCATACGCGCGCCGAACTCGACGTTCTGGACTACCGTTAACCAGGGGAACAACGAAAACGCCTGGAACACCATCCCCCGATCGGCCCCGGGCCCCTCAATCGGCGCACCATCCTTGAGCACCTCGCCGCTTGTCGCGTGATCCAACCCAGCCACGATACGCAGCAGCGTCGACTTGCCGCAGCCGGACGGCCCGAGCAGGCTGACAAACTCGCCCTCCCGTACCGACAGATCGATATCCGATAGCGCCTGGACCGGGCGGCCACGGCGGGTCTGGAACGTCTTGTTCAGACCGCTAATCGTCAACTTGGCCTGGGTTGCATGGTCCACCGTTGAAGACATCGCCGGCTCCTTAGCGCCAGGAAAACAGATAGCGGCCGAGCAGCTTGAGCAGCGTATCCGATGCCAGCCCGATCAAGCCCAGAAACAGAATGCCGAAGATGATGTTGCCGGTATTGAGCATGCGCTGGGATTGCAGGATCACATGCCCGATACCGCTTTTAGCGGCCACCAGTTCGGCGACGATGATATAGGTCCAGGCCCAACCCAGAATCAGCAGCAGCACGTCGTAGATGCCCGGCATCGCAGCCGGCAATACCACCCGCCACAGCAGCGACCGCCGCGAACTACCCAGGGTGGCAGCCGCCTCCAGCAGCTCGCGCTGTACCGACCTGGCCTCGACCGCGATCATCAACAGCATAGAAAAGAAACAGCCGGCGAAAATGATCGCGATCTTTTCTACGTCGCCGATGCCGAGCCACAGGATAAACAACGGAATGAAGGCCGAGGCCGGCATATAACGCATGAACGAGGTCATCGGCTCGACCAGGGCCTCAATCGGCCGGAAAGTACCCATCAGCACGCCCAGCGGGACCGCGATCGCTGCGGCCAAGGCAAAACCCGTAAATACTCGGTAGACGGTGGCCAGCACGTCCCAGGCGAAGCCGAACTGGGTGAAAAGCTGGTAGCCGGTGGCTACGACCTCGGTCGGCGACGGCAGAAACAGCGGGCTTACCCAGCCGGCCCGAGTCACCAGGGCCCAGACCCCGATCAGCACCACGAAACTCAGAACCGCCAAGCCGATATAGGCAGCCCGCGGCATGCTACCGAGCGGCGCCATCCAGCGGCTGCGGTGACGATTCTGCGTCATCGTTTTGCGATCCGACAAAGCCACCGCCTCACTTGATCGACGGCGCAGCCGCCTGCACGAAACGCGCGGAAATCAACGGCTCGATCTCGGGTTTGTGATCGATCACGCCGGCATCGACAAACAAGGCCGCTGCCTGTCGGCACAACTCGTAGAGCGGGCCCGGCTGCTTGGGGGCACCAAAATACTCTCGGTTCATGGCCAGGTCGTACCAGCGCACGCCCTCGGCCGACTGGGCGAACTGCTGCGGCGTCTGGCCCATCGCCTTGGCCATGATGGCGTAGGCCGCCTGCTGATGATCGCGGGTATAAGCCATCGCATCGAACACCGCGTTAACCACCGCCTGGACCCGTTGCGGATGCTGCTCGACGAAGTCGCGGCGGAAGCCGAGGGTATCGGCGATCACCCCAGGCGTGGCCTTGCTAGTGATCAGGGTATGGCCGAACGGGCGTTGGTCGGCGGTGGTCAGCCACGGCTGCCAGGTCACCGCGGCATCGAGCTGGCCGGCGGCGAAGGCCGCGCCGGCTGCCCTGGCGCTCATGTCGTTGACATCGATATCCTGCAACGACATACCGTGCTGGTGCAGCAGGTAGAGAAACCAAAAATAACTGGCCCCGCCGCCGGTCTCTAGACCGACCTTCTTGCCCTTCAGGCTCTCGAACGAATCGATCGCTTTATTGGCTACGATGCCGTCCGCGCCGTTCGAATTATCGAGCGCCATGACCTGCACTACCGGCAGATGGGCCGCCGCGGTCGATACAAAAGTATCCGGGGTGGTCGGAAAGCCGTCGATCGCTCCCGAGGCCAACGCACTGCGTCGATTGGCGGCCTTTTCGATCCGGTGCAGAGTCACGTCGACCCCTTCCTTGGCGAAAAACCCTTTTTGCTCGGCCACGAAGATCGGCCCATAGCCAATCCACGACGATATCCCGAGATCGACGGCCGGCCGATCGGCGGCTGAAGCCACGCCGATCCAGCCACCCAAAACCAATACACCCAGCCAACGCATCACACCCGCATACCGCCTCATAGGGGCTCCCCTGCTGAATCGTCGACGGCCGCGTACGACACAAGCATAGGCAGCCGACGAGGACAAATGTATATACAACCCAAGCATCGAACGTGCCAGATTCGTTGACGGTGCCGAATGTGTCAGACGGGGCCCCGGCCTATACAATGGTCGAACCGTTCGCCGACGATTAAGCCAAACCTGCCTTCGCCATGACGCAAGAATCCGCCCCGCCGCGTGCGCTGTATCTGCAAGCCAAGCAGCATGTGAAAAACCGCATCCTGTCGGGCGAGTGGCAGCCGGGGGATGCCATACCGTCGGAGAATCAGCTCGTGCGCTCGCTGGGCATGTCGCGCATGACGGTCAATCGGGCGCTGCGCGAGCTGACCGGCGAAGGCTATATCGAGCGTATCAGCGGGGTCGGCAGCTTCGTCGCCCAGCGCAAGGCCCAGTCCAATCTGTTGAAAATCGCCAACATCGCCGACGAGATCGAAGCCCGCGGGCATCGCTATCGCTGCGAAGTGCTGCACCTCGGGCGCGAACCAGCATCGCTACAAGTCGCCACCGCGCTATCGATCGCCACCGGCAGCTCGGTGGCCCATGTCTGTTGCGTACACTATGAAGAAGGCGTGCCGGTCCAATACGAGGATCGCTGGGTCAATCCGGCGATCGTGCCCGATTTCGCCGACCAGCATTTCGACGACAGCCTGCAGCCGTCGGTATATCTGCTGAACTCGATCCCCGCCGAAGAGATCGAGCACGTCGTGGATGCCACGCTACCGACTCCGGACGAGGCTGCTGCCCTGAACATCGAGGCGAGCGAGCCCTGCCTGGAACTCATGCGACGCACCTGGAGCCGCAGCCAGGTCGTGACCTGGGTGCGTTTTCTGCACCCCTCATCGCGCTATCGGCTTGGCAGCCGGTTCGAGGCCGATCGCTTCAACCGCTCCAGCTGAGCTCCTGTGTGGTGCAGGCGCCGATCAGCCCTGCACCATGGCAATCCATCCCCAGCCCGGTCCCGCGTAGGCTGGCAGGGCCAAGCGCACGGCGAGATCAGCCCAGCACCCGACCCGCCAATACCCGCTGGCGCAGACGCTGGGGCTGGACCGCATAGGCCAGCTCGGCCGGATGTTCGATGTTCCAGACACATAGATCGGCGATCTGGCCGACTGCCACGGTGCCGAAATCGGACTGGCCGAGCGCGCGGGCCGCGTAGCGGGTCATGCCGGACAAAGCCTCTTTCGGGGTCAGCCGGAACAGCGTACAGGCCTGGTTGAGCATCAGCGTCGGCTGGAACAACGGCGAGGTGCCGGGATTGCCGTCGGTCGCTACTGCCATCGGCACCCCGGCATCACGCAGCGCCTGGACCGGCGGGCACTGGGTTTCGCGCAGCGTATAGAAGGCCCCGGGCAACAACACGGCCGTGGTGCCGTTATCGGCCATCGCCTGGATGCCCTCGTTATCCAGATACTCGATATGATCCACCGACAGCGCGCCGTGACGTGCCGCAGCTGCTGCGCCGCCCAGATTGGATAGCTGCTCGACATGGGCCTTGATCGGCAGACCGTGTTCGGCCGCCGCAGCGTAGACGCGCTCGCACTGGGCGACTGAAAACGCGATTTTTTCGCAGAACACATCGACCGCATCGGCCAGCCCGGACTCGACTGCCGCCGGGATCATCTCGCGACAGACCAAGTCGATATAGCCGTCGGCGTCGTCGGCATATTCTGGCGGTAGCGCATGCGCGCCCAGCAGGGTCGTGAATACCCGCACCGGATAGCGCTCGCCGAGTTCGCGGGCCACGCGCAGACACTTCAATTCATCGGCCACGGTCAGGCCATAGCCCGACTTGATCTCGATCGTGGTCACGCCATCGGCCAGCATCGCTTCGAGCCGCGCGGCGGCCCGCTCGAACAACTCGGCTTCGCTGGCCTGTCGGGTGGCCCGAACCGTACTCAGGATACCGCCGCCGGCCGCCGCGATATCCTGATAGCTCACGCCTTCCAGGCGTTGTTCGAACTCGTCGGCGCGCTGGCCGCCGAACACCAGATGGGTATGGCAATCCACCAGCCCCGGCGTAAGCACCCCGCCCCGGCCGAGGACCTTGGCACCGTCCAAAGCATCGGCTGCGAGCTCGCGCATCGGTACCACGGTATCGATCCGTTCGCCACGTACGATCACGGCCATCGGCTCCGGGTGATCGTGCACACCGTCGAATAACCGGACGTCGCACCAGGCTTGGATAGGCGCATCACTCATGGGGCTTTCCTTGTCATTGTGTTCTACAACCACGGCCGGCTGCGCAGCGCGAATCCCGTTCGGCGCAAGCGGCTTCGTGGGCAACCAGCCGCAGCGACTGGGCCACGACCTCGGCCGCCTCGGCGGCGTGCAGCGGCGCGAGGCTGGTCGGCGCAATCCGCAGATGGTGATCCCGGGGGTCCTGCCCATGCGGAAAAGCCGAACCGGCCGGCGTGAGTGTCACCCCGGCCTGCGCAGCCCGGGCGACCACGGCCGCGGCACAGCCGGGCGGCGTATACAGGCTGATGAAATAACCGCCCTGGGGGCGTTGCCAGGCAGCCAGGCCGGAATCACCCAGCTGGTTCGTGAATACCGTATCCACGGCATCGAATTTCGGCGCCAGATGCGCGGCGTGCCGAGCCATCAGGCGTTCGATATCCGGCCAGCCACCGGCAAAAAACCGCACATGGCGCAGCTGGTTGATCTTGTCTGGGCCGATCGAGCGGCGCCCGGCATGAGCTGCGAACCACGCCAGATTGGCCGGCGAGGCCGCGAAAGCCGCTACCCCGGCGCCGGGCAGCGTGATTTTCGAAGTCGAGCCAAACACCAGCGCCCGATCGGGATGACCGGCCGCGGCGCAGGCCTCGAGGATATTGGCCAATGCCGGCGGCTCGTCATCGAGATGATGCACCGCATAGGCATTGTCCCAAAACAACCGGAAATCCGGTGCGGCTGTCGGCATGCCGGCCAGACGCGCCACACTGTCGTCGCTGTAGGTCTCACCGGTGGGATTGCTATAGCGCGGTACGCCGATCAGGCCCTTGATGCTCGGGTCCTCGGCTACCCGCGACTCGACCACCGCCATATCCGGGCCTTGCCCGGTCAAGGGCACCGGCACCATCTCGATGCCGAAGCCGGCCAGCAGATTGAAATGAAAATCGTAGCCCGGCACCGGGCATAGTATCCGCAGCCTGGGCTCAGCCGACCAGGGGCGCGGGCTGTCCGGCAGGCCGTTCAGCAGCGCATAGACCAGCGCATCGTGCATCAAGGCGATACTGGAATTGCCGGCGGCCATCACCTGCTCGGGGGCCGCGCCGACCAGCGGCGCCAACAACGCTCGGGCCTCGGGCAAGCCGCGTACGTCGCCGCCATAGGTCCGGCAATCGGTGCCATCGGCGGCGAGATAATCGTCGGCGCCGGGTAATTCCAGCAGCCGGGCCGATTCGGCCAACTGCTCCGGGCCCGGCTTGCCGCGGGCCATATCGATGCTCAGATCGCGGGCAACCAAGGCCTCGAATTCAGCCGCGGCCGCGGCATGGCGGGCCGCCAGCGTGTTGTCGTCGAGCGCGCGCAGCGCATTGATATCCGGGCCGGTCATGGCGCGATCGCCGCGATGAAATCGCTGACCACATCAGCGCCGGATTCGGGTTCGCTGCCGGCCATGATCGAGATCGCGAAGCCGATCGTCGATGGGATCGGGTGCTGGCGGCTGCCGGCGCCTGCCCGCAGGTCCAACACCAGGGTCGGGCAACAGAACAGGGCCAGCCGTATGATTCGCGCCCAGTCCGTCGGCAGCCAGCCACGCCGATCCAGCTCGGCCAGCAATGGCCGCCAGTAATGCTCGATCTTCGACTCTAGAAACGCGGCCCGTAACGGTGTGAGCTGCCAGTCATGTTCAACGACCAGCCGATCGCCGTCGCGCTCGACGCTCGCCTGGTAATACTCGCTGGCCGCGCCCGGCTCGTACAACCACAGCGGGTGGGCAAAAATATTATGAAAAGTCGCCTTGATGCCGGCCAGCAGTACCGGAATCTGGTGCCCGGCAAAGGCCGGGTCGAAGGTCACCAGCGCCGGCGCGCCGCCCGGCCGATACCAGACGTTGGCGTTATGGGCATCGCCGTGCGCGGTGGCTGCACCATGATCGGCCAGCGCGCTCGGCGCCAGGCGCTCGGCCGCTTCGGCGAACAGCGCGCCCAGGCTATGGCGATAATCCACGCCGTTAATGGTCCAGGCCGCTCCCTGGAGTTCCTGCCAGCCCAGCGCGGTACCGGCCAGCTGAAATTCGCGGCCGACATAGTATTGTCCAACCCGGCCCCCGAAGCCCGGCCGGGCTTCGTTCGACACCAGCCGGTTATAGAACAGCTGGTGGATCGGCTCGGCTGCCAGTGCGGCCGGCTCGGCGGGCAGCAGGGTTTCGAGCGCAGCTCGGCAGTCAGCGCGATCGAGTTCGGCCTGGGCGGCGACCACGGTCTCGCTGGTCTCGGCGCCATCCGCTCCGGCCTCGATCGCTCGGCAGACATCGGCCAGGCGCTGTTCTTCACGGGCCGCATAAAGCAGGATCTGGCGGCCCGGCGCACCGCTGGCATGCTGTGGCAGATCGACCGGCAACCCGGCGTCGGCCAACAGCTGGCCGTTGTAATACTCGGCGATCGTCGCCTGCTCGCCTTCTTCCTGGTGGTATTTGAAGAACAGCCGCCGGCCGTCGGTCAGCCGTAGCAGGCCGTTCAACGAATTCAGGCTATAGGCGTCGGCATTGATCCGCAGCTCGACCACCGGGACGCCAGTGATCTCGGCGACCAGCAGCGACAGTTCGGCCTCAGCGGCCGCCACCTCGCCGGCTGCCACCAGGCGCCGGGCGGTCGTGGCCCGAGGCGGCCGATCCCCGGGCGGCGTTTCGATATCGGAGAGCTTGGACATCAGATACTCGCGAGATAGCCGCCGTCGATGTACAACACCTGCCCGGTCATATAACGAGCCGCTGGCGAGCAAAGAAACACCAGCGGCCCGGCCAGATCATCGAGTTCGCCGAAGCGGCCCATCGGGATCGCAGCCTGCATGCGCGCCTGCCAGTCGGCATCCTGATAGAAAACCTCGGTCATATCGGTGCGAAAATAGCCCGGCCCGAGGGCATTGACACGGATGCCCTGCCCGGCCCATTCGGTCGACAGCGCCCGGGTCAGTCCGGCCAGCCCGGTCTTGGCGGCGCCATAGGCGGCCGAGCCCGGCACGCCGACCGCGGTGGTCAGGGAACAGAGATTGACGATCACTGCGTTGCGTTCGCCATCACTGTCGCTCTGGCCCATCAGCCGGGCCGCCGCCTGGGCACAGAAAAACGCCCCCTTGAGATTGACGTCGATCAGCCGGTCCCAGAGCACTTCATCGACACTGCGGCTCGCCGCCGGCTGTTCGACTCCGGCGTTGTTGACCAGGATATCCAGGCCGCCCCAGCGGGCCCCGATCTGCTCGAAGGCAGCCTCGATCTCGTCCGGCTGGGAGACATCACAGCGCAGCGCCATCGCCTCGCCGCCCGCTGTCTCGATCGTGGCTGCCGCTTCGGCCACCGCGGCCTCGTTGCGTGCCAGCAGCGCGACCCGGGCGCCGGCAGCCGCCAAGGCCCCGGCCAGCGCCCGACCGATGCCGCGCGAGGCACCGGTTACGGCCGCAGTCTGGCCAGCCAGGGAAAAATTCGCGTTCAGCCAATCACTCATGGCCCGTCTCCGTAGGTAAGACGATCGACTTGATAGCGTCGCGGCCCGTCTCGATCAGTTCATCGTAGCGGGCTGGCGCTGCCGCCAGTCCAATCGGGGCATCGATCAGACGCGCCAGCCTGGGGGCCAACTCGGGCAACAGGTCGCAGGCCCTGGGCAATTCCTCGCGAAAGGCGCTGCAGCCGAGCAGATCGATCTCCTGTTCCACGATCGCGTTCACGTCGACCTCGCCGGCACCGTGGAATAGGCCGACCATGGCCAGTCGGGTCCCGGCGCCCACCGAGGCCATCAACCCAGCCAGCCCGCCGTGCGAGCCGGTAGCCTCGACCGCGAACCGCGGCTCGCGGCCGATCTGCATGACCAGGGCATCGCGGTCGAGCGTGACGGGCACCGCATTGCACACCGATTCCAGCAGCGCCCGCCGACCCGCCTGGCGCTCGGCCACATATACCGGACCCAGACCCTCGGCATCGGCCACCAAAGCGACCAGCGCGCCGATCGTGCCGCCGCCGACGATCAGGATCGGCTCGCCGGCTGGCGCTTCGAGGCGTTCGATCACATGCAGGGCCACTGCCAACGGTTCGGCCAGCGCGGCGACCATCGGCGACAGATCGGCTGCTACGCGATACAGCCGCTCGGCCGGCTGCAGACAATAGACGGCAAAGGCGCCGTCGCAGGCCTCGCCGACGAAACCGAGATTGCGACACAGATTGGGCTCGCCGTTTTCACAGTAGTCGCAGGCGCCGCAGACCACGCGCGAATCCCCTACGACCCGGTCGCCCGGCGCGATATCGGTAACGTGATCGCCGACCGCTTCCACCTCGGCGCAATACTCATGGCCCGGGGTGACCGGCAGCTCGTCGATCCATTGCCCGGTGCGATAGTTGTGCAAATCCGAACCGCAGATACCGGCGGCCAGGATCTTCAGCCGTACCATTCCGGCCTCGGGGGCGCCCGGCTCGGCGACCTGTTCGTAGCGCAGATCGCCCACCCCGTGCAGTCGCAGTGCCGGCATGCTCATGAGTGCGCTCCCTGGCAGGATTGGGCCAAAAGTTCGTCGCGAACGTGGCTCACGGCCCGTTCGTGGGCATCGAAACCTTCATAGCGGGCCAGCGTCGCGGCCGGGCCGGCCAGATGGGCATAACCCTCGGCCGACACGTAGCCGACCGACATCCGCTTCATATAGTCATCGACCGACAGCGGCGAGGTCACTCGGGCTGCGCCGTTGGTCGGCAACACCGCATTCGGGCCGAGCACGAAGTTGCCGATGGTGACTGGCGTGCGCGGGCCGAGCAGTACTTCGCCGGCATGCCGGATATGGCTCAAGGTCGCCATTGGATCGCGGGTCAACACCTCTAGATGCTCGGGGCCATAACCATTGACGAATGCCAGAGCGGCCTCGAAATCGCGGGTCAACACGATGCCGCCGTGATCACCGCCGAGCACAGCCTTAGAAAAGCCGGCCCGTTGTTCGCCCATCGCCGCCCAGTGGCCCGGCAGCGCCTCGCGTGCCTCGCGGGCGACCCGTTCGCTATCGGTCACCAGATAGGCTGAGGAATCAGGGCCGTGCTCGGATTCGATGGTCAGATCCAGGGCCGCCAATGCGCCGTCGGCACTGTCATCGGCCAGAATCACGCACTCGCTGGGCCCGGCCGGAATCCCCGGATCGATGCTATCGCGCAACAGGCGCTTGGCAGCGACCGCCCAGGGGCTGCCCGGGCCGACGATCTTGTCGCAACGCGGCACCGTCTCGGTGCCGTAGGCGACCGCAGCCACGCCCTGGGCCCCGCCACATTTATAGACATCGGCAATGCCGACCTCGCGGGCCGCGACCAGGGTCGCGGCATCTACCTGCCCGTCCGGACCCGGCGGCGTAATGATGATCGGCCGCGGCACCCCGGCGACGACCGCCGGGATCGCGGTCATCAGCACCACGGAGGGAAACGAGCCCTTGCCGCGCGGCACATAGCAGGCCACGGCATCGATCGGCACATGGCGCTCGCCGGCCATTACGCCGGGCGACATCTCTTGCCACCACATGGCCCGTGGTTTCTGGGTTTCGTGGAAGCGTCGAATATTGTCGGCCGCAAAGCGAATCGCTTCGATCACGTCGTCGTCCAGGGCTTCGAAGGCTGCTACGAACTCGGCCTCGCTGGCACGGATATCGAAATGGTCCACGGTCACGCCATCAAAGCGCCGAGCGCAGTCGATCAAGGCCGCATCGCCGTCGCGGCCCACGGCTTCGATGATCGGCCGTACCTTGTCGATAAACGGCGTCAGGTCGGCTTCGGTGCGCGCAAACAGACGGCTGGGAATTTCGGCGCTGTCGCGCAGGTCATGAAACTGGACCTCGGTCTGGGACATATCAGACGCTCTCCTGAAGGTTGTGATTGGCCGTCGCGGGCAACGGCTCATCAATGGGTATGACATCGATGTCTTCGCGAATGCTGTCGAGCACCCGGGATTTCAGCGCGCCGAATTCTGGTGTCGCCATGATCGACTCGTCGCGCGGCCGCGGCAGATCGATCTCGAAAATCGCTTTCACATGGCCCGGGTTAGTGCCCAGGGCCACGATCCGGTCGGACAGATACACCGCTTCCTCGACATCGTGGGTGACGAACAGCACGGTCAGCCGGTGGTGCTCCCAAACCCGGGTCAGTAACAACTGCATCTGATGCCGGGTCATGGCATCCAGGGCACCGAACGGCTCGTCCATCAACAGAATCCGCGGCTTGTAAGACAATGCCCGGGCGATCGCCACACGCTGCTTCATGCCCCCGGACAGCTGGGCCGGCCAGGCATCGGCCGAATCCGCCAGGCCCACCAGAGCCAGATGTTCGTCGGCGATCCGCCGCCGCTGGCCGCGCGGATAACCGGCGGCGGCCAAAGCGAATGCCACGTTCTGACGCACGGTTTTCCAGGGCAACAAGGTATACGACTGAAATACCACGCCACGATCCAGGCCGGGGCCGACCACCGGTTCGCCGTCGACCGACACCGAGCCCGCATCGTAGCCTTGCAGGCCGGCGACAACCGACAACAGCGTGCTCTTGCCGCAGCCGGAGGCACCGACGATCGATACGAATTCGTTGTCACCGGTCGCCAGGTCGATATCGCTCAGCACGGTCTTGCGCTTGGCCCGGCGGCCGAACGATTTACAAACGCCGTCGATGATCAGT
The DNA here is from genome assembly GCF_049568105.1 of Salinisphaera sp. SPP-AMP-43. GTDB lineage: Bacteria > Pseudomonadota > Gammaproteobacteria > Nevskiales > Salinisphaeraceae > Salinisphaera. Next base: position 2,394,235 of record NZ_CP145335.1, read on the forward strand.
TCGGCCATGAAGTCCTCTCCAGATTCCGCCGCCAGGCCGGTACGCGGTGCGTGCGTAGCCCGGCCGTGCTTAGAAAGATGTTGTGCCGCACCACGCCGCATTACGGCTTGTGGGCGTCTTCGCTATGGATGCTGTGTCGATCAGGCCCGGGCCGCGGCGCCGTTCGGCCCAGCGAGCGCGGCGCAGGCCACGGGCATGAATTAACGGCTAGGAACGCGCCGCATGGCGATACCGAAACAACAGCCGCTCGGCGCCGCGCATAAGCTGGTCGGCAATCAGCCCGAAAGCGCCGAGCAACAGGATATAGCCGATGATGGTGTCGGTTTCGAAATAGCGCTGGGACACCGTGATCCGATAGCCCATGCCGGAATTGGCGGCGACCAGTTCGGCCAGCACCAGCCAAGTCCAGGCCCAGCCCAGACAGATCCGGGTCGAATCCCAGATGTCCGGGGCCGAACTGGGCAACACGATCTTCCAGACGATGCGCGGATTGGACATACCAAGCGTTCGCGCCAGGCCGATATAGTCGTCGGGCACGCGGCGCGCGGCGTCCATCACCATCAACACTTGCTGAAAGAAGGTGCCAATCCAGATCACCAGCAGCTTCTGGAATTCGCTGGTGCCGGTCCAGAGAATGGTCAGCGGCACAAACGCCACCACCGGCATGTAGCGTACGAAATCGACCAGCGGCTCGAGCAACGCACGCCAGAAGCCGTAGCTGCCGGCCAGTACGCCGAGCGTGATCGCCATCACGGTCGATACGATAAACGCGATCGCAATCCGCATCAGGCTCACGCCCACATCGTCGGCCAGCGTACCGTTACCGGCCAGCTCGATCAGACGCTCGACCACCGCCTTCGGCGACGGCATGAAGATCGCCGGCAGCAACCCGCTGGCGCTGGCCGCCCACCAGCCGATCAACAGCGTAGTGAATACGCCGACCGCCAGACCCAGAAAGCGATGGCGCGGCAACCCCTGCTGCAGCGAAAACCAGGGCGCTCGCGGACTGCGAACGGCGGCTTGAGAGTCGCGTTCAGACATCGAGTTTCAGCCCTTTCAATCAGCGCGACAGCGCATCGACGAAACGTGCATCGATCAGCGTGTCGGCGGATACCGGTTTTTTGAGAAAGCCGGCAGCACTGGCGGCCTCGGCGACATCGCCGTAGGTCTTGCTCATGAACGCGCCGTGAAATGCTTGATGGCTGTCCGCGGTACCGTAGTATTGCAGACCGTCGAAAGCCGAGGTCAGCGAATCTGGCTTGGCGCCCACTGCATCGGCGATGATTTTCTGGGCTGCACCGGTATGGCCACGGTAATACTCAAGTGCTTGGTTCCAGCTCTTGATCATAGCCAGTACCTGGCCAGGGCGATTTTTGAGCACGTCGTCACGTACGACCAGCACATCGCTGATCAGCCCCGGATCGTCGGCCGCGGCATACAGTACATGGGCCGACGGTACTTTTTCGCGAGCGGTGGTCAGATACGGCTCGTAGGTCGCCGCTGCCGGTACCCGGCCGCTGATCAGGGCGCTGCCCGCCGAGGCCGCCGGCATCGGCACCGGCTGGATATCGCTGTAATCCAGGCCCACCGATTTCAGGGCGGTCCGCAGCAGGATATCGCTGGTGGTGCCCTCTTCGAAGGCGATCCGCTTGCCTTTCAGATCGGCCAACGACTCGACCCGCTTGTCGGCGATCACTTCATCGGCCTGTTCGCTGACATCCAACAGCGCGACGATCCGGATCGGGACACCCGCCGCCCGCATGCGCATCGCGGTATGCAAAGCAATGCTCGCCCCATCCAGATGGCCGCTGGCCAGAGCGGCGTTGATGTCCTTGTCTTCGGCGAAATTGACGACGCCGACCTGGTCGAGGCCGTTATCCGAGTACAGCTTTTCGGCCTTGGCGACATGCCACAGCCCGTAACCGAGCCAAGGCTCGACCCCAACCTTGAACGCACCGGACTCGGCCGGTGTGGACTGATCGACAGTGGCGGCATTCGCGCCCGTCCAACAGGCCACGGCCAGCAATCCTCCCAGGACGAGACGGCGGAAAACAGGGGTAGTCAATCGCATCGCTTACTCCGGAACGCGCGGCAGGCCGCGGGATATCGAAACTGTCTATACAGCCTGCAGAAAACATGCCATGCCCTCTGCCCGGCCGCGGCCCCCATTCTCGGGACCTGCGATGTTATTGCCTTTTATTGGGGCCTTATGCAAGTGCCATAGAGCTATAGCAGTGCATAAAAGCCATTCCACGCCGGGTGGCGCCATGAGTGCGTGCCAATATTTCCTTTGCCCGCCGAGATGCTATTGTATATACAGGTAATAAATGAGTGGCCGCAGGCGGTACGCCAGACTATGACGAATACGATTAATCTCATCCCGGGCGAGCTCGGCCTCGACACGCTTCGCGAGCTGTACTGGGCCCAGCCGCCGGTCGAGGTCGACGCCGGCGCGCGTTCGGGCGTCGAAGCCGCTGAGGGGGTCGTTCGCGACATCCTGGCGACCGACCAAACCGTCTACGGCATCAATACCGGCTTCGGCCTGCTGGCCCAGACCCGGATCAACCGCGATTCGCTGGCCGAACTGCAGCGCAATTTACTGGTCTCGCACAGCGCCGGAGTCGGCCCGCTGCTCGACGATGCCACGGTCGGACTGATTCTGGTGCTCAAGGCAGCCTCCCTCGCCCGGGGTTATTCCGGGGTGCGCTGGTCGGTCATCGAGGCCCTGCTTGCGCTCTATAATAATGGTGTCTACCCCTGTGTGCCGTCCAAGGGCTCGGTCGGCGCCTCCGGCGATCTGGCACCGTTGGCCCATCTGGCGCTGCCGCTGATCGGCGAAGGCTGGGTTCGGATCGACGGCCAGCAATACCCGGCCGCCGACGGGCTGGCCCGGGCCGGTCTCGAAGCCTTCACCCTGGCGCCCAAGGAAGGTTTGGCGCTGATCAACGGCACCCAGGTCTCGACCGCGCTGGCCTTGCGCGGCCTATTTTCGGCCGAGCGGGTAGCGCTGGCCGCGTTCGCGGCCGGCGGTCTGTCTACCGATGCCCTCAAAGGCTCCGACGTTCCCTTCGATGCCCGTATTCATCAGGTACGCGGCCATGCCGGCCAGACCGATGCCGCGGCCATTTACCGCGACCTGATGGCCGACAGCGCAATCCGGGCCTCGCATCTGGACTGCGAAAAGGTTCAGGACCCGTATTCGCTGCGTTGCCAGCCTCAGGTGATGGGCGCCTGCCTCGACCATCTGCGCTTTGCCGCCGGCGTGTTCGAGCGCGAAGCCAACGCCGTATCCGACAATCCGCTGGTGTTCGCCGACAATGGCGATGTGTTGTCCGGCGGCAACTTCCACGCCGAGCCGGTGGCCATGGCCGCCGACGTCTTGGCCCTGGCGATCGCCGAGATCGGCGCGATGTCCGAGCGCCGTATCGCCTTGCTGGTGGACCCGAACATGTCGGGTCTGCCGGCGTTTCTGGTCGATGGCAGCGGCCTGAATTCCGGTTTCATGATCGCCCAAGTCACTGCCGCAGCCCTGGCATCGGAAAACAAGAGCTTTGCGCACCCGGCCAGTGTCGACAGCCTGCCGACCTCGGCCAACCAGGAAGACCATGTCTCGATGGCCACCTTCGCGGCCCGCCGCCTGACCGATATGGCCGCCAACAGCGCCCGGATCGTCGCGATCGAACTATTGGCTGCTGCCCAGGGCGTGGATTTCCATGCGCCCTATACGACCTCGCCGCTGCTGCGCCAGGCATTCGATATCGTACGCGCCGAAGCCGACTATTATGATCGCGATCGCTGCTTTGCCCCGGATATCGATGCCGTGACCGGGCGCATCGAGGGCGGCGATTTCGATGCCATCATCGGCGTTGCCCGTTTATACCCGACCGCCGGAACCTAGAACCGCTATTGCCCATGACCCGACACCACTATGCCGGCCGCCAGCCGCAACGCGCCCACAGCATTGCCGACCTGCAGCGCATGGCCCAGCGCCGGCTGCCGGGTTTCGCCTATGAATACGTCGCTGGTGGCGCCCAGGACGAGTTGACCCTGGCCGATAACCGGCGCGCCTTTGCCGAGCTCGGCTGGCGCTGCCGTACTCTGGTCGATGTGCGCGATATCCGCTGCGTCACCCGTCTGTTCGGCCGCGACTGGCCCTGGCCGCTCGGCATCGCCCCGACCGGCTACAACGGCATGCTCTGGCCGGATGCCGATATCGCCCTGGCACGGGCAGCCGCGGCCTTCGATCTGCCGTTCACGCTGAGCACCGTGGCCTGCAACAGCATCGAGCAGGTCCGGGCAGCAGCACCCAAGGCCCGGCTATGGTTCCAGCTGTACAGTCTGAACGACCGCGAGGTCGAGAACGGGCTGCTCGAACGGGCCCAGGCCGCTGACTGCGAAGCCCTCGTCGTCACCACCGATGCCGTGGTCCTTGGCGACCGGCAATGGGATAAGCGCAACTATCGGGCCCCAGGCTCGCTGACCTGGCGCAACCGGCTCGATGTGTTACGCCACCCCGGCTGGGCGGCTCGGGTGCTGTGGCCGCATGGCATGCCTACCCTCGGCAATCTGAGCGCCTATTTACCGGCCGACCAGCAGACCGCGCTCGGCGGCGCCCAGTTCGTGGGCCATCAGATGAATCGCGGTCTGGATCGCCAGACCCTGGTGGAACTCCGCGAGCGTTGGCCCGGGCGTCTGATCGTCAAAGGTATTCTGGATCCGCGCGATGCCCGCCTCTGTGCCGAGATCGGGGCCGACGGGATCGTGGTCAGCAACCATGGCGGCCGCCAAGTCGATGGCGCGCCGAGCGCCCTGGCCTGTATCGCAGCGATACGCCAGGCCGTGGGCCCGGAGATGACGGTGCTTCTAGATAGCGGCATCCGCCACGGCACGGACGCCCTCAAGGCTATCGCCCTCGGGGCCGACGGCGTACTGAGCGGGCGGGCGACGCTGTACGGCGTGGCTGCCGCCGGCCAGGCCGGTGCCGAACGCGCGCTCAGCCTGCTCACCGGACAGATCGAGCACGGCCTGGGCGTGATCGGCTGCCCGAGCCTCGAACGGCTCGGCCCGGACTGGCTGGCCCCGCGCGGCCCAGCCGTTCGGCCCAGCGCACCGGAGGCCGGCGATGAATACTGAGAACGACGATGCCGAACAGGCACGCAGCACGCGCGTCATCGCCGCATTGCACGAACAGCTGCCCGCTGAAGCCATCGCCACCGACGCAGCCATCGCCGCACGCCATGCCACCGACTGGACCGGCCACTGCCCTACCCGGCCGGCAGCCGTGATCAGCCCGCGGACGACCGAGCACGTCGCGACGATGCTGGCGATCTGCCATGCCCATGGCCAGCCGGTGGTGCCCCAGGGTGGCCTCAGCGGACTGGCCGGCGGCGCAGTGCCCGGCAATCGCAGCGATATCGCGCTGTCGCTGGGCGCCATGGATCACATCGAAGATATCGATACCGCGGCCGCGACGATCACCGTACAGGCCGGTGCCACCCTGGCCCGCGTCCAGCAGGCCGCAGAGGCCGCGGATTTTCGTTTTCCGCTGGATTTCGCGGCCCGCGATCGCTGCCAGATCGGCGGCCTGATAGCGACCAACGCCGGCGGTGTCTCGGTGGTCCGGCACGGCACCATGCGCGCCCAGGTCCTGGGGCTGGAAGTGGTTCTGGCCGATGGCCGGGTGTTGACCGATCTCAAGCCGATGCTCAAAAACAATACCGGGCTCGACCTCAAGCAATGCTTCATCGGCAGCGAAGGCACACTCGGCGTAGTCACCCGGGCAATGCTGCGCCTGGCGCCGCCCAAGGGCACAACCACGATCGCTCTGATCGCCACCGACGCCTATGCTGATGCGATCGCGCTATTGCATACCCTCGGCCGCGGCGGCTTGGGGCTGGAATCGTTCGAGCTGATGTGGCGCGATTTCTATGCCATGAGTCTGGCCTGGCATCCGGAGCGCGAGGCGCCGTTAGCTGCGCATCATGGCCTGTATATTCTGTGCGAAATCGAAGGCCCAGCAGCCACCGCCCGCGAATGCATCGCCAAAGCCTGCCGGGATCGCGGCCTCACGTCGTGGACCATCGCCGATTCGGCGGCCGCAGCCGAACGGCTATGGTCGATCCGCTACGCGACTGCCGAATTCCCGCAGCGGCTGGCGCCGATCAACTTCGATATCAGCCTGCCGATCGGCGATATTGGCATTTTCGTCGAACAAAGCCGGGCCGCGCTCGAAACCGAATGGCCCGGCCTGCAGGCGGTATATTTCGGCCATATCGGCGACAGCAACCTGCATCTAACCGTCGACGGCCAATCGCTGGATGAAGACACGCCAGCCACCCGCCATGCCATCGAAGACTGCGTCTATGCCCTTACCGCCCGCTATGGCGGCTCGATCTCGGCCGAACACGGCATCGGCCTTCTCAAAAAGCCGTATCTGCACTACAGCGTCGATACCACCGCCCGAACACTCATGACCGGCGCCAAAGGTTGGCTCGATCCCAAGGGCATTCTCAATCCGGGCAAAGTGATCGACCGCCTCGACTCGGGCGTGTCGTCATGAGATACAGCTGCGCTCCTGAGCTGGCAAGCCAAGGCATCGTGAGCGTGGCGCCGCTCGGCCACGTAAGCGAACGATAACGCTGGGTGGTCGCCTCAGAGGCACAGGCGCTTGTGGGTGATGCCCGCCCATCGTGCCCGGCGGCGTTGCAGGCCTTGACCGTGCGGCTCGGCAGCCTGCGCCTGGCTGTACCCGATGGGCGGACGTCATGCGGTGGTGGCTCTTATGACGACACGCCCTCAGATCTTTTGTCGTTTCATGCGAATCCCTGCCAAGCGCTGTTCTGCGGCAAGGCGAAACGTAGCGGCCGCGGCATAGCCACTCTAGGCAAGGAGAGCGACCACAAAGGGTGGCTGTCGTAACGCTGATTTATGGATGCTTGTCCCGTCGATTTGGGCCACCTAAGGACGATTGAGCCATGGGCGCTCTGCGGCGCCTGGCGCTTGGGCCGTGGCGCCGCACGATGCAGCACGAACACGATTTGCAGAGGCCAACACAGCGCTCGGACGACGCATCAGCATGCCCTAGCGCCGGTTGCTGTTTCACGCGGCACCGCACCGACCGCTCTTGGCTTGCAAAACCCAAGGCAATGCGTGTGGCGTGCCCGACCACACAAAACTCCGGTCGCATTAGCGAATCGCCAGGCGGGATGGCAGAGGAATGGCCGGCGCCCGCGGGTCTGACGGGCCGAACACGCACCGTGCGGCGCCCAACGCTTTGGCCGACACGATTTCGGACCACAATGCGGCCTTGCACGAAGCCGCGACGAACTCAGCACCCAGAGACGGCCCGGGGCCGCCGGGCCGCCTGGGCACAGCGATCTCTCAGCCGTCGATCATCGGCAGGTCCAGGCCCTGCTCCTGGGCACAGAGGATCGCTTCGGCATAGCCGGCATCGGCATGGCGCATGACACCGGTGGCCGGATCGTTGGTGAGCACGCGCTCGATGCGCCGTGCGGCTTCGTCGCTGCCGTCGCAGACGATAACCATACCGGCGTGCTGGGCATAGCCCATACCGACCCCGCCGCCGTGGTGCACACTCACCCAGGTCGCCCCCGAGGCAGTGTTAAGCAGCGCGTTGAGCAGCGGCCAATCGGAGACCGCATCCGAGCCGTCCTTCATGCCCTCGGTTTCTCGGAACGGGCTGGCGACCGAGCCAGAATCCAGATGATCGCGGCCGATCACCACCGGCGCTTTCAGCTCGCCTCGGGCCACCATTTCATTGAAGGCCAGACCGAGCTTGGCGCGCTGGCCGAGCCCGACCCAGCAGATCCGTGCCGGCAGACCCTGGAACTGGATTCGCTCGCGGGCCATATCCAACCAGTGATGCAGATGTTCGTCGTCGGCAATCAGCTCCTTGACCTTGGCATCGGTGGCATAGATGTCTTCTGGCTCGCCGGACAGAGCGGCCCAGCGGAACGGGCCGATGCCGCGACAGAATAGCGGCCGGATATAGGCCGGCACGAAGCCTGGATAGTCGAAGGCATTCTCGACCCCGGCCTCGAAGGCCATCTGGCGAATATTGTTGCCATAATCGACCGCCTGGGCGCCCTTGGCCTTGAGCGCGAGAATCGCCCGCACCTGGTCGGCCATCGAAGCCTTGGCCGCGGCCACCACGGCATCGGGATCGCTCTGGCGCTGGGCCACCGCCTGCTCGAGCGTCCAGCCGGCCGGCAGATAGCCGTTCAAGGGATCGTGGGCGCTGGTCTGGTCGGTGACCAAGTCGGGGACGACGCCGCGTTCCACCAGCTCGGGAAATACTTCTGCGGCATTGCCGCACAGACCAACCGAAACCGCCTCGCCGGCGGCCGTGGCTTGCTCGATGATCGCTATCGCCTCGTCCAGGCTCGCTGCTTCGCGATCCAGATAGCCGGTTTCCAGACGCCGCTTAACGCGGGCCGGGTCGCATTCCACGGCCAGCATCGAAGCCCCGGCCATGGTCGCGGCCAGCGGCTGCGCACCGCCCATGCCACCCAGGCCGCCGGTTAGAATCCAGCGTCCGCCGAGGCCACCCCCGAAATGCTGGCGCCCGGCCTCGACAAAGGTTTCGTAGGTGCCCTGGACGATGCCCTGGCTGGCGATATAAATCCACGAACCGGCGGTCATCTGGCCGAACATCATCAGCCCCTTGGCATCCAGCTCGCGAAAATGCGCCCAGGTAGCCCAGGCCGGCACCAGATTCGAGTTGGCGATCAGCACGCGCGGTGCATCGGCGTGGGTCTTGAACACCCCCACCGGCTTGCCGGACTGCACCAGCAGCGTTTCGTCGTCATCCAGCCGTTCCAGGGTGGCGACGATCCGATGGAAGCATTCCCAATCCCGAGCTGCCTTGCCGATGCCGCCATACACCACGAGCTCGTCCGGGTTCTCGGCCACCTCCGGGTCGAGGTTGTTCATCAGCATGCGCAGCGGCGCCTCGGTTAGCCAGCTCTTGGCTGTCCGCGTGGTGCCGCGCGGCGCCCGAATAGGTTGGGAAGGCCGGTCCATAGAAGTCTCCGTGCTGTATATACAGGCAAGTTAGCAAGCCCTGTGTGTACTCGCAAGAACAAAGCCAAGATCTCGATGCACCCACGGCCAGCCGCCGTATATACAAGCCCTACACAAACTTGCCGTGCGGCGGCGGCAATGGTTTGATAGCAGCGCCATCCGTATTTTTAGCCGCCCGTGACCCGACGCCAATTCCATGCCCCGCTAGCGCTCACCCCCGAAGGCTGGGCCCGCGATGTCGCCATTGACGTCAACGAACACGGCTACATCACAGCGGTCACGGCCGCCGCCCCGCCCGAGGCGAGCGCGATCCGGCTGGCCGGGCCGACCCTGCCCGGCAGCGTAAATATCCACTCGCATACCTTTCAGCGCGCAATGGCCGGACTGGCCGAGCGCTCGGCTGGCCGCAACGACAGCTTCTGGAGCTGGCGCGAACGTATGTACAGTCTGGTACAGCGCCTGAACCCCGAACAGGTCGGCGCGATCGCCAGCTATAGCATGATCCAGATGCTCAAGCGCGGCTATACCGCGCTCACCGAGTTCCATTATCTGCACCACGCGGCCGATGGCGGCTTCTATGCCGACCGCGCCGAGATGGCTGGCCGTATCCTGGGCGCCGCCGAGGCCGCCGGGCTGCCGACCACCCTGCTGCCGACCCTGTATAGCTACGGCGACTTCGGAGGCCAGCCGGCCAATTCGGGCCAGCGCCGCTTTTTGCACAGCGTCGACGATTTTCTGAAACTGCTGGATACCGTCGACGGCCGTCTTGGATTGCAACAAACCCAGGGCCTGGCCTTTCATTCGCTACGAGCGGTCACCCCGGCACAGATCCACGAAGTACTGGCCGCCCGCCCCGAGACCGGCCCGATACATATCCATATCGCCGAGCAAATGCGCGAAGTCGAAGCCTGCCAGGCCTGGTCCGGTCAACGCCCAGTGCAGTGGCTGTTCGAGCACCTGCCGATCGACGAGCGCTGGTGCCTAATCCATGCCACCCACGTCGATGCGTCCGAACTGGCGCTTCTGGCCAGCGGCCCGGCCACCGTCGGCCTTTGCCCGACCACTGAGGCCAGCCTCGGCGACGGCATTTTTCCGGCCAGCGAATTGATTGATCAAGGCGGCCGCTTCGCCGTGGGCTCGGACAGCCAAGTCTGTCTCGGCCCGCTCGCCGAGCTGCGGCTGCTGGAATACGGCCAGCGTCTGAGCTCGCAGCAGCGCAACCGCCTGCACGACGGCGGCGAAGTCGGCGATACGATTTACCGCATGGCCGCCACCGCCGGCGCCCAGGCGGCCGCCCAGGCCACCGGCGCTTTGGAGGTTGGCCGGCGTGCGGACTTCGTCGTGCTCGATCCAGCCGAGCCTATGCTAGCCGGCTGCGCGCCCGAGCAGATCACCAGCTGTTGGCTGTTCGCCGGCGACGACCGCTGGGTGCGCGATGTCTGGGTCGCCGGCCAGCAAATCATCAGCGAGGGCCACCACCCGCTAGAAACCGAAGCCGCCCAGGCAATGACCGACGCGCTGGCCGAACTCGCCGAAAGCTAACGCCGATGCCTTCGGGCTTATTGAACTCTCGTACGAACACCACGTTGGCGCTCGCTACGTGGCCGGCAAAATACGAACCGCCGACCTCGGGCGCGCCCGATCTACATTCTCAGCGCTACAACAGGCCGGTTCGTTTTGGATGGGCAGCCCAACGCGAGGGCCAGGCGACCACCCCCGCTATCGAGCAGTAGGCCGAGATATCGCGACCGCAGCGTAGCAGCCACCGCGAGAGTGCCACGAGGCTGGACTGACCCATAACAGCAGCTGGCACGAGCCCGTATGCGGCCTCAACGGGCTCTGGCCGCCGCCCGGGCCATCGCCGGCTGGCCCAGTTCTATTTCTGGGCCGGCTGCCAGTCGATCAAGGTCTCGACGAACGCCTGCAGGGCCGGCTGCACCTGAGCGGCCAGGTCTTCTCGATAGGCAAACGGCGGCTGTTCTTCCATATACGTCCGCTGCGAAAGTTCGAGCTGAACGGCATGAATATTTCGGGCCGGCTCGCCATAGTGGCGGGTGGTATAGCCGCCCTTGAAGCGGCCGTTGAGTACCGAGGTATAAGGCGGCTGCGAAGCACAGACATCGCACAGCCGTGCCTCGAGATCGGCATCCAGGCTGCGTGATTCGTGGGTGCCGATATTGAAATCCGGCAACTGCCCCTCGAATAAACGCGGGATGACCGAACGAATCGAATGCGCATCGAACAAGATCGCATAGCCGTGCTCGGCCCGCAGCGCCTCCAGCGTCGACCGGATCTTGTCGTGGTACGGGCGCCATACCGAGTCCAGATAGGCGCTGCGATCCGGCGCCGGCTCGTGGGCAAAGATCGGCGTGCCGTCGAACTGCACCTCCGGCATCAACCCCGTGGTAGCACCGGTATAGAGCGGCGCGTCGTCCGGCGGCCGGTTGAGATCGACCACATAGCGCGAATAGTTGGCCCGAATCACGTGCGACCCGCGCTCGTGCACAAAATCGTACAGCCGGTCGAGATGCCAGTCGGTATCGGGCAGACCCGCGGCTTCCTTAGACATCGCAGCATGCAGGTCCTGCGGAACGAAGGTTCCCGCATGCGGAAAGCTCACCAGCAACGGCAGCGACCCCGGGTAAAAATCGAACGGCGATAGTTCTGATGACGTCATGGAATGCATCCAGCGCTGGCAAATCTAGCGCTGGATTCTACACAGTCCGGATTCGGCGTATTGCGCCCCGGCGATACCGTACGCCCAGGGCAGCCCACTTGGCCTCGCCATTACCGAGCTGCGCAAACGATCGAGATCATCTCAGGGAACATTATATTTAATTGCCACCTTATTACCGGCGCAGAAACATAGCCCGCATAAAGCAAATAAATATACTACCGATGTATAAAAATCGCGCTTGCATGAATTACACATAATGCCCCGAATTACCATGCCATTGTTAGGCGGCTCTGCGCGGTATCTAAGTTGTCAAAACGCTAGAACCCGACAGCATTTCGAGTTCAGTTGCTGCTCAGCTACCGGAGTCGCAAGCGCAACGCGTTGACAATTGACGGCGGAGCAATCTTGAGCCAAACAAACGGAATTCTGCCCAGCACGCATGGTGGCCCTATGATTGCGACGAAAATGAGCATTTCAGCTACCTTCTTCCAGAGGTCCTCGGGTCTCGGCGCTCCGAAGGCAAACGCAACCAAGAGCAACGCCACAAAACCGATAATCATAAATCCGGCAATGCGGTACGGAAGTCTTATCGGAGCTGGACTCGCTCGATCGACAGTGGCATCCATTATCGTCTCCCGTTCAACGTAGTGAATGAAGTTTAAAGTCTTCAACACAGCTGAGTGCCGCCCAACGCCTAAGCCCAGGTGCCGGCCGAAGCGCGGCAGCGCTTTGGACGGTCAACTGCAGCGATAAGTTAGGTTGAGCTTTGGTGTCGTACATATTTTTTATATCGATGATCGATAAATAACCAAAACAAAGCGCCCCAGACCAATCCACCAATTGGGAGCGTAACGAGGCATGCGAACATTACAAGAAGCGTCTCTTTAACCGACCAAGTAAGAACAAATAAGACGGGCAAAACAATTAACGGGAAACGCTTAGCGACGCGAAAACTCCAGCCGCCGACACCATATTGGATGACAAAGTTCCAAAACCCTAGTTCTCGAATTTCCGGCCAGCGCCCAAATCTATTTTTTGCGTCTTTCAAAACTACCTCCCCTAACGCCGAAGCTCAGTTGTCGGCCGAAGCGCGACAGCGTTTTGGGCGGTCAACTGCAGCGATTCGTTATACCTCCTGGAACCCAAACGCTTCGTTGATAGGTGAGCCTTGTTCAATAGCGACATTTTCTCTATCCAAGTAACAAGTAAATAGATGCTCGTAGCTTGGATCTATTTCAGACGACATAAACCTAAAGTATGAGTCTGGTTGTTCCAATGCGTAGCTCACGGTTACAGAAGTAAGCCTCAGTTTTTGTGACAGTTGTTTGAGTGTTTGTCGCAGCTCTGCCAACTCCTTCCTTTTATTACGCTTTTGCAGCTTTGCATTAAAGTAAAGCAAAAGTGTTTTTTCAATTAGCTGTCCTTCAGTATCAACATCGACTTCGTCGGTCATAGAATTTGCTACGACGAAGTTCATGTTATATTTATTATTATTTGCACATGAAAGCACTTTGAATAAATTGTAGAAAACAAATATATCTCGCCCCTCTGTCGGGATGCTATACAAAACATCGTTAAGACCCGCATGCGAGCCATTTATCGGACGGGAATTAGGATTCTTCGTGTATCCGACGTAGTGAATTTCGGAGCTGATTTCTAGATCGTTCTTTGTATGCGACAAAAAATCATGTACAGCGTAAGTAACAGTCTTCCCAGAGGCATGTTTAAAAGTTATGTGCTCGGGTGTGGTCTGAACAACAGGTCGACATGGTTCACCGGTCTGCTCGTCAATAACCGAGACTATGATTTTCTTATTTTTTCGTTTAGCGCCTATCTCTAGGTTCAAAATTAGCTTCGATCCTAAGCGCGTATATCTTGGCTGTTTATTTGATTTGAATCTGACACGCGTTCGAGATGCTATGAAATAAATAAAGCGCTTCTCTAAGCTAGATTCAACTTGTTTTTTGAAATACTTGAGCTCGGCCACAATTGCTTCACGAGTCGGGAAGGAATCGTGTTCGACCACGACATGTTCGTACCAATACATTTTCGAAAGCAAAAGCTCTACATACCATCGCTTCTCAGATTTCTTATAAGAGTCGTGATCTAGTAAGCCTGAATAGATACCCCGATTAATTTCAGCTGTCCCTTTCCGAAAAGCGGTATAACGCCCAAGCTCAGTTGCCGCCGGAGCGGCCGAAGGCCGCGGAGGGAACCCGAAGCGCGGCAGCGCTTTGGGCGGTCAACTGCAGCGATTCGTTAGATTGTCTTGCGACGCCCGAAATCGATTAGCATCTTTAGCTCAGCATTCTCGCGGATTTTGCAAATCAATCTAGCCCGCTTGGCATACCCCCAAAAAACAAAATAAGCAACTATTACGAAAATAGCCCAATTACTTGGACCTAAATTCCGAGCCAGAATTACCGCTAAAGCAGCTAAAAATGCTAGCAATCCGGCGTATGAATTCAAGCCGCTGAGGATACTTTCCAGTCTTTGATTGTGGTATTCAAGCGAGAAAGAAATGAGTCGCCAGTCGCGCTCGCATAGTCTGCCGGTTCCGCCAAGCTTACGAACAGACATAAGCTCTCGAGAAATAGATTCGAAGATTTCAATTTCAGTGTCGATTGTTTTCCCGGGCTCTGGCGGAAGTTGAGGCTTAAATACCTCACAAAGCCAATATCTATTCGGCCCAATTAGGGTTTCTAACTCAGGCCTCCTCGATCGATAAACTTCAAACAGCTTATCTAATACCTCTCCCCGCATATAAGCTCCAATTTCTATCTAACGCCTAAGCTCAGCCGTCGTCCCGCAGGGGCGATCGGCTGCAGCGCTAGGTTAGAGCTGATTCTTATAGCGTGTTGTAAGCCGGCTTCTCTTGATCGGGTACTTGCCGAGAGAACTTAGAAAAAGCCTCATATTCGAGGTAAGCCACCCAACCGAGCCGACGGAGATCCGCAGGGTTTGGGTCAGCTGGATTACACTTGATTGGCATCGCCGCTACAAAGAGCTTTGAAGGCCAGTCATCGAAGTGTCCGAGTTTTTTGAAGATAGTCCAACCGCCGCTATGTCCGTTGCGACCTCGGATCGAGTTTTGAAATTGTTGCCATCTTTGACTTAGTCCACCTTTAGATTTAGTCATCCCTATATAAACAACATCCCGCCATCGTAGCGCCTGCCCGGAGAGATCGCTATCAGAGATTGCGATAGCGTAAACACCGGGATACTCACGGCCAACTATTGCGAAACGGTCTTCCCAAGAGGTCCATCGACTGAAGCTTAGCTCAGGTATCGATACTTCTCGCATTATTCTTATCTCTAACGCCGAAGCTCAGTTGCCGCCGGAGCAGCCGAAGGCTGCGGAGGGCACCCAAAGCGCGCCCGCGCTTTGCGCGGTCAACTGCAGCGTCTCGTTATGCTGTTTCCCCATTTACTCTACGTCAAAATCTAAAATCTGGGATTGTGTTTGCTTTTGTATACTTCGGGCCACTCTACATCCTCACGCTGTACGGGCTCCATTGTCTTTTCCAAGATTGGATGCCACGGGTAAGTGCTCTCGCCTTTATATAGCTTTATCAGCAGATCCTGGCGTTCACCCCACATCGTCGGCCCTGGGAGTTCACTATGTTCGAATGGAATGTGCTCTCCTAACCAGAAATTGATCTGCTGCACTTGGACCTTTTTAGTCATGTCAATTGATCCGCCTCCTAAGCCAACGACTCAAGTCGGCATAACGCCTAAGCTCAGTTGCCGGCCGAAGCGCGGCAGCGCTTTGGACGATCAACTGCAGCGATTTGTTAGAGAATTTCGCGCAAACCTTTTAGCAATTTTTTAGCCGCCTTTCTCAGGGCCGCCCGTTCTTTGCGCTACTTTCTTGCGGTTTTCGTAACTTCTACTAGCTTTAGAATCTCTTCACTAAAATTCTTATTAATTTCGATGACCTCCTTAGATATTTGAGCCTGGAGTTCGTCGGGGTTGTGATTTCCCAACTCCGAACCGATAGCGACAAGCGCGCCTTCGATCTCTTTGTATTCTGGTAAATCATAGTGGGCCCCGTTGACGACTCGATCTATCTGCTCAGCGGCCTCTTGAGCACCTTGTAACGTCATCATCTGTTACCTCTAACGCCGAAGCTCAGTTGTCGCCACGCAGCGGCGATCAACTGCAGCGAGTTGTTAGAGCTCGCTCCATGACAATAGCTTTTCCGACAAAGCCATCAACAGCTTTCGTACCAATCGAAGCAAACTTTTGGTGTTCCCAAAATTTGAGTGCTCTCGGGTTCGTATCTATCACGGCGAGTCGCAAAAACTTGGACTCCCATTTTTTAGCCGTATCGATAATCTCTGAGAGTGCGGCCTGGCCGTATGACTTTCCCTGATGTTTCTCACAGAAAAGCAGTAAGCCGATCCACGTAATGCCTAGTTTTGGATAATCACGAATTATGTCGGCGCAGCCGACCACGGTATTCTCCAAATAAAATCCAAAGACGCATTTATCGGCTTTGTGACTATGAGGCGGCAAAGCGGCAAATGTCTCTTCAGCTGAGGTTGGGCTCGGCGGTTTTCCGCTCACCGCGTAACTATATCCAGGCGACTCATCGAACACCGTCTGTAAGTCGCGACGGTCTTCTCGATCTTCTCCGTTCAAAACGCGTGTGACAATCCGGTTCATAGCTCTAACGCCTGAGCTCAGTTGCCGGCCGAAGCGCGCCAGCGCTTTGGGCGGTCAACTGCAGCGTCTTGTTGGGCATTTTTAGTCTGCGGCTCTTTCCCGAAGTTTATTTCGGACAAAATCCACTGCTTCGGGCGGCAATGTATATGCTGTCAATCGGAACCGGTAACTTGAGGCAAGCTGCTTATTTATATCTCGCGCTGTAATAGCTTTTTCTGGCTCAGTTATCGGATTCACCGTAGTCTCAAACTCGCAAGGCAAGTAGTATTCTGCGTCTGGATCGGAACCACATGGCGCACGCCGAAAGGTGTCGGTTGTTTTTCCGAACGCAATGATACCTACGCCGGTGTGGTATAGAGCTACTGGGCTTCCTTTTGAAATGCTCGAAACTGCCGTCTTTCGTCCGTAATACGCTGCAGCCTTTTCTTGGCTTAACATATCTTTCCATGCGTCCGGCATATATGTCGCATTTGTATTTATTACCGATAGCCCATCAGGGAGCTCCATGAAAGTATCCCCTTCGGGACCGTACGGGCGAACTTCAAATAACAAATCGTTACTTTTAGTCCGGTAGACTTGGTAAGACAATGCTGTTACAGCAAGTCCGTGCCCACTCCAATAGTCAATAGCCTCTCTGGTATCGCGATCGAGGCCATCAGTTACGACTACAAAGCGCTGCTCTTGGTTGAACGAATCTTTTGGAAGTGCTTCTTCTAGTTCAAAATACTCCCGGTGAGCATCCGACAAATCGCGTTGCGAAACGCCACCGATGCGAAGCAAGTAATTTCGAAATAAATGGTTTAATCCGGAAAAGTCATATTGTCCAAAAATTTGCCCGTAGCGCAGCACTTGGAGCAAATTCTCCGGGCTAGACCGCCATCGTTTTAGTTCGAATATGTGAAGATGACCATATCGATCAATTGCGAGTATATCGGGTTCTTCCTGGTAGCGCCTTTCTTGGTGTATTACGAAGAGCTGATCTTCTCGTACGACCTTGTCAATGTGTTTGGCGATCAGTTCTTCCAAATCCTTCTCGAGCCAACCGAGCCGCGCTAGCGTCGAAGCGGGAACCTCGGTAATTTCCGACTTGTTGTCATCGTCAAGATAGAAAAGCATATTTCACACTGAATTATTTTATCGCCCAACGCCAATTCGACGACATTTGTAGATATAACACATAGCCAGCTGTCTACCTAGCCCCTCGCTTAAGCACGCAATAATCAGCCCGACGGGCTACTATGCATGTTAGGTAGACACGAACGGGTCGGTGAAATGCCTACATCTAATGCAAAGCAGCCGAAGCTGCTGGAACAGGTTCGCCAGCGGTTACGTGTCGGGCACTACAGCCTTCGAACCGAACAGACTTACATCCCCTGGATCAAACGCTACATTCTCTTCCATGGGAAGCGCCACCCGCGAGATATGGGAAAGGCCGAAATCGAAGCGTTTTTAACGCATTTGGCGGTCGATCGTCACGTTTCAGCAGCAACCCAAAATCAAGCACTTAATGCGATTCTTTTTCTTTACCGCTCGGTGCTCGAGATCGACGTAGATTGGATGACAGACGTGGTGCGGGCTAAACGCAATCCGCGCATTCCCGTTGTGATGAGTGCAGATGAAGTTCGGCGAGTGCTGGCCCATCTCAAGGGGGTCAACCAGCTGTTGGCGTCGCTGCTCTACGGCTCTGGCTTGCGGCTGATGGAGGCTGTTCACCTGCGGGTGAAGGATGTCGATTTTGATTATCGTCAGATCGTCGTACGCGATGGTAAAGGCGCTAAAGACCGGGTAACCCCATTGCCAGAGCGTGTGATCGAGCCGCTTCATCGGCAAATCGCTCATGTGCAGGCGTTGCACGATCAGGATCTGGAGGCCGGCTATGGCGAGGTGTATCTGCCCAATGCCCTGGCTGCCCTATATCCCAACGCTGCATCTGAGTTGGCTTGGCAGTATGTGTTTGCATCGGAGCAGCTCTCCCGCGATCCGCGCTCTGGTAAGACGCGACGGCACCACGTTAGCGAGAAAGGCTTACAGCGCGCGGTAAAGAATGCGGTGCGTGCCGCCGACGTGCACAAGAAAGCGAGTTGCCACACGTTCCGGCATTCGTTTGCCACCCATCTGCTGGAACGCGGCAGCGATATTCGGACGGTGCAGGAATTACTCGGGCATAAAGACGTGCGGACCACGATGATTTACACGCACGCTCTGAAACGTGGCGGCCACGGTGTGACTAGTCCGCTGGACACTTAGCGCTCGGAAGCGGCCCGACCATCCAAACTTCGAACTCCCCGTTCGCTCGACTGGCAAACACCCCACCGGATAGATATAGGGGGGTTGTAAGGTGCCGGCTATCCGGTCGGCCGCCTGTCGCTTGTCCGGGGACGATCGAATCAGCAGCACCGCCCTGTTTCATTATGGCGTTAGCCATAAAAAAGCCGCAGCGCCATTCGGCGGTGCGGCTTTAAATGCCTCTATATACAAGATACAAGATACAAGGCTTATTTGGTGGGCCGTGATGGATTCGAACCATCGACCAATAGATTAAAAGTCTTTAGCTATAGGAGTTAATGAAAATTAACCTGCCTTCCTAAGGCTATACATACCAAGCGTTTTAGCCTACCTTCGGGTTCACGGGATGTTCGATGAATGCCCTGAAATGCACTCCCAGTGTAGCACCAGCGTAGCACCGAGCAGCCGATAGACTCACAGCGCGACGCTGTAGCACCAGATCAGCGCCGGCAGACTCTGAAGGAAGGCCAATGAACCAAAAAACACTGCGCTTCAATAAGCGCGAAATTGCTAGTCTGCCGCCCGCAGAAAACAAGAAACGCGATTACTATCAAGACCCTAGAACGCCAGGGCTACGCTTAGCCGTTACCGACAAAGGCTCGAAAAGCTGGGTTCTCCAACGGCGGGTGAACGGCCGCGTAAAACGAATCACCCTAGGGCGCTTCCCCGACATGACACCCGAGAATGCTGTTAAGCGATTGCACGCCACGCTTGGACAGCTAGCCCAAGGCGTCGACCCGCAAACCACCGACCGGCGAACCGAAGTCAAGCGCGTGACGCTGCACGAAGTCCTCGACCAATACCTACAGGCGCGAACCACGCTCAAGGCCAGCACCGTTAAAAGCTACCGGCAAACCATCGAGGTCGGACTAAAAGACTGGTGCAATACACCCGTCCGAGCGATTACGAAAGATATGGTCGCCGAGCGCCACCGCCAGCTTACCGAGCAATCCGGCCCCGGCTACGCGAACATGGTGATGCGAACGCTTAAAGCCGTTTGGAATTTCGCGGCTGGCGTCTATGAGGACGAGCACGGCGAATCGCTGTTGCCTTCAAACCCGGTTCAACGGCTCTCGAAGACGCGTTCTTGGAATCGGACCAAACCTCGCACGACGGTTATCCGCTCGCATCAACTCCCCGACTGGTTCGGGGCGGTCGAGAAACTTCGCGCCGAACCGTGGGGTACGCCCGCGCAGACGGTCGGCGATTATCTCGAAGTCCTGATCTTGACCGGCATGCGGCGCACCGAAGGCGCCTCACTGCGCTGGGATGGTGTGGACCTGAAAGGTAAAAGCTTTACGCTGGTCGATACCAAGAACCGGGAAGATCACACCCTGCCCTTGTCTGATTATCTGGCCGATCTACTAAAGAATCGTTTCAAGCATCGGCCCGATCCAGACTCGCCGTTCGTCTTTCCGGGCAACGGACAGACCGGGCATATGGTGGAGTTCCGAGCCTATACGAATCGCGTTACCCGCGACTCGGGCGTTCCCTTCCGGTTGCACGATCTGCGGCGTACGTTTATCACGGTAGCCGAAAGTTGCGACGTACCCGCCTACGCCCTAAGTCAGCTCGCAAACCATAAGCTCGGCCACGCTGTAACCCGCGATTACATCGTGATGGACTACGAGCGATTGCGCGAGCCCATGCAGCGGATTACCGATCAATTCCTAACACTGGCCCAGCTTCGTTAATTATCGATGTCCGACCGACCGCACAACGATCCGCAGGCCGCCTTCGCTGAGTTGCAGCAGCAGCTTAAACAGCAGCGCGAGCGCACCGCTACATCGCCCAAACACCAACCGAATCCGCCACGGTTCGCAACGCTCTGCACGGAATACGTGGCTCGGGATACGTGGACGATTTCTGAAGCTGCCTTATTGCTGCATGCCTGTCATCCCGAGCGCCCCGTGCCGCTCAGCGGTGGCCCGCCCGAACTCGATAAAGCGATTCGTGCGACGCAGCAGTTCCTAATAAGCTGTCTAGGCGTCAGCCTGCCGGCAATCGGTCCGATCCCGCGTCTGTTGAAGGCCAACGCTCGGATAAGTGTTGCCGATTTGTATTCGTTAATGAAACAGAAATCGTTAACGGTTCCGGAACCGCTGGCTAAAGCATTCGCGGCGCAGTTGGATACGCCCGTTAACGATACCCCTCACGGCAACGCGACCCGTAATGAAACGATCCGCGAGGCAGCCCGTAACATGGCCGACCATTTCGTTGCGTCGCAAGCGGCCAAGTTCGTTAAATCAACGGGCGTAGTCGATCGCAAAGCGCTGGCAACCCATATGGAAGCGTATCCCGGCTCTTGGGTGCCAGAATCGATGTTCGACCCTGAGGCCGAATCGCCACTTAGCTTTCGAACGCTCCGCGAGTTACTTGGAAGGCACTTCCGCGAGCAGGGCAAATAAACGCCGGGTTTTATGTACGAGTAATTTACTCGTATTGACGAGTATTTTGCTTGTCACTCCGTATCGCCGTGCATTGCAATTCTTCACTCCGCAGTCACAAGCAAGCAATGCGGAGCAATCCATGCACAACGAAGCCAACCGCCTACTCACGCCGAACCAAGTTGCGGAACTACTCGGCGTTACCGTCCATACCCTCGCCGTCTGGCGCTGCACCAAGCGCTATCCGCTGACATTTCTCAAGATCGGATCGCGGGTCCGGTATCGGCAAGCCGATGTCGATGCTTTTATCAACGGCAACGAACAGGTGTCGGCATGAGTCGGGCGGCGGACAAGCAAACGGTCGCGCCGATCCGGCCCGAACTGATCGCCTCGGGCGGCGTTTTCGATCGCCACGGGGCCAGCGTCAAGACCGAAGCCTGGAACACAACAAGTCGGCCGGTACGACTGACGATCGCCGACGCGACCGGGCAGCATACCGCGGCCATCCATTTATCGTTTGATGCGGCTGCACAGTTGGCCCGCGATCTGGAAGAATGCTGCGCTGCGCGGCGCGCGTTTGATGAGTCTCGCAACACAGCGGGTGGCGGCGCATGAATGCCACCCACTACGCGGCGGAATTTTCGCCTCTCGAAATTCCTGCCGAGGGGCGCGTCTGGTTGCGCGAGTTGCTGAACTCCCAGCCCGTGCCGATCGCGAACGCGCTCGCCGAACGGCATCGCCGCACCTATGATGCGGCGCGCGATAAGGGCCAGTCCAACCCTATGCGGCCGGCCAACGTTGGTTTGCGCGAGTTCGTCGAGGCATCCGAAGGCGTCCTATCCGCCGATGCCAGCGATAACGAGATTCGGGCTTTTGCAGCACGGCGTAGCCACGAGTGCGACCATAGCATGCGTCGAGTCAATGGCGACGAAATGGCGACCTACGCGGCCGGGCATGGGGTGGTTACGCGCTTCGGCCTAGTTCCGCCCAAGCCAAACCATAACCGCACCCTACTAGGCTGTATCGAGCGAATGCGCGATGAGCGGTGGTGGCGCAATCAACTGCACAAAATTCACGGCCGCAAACACGAGCAACAAGCGCGCTCGATTGGGCTCGTGCATAAGCGCGCCGGCCTGTATATCAGCGAATACGGGTTCCAGCGCTATATCGGGCGGCAGAACAGCAACGCCCGCGCCTTAATCGATACGATCGCGGTTTGCGAGACGGGCGAAGAATTCAGCCTTGCCGAAATCGCCGACAAGGGTGTCAGCAATCCGAGCATTCGCCGCAAGGAAATGATGGCGCGTATCGCTGGAATCGAGCGCTACGCGGAAAGCCAAGGCGATGTCGCGCTATTCGCCTCGATCACCACTCCGCCCGAGTTGCACGCCGTTCATTCGAAGTCGCTCGAACCCGGTGATGGCCAGCACGTTACACCCCGCGAGGGCCAGAAATGGTTGATGGTGCAATGGCGCAAGATTCGCGCGAAGCTCAATCGGGCCTCGATTAATGCTTACGGCCTACGGGTGGCCGAGCCGCACCACGACGGGACGCCCCACTGGCATGCCCTGCTTTTCGTCGATCCGACGCGAGTTGAATCGCTGCGGCGCATTCTGACGGATTACTTCGTTGACGGCTCGACGAGTCCGGCCCGGCAAAAGCGGGCTTGCGATCTCAAAGCGATCGACCCGCAGCGCGGCTCTGCAACCGGCTATATCGCCAAATACATTTCGAAAGGCATCGACGGGCACGGCCTCGACTATGCGGCCACGCTCGACTCGGATGGTCAGCAGATCGGACTAGAAGCCGATCCGAAGGACGCGGCCCAACGTGTCCGGGCTTGGGCATCACAGTGGGGTATCCGCCAGTTCCAGTTTATGGGCACCCCCGCTATCGGACCGTGGCGCGAACTTCGCCGTATACGTAGTCAGATCGCAGGCAACCCAAAAGCCGAAGCGTTACGTAAAGCCGCCGACGAAGGCGACTACGCCCGTTACATGGAACTCATGGGCGGCGCGGCTCTGAAATCGAGCGAGCGTCCGGCTCGCGTTTGTTACACCACCGAGGCCGAACGCGGCCGTTATGGCGAAGCGAAACAACGCGCCTATCTCGACGCCTTCGGCGTTACGTATACGACGCGGCCCGTCCGTTGGAAAATCGAATACCGGCCAGCCGGCGATCGCCGTAACCGGAACACTACCGATCAATGTGATCAGAACATAACGGGCAGCGAAGCCAACGGCCACCCCACCGAACCCGTAACGGGAAATATCGAACTCTATTTCGTTAACGAGCTTCCGGGCTCGAAGTTAGCGCAACGGCGTAGCCGTGAGCACTTGGACTCGTGGAAATAACTGTACGCCACTCAACTCAGCTTCACAGCACACTGTGCTGCCAATTTAATCTTCATCCGGAGCATGTATTGAGACGATTTCGGGAATCGCTGGCTCTTCCGTTCCAGATACAAAGAAGTGGTGATCACCCGCACGATCTAAATACGTAGATAATTGGCTACGAGCGTCAGCTATTTTCTTAAAATATTCTTTAAACGGAAGCGAAACATTCTCGCCAGTCTGAGCCTCTTCTGGCACCGGGATTGATATCTCAAGATACCGCTTCCCGACATCTTCGCGATTTGTCTGCATGAAAATAACGCGTTTCCACTGATCTCTAACAATATTCAGAGTTAGGGCCCAGATCAGATAGAACGAATCAAAATTCGCAGCTGGACCTGGTCTTATAACTATAATCTCTTTTGTTAGCAAAACCTTTTCTTGGCCAGGCATCAGAACGCAAAAATCACCAATATTTTTGCTTGTTCTCTCTGGGCACAATAAATCGAATGCCTGCAAATCAGGCTTACCACGTTTCCAAAATTTACGGGCCACTTGATAGGGAACTCGATTAGTAGGATTAATATTTACCAGACCAGCCCTGAGATCTGAAACCTTAATATATGGCACTTCACCAACGCGCTGATCAGCAGCTGGGGAACCGTGACCTCCGCGAATTTCAATAACACCAGTTTTTTCCAACTCCCCTAAAGTAGCAGAAGAAAATCCTTTAAATTTTTCTCCTTGCATCGCTTCACTGAAAGCCTCGTCGAAGCGACGATCGTAATACAACGGTACAGCCGTACCTAACGAGACAGCCTCGCTCGGAATAAATCGCATCGTGTCGGTATTTCGACCCTTAGCGAGCATCTTCATATCGCTCAGTAACTGATCGTTAACCGCATCGACCAGCTCTCCCGTTTCCGGGTCCTTTATCTGAATTCGCGAGCCGGTCTCCCGCTCCACCATGGGCAATAGACGTCCGCCTTTGGTGAGCCCACAGGTCGGAGCTGTACTAACCATCACCGTATCGTCGGAGAACCACCAGGGTTTATGAGGTGCCACTATTCATGCCTCTTCTGTCGGATGAGGAGTCCGAAGGCTCAGATGCTTCGCCGTTACCGACTTTTTCAAATATATAAAAATTAGTTTTCGCGCGGCAAAATTCCTCGAATGCCTCCATCGCTATGTTCATCATCCCACGCAGGGCGAACCTGCCTTTCAACCACCCAGGCAGCCAGCGATAGCTATACGAGAAAAAGTACGTCTCCGGTAAGACAATTCCAACTCTCCCACCAATTTGTAATAGCCTATGAGCTAACTCTAGGTAGATAAGTCCTATCTCGAGGTCTAAGTGATCTTTCTTTCGCCCCGGGTTAGCGTCAGCGGCTGCTTTGGTAATCGTATATCCGGCCGCCCGCGCGTCACTGGCTGTTACACGCAAACCTTTACCAAATGGCGGATTGGTTAATACAACCGTAAATTGCTCTGCAATTTCGTTTGTATTACTCGGCACACCAAGTTCATGCTGGAGAATTGGGAACTCTTTGGCCCAAAGATGCCTTCTTACTGCGTCGCCTATAAGCGTATGGGTTGACCCATCTTGCATAGCGATCATCATCGCTTTCGTCAACTTGACGCCGATAGGGTCCATATCGACCCCATATAGTCCATCGTTTGCGAATTTAACCATCCTCCAGGTGTCGCCATCGTTAAACTCGCGCTCTTGCACTTGTCGCAAAGCTTCGACTAAAAACCCGCCGGTCCCACAAGCCGGGTCGATTACTTTATCGGCAGAAGTAATATCCATGGCCATGACGCACGGCCTAACAATACGTTGAGGAGTCATAAATTGCCCCTCACCGGACTTAAGTGCTTGCGTCCTAAAAATCTGAAAAGCCTTAGCTAGAATGTCGACTTTATCGCCCAGTATTCGCCAAGGTGCTAATGTATCTACAACGGCAAATATTGTTTCATCTGTCAACCGGATATGATCGACATCGTCCCGATGGAAGACTCGGGTCCGTTGCTTGTCGAAATACTCTTTGAATTGCTTCTGAATCGATGCTGCTGTTAAAGCAACCATCGATGTACGGTCCCCATAGATACGAAGTGTGACCGGCTTATCTTGGTTGCTCTTAATACTGGCTAAGCTATCGCTCTCAACTTTTACTAGGAAGATGTGCAGAAGCTCTCGTAGCTGGTCTTCGCGACGTACGGATCGCGAATCCCGAGCAACTACCGTCGCAACTAAACGCTTGAGGGCTGTTGACAGCTGCGCTTCGGTTGGAACCTGGAGGTCATTCCATGTTGGTGGATGTTCAGGGGGAGCAGTAAGGTCATCTCCCGGATGTGGCAGCGGCGGATCTTTTACCTGGATCCAATCATTCGTATGAGATTTGTATACAGCTAGGCTCGAGGTGCCGTTTGTCCAGTACCCCATTCGGACGACCGGCTCACTAGCCAGGTAGCGCATCAGCTGATCGCGCCCTTTGTCTATCGTAGGCGCTTTAAACTCAAAGATGATTTGAAGGGCGTGCGGCTCCTTTGTTTCGTTGGCAAAAGCTACGAGGTCCGCTCTGCCACAAGCTTCAAAGGACTGCCCTCGCTCACGCTTTGTTAGATCATGAGGCGTATTAGGGATACGCCATTCTGGTGACCACTGAAGTAGCGCTTCTTTCCAGCCGAGGGCATGCAACTCCGCTATCACACGCCTGCGTACGACCTCTTCAGAACCTTGAGCTTCCTTTTTCGCAACCTTCGCCATATTCGTCTCGCAAATTTGGTCGTGCGCCTCGCTTCAGTGATTGACGGTACAAGCATTCAAGGGCACGACGTGCGGAAGCTATCACCCAGCCTTGAGCAGTGGCAGAGGCTGATCGTGTAATAGCGTGCCCGTACCCGCTCAAACCACTTCACTGATGACAAACAAATTGTAGCACCACCGTAGCACCGGCAATAAAAAAGCCGCAGCGCCTTTCGGCGGTGCGGCTTTAAGTGCCTCTAGTTAAAAGGCTTATTTGGTGGGCCGTGATGGATTCGAACCATCGACCAATAGATTAAAAGTCTACTGCTCTACCAACTGAGCTAACGGCCCGTAATAGAGCGCGCATGATACCGGAAATTCCGGAGTTTGCCACCCCCTAATCGGCAGAAATTGGCGCGTTGGGCTGATAGCGGGTCGGGTCCGGTACGCCGGCGGCTTCGAAGCCGGCTCGGCGCAGGCGGCAAGCATCGCAGATGCCGCAGGCGCGGGCGTCGTCGTCGGCTTGGTAGCAGGTGACAGTCTGGCTGTAGTCGACGCCCAGTTGGTGGCCACGCTGGATGATCTCGGCCTTGGTGAGGTGCATCAACGGGGTCTGGATCTGGATGCTATGGCCTTCCACGCCAGCCTTGGTCGCCAAGGCCGCCATGCGTTCGAACGCATCAATAAATTCGGGGCGGCAATCCGGGTAGCCCGAGTAGTCTACGGCGTTGACGCCGATGTAAATCGCCTCGGCTTCCAACACCTCGGCCCAGCCGAGGGCAACCGAGAGAAACAGGGTATTGCGCGCCGGCACATAGGTCGAGGGAATGCCCTCCGTGGGGGTTTCCGGCACGGCGATGTCGTCGTCGGTCAGTGCGGAGCCGCCCATGCCGTCGAAGTCGATGCGTACAACCTTGTGCTCGACCACATCGGCGCTGGCGGCGATGCGCGAGGCGGCCGTGAGTTCGGCCGTATGGCGCTGGCCGTAGTCGAAGCTGAGCGCATAGCAGCGATAGCCGGCCGCAGCGGCTTCGGCAAGACAGGTTGTGGAATCCAGGCCGCCGGACAATAAGACGACGGCCGCGGGCGCATCGGACGATGGCATAGCGTTGTTCATTGGTTGAAAACGAGGGAGAGCTAGTGCCCGGGGGCGTCGCCCCAGAGCTGTTTGTGCAGCTGTAGCTGGAAGCGTACCGGCAGCCGGTCAGCCACGATCCAATCGGCGAGTTCGCGGGCGGTGATCTGGCCGTGGCTGGGCGAAAACCAGACGATACAGCCCGCCGGCAGGTTCATCTCGGCCAGCCGCTGCTTGGACCACTGGTAGTCGGTTTCCGAGCAGATGACGAACTTGAGCTGGTCGTGATCGGTCAGGGCATCGAGATTGTCCCAGCGGTTGCGCTCGGCTTCGCCGGAGTCCGGGGTCTTGATATCCACCACCCGAGAAGCCCGGGGGTCAATCGGCCGGATATCCAGTGCGCCAGCGGTTTCGACCGAGACATCATAGCCGGCATCGCACAGTCGCCGAACCAGCGGCGCGACGTTGGGCTGGGCCAGCGGCTCGCCGCCGGTGACACAGACATCGTGGGCGCCGAGTTCATCGGTACGGGCAAGGATATCGTCGAGCTTGAGCCATTCGCCGCCATGGAAAGCATAGGCGGTATCGCAGTAGTGGCAACGCAGCGGGCAGCCAGTCAGGCGGATGAACGTACAGACCCGGCCCGCGGCCTTGGCCTCCCCCTGCAACGAGCAGAAGACCTCGGTGATGCGCAGTGCATCGATCCGCTCCTGCCAACGGCTTTCGCGTACGCCGTCGCGCCGGGTGGCATCGGTTTTGACATCAAGAATATCGGACACCGGCTTATCGCCCTCGCCTAGTTGCGGCTGCCGCCCAGCGACTGCAGTTTCTGCTTGGCCAGATCGGCGGAATCGCTATTCGGATACTCGTCGACCACGCGCTGCAAAGTGGACTGGCCGTTGTCGGTCTGGTTCTGCGCGATTTGGATCAGCCCAATCTTGTACAGCGCGGCCGGCATCTTCGGCGAATTCTTGAACCGGTTGACCACGGTTTCGAAGGCTTGCAGCGAATCATCCATGTTCTGCTGAACATAGTTGGCCTCGCCGAGCCAGTACCAGGCGTTGTCGGTCAGGCTGGAATCCGGATGCTGGGAGACGAACTGCTTGAACGAGGCAATTGCGGCATCGTACTGGCCGTTCTGGAGTTGATTAAAGCCATCCATATAGGCTGACTGCACCGCCGGATCGACATCGCCGTTGCCGCCGGACTGGGGCACGCGCGTCGGCGCGCTGGTGGTATTGCCGGCTGTATCGTCGGCACGGCCTGCGCCACTGTTTTCTAGCGTGCTCAGCCGCTGATCCAGATTCTTGTACAGATCGCGCTGGCCCTGCTCGCTTTGTTTGAGCTTGTACTTGAGCGTGTCGACCTCACCGTTGAGCTCGCGAACCTGCTGCTGAAGCTGCTGAATCTGCTGATACAAACTGAACAGGTTCGGCCCGTTGCCGCTGTTCTGGGCCAGCTGCATCGGCTGCGATGACGGCGGGGTCGGCGCTGCACAGGCAGTCGGCAGCACCGCCACGCTCGCGCTGAGCGCGAGCGTGGCCAGGGTCGAGGGTTGGAACAGCGCTTTACGCATCACGCGAGCCTATTGGTTCTGATTCGTATAGATGAAGTCCACACGGCGATTTTTGGCATAGGCTTTTTCCGTATGCCCCATCAGTTCCGGGCGTTCTTCGCCGTAGGAAATGGTACTGATCTGGCCGGCACCAGCGCCCGACAGCACCAGCGCCTGCTTGACCGAGCCGGCACGGCGCTCGCCCAGGGCTACGTTGTATTCCCGGGAGCCGCGCTCGTCGGTATTGCCTTCCAGGCGCAGATGCACTTTCGGATGATCGGACAGATAGCTGGCATGCGCCTGGATCGCCTGCTGGAAGCGCGACGGGATCGAGCTGCTGTCGAGATCGAAGTAGATCGTGCGCGTGGACAGCGGGTTGTTCGGATCGGTGAACATGTCGCGATCGCCGCTCGGGATACCTTCCAGGCCGCGCACGTCGATATCGCGCCGCTGGCTGCCCATAGCCTGGCCGTTATTATTGGCGCCCTGCATGCCGGCCGCCGGCATATCGCCCGGGGCGCGTACATTCTTGCCCCCGCCACAGGCAGTCAACGCAATCGCTGCGGCCGTAAGAGCTACGGCCAGGGCCGGTCGGCGGGCGGAATTAAAATCCAAGTGACGCATCAAAACGCTCCTTCGTCTTTATTGTAGCCAACGCGCCGGCGCTGCCCCATGCATGGCCGGCGACCGTTGATTCATCGAATCAATAGCCCAGCGGTCCCCAGGCGGGTTCGCGGACCTCGCCGGCCTGCGACAATGTGGATTTCACATCGCCGTCGACCGAGACCGTGGCCAGAGCGTTGTTGCCGCCCTGCTTCGCATACAGAATGACTTGGCCGTTCGGCGCAAAGGCCGGGCTGTCATCAAGCGGCCCATTGCTGACGATACGTACATTATTGTTCGACAGGTCCATCACCGCAATCCGGAAGCCGTTGCCGCTTTTCTGAACCATGACGATCGAATCGCCATTGGGCGAGAAATCGGCGCGCTGGTTGCTCTGGCCATCGTAGGTCAGCCGCTGGACCTGCCCACCCTGGCTATTCATCTGGTAGATCTGCGGGCGGCCGCCGCGATCCGAGGTGAACGCAATGGTGCCGCCATTGGGCGACCAGGTCGGCTCGGTATCGATGGCGTTGCTGTGCGTGAGCTGGCGCACCTGCCCGCTATTGAGGTTGTACACGAAGATATCGCTGTCGCCGTCTTTCGACTTGGTGAAAGCGATCTTCGAGCCATCCGGCGACCAGGCCGGTGCGCCGTTGACACCGCTGCCCGAAGAAATCGTGCGGACATTGCCACTGGCCAGATCCTGGACCCGTACGCTGCTCACACCTTTGTAGACGTTGAACGCCACATAGGCCAGCTTGCGTCCGTTCGGCGACCAGGCCGGCGACATCACCGGGTCCTGTGAGGAATAGACGGTGCTGGGATGGCTACCGTCGTAGTCCGAGACCACCAGCCGGAACTTGCGATTGTCGGCACTGTTGCCGGTCACCGTGATGTAGGCGATCCGGGACAGGAAATAACCTTTCTCACCGATGAAACGCTGGTAGATGAGATTGGCGACCGTATGGCCCGCATCCCGCAGCTCATTGGGCCCGGCATTGATCTGGTAGCTGGCGGTCGACTGGCCCTGGGGCACATCCAGCAGATTGAAAGTCAGCTGATAGCCGCCCTGGCCGTTCGACGATGCCGAGCCAACCACCAGATTATCGATATGCTGGGTGCGCCAGTTGTCGTAATTAACCGCCTCGGGCGAGCTCGGCTGCGACAACATGTTCTGACGCGGGAAGATCCGGAAACGGCCCGTCGACGACAGGTCGTCGCTGGCGACCTGTGCCACGTCTACTGGCAAGCGTCCATTAGCGCTGCCAAACGGGGAAATCGCGATCGGAATGGCGCTATCGGAACTCTGTGTAATGTCGACTTGCAACGCAGCTTGGGCGGGCGAGAGCGTCGCGGCCGTCAAACAGACGGCGAGACCGATGGCAAACGAGCGAAAAGTCTTGTATTTCATTGGTCCGGCCTGAAAGTGAACTCGATATCCGACTGAAATAGATTATCCGACGGCGGCGACGGCAGCGGGTCGGATTTATAGATGGCCTGCCTGACCGAGCGGTCGACAGCTTCATTACCACAGGAGCCCAGCAGCTGGACGTTCGAAATCTGGCCGCCGGGCAGCTGTTTTACGCGTACCTTGCAAGAAATATTGGAAGCGCCGGGCGGACGGATCCAGTTGCCTTCGACCTTGTCCCGGATCGCCTGTACATACTGCGCCATGGCCTTCTGGTTGGCGGCATCGCGCCGGCCTGCGGCCTCCTGTTGCAAGGCTTTTTGCAGTTCTTTCCGGCGCGCGGCTTCCTGCTGGGCTTTCTTGCGCGCTGCTTCCTTGCGGGCGGCCTCCTCGGCCGCCTTTTGCTTGGCCTCGCGCTCGGCTTTTTCACGAGCCGCTTTTTCAGCCGCTTCTTTCTTGGCTTTTTCCTCGGCGGCTTGCTTGGCGGCGGCTTCCTTGCGTGCTTTTTCTTCAGCCGCTTTCTCGGCCGCCTCTTTCTTGGCTTTTTCTTCGGCGGCCTTTTTCGCGGCCGCTTCCTTACGTGCTTTTTCTTCGGCCGCTTTCTGGGCTGCCTCTTTTTTGGCTTTCTCTTCAGCAGCCTTCTTGGCAGCGGCTTCTTTACGCGCCTTTTCTTCAGCGGCTTTTTGCGCGGCTTCTTTACGGGCTTTTTCTTCGGCTGCCTGCTTGGCGGCGGCTTCTTTACGCGCCTTTTGTTCGGCGGCTTTTTCTGCGGCCGCCTTCTCGGCCGCCGCTTTTTCAGCCGCTTCCTTGCGCGCTTTTTCCTCGGCGGCCTTTTGTGCAGCAGC
Organism: Salinisphaera sp. SPP-AMP-43; assembly: GCF_049568105.1. Classification (GTDB taxonomy): domain Bacteria; phylum Pseudomonadota; class Gammaproteobacteria; order Nevskiales; family Salinisphaeraceae; genus Salinisphaera. The sequence continues at coordinate 2,425,860 of NZ_CP145335.1, forward strand.
CTGTTCCGCGGCTTTCTGTTCCGCGGCCTGTTGTTCGGCCTTGGCCTGTTGTTCGGCCTTTTCCTGGGCCGCCTGTTCGCGCGCCGCCTCGGCTTTGCGTTTTTGTTCTTGCTCGGCCTGCTGGCGGGCTTTTTCGCTAGTTTCGTCCGCAGACTGGTCTTCGGCCGGTTCCGGCTCAGGTGGCTGTTGTTGCGGCTCGGTGGTATCCGGCGTCTGCTCGGGCGTCTGCTGGCTGCGCACGGCGCTGGTATCGATCACCGAGGCATCGACGATCTTCTGGCCGCGATTGCCCTTCGAAGCCGTGTCGTGAATAAACGCCACGCTGAAGATCAGCAAGCCGGCAACCAGCGCATGCAGACCGACTGCGAGAACCACTGCACGCCAGTGTTCCCCGATTTTCTTCAGCAGTTCCAACACCTATTCCTGCTCTTGCTGCGAAGGCTTGTCGACATCGTCGGTCAGCAGCCCGACATGCTCGGCACCGGCCTGCTGCAACAGCACCATGCCGCGCACAACATCGCCGTAGGAACCGGCGCCATCCCCGCGCACGGCTACCGGCGCTTCCGGCCGTTCGTTAAGCACCTTGGTCACGGTCTGGGTGATCGCATCCGGGGCCATGGGCTGGTCCGGGGTAGGCCCGACGTTGAGCGACATGTCGCCGTCCGCGGTCACGGTCAATACGATGGGATGATCGTCTTTCTGGTCCAGCACCTTGGCCGGCGCCTGCGGCAGATTGACGTTAACCCCGGTAGTCAAAAGCGGGGCCGTAACCATAAAAATGATCAACAACACGAGCATGACGTCGATATAGGGGACGACGTTGATCTCGGCGTTTAAACGGCGTTTGTTGCGTGCTCTCATGCCAGCTCCCGCGTCGAAACCGTGCTTACAGCTCGGGCGCGGTGCGCACCGGCTCGCTGGGTTCGGGCTTGCGGGGCGCGCGCTCGCGCTTGACCGGATTAGCGGCCGTCACGCCGCGCTCGACGATGCCGGCCATTTCTTCCATGAACGTCTCGAAGCGCTTTTCGATGAAATCAAGACGATTACTGAAGAGATTGTAGGCCACCACGGCGGGGATCGCGGCAAACAGCCCCATCGCCGTAGCGATTAGTGCTTCGGCGATACCGGGGGCAACCATCGACAGGCTGGCCTGGCGCACATCACCAAGGCCGATAAAGGCACTCATGATGCCCCAGACGGTGCCGAACAAGCCGACATAGGGGCTGATCGAGCCGACCGTAGCCAGAAACGCCAGGCCCGACTCCAGCCGTTCGAGCTCGCGCGACAGCGTGACCCGCATCGCACGCTGGACCGAAGGCACGACATCGACGCTGGTCACATCGACTTGATTGCGCTGCCGCCGCAGCTCTTCGTAGCCGGATTTGAACAATGCCGGCATGCCTTCGGGGTGATCGTCGTGGCGATGGATCTCTTCATAGATATCGCGGACATTGCCGCCCGACCAGAAGCGGTCCTCGAACCACTCCATCTCCTTGACAGTGCTTTTCATCAACCGCCGTTTGGAGAAGATGACCACCCATGACGCAATGGACGCCAGCAACAGAATGACCAGAACGGCCTTGACCAGCGGGCTGGCCTGCAGGACCAGGCTCCATAGACTCATGTCGGTCGCGACGTTCATCTCGACTCCTCAGAAAAGCGCATCGGGCAACCGGCATGGCCGGAAGTTGGCGATGTTGACACAGGCCACCGTGAATTGACCCTGAATCAGCAGATCATCCGCGCGGCGGATCTGCTGGGCGAAGACAACCCGTGCCCGCGTGCGCTGCGCGATCTGCAACGACACGGCCAGCCGATCATCGAGCCGGGCCGGCTGTACAAAGCGCATCGACATATCGGCCAGGGTAAAGGCGATGCCGTGCGTATCGGCCAGGGTCCGATGATCGAGCCCGAGGCTGTCCAACCATTCGGTACGTGCCCGTTCACAATAACGCAGGTAGTTGGCGTGATAGACAACGCCCGAGGCATCGGTGTCTTCGTAGTAGACCCGGAGGCCGATTTCGAAGACCGGCGCGTGTTCGCCGCTAGCCATCGAAATCGAACAGATCCTGCTCGGCGTGGCGATTGGACTCTGGCACCGGGAGCCCGTAGTGCCGATAGGTTGCAGCCGTGGCAAGCCGGCCGCGGGGCGTGCGCATCATGAAGCCCTGCTGGATGAGATAGGGCTCGATGACGTCTTCGATGGTCTCGCGGGCTTCGCCGATCGCCGCGGCCAGACTTTCGACACCGACCGGGCCGCCGTCGAATTTCTCGATCAACGCGCCCAGCAGCTTGCGGTCCATGACGTCGAAGCCGTTGTCGTCCACCCGGAGCAGGTTCATGGCGTCGGCGGCCGTCGCCCCGTCGATCTCGCCGTTGCCCCGAACTTCGGCAAAATCCCGTACCCGGCGCAGCAGCCGATTGGCCACACGCGGGGTGCCCCGCGCACGCCGCGCGATTTCGGCCGCGCCCGCCGCCTCGATCGCGATATCCAGAATGCCGGCTGAACGTGTGACGATCGAGGCCAAATCGGACTGAGAATAGAATTCCAGACGCTGGACGATGCCGAACCGATCGCGCAGCGGCGACGTCAACGCCCCGGCCCGGGTGGTCGCCCCCACCAGCGTGAACGGCGGCAGATCGAGCTTGATCGAGCGCGCAGCCGGGCCTTCGCCGATCACGATGTCGATCTGGTAGTCCTCGAGCGCCGGGTACAGCACCTCTTCGACCACCGGCGACAGACGATGGATTTCGTCGATAAACAGCACGTCGTTGCGCTCGAGGTTGGTCAGCAATGCCGCCAGATCGCCTGGGCGCTCCAGCACCGGGCCCGACGTCTGGCGAAAGCCGACGTTCATCTCGTTGGCGATGACGTGCGCCAGCGTGGTCTTGCCCAAGCCCGGCGGACCGAAGATCAGCACGTGATCAAGCGCTTCACTACGGTTGCGGGCCGCCGAGACGAAGATATCGAGCTGCTCGCTGACCTCCGGTTGGCCGACGTATTCGGCCAGGCCGGTCGGGCGCAGCGCCCGATCAAAGCGGCTGTCCTCCGGCCGTTCGGAGGATCCGATCAGGCGCTGTTCGCTGTCGTCGGTATTCGGCTCCATCAACGCACCGCCCGGCGCAAGGCCTCGCGAATCAGGCCTTCGCTATCCAGGCCTTCGGTATCGATGCCGCGCAATAGTTTATCGGCCTCGGCCGGCTTGTAACCCAGGGCAATCAGGGCGTGGCGGGCATCGGCACTGGCCCCAACTCCGCCTTCGGCCGCCGCGGCTCCGGCCGGGGCCGCGGCCAGGGTCGGCGCGATATCGGTGCCCGACAGTTTGTCGCGCATTTCGACCAGCAGCCGGGCTGCGGTCTTCTTGCCGACGCCGGGCAGCCCGGTCAGCCGGGCGGTATCGTCGGCTTCGATAGTGGCCACGAAATCGGCTACGCTCATGCCGGACAATACGGTCAGCGCCAGCTTGGCCCCGACCCCGGAGACCTTGATCAACTCGCGAAACAGCCGGCGTTCGGCTTCTTCGACGAAGCCGTACAGCAGAATCGCGTCTTCGCGCACGATGGTCTGGATCAGCAGCGTCACCTCGCCGGAATACTGCGACAGCGCAAAAAACGTCGACATCGGGGCTTCGACCTCGTAGCCCACCCCGCCGACGTCAATCACCAACCGTGGCGGCTGTTTCTCGACCACTTTGCCGCGCAGCCGGCCGATCATGAGCGCACCTGTGCAGCCTGCATGCGTCCCGAAGTATGCGCATGGTGGGCATGGCAAAGCGCAACCGCGGCCGCATCGGCAGCATCAGCCTGGAGCCGGCCGGTGGCGCCGAGCAACATACCGATCATGTGCTGGATCTGGGCCTTGTCGGCATGGCCGCGCCCGACGATCGCCTGCTTGACCTGGGTCGGGGTATATTCCGAAACCGCAAGCCCGGCCGAGGCACCGGCACAGATCGCCGCTCCGCGGGCCTGACCGAGCTTGAGCGCGCTCGAAGCGTTACGCGAAACGAATACGTTCTCGACCGCCATCTGCTCGGGCTGATACTCGCGGATCACCTCGCTCAAACGATCAAATATCACGCCCAGCCGGGTCGGGAAATCGGCCTTGGGCAGTCGGATGCAGTCGATGACCCGGGCCTTGGGCGCCGCACCGCCGTCGATGACCGCATAGCCGGTGATGGTCGAGCCCGGATCGATGCCAATAATACGCGGCACTAGGCCGCCTCTTCCGACAGCGAAGCCTCGTCGAACTCGACATTGGTATAGACGTTCTGTACGTCATCCAGGTCTTCGAGCGCATCGATCAGCTTGAGACAGGTCTGGGCTGCCTCGCCCGTCAGTTCTACCGTGGTGGATGGCCGCATCGTCACGTCGGCATCGGCAGGCGTGAAACCGGCGGCCTCGACCGCTTCGCGAACCTGGGTGTAGTCGTCGGGGGCAGTCAATACCTCGAAGGAGCCGTCCTCGTACTCGACCAGATCCTCGGCTCCGGCCTCGAGCGCCGGCGACAGTACGTCTTCGTCATCGACATCCGGCGCGAACGTCAGCACGCCCTTGCGATCGAACAAATAGGCCACCGAGCCATCGGCGCCCATATTGCCGCCGTTACGCGAGAACACATAGCGAATCTCGGAGACGGTGCGATTGCGGTTGTCGGTCATGCAATCGACCATGATCGCCGCGCCCTGCGGGCCATAGCCTTCGTAGCGGATCTCTTCGTAATTATCGGCGCCGCCTTCGCCGGCGCCACGCTTGGCGGCCCGCTCGATATTGTCCTTGGGCATATTGGCAGCCAAGGCTTTGTCCCAGGCCAGGCGCAGCCGCGGATTGTCATTCGGGTCGGAGCCGCCCATACGAGCGGCCACGGTGATCTCGCGGATCAGCCGGGTAAAGATCTTGGCGCGTTTTTTATCCTGGGCTTTTTTCCGGTGCTGGATATTCGCCCATTTACTGTGCCCTGCCATAAACGCCTCGTCTTGGTACGTTGGCGATATTTTAACAGCCACCGGATAACAAGGCGTGGGTAAGCCGGGCTACAGCTCGATCTGGATGCCCAACTCGACCACCCGGTCGGTCGGGATTTGGTAAAAACTGGTCGCCGAGACGGCGTTGCGCGACATGAAAGCAAACAGCCGTTCCCGCCAGACCATCATGCCGGGGACTTCGGCACTGGGAATCAACGTTTCCCGGCCGACGTAGTAAGTCGTCTGATCGGGGTCGATCTCCAAGCCGAATTCTTCGGCAAACCGTAGTGCCACCGGTACGTTGGCGGCCTGCATGAAGCCGTAGAAAACCTGCATGCGATAGACCCCATGGCCGAGGGCATCGATAGTCAGCCGCTCGGCAGCCGGCACCCGGGGAATATCGCGGGTGTGTACGGTCAGCAAAATCACTTGGCGATGCAGTACCCGATTGTGGCGCAGATGGTGCAGCAGCATCGGCGGCGTGCGCGTGCCGGCCCCAGTCATGAACACCGCCGTGCCATCGATCCGAAAATCATCCTCCAGGTTGTCGACGAAACGTTGCAACGGTTGGTTGTCGTCGGTCAGATGGCGACCGATTAGGGCCCGCCCAGTGCGCCAGGTCGCCATCAGCAGAAAAATCAGCGCCGCCACCACCAACGGATACCAGCCGCCGCCAGGGATCTTGAAGATATTGGCACCGAAAAACGATAGATCGATTAGCAACAAGACCAGCGCGGTCATACCCGCCAGCCGCGGAAACCAGCGCCAGCGATAGGCGACGAAAAACGCCAGCACCGTGGTGATGACCATATCCATCGATACCGCGACGCCGTAGGCCGAGGCCAGGCGGTCCGAACTCTTGAAGCCGAGCACCAGCCCAATGGTCGCCGCCATCAACACCCAGTTCATGAACGGGATATAGATCTGGCCATAGGATTCACGCGAGGTCTGTACGATCCTCAAACGCGGCAGCTGACCAAGCTGGACCGCCTGGCGTGTCAGCGAAAACACCCCGGAAATCACTGCCTGCGAGGCGATCACGGTGGCCAGCGTCGCCAGCAGCACCACTGGATACAGCGCCCAGTCCGGGGCCAGCTCATAAAACGGCTGACGCGTTTGCGGCGCGCCAAGCATCAACGCGCCCTGGCCGAAATAATTCAACAGCAATCCGGGCAGCACGACCACGAACCAGGCCAGCCGAATCGGCGCGATACCGAAGTGGCCCATATCGGCATACAGCGCCTCGCCGCCGGTGACCACCAGAAATACCGTGCCCATGACCAGAAACCCTGCCCATCCGTTTGAGACAAAAAAGGCTTCTGCATACATTGGGTTGACTGCGGCCAGCACGGCTGGCTCTTGGAGAATGCCAGCGATACCGAGTCCGCCTAGTGTGGCGAACCACAGCAACATGATCGGGCCAAAAAAAGCGCCGACGGCTGCCGTGCCGCGTTTTTGGATCAAAAACAGCCCTACCAGAATCACGATGGTGATCGGTATGACATAGGGCTCGAACGCCGGCGTCGCGACCTGCAGCCCCTCGATGGCGCTCAGTACCGAAATAGCCGGTGTGATCGTACCGTCGCCATAGAGCAGCGCTGCGCCGAACAAGCCCAACAGCATCAACACATGACGACGGCTGGTCTTTTCTGTTTTCCAGGGGTTGAGCAAGGCGACCAGCGCGATGATGCCGCCCTCGCCGTGATTCGAGGCCCGCATGACCACGGCCAGATACTTGATCGAAATCACGATGATCAACGACCAGAACATCAACGACAGTACGCCATAAATATTGGCTTGTTGAATGTCGATCTCGTCGTGGGCGTAGAACGCTTCGCGCAGCGCATAGATTGGGCTGGTGCCGATATCGCCGTAAACGATCCCCAGGGCGGCCAGGCTCAGAAACGGCAGCGACCGGCCGTACGTTGCCTCGTCGGCGAGGGTCTCGCCTGGCGAATCGGTGGGCTGCGAGGAACCGGCCCGTCGGTTATGGCGAGCCCACAAATGCGCTTCGCGGTCGTCTGTCATCCGGCTGGCCCCCAAAAAAAAGCGCCACCAGCTTCGAGTCTACAACGCTCGAAACGGGTGGCGCTCGGCCGGTTCAGCCAGCGACGGGCTGTTTACCGGCTTCAGGTCGCCGGTGGGCGACTATTTCTTTTTCTTGCGCGGCGGCGGGAAATGGATCGGCCGACCGTCGACGGCAAGTGCGGCCTCGTGGACCGTTTCGCTCAGCGTCGGATGACCGTGGATGATGCGCGCGATATCTTCGCTGGAGGCCTTGTATTCCATGGCCACCACCATTTCCTGCACCAGCTCGGAGACATATGGCCCGATCATGTGCACGCCGAGGATCTCGTCAGTTTCGGCATCGGCGATCATCTTCACGAAACCGCCCTGCTGGGCCAGCGCCTTGGCCCGGCCGTTGGCCGCGAACGGAATCTGACCCACGCGGTATTCGTTGCCGGCCGCCTTGACCTGGGCTTCGCTCTTGCCCACCCAGGCCATCTCGGGCTGGGTATAGACGACCGAGGGAATGACGTCGTAGTTCACATGCGGCTTCTGGCCATCGAGCATCTCGGCCACGGCCACGCCTTCTTCCATGCCCTTATGCGCGAGCATCGGATTACCGACGACATCACCCACGGCATACACGCCCGGCAGGCTGGTGCGGAAGGATTCGTCGACGTCGATGAAGCCCTTGTCGTCGAGTTCGACCTGGGCGTCCTTGGCACAGAGATTGGCCGTATTCGGCCGCCGACCGACCGCAACGATCAGGCGATCGAAGGTTTCGTTCTTGGTCTCGTCGCCCTGGGTATATTCGACACGAACCGACTTCTTGTTGACCTTGGCCGAGGTCACCCGGGAGCCGAGCTGGATATCCAGGCCCTGTTTCTTGAAGCTCTTGACCGCTTCCTTAGCCACATCCCGGTCGGCGATCGGCATGAAGTCTTCCACTGCTTCCAGCAGCGTGACTTCGGAGCCCAAACGCGACCAGACACTGCCGAGTTCCACGCCGATATAGCCGGCGCCGATCACGCCAACCTTCTTCGGCACGTCGTCGAACTCCAGCGCGCCCCAGGAATCCACGATTCGATCGCCGTCGAACGGTGCGATGTTGAGCTCCACCGGGATCGAACCAGAGGCGATGATGATGTGCTTGGCATTGAGCGTCTGCTCGTCGCCATCATGGCTGGTGTACTTCACCTTGCCCGAATCGACCACCTGGCCGCTGCCGGCCATCGATTCCACGCCGTTAGCCTTGAACAGGCTGGCAATGCCGCCGGTCAGTTCGTTGACCACACCGGCCTTGCGCTTTTGCATCTGTGCGATGTCCATTTCGACATCGCCGACCTTGAGGCCGTGGCTGGCGAATTCGTGCTCGGCACGATGATAGAGCTCACTGGACTCCAGCAACGCCTTCGACGGGATACAGCCTGCATTCAAGCAGGTGCCGCCCAGCGAGGGTTTGTTGTCAAGATTGAGCCACTTGTCGATGCAAACTACGTTCATGCCGAGCTGCGCGGCACGAATCGCAGCCACGTAACCGGCCGGCCCGGCGCCAATTACGACGACATCGTATTCCTTGCTCATGCTAGTCCTTGATTGATTACCTAAAAAACCGCGCCGGCTCGAGGCCGGCGCGTGGCGATCGGTTATACCTGCAACAGCAGGCGCGCCGGATCTTCGAGCAGTTCCTTGATCGTGCGCAGGAACAGCACGGCGTCGCGACCGTCGATCAGGCGGTGGTCATAGGACACGGCCAGATTCATGATCGGACGGATCACGATCTCGCCGTTACGCACCACCGGCGTGTCGTTGGTGGCGTGCATGCCCAAAATGGCGGCCTGCGGCGGGTTGATGATCGGCGTAGATAGCAGCGAGCCGAACACACCACCGTTGGTGATCGTGAACGTGCCGCCGGTCATCTCGTCCATCGTAATCTTGCCGTCCTGGGCGCGCTTACCGTAGTCGCGGATCTGCGACTCGATCTGGGCATAGGACTGCTGATCGGCATCGCGCAGCACCGGCACCACGAGGCCGCGCGGCGAGGACACCGCCACACCCACGTCGTAGAAACCGTGATAGACGATATCGCCTTCGTCGATCGACGCATTCATGATCGGATAGCGCTTGAGCGCCTCGACCGCGGCTTTGACGAAGAACGACATGAAGCCGAGCTTGACCTCGTGATCCTTCTCGAACTTCTCCTTGTACTGAGCACGCAGATCCATCACGGCCTTCATGTCCACGTCGTTGAACGTGGTCAGCATGGCCGTGTTCTGCGAGGCATCCAGCAGACGCTCGGAGATACGCTGGCGGATACGCGTCATGGGCACGCGCTGCTCGGTACGCTCCGGCGTAACGTCGCCCAGAGCCTGGCGATCGGCCTGCTCGGTGCGATCGGTCTGGGGCTTGTCGCCACCGCGATCACTCGACGGGCTCTTGGCCCCCGAGGATTTGTCGTCGATCGCCTTCTGTACGTCGGCCTTGGTGATCCGGCCGTCCTTGCCCGTGCCCTTGATGTCGCGCGCGGCCACATCGTTTTCGTCCATGAGCTTGCTGGCCGCCGGGCTGGCGATCGCATCGTCGCTGCCGCCTTCGGACTCGTCTTCTTCGGCGTCGTCGCTGGATTGGCTGCTCGCAGCCGACTGCTCTTCGGCCGCCTCGGAGGCTTCGGCGTCGCCACTGTCGGCGTCGTCGCCGGAGGCGCCGCCCGCGCCTTCTTCGATGACCGCGAGGACATCGCCGGCCTGCACGGTGTCACCCGACTCGACCTTGATCTCGGCAAGCTGACCAGCCGCCGTGGCCGGCACTTCGAGCACCACTTTGTCAGTTTCAAGATCCAGCAGGTTTTCGTCGCGCTCTACGCGGTCGCCCTGCTTTTTCTGCCAGTCGCCGACTGTCGCCTCGCTAACCGACTCCGGCAGTTCCGGCACCTTGACTTCTGTCGCCATTACTTTTCCTGATTCGTCGTGTATCTATTGAATATGGTCCGCATCACTTCTTATTGCGGATACCGGACTTCTTCCCGCGCGGATCGGCCTTCACCGTCCCTTTCTCGATCAGGTGTTCGCCACCGACGAGACCGGCCTCGACCACCGCTTCCTGTTGTTGAATGTGGAGCTTGTGATAGCCCACGGCCGTCGTCGCGGCACCCGGCCGGGTCGCGTATAACAGCTCGTGCTGCTCTTCGAGCGGCACCTGCAGACGATGCTTGATCTGATACCAAGCACCCTGGTTCTCCGGCTCTTCCTGGCACCACACGATCTGCTCGGCGTTCGGATAGCCCTCCAGCACCGTCGCATAGTCCTCGGCCGGGAACGGATAGAGCTGCTCGATACGCACGATGGCGACATCGTCGAGCTCGCGCTCGGCGCGCTCCTGGTAGAGGTCATAGAAGACCTTGCCGCTACAGAACACGACCCGCTTGACCTTCTCGGCGTCGATATCATCGGTCTCGTCGATCACGAACTGGAAGTGGCCGTCCGACAGATCCTCGAGCGTCGAGGTCGACAGCCGATGGCGCAGCAGACTCTTCGGCGTGAGCACGACCAACGGCATACGCAGGTTACGGACCATCTGCTGGCGCAGAAGATGGAACCACTGTGCCGGGGTCGACGGCACACACACCAGCATATGGCGCTCGGCGCACAGCTGTAGGAACCGCTCGAGCCGGGCCGAGGAATGCTCCGGCCCCTGGCCTTCATAGCCGTGCGGCAGGAACATCGTCAGCCCGCACATCCGGCCCCATTTGGCGCGGCCGCTGGAAATGAACTGATCGATAATGACCTGTGCACCGTTGACGAAGTCGCCGAACTGCGCTTCCCAGATGGTCAACGTATGCGGATCGGCCGAGGCATAGCCGTATTCGAAGCCCAGTACGCCGGCCTCGGACAGCAGGGTATCGTTGACGTCGAAGTGGGTGCCGTCTCGCGAGCACTGGTTCAACGGCACGAATTCTTCGCCGTTTTTCTGGTTGTAGATCACCGAATGACGGTGGAAGAAGGTCCCGCGACCGGAGTCCTGGCCGGACAGACGCACGTTGAAGCCGTCGTCCAACAGGCTGGCATAGGCCATATGCTCGGCAAAGCCCCAGTCGATACGCGAGGCGCCGGCTGCCATCTTGCGTCGATCATCGACGATCCGCTGGACCCGCTTGTGCAGATCGAAGCCGTCGGGGAGATTATCGTAGAGCTTGCTCGACAGGCGCTGCAGAGTTTCGATCGGCACCGAGGTATCGACAATGTTCGACCATTTGTCGAGCCGATACTTGTCCCAGTCGACCGTATGTTCGTTGCCCACCATGCCGAGCGTGGTGCGGCTGATGTTCTTGCCCTCGTCGAGGCCGTCGCGATAGGCATCGAACAGTTTCTGGGCATGGTCGCTGCCGATCAGCCCCGCATCCTGCAGCCGCTTGGCATACAGGGCACGGGTGGTCTGCATCTTCTTGACCTTGTCGTACATCAACGGCTGGGTCACGGCCGGCTCGTCGGCCTCGTTATGGCCCTGCCGGCGATAGCAGATCATGTCGATGATGACGTCCTTGCCGAACGTCTCGCGATAGTCCATGGCCAGACGGGTCACGAACACCACGGCTTCCGGGTCGTCGCCGTTGACGTGGAACACCGGGGCTTCGAGCATCTTGGCGATGTCGGTGCAGTACTGCGAGGTTCGCGACATCTCGCCCTGTTTGCCCGTAATCGGGTCCTGCATCGTGAAACCGAGCTGGTTGTTCACGATCAGATGCACCGTGCCACCGGTCGCGTAGCCGTTGGCCTGGGACAGCTGCATGGTCTCCATCACGATGCCCTGGCCGGCAAAGGAGGCGTCGCCGTGGATCAACACCGGCAGCACGGTCTCGCCGGCAGTGTCATGGCGACGCACCTGACGCGCCTTGACCGAGCCTTCGACCACCGGATTGACCGCTTCGAGATGGGACGGGTTGAACGCCAACACCAGGTGCACGCGCTCGTCTTCGATTTCGATATCGGTCGAAAAGCCGAGGTGATACTTCACGTCGCCCGACATATCGAGTTCGTCGATGTCGTACTGGCCTTCGAACTCGGCGAACAACTCACTCGGCGCCTTGCCGAGAATATTGACCAGCACGTTCAGGCGGCCGCGGTGGGCCATGCCGAGCACGACTTCATCCACGTGATGACGGGCTGCCGAGCGCACTAGCTCGTCCAACGCCGGGATCATGCTGTCGGCGCCTTCCAGAGAAAAGCGTTTCTGGCCGACGTATTTGGTATGCAGATAGCGCTCGATACCTTCAGCGGCCGTAAGCTGGCGCAGGATCTCGAGCTTTTCCTTCTCGGCCAGCCCGTGATGCTCCACCCCGGCCTCGAGCCGGCGCTGGACCCAGCGCTTTTGCTCAGTATCGGTGATGTACATGTACTCGGTGCCGATCTTGCCGGTATACACCCGCTTGCAGACGTCGATGATCTCGCGCAGCGTCATCTCGTCGTCATGGGCGTACAACGAACCGGTGTTGAACACCTTGTCCATGTCCGCTTCGCCCAGCCCGTGATAGGCCGGGTCCAGATCCGGCAGCGGCTGCGGCTGATACAGACCCAGCGGATCGAGATCGGCCACCCGATGACCGCGGCTGCGGTAGTGGTTGATCAGCTGTAGCACACCGGCCTGCTTCTGGGCTGCCTTGGAAGACATGCCCGAGCGCGCCGATGCACCCTGCTCTACCGAGGCGTTCAGGTCGACGAAGGATTCCCGGATCGGACCGTGGGCGATGTCCTGGCCGCCCTCGCCGTCCAGATTCTTAAAGTATTCGCGCCAGCTCGGCTCAACCGATTCCGGATCGCGTAAATACTGCTCGTAGTAGGCTTCGACGTAGGAAGAGTTACCGCCGAACAAGGGGGAGGTACTGATGAACTTGTCGTTCAAATCGCTTTTCATAGAAACTGGTCTATCGCCGTAACGAGGTGCCGGATCACCTCAGTGTCTTAGGCCGGCGCTCCCTGCCGTCATCCGGTCCGCGCCGGGGCGCCATGATAACAAATCGCCGGCGCCCGGGCCGGCGCGTACGCCGGCATTCCGGGCTTCAAGCTAACCCGTCTTCTGCTGGGTTTTGGCTTCCTCTTCATCCCAGCCCGAAGTGAGATCCTTGAGATAGTCACGGAACTCATCGCCGATCTCGTCGTGCTTCAGCCCCATCTCGACGTTCGCCTTGAGATAACCGAACTTGCTGCCACAGTCATAGCGCGTGCCTTCAAACTCGTAGGCCAGCACAGTCTGCTCGCCCATCAGCGCCTCGATCGCGTCCGTCAACTGGATCTCGCCACCGGCGCCCGGCTTGGTCTTATCGATCAACCGGAAGATACGGGGCGTGAGGATGTAACGGCCGACGACCGCGAGATTTGAGGGGGCTTCTTCGGTCGGCGGCTTCTCGACGATGCCACGAATTTCCGATAGCCCGGGGCCGATCGGCTCAGCCTCAACGATGCCGTACTTGTGGGTCTCTTCCCAGGGCACGCGCTGGACCGCGAGCACGCTGGTGCCGTATTCCTGATAGACCCGGTGCATTTGGGCCATGCAGGGCTGGAAAGAACCGGCGATCAGGTCGTCGGCCAGAATTACCGCGAAATCCTGGTCGCCGACGGCTGGCAGCGAACAGTTGATCGCATGCCCCAGCCCAAGTTGTTCCGGCTGGCGAATATAGACACAGCTGATCCCGGGCGGCAGCACGTCGTGCACCGCAGCTAGAAGCTCCTCCTTACCCTTGGCTTCGAGCGCCGCTTCCAGCTCGTAGTCCCGATCGAAATGATCCATGATCGAGTTTTTGGCATGGCTGGTGATGAACACCATCTCCTCGGCCCCGGCCGCGATCGCTTCCTTGACCGCATACTGCACCAGCGGCTTATCGACCACCGGCAGCATCTCCTTGGCGCTGGCCTTGGTTGCCGGCAGGAACCGGGTGCCCAGCCCGGCCACCGGGAAGACCGCTTTACGAATACGCATATTGCTCGTCCTTTTAGATATTCAGTGTCTTGTCGCTCGACGGCATGCGGCCGTCGGCATTGTTCTTCGTCTTAAAGAGGCTGCACGTCCCCGGTGAGATGGTGAATCTCGCCGTCTCGGCTGGTTAACGCAAAATTCACACCGTCCTCCCCCGAAGCGTGCTTGAAAAGTACCGTACTCGGTAGAAACACCGGCTTTTTGAACGCCACCGAAATAGTGTACCGGTCGCCGGACAGATGCGGCTGCAGTGCAGCTGCCGCTCTTGCCTTGAGCCACATACCGGTCGCAATCGCCCGCGGAAATCCGAACAGCTTCGCACTCCATGGGCTCAAATGGATCGGGTTATAGTCCCCTGCCGCTCCAGCATAGCGCCTCCCGATATCGGACGGAATTTGCCAGGTCGCTTCTTCGCTGGGTGTGAAAGACAGTTCAGGTACGGTGGACTGGCCGGGCTGGGCGTTGTCACGGCTCTTCTTGGTATGCGGCTGCTTCTGCCGCGACAGCATCGTGCCGGTTTCCTGCCAGACCACCTGGCCACTGCCGTCGAGCACCTGGGTAACCAGGTCGAACTCAACGCCCTTGCCGACATCTCGGTGGCCACCGACCGAGGCGAGGATCTCGAGCGGCTCATCGACCGAAATCGCTCGATACTGAGCGATCTCATTGCGAACATGGATTAGGCCGAGCAGAGCCAGAGGGAAGTTCTTGTGCGTGAGCACCGCCATATGCAGCGGGAACGCAAGAACATGCGGATAGGTGACCGGCAGCGTCTCGGCCCGCGGGAAACCGCAGACCTTCCGGTAACGCGCCAGTTCATCGGCTCGCACGTCCAGATCGCGCACTCGCGCGCTGATCTCGGGGATTGTTTCTCCCCGGGCCAGTTTCGATCCAAAACTCGTTACCGCTCGAAAGTAAGACGGCGTCACCGCCGGCAGTTGATCGAACTCGAGCGTGATATCTCCTGCCATCGTTTTGATCGTCGTTGGACGATTGAAGCAAGAAGTTTAACGCGTTGCCCGATCAATACAATGCGGGGCATACCTGACCCGTTCAGCTGCGATTCGAGCTGAATCGTTTCACCCGGTCCAACAACGCCGCGGCCACCTGCTGTCGTACCGGTGAAAGACGCTCCGGCTGCTAGAACGCAGCCCCAAAAATGGTGCCCGGGGTCGGACTCGAACCGACACGGGAGTTGCCTCCCAAGGGATTTTAAGTCCCATGCGTCTACCAATTTCGCCACCCGGGCTTGGGGGCCGAATTCTAGCAGGGAACGAACCGGGCATGGGCTGAGAATATTACCGTCACGCCGGAATCGGCGCTTCAAATCGCCCATACGCCTGATATGAGCCCCGAATGGGCCGCCCGACAGTACTCCTACTATTGGCGCGGACTTGTGCATAACGCACACGGGTCTCGCCGATAGAACGGAGGTATATCCGCTCCGCTCACGATGGAACCAGAAGCTCTCAACGCCGACCAAAGTACTCGTTTGTCGATAGTATAAAAACTATATCCGCCTTCGCCGACGGTCATCGCAGCCGAGCAACTGACACCCGAAACAAAAGGTGAGCGATTTGATTAGCGGCCAGCTCTACCGGGCTGGGTGCTTGTCTGCGCTATGGCCCAACCGGCCGCGAATCATAGACCTTTTCGGCTGAGCTATAAGATTTAGTGCCGGTTCTGTATGACTACCGCACCCTCGTCTGAGGCCCTGGCCCCGCCATTGATACGGCACGCCGCCTAGCTTCGGAACCTATCTCTTCATTTACGACCTAAGCGCAATTGAGGGTTCAGAATCAGCCAGTGCCTGTCCGATATGCAGACGCTGTTGCTCTAAAAGTACGAGACTGCACGTTCTTCGGAACCTACACCCCAGTCTAGCCAAAAATCATGGCGAAACTGTACTGAGCAGATGGTACGTACGTGCTTGTTCGGTGATTCGTGGCGTACGAACTTCACCTGAAACAGGCCGACGCCAAAAACACGAGACAAAGATCGAGGCGCACTTCCCCACACTGCCCCCAGAAGCTACGAGCCAGCGCTCTGGTTGGAAACACAATCCTTTCAACCGAGACCCCATCATGCACTATGTGGCAAAGCCATAGCTTTTGGGTACTTATTTCGCTGGCCCCACCCTGTTCGAGGCGCGCTCTAGGCTGGTGTCCTGTGCTGACATTAGGCGCTTGCCATCCAGTCGGAGGCATAAACTACGGGAGCCGAATCTCGAAGTTTTGGCTTCGGTGAGTACTTGTTGTATCCACCGCCCTGCTGCAGATGATGATCGGAGCCATGCTGCGTGCTGTGCGCATCTTCTCCAGGCAAATCTAAACCCAGAATGGCAGACACAAAAAAGCCCGCGCTAGCGGGCTTTTAAAGCTTCCTTGGAATACACAGGAAGATTGTATATGGAGGCCAGGCCCGGAATCGAACCGAGGTACGCGGCTTTGCAGGCCGCTGCATCACCACTCTGCCACCTGGCCTCGAGTGAAACCCGAAAACTCGGCTTTCGACAAATAAAAACCTCGGCCGAATCGGCCGAGGTTTCGGCTATTTGGAGCGGGAAACGAGATTCGAACTCGCGACCCCAACCTTGGCAAGGTTGTGCTCTACCACTGAGCTATTCCCGCGTTGTGAGCGCACATTATAGGGCAGTGAGAAATGGTGTCAACGATTGATTTCCAATTCGTTTCGACCGTTAATCTCAGTACCTGACGATAGTGTTTTTCGATGCCATGGCATCGAGAAACCATCGTAGATACCTGCCCTGTCAGGCCCGCTCAGCGACGCTCGATACTGAGCGTCGGCCATGCCTGACGCAAGTATATTAACATCGACCAAAGGGTAAGTGCAGCAGAAATTCCAAGCAGCACCACGCCGCTGATGTAGATCCATTGTTGTTCGAACAGGTCGAACAACATCAGAAAGATCGCCAGCATTTGTACCGCAGTCTTGTACTTGCCGAGCGAGCCGACCGAGACGACGCCGCGCTGGCCGAGTTCGGCCATCCACTCGCGCAGGGCCGACACGGTCAATTCACGGCCGACGATAATGCTGGCCGGCAGGGCCACGAACCAATGCGGGTCTCGATAGACCAGCATGACCAGTACCGCGCAGACGATCAGCTTGTCGGCAACCGGGTCCAGGAAGGCACCGAACGCCGAGGTCTGATTCCAGCGCCGAGCAAGATGGCCGTCTAGCCAGTCGGTTGCCAGCGCCAAGCCGAAAAGAATGGCGGCCACGACGTCGAAACCGGGTAAACGGACGAACATCAGCCCGATCACGAATGGAATCAGGACAAGCCGGAACAGGGTGAGCCAGATGGGCAGATTCAACGTCGCTCCTCAGTCTCGCCGACGCACGGACCGCAGTTCAGGCCGTATCGTGGAAATAATCGTATATGCGTTGTGCCATCGCCGTGCTGATGCCCTCGACCCGAGCCAGATCGGCGACCCCTGCTCTGGCGACTTCCCGCGGCCCGCCGAAAGTCTGCAGCAAGCTTTTGCGTCGCTTGGGGCCCAATCCTTCGACTTCATCGAGCATCGATGCACTACGTGCCTTGCCACGCTGCCCGCGATGGGCTGCAATAGCAAATCGATGCGCCTCGTCGCGAATCTGCTGGATCAGATGCAATGCCGGCGAGTCGGCAGGCAGTATAAGGGGCGACTCCTGACCGGGCAAAAACAGCTGTTCGAGACCCGGTTTGCGAGTTGAGCCCTTGGCCACCCCGAGTAGTTGGACACCGGCCACTGCGAGTTCGTCGAGCACTTCCCGGGCCACCGCCAGTTGGCCCTTGCCGCCGTCAATGAGTAATAGATCGGGCAGGCTCGCCTCGCCAGCGGCGACCCGCTTGAAGCGTCGGGTCAGCGCTTGGCGCATCGCGGCATAGTCGTCGCCGGGCTCGATGCCGTTGATGTTGAAACGGCGGTACGCTGATTTGTTCGGCGCCCCGGCCTCGAACACGACACAGGACGCCACGGTCTTTTCGCCGCGGGTATGGCTGATATCGAAACAGGCCATATTCATCGGCGGATTATCTAGCCCCAGCGCATCGGTCAGCGCGTTAAGCCGTTTTTCGACGCCCGCTCGGCTGGCCAGCTGGGCCGACAGGGTCTGGTTGAGCGTGGCGCGGGTGTTGTCCAACCAGCGGCGCCGCTCGCCACGGACGTTGGTCTTGATGCCAACCTTGCGTCCAGCCCGAGTGGTCAGGCTTTCAGCCAGCTCCTCGGATTCGGAGGGCAGCGGATCGACCAGTAGCTCGTGCGGGACCGGCCGATCGATATAGTACTGGCTGATGAAGGCCGACATCGCATCCGCGACCTCGGTACCGGCGGGCGCACTGGGAAAGAAACTGCGATGACCGAGATTGATGCCGCCGCGCACGGTCACCACGACCATCGCTGCCACCCCGCCGTCGATCGCACCGCAGATCAGGTCGAAATCGCCCTTGCCGCCCACGGTCTGGCTCTGGGCCTGTAGCCGCCGCAGTGCCGAGATCTTTTCACGCAGGCGTGCCGCGGTTTCGAAATCCAACCGGCTCGAGGCGGCCTCCATATCGCTGACCAGGCGGTCGATCAATCTGTCGTTGCGGCCTTCGAGCAACTCCACGGCATCGGCCACGTCCCGGGCATAATCTTCTTGGCTGATGTTGCCCACACAGGGGGCCGAGCAACGTTTGATCTGATACTGCAGACAGGGCCGCGACCGATTTTCGAAGTAGCTGTCGCGGCAGTTACGCAGCTGGAAAAGACGCATCAGCGTATCGGCCGTATTTTTAACCGCCCCGGAACTCGGAAACGGGCCGAAATAGTGGCCCTTCTTCTTCTGCGCGCCGCGATGATAGACCACCCGCGGATAGTCGTTGTCCCCGGTGATCAACAGATAGGGATAGCTCTTGTCGTCGCGCAGATAGATGTTGTAGCGCGGCCGATGCTTTTTGATCAGCGTCGACTCGAGCAGCAGCGCATCATCCTCGGTATGCGTGATCGTGACCTCGATGTTGGCCACCTGATCGAGCATCGCTTCGGTCTTGGCATTGCCCGAAGCCCGCAGGAAATAACTGGAAACGCGTTTTTTGAGGTTCTTGGCCTTGCCGACGTAGAGCACGTCGCCCGCGGCGTTGTACATCCGATACACGCCCGGCCGCGTGGTCAGCTGGCGGACATAACGATTGGGGTCAAAACCGTGCTCGTGGGAATCGCTGGTCATGCGTCTATGATGCGTCCGTTGTCTGCGTTGACAAGCCGTGGCCGTGATCGACGGCCCGGCGCGCGGCCGCGAATATATCGGCGAACATCGTCGGTGTCAGCCGCCTGGTATTGGTGTTGTAACGGCTGCAGTGGTACGAGGCGAGCAGCTGCTGGCCGTTCGGCAAGACATAATCTGCGCCGTGGCCGAAGACATAGTCGCGCTGGCGCAGGCCCAGCGCCCGGACCGTGGCCTTGTGCGCGACCCCGCCTAGGGTGAGCAGCACGCGGGCTGTGGCGATCTCGCTGGCCAGGAATTCGTTGCAGGCATTGATTTCGCCTGCCACTGGGCGGTTGCCCGGCGGCAGGCACTTCACGGCGTTGGTGATACGGCAGTCGTACAACACCGGTGCCTCGTGGCCGCTGCGCGGGCTGGCGAAGCCATGCGCATGCAATGTCGGGTACAACAGTTCCCCGGCGGTGTCCCCGACGAACGGCTTGCCCGTAGCGTTGGCCCCGTGCATGCCGGGGGCCAGCCCGATGATCAGCAGCGGCGAATCGGCCGGCCCGAACACGGGCACCGGCGCGGCATGATAGTGCGGATACTCGTGCCGGACCTCGCGGCGTAGGGCCACCAGCCGCGGGCAACGGCGACAGTTGGGTGCAGGTTGGCGCATGATTAGCCCGTGGGCTGAGTGCCGCGACGAGAGCCGATCCAGCCAGTCGCGAAATCCACGAGATCGACCATCGACAGTAGCCGTGCCTCGGCCTCGCCGACCCGGCTGCGTGCCAGCGGGCGCCCGGCGGCGTCATAGTCGGCGCCGAGCGCCATGAAATCGTCTGGATCGTAAGCAAAGCCGGCATAGTCGTGCCAGACCCGCTGGCCGTCGCGACAGATCGCCGCGCCCGAAGGCTTGTAACCCGGCCGATAATGCGGCGCTCGATGTTCGGCCAGATGCAGCGCGGTACAGCAATCATAGCCCACGCCGAGCAGCACGATACGAGCATCGAGATCGTAAAGCGCCCGTAGAGGCGATGCTTCGCCAAAGCCATCGGGTAGATCATGATGGGCGACGATATCCGGGGCATATCGGCCGCAGGCGGCCATCGACACCTGTGGATGCCCGCTCCGCAATGCGCCGGGCGCGCTGCGAAAGCATTCCGCGACCTGGCCCATACCGCGGGTCGGCGTGGTTGCCGGATCGAATGCCGGCATTTCGGCACGAATGATCGGCCACCAGGATTCAGGCACCGCTGGATCGCCCCAGTTGGCCGGCTCGGAGCGGTCGTTGGCATGGGCCGGCATCGCCAGCGTGCCCTGGGCCCCGACGGCCTCGTGCAACGCTTCGATCACGGCCTGCGAGCCGCCACAGATCCAGCCGAGCGCGCCCATGGCGCAGTGCACCAGCAGCGTCTGCCCGGGCACAACACCAAGCCCGCGCAGATCGGCGACCAGGCGCGATGTCGTCACCGGCCCCTGAGTGGCCTTCGCGATGCGATCGGCTTCGGCCATGCAACCTCGTAAGCTTAAAAACAGTGGATATATCGTATGCGCGGCCTTGGCATGGGCCCGGCCGGCCTGCACCGCGAATCGGCGCGTCGTAAAATAACGCAGCCCGGATTCGCAGCGCCGCAGGCCGCCTTGACCCCTCGGCCATAGATGGTCCCAATCGTCGCACCTAGCGCCGCGAGGCCCGTTCCAGCGCTCGATTTGCGCGAAACCTCGACCAGCCCTAGAGCGCGAGCTCCGACGCCGAGACTACGACCCCGTCCAAATCGGCATATAGCCAGTCCTCGGGCATGAAAGTCACGCCGCCGAAACGCACCGGCACATCGCGTTCGCCGATGTTTTTCTTGTTCGACTTCAGCGGATGCGTGTTGATGGCCTTGATCGCCATGTCCATCTGCGACAACTCGGCGGCATCGCGCACACAGCCGTAGACCAGTACCCCAGCCCACTCGTTGTCGATGGCCAGCTGGGCCAGGTTGTCGCCCATCAGCGCACAGCGATCCGAGCCGCCACCATCGACCACCAGCACCCGGCCGCCACCCGGCTCCTCGAGTGCCAGGCGCACCAGGGAGTTGTCCTCGAAACACTTCACGGTGCTGATCGGGCCGGCGAATTCCAGTCGCCCGCCGAAATCGGTGAACAACGGCTCGAGAATCTGCAGCTTATCGCTGAACTCGTCGCAGAGATCGGTTACGGGATACATCGGCGTTCCTATTGGGCATGGATGATTCGAACGTCATGCTAGAGCCTGTGGCGACTGGGCGCGAGTCCATGCCAGCGCGCGGTTCGCCGCTGTGCCCACAACCGGCTGACACGATACCGCGTTCGCCGAGGCTCCCTACTGGATCGCCTCAGGGCACCGACCTCGCAGCGCTTGCCAACAGCTAGGTCGTGATCGACCGAGTCCGGCTCGTCGCGCCCAGACCGAATACGCCCGCCAAGGTCGCGACACTCAGCAATAGGAAATAAATCAGCGACCACGCCGGCAGGCTAAGCCCGGCGAACGAACCTTTGACGGTCGCACAGCTGGCATCGCCACGAAACACGATCGCGATCACCTCCTGCAGCGGCATGATCTGAATCAGATAATCCAGCCCCGGGCCACAGGCCGGTACTTGATCGGCCGGCAGATGCATCAGCCATACGTGGCGCGCGGCAATCGCCGCACCCAGCAGCGCCGCGACACTGGCCAAACCGGCATAGATGCGATGCGCCATACCCGCCGAGCCGTGGAGCCAGCCCATCAGGCAGAACACAGCCACGCCGGCCATGGCCACGCGCTGGAAGATACATAACGGACACGGCTCGAGGCCGCCCACGTATTGCAGCAGATAAGCAAAACCAAGCGCGCCCAGCGCTGCACAGGTTCCGGCCGCGAAATAAATACGAGTGGTCATTGTGAAAAATCGTCCCATAGTCCTTAACAGCCGGCAATCATGGCAGCCCAATATTTCGCCGTGCCGCGCGACGCCCTGTTTTGCCCCCAACAAGCCGGGCGCGGGTTCGCGCCCAGCCTCGACGGCCCTAGTCTAGCGGTCTGCTAAACTGAAGATTATGACGACACTGCGGATCACGCCATGACGCGCTTTCGTGTCGTGGCACTGGCCGCGATACTCGCCGCTCCGAGCCTGTGTTTGACGCTTGCACCAGCTTCGAAGGCCAAGACGATCCGACCTGCGGCGGCGCAGCTGAGCTTTGATCGTCCCCCGCTGTTTCCCGGCCTGGGGCTGCTGCTGGTACCGCGGCAAGCCGGCGCGTCGTGGCCGGACTTCATCGATCCTTACACGATCCACGGGGTGGCACGGCGCGCGTTGTTGGCCATCCAGACACGCGCCCGTACGCCGCTGCTTGCCGGGCCGGCGCTGAGCCACCGTCAACGTCGCGAGCTCAGGCAACATATCGACAGCCACCTGCCACGTTACGATCACTTGTTCGAACGCGCTGCCCGGCGCCATGGCCTGCCGGCCTCGCTCATCGCCGCGGTGGCCTATATCGAATCCCGCTGGCGGCCCGATGCCCGCTATCAAAGCACGGTCGGCCTGATGATGCTCTCGCCGGACGCAGCCGATCTGGTCGGTGTCAACGACCGACAGTCGGCCGCCCAGAGCATTCGCGGCGGTGCCGACTACCTCAAACGTATGCAGGCGCTGATCCCAAGCGCTGTGCCCTTCCCTGATCGCAACAACTACGCGCTGGCGGCCTACAACATGGGGATTGGCCACCTGCGCGATGCAGTGAGGCTGGCCCAGCAACTCGGATTCAATCCGTATCTATGGGCCGACCTTCGCCAGGTCATACCGCTGCTGTCCGACAAGCGCTACTACCGCGATCTGCGGCACGGCTACGCCCGCGGCGAAGACGTCGTCAAGTACGTCGAACGGGTACGCCGCTGCCAGGCGCTGATCGCCCCACAGCTCGATTGACCGTGCCCTGGCCGTGCCTGCGTGGCCACGGCCGTTCGCTTTTCCCTACGTTTACGATTCAAGGACTTTGATTTTGCCCGAATCCCAACCGACCGCTGTGGCGGTCGATCGACATGGCCCGCTGCAGCTCGCCGGCCGGGTGTTCTACCCGGTGGTCATACTCATCCTGGCCCTGGTCGTACCGACCATGATCTGGCCCGAGACCATGTCCAGCGCCTTCGACGTGGTCCTGGCCGCCATCGTTCACTATTTCGGCTGGTACTACATCGCGGTCTGTGCCGGCTTCATCGCTTTTTGTATCTGGGTGGGCTGCAGCCGGTTCGCCGATCTCAGGCTGGGGCCGGACGACTCGCGCCCGGAATTTTCCCGCCTGTCCTGGTACACCATGCTGTTCTCGGCCGGCATCGGGATCGGCGTGATCTTCTACGGCACAGCCGAGCCGGTCGCGCACTACCACGATGCCCCACGCCAGATGGCGTCCGAAACCGTCGAAGCTGCCCGCTATGCGGTGCATCTGGCCTGGATGGAATGGGGTGCCTGTGCCTTTGCGATCTATATTATCGTTGGCTTGGCGCTGGGTTTTGCCACCCATCGTCGCGGCCGACCGCTGTCGATCCGCTGGGGGCTTGAGCCGCTGCTGGGGCGCTGGGTCCACGGGGTGGTCGGCGACATCGTCGATATCGTCGCCATCATCGGTACGGTCTTCGGGCTGGCGACCTCGCTCGGCCTAGGCGTCATCCAGATCAATACCGGGCTGGAATATCTGGGCATCGTGCAATCCTCGCTGGATCTACGCGTGACCATTATCGCGCTGATCAGCGTGGCGGCCGGCATATCGGTCCTGTCCGGCTTGTCGCGGGGCATCAAGTGGCTGTCGAATCTGAACATCGCACTGGCTATCGTGCTGCTGCTGTTCGTATTCGCCTTCGGCCCGACCGTGTTCCTGTTGAAAGCCCTGACCGCTTCGTTCGGCTATTACTTCCAGCATATTATCCAATCCAGTTTCCAGACCGATTTCGCCACCGGCAGCGACCAGTGGCAATCCTATTGGACGGTATTCTTTCTAGCCTGGTGGATCGCCTGGGGACCGTTCGTCGGCACGTTTTTAGCCCGTATTTCCTATGGCCGCACGGTGCGCGAGTTCGCCCTCGGCGTGCTCTGCATCCCCACGCTCGGCATCTTTCTGTGGTTCGGCACCATGGGCTGGGCGGCTTTGCACCGGGAAATGTTCGGCATCGGCGGGCTGGGCGATGTTCCGACCCAACAGGTGGTCTTCGATTATCTATCCGGACTGCCGCTGCCCACGCTCAGTTCGATGATCGCGATCGTGCTCATCGTCACCTTCTTCGTGACCTCGGCAGATTCCGGCGCCTTCGTGGTAGCCGTACTGTCGACCGGCGGTCTGACCCGGCCGCCGACCATGACCCGGGCCTTCTGGGTGGTGCTGCAGGGGCTGGTCAGTATCGCCCTGGCGATCGCCGGCGGCCTATCTGCTTTGCAGACCGCATCGCTGGTCGGCGGCCTACCGTTTTCGGTGGTGATGATCTTGATGTGCGTGGCCGTGGTGAAAAGCATGCAGCACGAATTGGCCCAGACAACCACAGCGGGCGCGAGCTCGGCTCCCTCTGCGGCTAGGAACCAAACGCCGGGGGCTGATCGATAAAGCTATCGCGGGCCAGCCAGAACGCGCCCGCCCCGACGACGAGGATCGGTACGCCGGTGAGCAACAGCCCCATTGGCGTACCGACCCAGACACAGGCCAGATAGACCAGCCCGTAGGCTGCGATATACAGCAGCGTAGTGCCGATCCCGATCATGTAACGCGCGGCTTGCTGGCGCGGCCCCAGCAGTTCGATCGACATATCGACCGCTGCCATGCCCGCAGCCGCGATCGCCATCGCGCCTAGCATCGCGACCGGCCGGGCATCACCCAGCAGGGCGTAGATCAGCCCGCCGCCGATCAAAGTCTGCACCATAACCACAGGAATCACGGTGGCTAGAGTATCGAATATCCGGCGCTGGAAATCGGCGTTGCGGCGCGGCGCCACGGCCAGATACAGATCTGCCAGATGCGGCTGCATACGGGCAAAGCTGGCGCCCATCGCCGCACAGCGCGTCCGCCCCATGATCAGCGCGAGATAGGCCATCGTATGGGCACTGGCTCCGCCGGGCCCGGCATTGTAGGCGATCACCCAGAGCACTGCCGCGTAACTCATCATAACCAAGCCGGTATTCAGAACCACACCGATCGCGCTGTCGTAGGGCAACAGCACGGCTCGAAATAGCCGGGCGCGGTGCAAGCGCGTATCGCGTTGGCTCTGGGCGGCGATCGCGCGTTGCAGCGTATAGTCTGCCCCGCCTTCGAAGACCGCGCGCAACAGGCCGACGAACCGACCTGGGCGTTGCCCGGACTCGGCCGGATTGCGGGCCCAGCGGCTACCGATGAACGCCATCGGCGAATCAGCATTGCTCGGATCGCTTGCGCGCAGGCGATTGTGCAGCACGTGCCAGAGCATGAACGCGCCGATCAATAAACCGAGCGGCACGGACCAAACACTCTGCAGATAACCGCCGATTACGGCTAGCCGCTCCGGCATCAGCTGGGGGGCAAATACCAAGAGCAGCGGCACCAGGCTATAGATACGCTCGATGGATGCGGCGATCGCGCTCGTCCATGCCACCACCCCGAGGCTTACCGCCAGCGCGATAGACTGCGTCTGATCACTGGCGGCCAGCACGAGCGCTGTAATCCCGAACAAGGCCAAACCCAAAATCAGGCCCGCCTGTAGCAAGCGTCGGCGAAAATACGGCAACAACAGGCTCTCGTTGACCAATAGCGGCGCCAGCGCCTGGCCCGATGCCAGGCCGCAGAAATAGAGCCCCAACAGAAACGGCGGCAAGAACGCCACGATCTCGAGCCGCGGGCCCATGGCCCAGATTTCGAACATCGCCAAGCCAAACGACAACAGACCGCAGGTCGAAATCAACCAAGTGCGGGTCAGCGGCAACAGCAATAGCCGTGTGAGCGCTCTCATGCCAGCGCCACGAACGCGTCCTCGAGCGAGAGGCGCGCAATACGCAGTTCGGCCTGCTGTTGTTCGGCCATACGCCGCAGTTGGGTATCGTCCGGCTGATCGACGATCAGCGTCAGCCGCCGGCCGTCGATTGTGCTGGCCAACCCGCCTTCGACGTTCGGCGCGCTGTCCCAGCCTTGGTCGCGGCTCAGCTCAACCCTGCGAACCCGCTCGCGTAGGCGTGCCAGCGGCATTTCGAGCACCAGCCGGCCGCTATCCAGCAAGGCGATATCCGCATCGGCCCGCTCTAGATCGGCGGTGATATGGGTCGACAGGATCACGGTCTTGTCGTGTTCGCGAACGAGCGTGATCAGCTCGTTCATGAACGCGGCCCGGGTCTGCGGGTCGAGGCTGGCCACCGGTTCGTCCAGAACCAGCAGATCGGGCTCTGGAGCCATGGCTCGAATGATGGCCAGCTTCTGGCGCTGGCCTTCCGAGAGCTTGCCGATCTTGGTGCGGCGATCCAGCGCCCAGGATTCGATCAGCCGGTTTTCCAACTCGTGGCTCCAGTGTCGGTAGAAGGCCGCGGTAAAGCTCAGGTACGACCCCACGCGCATCCACTTGAACAGATCGAAGGTCTGCGGCACGAAACCGATCCGGTGCAGGCGATCGCCGCCGGGTTCGTCCATCGACTCGCCGAAAATCTCAATCTCGCCCTCGTCGATCGGCAGCAGCCCGAGCAGACAGCGCATCAGCGTGGTCTTGCCGGCCCCGTTTCGGCCCAGCAGCCCGATCACCCGGCCACGCGGTATCTGCCAGTCGATACCGTCGAGCACATAGCCGTTGTCGTCGGCATAGGATTTACGTAGCCCGCGTACCGATACGAGCGGACGCGCGCGATCGTCGGCTTCGATCTCACCCGACATGACATCCCCTATTTCCCTCGTACCAATGCACTATGCAGAAGTCGTTCCATATTGGAAATCGAGCGACGAACCCTAGAGGCCATGACTGCCACGGCGCGATTCTTGCTTAACGCGCGAAGACGAGTCTGCCCGGCCATCGACTCGACGAATGAATAGATAGCGCCGCCTGTGCGAGACCGCTAGGGTGCGCGCTTGTCGTGCGTACGCACCGGGGTCGCACGCACGATCGTATCGCTTTTTTAGGGAGACACATGAGTACGACAACCGCTGAAGCTGCGGCCGTGTCGCGGAACAAATCGTTCTCGACGGTATTTCTGATCGAGCTGTGGGAGCGTTTCGGCTTCTACGGCATGCAAGTGCTGATCGTGTACTTCATGATCCAGCAGCTGGGATTCGCGGACAATCGCGCGAATCTCGTCTGGGGGGCATGTGCCGCACTGATCTATGTCTCGCCGGCCATCGGTGGCTGGATTGGCGACAAGGTACTGGGCACGCGGCGCACCATGCTGGCCGGCGCCTTCGTGCTGGCGCTCGGCTATGCCTGCATGAGCGTGCCGACCATCAATACCTGGTTCCTGTTCTCGGCGCTGGGCGTGATCGTGGTCGGCAACGGCCTATTCAAGTCCAACGCCGGCAACCTGGTCCGCAAGATCTTCGAAGGCGACGACTCGAAGATCGACTCGGCGTTCACCATCTATTACATGGCGGTCAACGTTGGTGCGGCGGCCTCGCAGCTGTTCACCCCCTGGGTAAAAAACTACGTCAACGAGGCCTACGGTCATGGCTATGGCTGGCATGCGGCGTTCGCGGTCTGCTGCTTTGGGCTACTGCTGGGCCTGGCCAACTATCTGGTCATGCGCAGCTATATGCAGAACATCGGCTCGGAGCCGGATTTCGAGCGCGCTGATCCGGTCAAGATCGCGTTGGTGGCGGTCGGCGGTCTAGCGGCCGTGGCGCTGTCGGCCGCAATCCTGCAGTACGAAGACCTGGCGCGGGCATTCGTTCTGATCGCCGGCCTGGCCGTACTGGCGATCTTCTGGATTCTGATCAAGCGTGGTGATCGACAGGAACGCGCGGGGCTGTTGGCCGCCCTGATTCTGGTCATACAGACTGTATTCTTCTTCATCTTCTACCAGCAGATGTCCAGCTCGCTGGCGCTGTTTGCCCTGCGCAACGTGGACTGGAACTTCGCTGCCTTCGGCACCCATCTGTGGACCTGGTCGCCGGGCCAGTTCCAGGCGCTCAATCCGCTGTGGATCATGGTGCTGTCGCCGCCCCTGGCCTGGATGTATACCAAGGCCGGCGAAAACGGCCGCGATCTACATATCGCGGCCAAGTTCGCACTGGGTTTCGTATTCGTGGCGGTTGGCTTTTTCACCTACAGCTCGGCGGCCTGGTTGGCCGTGGACGGCAAGGTGAACTCCTGGATCATGGTCTGGGGCTACGGCTTTAGTTCGCTCGGTGAACTGCTGGTCTCCGGCCTGGGGCTGGCCATGATCGCCCGCTACGTGCCGGCGCGTATGAGTGGCTTCATGATGGGCGCCTACTTCGTATCGTCCGGCGTATCCCAATATCTGGGTGGCCTGGTGGCCAATATCGCCAGCGTGCCGGAAGGCGTGACTGAGCCGACCCGTACCCTGCCGATCTATACCAGCCTGTTCTTCAAGCTGGGCGTGACCGGGGTGATCTGTACCCTGATCGCGTTCGCAGTGCTGCCGTGGATGAAACGACTCGGCCGGATCCACGCCGGCGAAGCCTAATCGGGCCGGCTACGGCCTCCGATCGAAAGCCGCGGCCGGATGCCGCGGCTTTTTTTATGCCCGCGACCTGATGGACGCAACGGGCGCTCGCTCTAGGGCGTGCGGTCATGAAATATGCCGCTGCACCCACGTCCCTGAGGTAGCAAGACAAGACATCGTGAGCGAACGATAACGCCGGTTGGCCGCATCAGGGGGCACCGGCCCTTCGGGTGATGCCCATCCATCGTGCCAGGCGGCGTTGCAGGCCTGGCCCGTAGGGGCCCGCCGCGCTCGGCGCCCTGCGCCTTGCCTGACCCGATGGGCGGGCGTCATCCGATGGTGTCTCTTATGACGAGACACCCCAAGAGGCCGCAGAGCCCGGCCGATCAGCCGATGCCTCACGCGCAGCCTGCTTCGGGCTGGCCTGGGTATCGAACGACTGGTGTTGCACCAATGCCGCACACAGCCGGATCGATTCGGCGGTCTGGGCCAGATTGCGCTGTGCGCCTGGCAACTGATCGACCTTCGGTTCGAAGAAGTCTTCCAGCCGATCGGCGGCTTTATCCGAGCAGGCCCCGGCAGCCGCCAGCGGCGGCAAACTGCCCCCGGACATCGCACCGACCCGATCGCGAATCGCCTTGAAATGCGCGGTGAACCAAGGCCACATGGTAGCCACCGAATCGGGGCTGCGCTGGCTGGCCGAATGCCGGCCGCCGTTGCCGAGCATCGCCATCATCTCGCCGACCTTGATCCGATCGGTCAGCGCATAGTTGCGGACCTCGGTCTTCAGCTCGGGATCCTGTACTCGTGCCAGGGCCGCGATCATGGCATTGCGCTGGTCGGCATCGCCGTTGCGCCCGAGGGCATCGAACAAGGCCTGCACCACCGGCTTGCCTTGGCGGCGCACGGCCACAGTCAAGGCATCGGCCAGCAGGTCCGGATCGGCCTGGCTGAAATCCAGGCCCGCGTTGGCACTGTCATTCCCGGCCAGAGCCGGAGCCAACACGGCCTGGCCCTGGGCTGCCAGGGCGTCGGCCACCGGCTTCAGACCAAGCTGCACGCCAAGGAACGTGGCCAACCGTTGGCGCAGTTCAGCGGCATCCGCAGACTCCCCTTCGCGGCGTTGATACCCCAGGTTTTCAAGCCGTGGCAGGTAGGCGCTACGGGCGGCCTCGCGCAGTCTGTCGCGTTGGGCCTCGGTCGCGGCTTTGTGCTCCCAGAGCCAGCGAATGCCGCCGATCGGCGCCAGCGCGACCGCCGGGGTCGCTTCATCGGCCAGACCTTGCATGGTGGCCAGCAGCGCCGGCGCATGCAGCCGATCCTGCTCGAAGGCCGCCCAGACCGAATCGGCAAAGGCGATTTTTTCGGCGTCGGTCAATTGATCGAGATGGCTTTCCAAAGCCGCGAACTGCGACCGGTCGAGAGCAAAACGATAGTAGCCGTCAGCACCCGCGTTGGGCATGATCCAGTCCGGCTGTTCAGCGGCGCCGGGCAGCGCGATACGCCCGCGGGCAGCATCGATCAGCTGACAACGGGTACGGCTGCCACCGGCCGCCAGCGGATAGCGCACGCACAGAGGCAAGCCCCAGCTGCGCTCGGGATCGCCGGCCGAGCCGATTGGCAGAAAACGCTGCTGAGCCACGTCGAGCACGGTCTGGCCGTCGTCACGGGCGATCTCGGTGGTCACGTAGGGCACACCGGACTGGTCGAGAAAGCTATGGAAGGCAGCCCGGAAATCGTCGCCACGATCGGCAGCCTGGGCGATCGCATCGACCAGATCGTCGGCGGTGGCGGTTCCGAATTCATGCGCACGGATATAGTCGCGCATGCCGGTACGGAAGGTGTCGTCGCCCACGAATGCCTCGAACATACCCAGCACCGAGGCGCCCTTTTGATACGTGATGCCGTCGAAGGCATTGCCGATATCGCCAAAGCCGTCGATCGGCTGGCGGATCCGGCGCGCGGTGGTCAGCGCATCCTCGCCCATCGCCCCCTCGGCACCGGTGATGCGATCGAGCTCGGCATGATATTCGGGATGCAGCTGATGGGTGATCTTCTGCTGCATCCAGGTCGCGAACGATTCGTTGAGCCAGAGATCGTCCCACCAGGCCATGGTGACTGTATCGCCGGTCCACTGGTGGGCCAGCTCATGCGCCTCGACCTCGAACGAACCACGCCGGCTCGAGGCCGGCGAATCCGGGCTCAGCAGCATATACCAGTCGCGAAAGGTCACCAGCCCGACGTTCTCCATCGCCCCAGCCGCGAAATCGGGCGCCGCCAGCACATCGATCTTGTCGAAGGGATAGCCGTAATCGTAGTAGGCCTCGAGCGCAGTCATGATCCCCGGGGTCTGGTCCAACGCTGGCTGTAGTTCGCTGCCGCGACCATGGGCCGCGATACCGCGTACCGGCGTGCTGTGATCCCGCCACTGGTTTTTCGGCAGACTGGGGCCGTCGACGATATCCCAGGGCCCGACCGCAAACGCCACTAGATAGCTCGGCAGCGGCGGGGTCGGCTCGAAATCGAGCCGCTGCCAGCCGTTGTCCAGGTCGGTCCGCTTGGCGACCGGCGTATTGGCTACGGCTTGATCGTCGTCGGGAACGGTCAGATGCAGGGTGAACGGGGTCTTGAAGCCCGGTTCGTCGAAGCTCGGAAACGCCAGCCGTGCCGACGTCGCTTCCATCTGGGTCATCGCATAGGCGCGATCCTGATAGTCGACCTTGTAGAACCCCCGCAGGTGGGTGTTCAACGGCGCCGTATAAGCAAACGCCAGGGTCACGGTCTGGGGCTCTAGCGGTTGCTCGAGCGTGAGCTTGGCGACACCGGCCTTGGGATCGACGATGCGAAACGCGGCGGTATGCGCGGTCCCGTCGGCCTCGATGACCTCGGCATGGCCGACCTTGAGCTTACGGGCATTGAGCCAGATAACACGGCTCGACTTGTCGAGCGCGACCTGAATACGCGCCTGGCCGCTGAACCGGGCTGCCGCCGGGTCGGCCTTGAGCGCGATATCGTAGGACTGCGGCACCGCCCAGCGGGGCAGCTTGCCGGTCGGCGCCTGAGAATCGGCGGCGGCGGCCGACCCGGCCAAGGCAGACAGCGCCAGGGTCAATGCTAAAAATCGATTCGGGCGTTTTGTCATATTCTTATCAGTTCGATGGACAAGGCCGGCAGTCAGGCACGGTCCGTGCCAAGCTGCCGGATTAAAGCTCTGGCAGTATAAAGACCCTGCCGCTGGCCACCAGGCGCTGCCATGACCGGATCATTCCAGCTCGATCGCGACGACCGTCCCGCCGAATTCGCCCTGGCGATCCACGGCGGCGCCGGCACGATCGACGATACCGTCATGAGCGATGCCGAACGCAGTGCCCACCACGCAGCACTGCGGGCGGCCCTATACGCCGGCCGACAATGCCTGGCTGATGGTGCCTGCGCCGTGGCGGCCGTCGAGGCAGTCGTGATCGCGCTCGAAGACTGTGCGCTGTTCAACGCCGGCCACGGCGCCTGCCTGAGCTTTGCAGGCCGCCACGAACTGGACGCAGCAATCATGGACGGCACAACCCTAAACTGTGGCGCCGTCGCCGGTGTGCAGCAGGTCCGCAACCCGGTACGCGCGGCGCGCGCGGTTATGGATCATAGCCCGCATGTGCTGCTCGCCGGTGCCGGAGCCGACGCATTCGCCACAGCCGAAGGCCTGGCCCCGGTCGACAACGCTTATTTCACGACCGAGCTGCGCCGCCAGCAGTGGCAGACCGTGCGCAATCATCAGGCCGATGACGCCGCCGATATGTTTCGGTTCGGCACCGTGGGCGCGGTCGCCCGCGATTCGTTCGGCGGCCTGGCAGCGGCGACCTCGACCGGGGGCGTCACCGCCAAGCGCTGGGGCCGAATCGGCGATTCGCCGCTGATCGGAGCGGGCACCCGGGCCGATGCGACCTGCGCGATTTCCTGTACCGGCGCCGGTGAACGCTTCATTCAGCACGGCGTTGCCCACGAGATCAGCGCCCGCATGCGCCTGGCCGGCCAGACGCTGGCCGATGCGACGGCCGAACTTCTCGGCGGCGTGTTGGCCAGCCCCAACGGCAGCGGCGGTCTGATCGGCGTCGACGCCGACGGCCGGATCGTACTCGGCAGCAATACCCGGGGTATGTACCGCGGCTGGACCCGCTCGGATTCGCCCGCGATGACCACCGCCATTTCCCGCGAGCATCGCGAACATCGGAAATAAAACCAGATGTCATTGGACTGACGCGCCGACTGGCCTACAGTCGGTGACCTTAGCCAATCGAATGATCCGAGATGATCAAGCTCTACTATCACCCTTCCCCCAACCCGGCCAAGATCGCGCTGTATCTGGAAGAGACCGGGCTCGACTACGAGATGGTGCCGATCGATACCCGCAAGGGCGAACAGCACGATCCCGAGTTTCTCAAGATCAACCCGAACGCCAAAACGCCGGCGATGGTCGATACCGACACCGGCGCCACGATCTTCGACAGTACGGCGATCCTGCTGTATCTGGTCGAAAAGACCGGCCAGTATCGGTTACCGAGCGAGCCGGTGGCCCACGGCCATGCCCTGTCGTGGCTGATGTTCGTAGCCACCGGCATCGGGCCCTACTCGGGCCAGTGCGTGCATTTCCGTCATTTCGCCCCCGACGGCAACGACTACGCCCTGAACCGTTACGACTTCGAAGCCAAGCGCCACTGGGGGCTGATCGACGCGCATTTGGCCGAACACCCGTATATGAGCGGCGACCAATACGGGCTCGTGGATATCGCACTCTGGGGCTGGTGCGGGCCGGTGCCGTTCATCATGGGCGATGACGAGGCCTGGTCGCGCTTTCCCAACGTCAAGCGCCTGTTCGACGAGATCAACCAGCGCCCGGCAGCCGAGCGCGCCAACGCACTCAAGACCCGGCACGCCTTCAAGACCGAAGTCGACGAGAACGCACGTCATGCCCTGTTCCCCCAGAACCGGAATCTCTGACCGGTGAACGGTTGGCCGCTGCGACCACATGTCGCGGCGGCCCGCTTCAGTCGTCGTGGTCGTTGTGGTCGGTTCGACCCGCCAATAGATCACGCACGGTCGGCACTGCATAGGCCAGCGCCGCCCCAATCGCGATCGCACTGAACAGCCATTCCCAGGCCGGATAGAGCCGGGCCAGCAATAGCCCCAGCATGGCCACGAACAATGCCCCGGACTGGCGGATACGGTCGCGGTGACCCATGCGCAGGCTGATCAAAAACGCCCCCATCGCGCAGGCCGAGCCTATAGTCAGCAGATTGAGCAGCATCTCGAACTGGTCGACGGCAAACGCATAGCTTCTAGCCTAAGTCACCTGCGCGCGGCGTTGGTAGGCCGGCGCTTCGTGGCGCGCTTCATCCAGCACCTGACCGAGTATTTCGGCGGCGTTTACGACATCGAGATAGCGCGTATATAACGGCGCGAAACCGAAACGCAGAATATCCGGCGCCCGCATATCGCCGATCACGCCGTGGTCGATCAATGCCTGCATGACGCCATAGGCCTGCGGATGGCGAAACGCGACCTGGCTGCCGCGCTGTGCAGCAGCCGGCGGACTGGCCAGGGTGAGCGCATGGCCGGCGCAACGCTCGGTTACGGCGTCGATGAACAGTTCGCCAAGCGCGACCGACTTGGCCCGCATCTCGACCCAATCGATGCCGTCCCAGACTGTCAGCGCGGCCTCTAGGGCGCGCATCGCCAGCACGCTGGGTGTACCGCTGAGAAACGCCCGCATATCGGTCTGGGCTCGAAA
This sequence comes from Salinisphaera sp. SPP-AMP-43, assembly GCF_049568105.1. Lineage (GTDB taxonomy): Bacteria > Pseudomonadota > Gammaproteobacteria > Nevskiales > Salinisphaeraceae > Salinisphaera. The sequence goes on from NZ_CP145335.1 coordinate 2,460,371, forward strand.
GCGCGGCTCGAAGGCAAATTGTTCGGCGTGCGCGAACCAGGCCGCGAGCGGCTGCGCGATCCGGTCGTGAAAACGCGGATGCGCATACACGAAAGCCGGCGCGCCCGGGCCACCGTTGAGATATTTATAGCCGCAGCCAACCGCGAAATCGACGTTGGCCGCGCGCAGCCCGAGCGGCACGGCACCGGCGCTGTGGGCTAGGTCCCAGACCACCAGCGCGCCCGCTGCCTGGGCCCGGGCGGTCAGCGCCGCCAGATCGTGCATCGCACCGCTGCGGTAGTCGACATGGGTGAGCACGAGCACCGCCAGATCGTCGTCGATCAGCGCATCCAGTTCGGAGGGCGCATCCACGCACACCAGTTGTTGCCTGTGGCCGGCCTGGGCGATGGCCTGCTCGGCGACATATAGATCGGTGGGGAAATTACCGCGCTCGGACAACACGCGATGACGGGCCGGCCGTTGGGCCAGCGCCATGGCCAATACCTTGAACAGATTCAGCGACGTGCCGTCGGTACAAATCACGTCATCGGCCTCGGCGCCGATCAGCGGCGCGATACGCGCCCCGACCCGCTGCGGCAACCCGATCCAGTCGGCGTGGTTCCAGGAACCGATCAACCCCTCGGCCCATTCGGTTTCGGCCGTCACACGCAGGGCATCGCGAGCCGCAAACGGCATCGGGCCGAGCGAATTGCCGTCGAGATAGATCGTATCCGCAGGCAGATGAAACGCCTGTCGCCGCGCTGCTAACGGGTCGGCCGCATCGAGTTGCCGCGCCTGTGCCTGCCGGCTCAGCATGGCGCCTCCGAATGGGGCTGGCAGGCCAGCGCCGCCTGGTGCGCGAGCGCTACATAGCGCTGTGCCTGGCCCACGGCGATCTCGTCGTCACCGCTGGCCAGGGCATGATTACGCGCCTCGGTCAGCGCATCGATGGCCTCTTGATCAACGGCGTTCGAGCCGGCGCTCGGGGTCTGACTCGCCGCGCGTGTCTCGGCCAGATCCGCCCAGGCTTCAAGAATCGCAGCCCGTGGCGCCTGGTCGGCAAGCTGCTGCAGTCGCAGTCGCCGCGACGACTGCGACGGCTGGATCGACAGCCCCGGCGACCGGGCCAAAGCACGTTCAGCCGGCGCCATCAGCCGATCGAAATCGACCGATAGATCGCCGTAGCCTACCGAGGAGACACGCTTGAGCAGTGCCGAGACGCGATCGTGGAAGACGAACGCCAAAATCAGCACGGTCACCGGCCAAGCCAAAATACGCAGAATATCGATCAAGGCATGCACGCTTGCCACGCTAGGGTTTTATTGTATGTCGTCCGAGCGCCACGCTGATGGGCGCCGATCGTGTGAGCCATGCCATCCAACGCGACCAGCCACGGTCACGAGGGCCACGGCGCAGCGTGCCCAGGGTTGCTTTCATGCACGCACCCTTGCAGTAGGGCCAAGGACTTTCTGACTGCAAGCCCACATGATTGCAAGCGGGCGCAGGGTCACCACGCAACGTTGGCTGCGCGCTAGGCCCCGACCTGTCCGGCCATCCAACAGCCCCCGGCGCCGCGTGGCACGAAACATCAGTCGACCCTAGCACGATCAGCCGTATCCCCTCTTGCACGTCGCGCGTCACAGGCGCAACGTCGGCTGCATCATGCATTCAAGCGATCGATCATGAACTACCGCACCCTTGGCCGTACCGGCCTGAAAGTCTCCGAGCTCTGCCTCGGCGCGATGACCTTTGGCAGCAATTTTTACAACATCGGCGAAGTCGATCAGCAGGGCGCCAACGAGCTAGTGTCGCGCGCGCTCGACGGCGGCATCAACTTCTTCGATACCGCCGACGTCTATTCCTTCGGCGAGTCCGAGGAAGTGTTGGGCCGTGCCTTCAATACCCTGGGCACCCCGCGCGATGATGTCGTCATCGCCACCAAGGTGCGCGGCCCAATGAGCGCCGAGGCCGCCCAAGGCACGGGCGACATCAATAACGTCGGCCTGTCGCGCAAGCACATCATGGCCGGGGTGGAGAACAGCCTGCGCCGTCTAGGCACCGATCATATCGATCTGTACCAGGTCCACGGCTGGGATGTGGCCACACCGATGGAAGAAACCCTGCGTGCCCTCGACGATCTGGTGCGCTCGGGCAAGGTCCGCTACGTCGGCTGCTCGAACTGGCCGGCGCGGCATCTGGCCCGGGCACTGGCGCTGTGTGAACAACGCGACTGGGCGCGCTTCATCTCCCTGCAGGCCTACTATGCCCTGGCCGGCCGCGATCTCGAACACGAATTGTTACCGCTGGCCGACGAGCAAGGCCTGGGTGTAATGCCGTGGTCGCCGCTGGCGGGCGGCTATCTATCCGGCAAGTTTCGTCGCGATCAGGCGGCCCCGCAGGACGCGCGCCGGGCCGATTTCGACTTTCCCCCGGTCGATCGCGAGCGCGTCTTCGATGCGATCGAGCTGATGGAGACGATCGCTGGCGAAAACGGCGCAACCATCCCGCAGATCGCCCTGGCCTGGCTGCTGCATCAGCCGGCGGTGTCCTCGGTGATCATCGGCGCGAAGAAGAGGAGTCAGCTCGACGACAATCTGGGCGCAGTGGATGTCGAGCTGAACGCCGATCAACTCGCGCGGCTCGATAACGTCACGCGGCCCGCGGCGATCTATCCTGCCTGGATGGTCGAACGCCAGAACACCAACCGCTAAATAGACCGGCTGGCCCGCGCCACGGCGCGGGTCAGCGCCCTGCAGCCCCCCACCACTCTTCTAGCGTCAGCGCATAGCGCTCGTGATCACGCCAGCGACCGTTGATCTTAAGATAGCGCGGCGAAAACCCTTCCAGACGAAAGCCCAGCCGCTGGACCAGAGCCTTAGAGCGCCGGTTGGCGGGCTGGACGTTGGCTTCGACGCGATGCAGACCGTGGGTTTCGAAGGCAATGTCGAGCACATCGGCCAGCACCGAAGTCATCAAACCGCGCCCGTTGTAGGGCACGAATACGAAATAGGCGACGAAGGCCGACTGCAGGGCACCGTGCACGATCTCGTTCAGATGCACGCAGCCAATCAGGGAGCGATCTTCGGCGACCGCGACATAGCTGGCCTGGTTGGGCGCTTCATAGCGGGCCAGCTGCTGGCGAAACCCGGCCGTGGTACGCGGTGGCGCAATCCAGGGGTGGTGCAGGCGCAAGCTACGGCGTGCGCTTTCGATGAATGCGATTTCGTGGCGGGCCTGAATGGGCTCGATCGTGAACATGCCACCCGACGACTGAACCTTGCCCTGTATCTTATCGATTCAGAGCCGTCTGCATAGACCTAGCAGCCGATCGTTTCGGGCGGGTAAACCCGTCAACCGGGCTCTCGGCGCGCTTGCGGAACATGTTTGCGGGCACGCGCACAAACATTGGCTGAACAATCGAAATTGACGGGTCCCGAGCAATCTGGAAGGCTCCCATCCTTTCATGCACTAACCGGCTTTTTTGTGTCCGAATCCAACCAGGGCCCCTTGGCCCAGCAACTCCTCAAAGACTCGGTGTTTCCGCAGCTGCTGGAAGACAGCAAATCGCTCGTGGCCAGCGAAGTCGAAAAAAAGAACATGGCGCTGCGCACCGGTTTCAACATGGTCAAGAAAGCCAAGCCGAACTTGATCGACAACGCCATGCGTACGCTGCTGCCGGAGTTCGTCGGCGCGCTTGAGCCCTTTTATGCCAGCGCCGAAGCCGATCCGAACACCCAGTTCCGCGATCACCTGCTCAACCATCAGACCGAAGTGGCCGATACGCTGCTCGAGGTCGCCGATCGCCGGGTGGCTGGCGTGGACAATCGCGTGGTCAAGTCCGGCTATCAGCGACTGCGGGGACGCGCCCAGCGCGAGGTCGTCGCCGCCATGCCGGGGATCGCGGCCGTGATGTCGAAATACGCCGAATAGCCGTCATCGCCGGCCGCCCGAGCGCCGCAAGCCGCCGGGCGGCCGGCATGACACTGTAGCGGACGCCGGCCCGGCGCTGCGCTCTCGCATATCGCCGTGCCCGATAGCAAACGCTACCCCACAGTGAAGTCGTGCGCGGACCGAGCGGCTGGGCGTTGTCTTCCAAGCGCCGCTCGAGCGATAAGGCAGGACCGGTTGTCGACCGTGCCCGCTCTGTATTCCGGCGGCCCCTGACGCGGCAACTCACCACACCGCGACGAGACCCTTCATTCTGCTCTGTGACCTGCGGTGCTCGCCTTGTTAATCACAGGCACGGCGCTACCGTTCCCGCGTCAATGCACAGACACCGTCGTATCAGCGCAAAGAGCGTGGTGTATTGTGTCGCTAGCCAGCCCGCGGCTCGCTAGAACTGGCATACCGCATCGACGCGCCCTAGGAATCTAGTGGTCGGCCAAACCAGCTCGCCGCCGGTTCGCGATACACCAGATATAACCCGACCACTTGGGCGAGCGCCTGGGCACAGGTCAGCGCGCCGAGGATCGGCATTTGCGCAAAATGCGCGAATACCAAGGGCACAGCCGGCAGGATGCCGATCAGGCTGAGAATCAGCATGCCGCCGCGCGCCCATGAAGCACCCATTCCGATATAGACGATGAGCAACGCCATGAGCACATAGATCGCCACGAACGTGAAGATCGTGAACGAATGCCCACCTGGCCCAGCTGGCATGGACAGGGTCCGCGCTAGTTTGATCAGGCCGAGCACGATCGTCACCCAGAATAGACCGAGCGCCGTCGAGACCTGGCCCGGCTTACCTGGTTTAGTCAAATCATTCATACACGAGGCCGTTGCCTGAAAATTGGCCAATGGCCGGCCGTGCTCGGCCGACCATCAACGGTATGACGTGGCAGCTACTGGTTGATGCCGCCCTTGGTCAGTTCGGCCGGATCCAGCAGGCGATCGAGCTCGGCCTCGGACAGATCGGTCTGCTCCAGAGCCAGCTCCTTGACCGGGCGCCCTTCCTTGTAGGCCTGCTTAGCAATCGCCGCCCCCTTGTCGTAGCCGATAACCGAATTCAACGCGGTTACCAGAATCGGATTCTTGGACAACGCATCGTCGAGCTTGTCCTGATTCACGGTGAAGCCTGCGATCGCCTTGTCGGCCATTACCCGCGACGTGTTGGTCAGGATTTCGATCGACTGCAGCAGATTGTAGGCGACCACCGGCAGCATCACGTTGAGCTGGAAATTGCCGGCCTGGCCGGAAACCGTGATCGTGGTGTGATTGCCCATGACCTGGGCGGCGACCATGGCAGCAGCCTCCGGAATAACCGGATTGACCTTGCCCGGCATGATCGACGACCCCGGCTGCAGCGCCGGCAGCTGGATCTCGCCCAGCCCGGCCAGCGGGCCCGAGTTCATCCAGCGCAGATCGTTGGCGATCTTCATCATCGATACTGCGACAGTATTGAGCTGGCCAGACAGCTCGACCGCCGTGTCCTGGCTCGACAGGCATTCGAAATAGTTGTCGCTGGTACGGAACTGGCAGCGCGCGACCTCGCTGATTGCCTTGGCGAAGCGCTCGCCGAACTCCGGATGCGCATTTACGCCGGTACCCACGGCCGTGCCGCCCTGGGCCAGAGCCCGCATGCGGGTCAGCGCGGATTCGATGCGGCCGATGTTGGAGTCGATCTGTGCGGCCCAGCCGCCGAGTTCCTGATCAAAGCGCACCGGCATAGCGTCCATTAGATGGGTGCGCCCGGTCTTGACCACGTCGGCCAGTTCCTCGCCCTTGTTATGCAGCGTATCGCGCAGATGCCGCAGCGCCGGCAGCAGATGCTGCTCGGATTCGATCACTGCGGCGACCTGGATCGAGGTCGGGATCGTGTCGTTCGACGACTGCCCCATGTTGACGTGGTCGTTCGGGTGCACGGTCTGGCCCGCCGACTCGGTCGCCAGATGCGCAATTACCTCGTTGGTGTTCATATTGGTCGAGGTGCCGGAACCGGTCTGAAAGATATCGACCGGGAAGTGATCGTCATAATCACCGGCGGCGACCTTGCGCCCGGCTTCGACGATCGCCTCGGCGATATCGCCATCCAGCAGACCGAGATCGCGGTTTACCCGGGCGGCACTGGCTTTGATCAGCCCCAGTGCATTGATCATTGCCCGTGGGGCACGCAGATCGGAGATCGGAAAGTTCTCGACCGCCCGCTGGGACTGGGCGCCCCAAAGCGCATCCTTGGGCACGCGCAGCTCGCCCATGCTGTCTTTTTCAATGCGGTAGTTATCGTCGGCCATCGCGAACTCCTTGTAGACATGGGCCGGCTTGCCGGCGGCCCTAAAATAGCGATACCGGCGTACGCTGGCGACGCCGGCACTCTGGATTCGGTAGAATCCGCGATTCTATCACCGCCGCCACTTACGGATGTCCGCCCTATGGCCATGCGACTGACCGCACTGACCGCGATTTCTCCGATCGACGGCCGCTACGGCCGCAAGACCGCCGACCTGCGCTCGATGTGCAGCGAATACGGCCTGATCCGCTATCGTCTGATCGTCGAGGTGCGCTGGTTCCAGGCCCTGGCGGCCGAACCGGCGATTCCCGAGATCGGCGCCATGTCCCAGGCTGCCAACGACTATCTGGAATCGCTGATCGACGATTTCGACGAAGGCGAAGCCGAAGCGGTCAAGGCCATCGAACGCACCACCAATCACGATGTGAAGGCGGTCGAATACTACTTGCGCGACAAGATCGAACACTTCGACGAGATCGCGCACGTCAACCAGTTCATCCACTTCGCCTGTACTTCGGAAGACATCAACAACCTCGCCTATGCGCAAATGCTGCGCGATGCCCGCGAGCACGCCTTGCTGCCGGCGATCGATCAGGTGATCGAGGCGATCGCGACCATGGCCGATGTCTACTCCGATTTCGCGATGCTGTCGCGTACCCACGGCCAGTCCGCGTCGCCGACCACGCTCGGCAAGGAAATGGCGGTATTCGTGCGCCGGCTGCGACGCCAGCGCGATGCACTGGCCGCGATCGAAATCCTGGGCAAGATGAACGGCGCGGTCGGCAACTACAACGCCCATCTCGCAGCCTATCCAGAGGCCGATTGGCCTGGTATCGCCGAGCGCTTCATCACCGGCATGGGGCTGTCGATCAGCCCGGCCACCACCCAGATCGAGCCGCACGACTATGTGGCCGAGTTTTTCCATGCGCTGATGCGCCTGAACACGATTCTCACCGACTTCGCCCGCGATGTCTGGGGCTATATCTCGCTAGGCTATTTCCGCCAGGCCACGGTCGAAGGCGAAGTCGGCTCGTCGACCATGCCGCATAAGGTCAATCCGATCGATTTCGAAAATGCCGAGGGCAATCTCGGCCTGGCCAATGCGATCATGGACCATCTGGCAGCCAAGCTGCCGATTTCGCGTTTCCAGCGCGATCTGACCGATTCCACCGTACTGCGCAATCTCGGCGTCGGGCTGGCCCATTCGACCCTGTCCTACGATGCCCTGCTACGCGGCCTGGGCAAACTGGAAGCCGATCCAGCACGGCTGGACGCCGACTTGGGCGACAACTGGATCGTACTCGCCGAAGCAGTGCAAACAGTGATGCGCGCTCGCGGCATTGGCGGGGCCTATGAAAAGCTCAAGGAATTGACCCGGGGCAAGAAGATCGACGCCGAAGCGATGCATACCTTCATCGACGGGCTCGGAATCACCGATGACGACAAAACCCGGCTGAAGGCGATGCGCCCAGCAGACTATGTCGGCAATGCTCCGGCCCAGGCCGAACGCGCGACCGACGTCGTACAGGACTGAGCCCGTGGAGGTACTCGAAGCGATCCGTTCCCGACGGTCGGTACGCAAGTTCGATCCCGAGCACCGCATGAATGCGGCCGAGATCGAACAGCTGATGCACCATGTCATCCTGTCGCCAACGGCCTTTAATATCCAGAACTGGCGATTCGTGGCTGTACACGATCCCGATCGTCGCTCGGAGATTCGCAAGGCCGCCTGGGATCAGTCGCAGATCACCGACTGCTCTTTGCTGCTGGTGCTGTGTATGGACCTAAAGAGCTGGGATAAATCCCCGGAGCGCTACTGGGTGAACGCGCCTTCACGCGTTTCGGATTCGATGATCCGCGAGATCCAGCATTTCTACCGCGACGACGACATGCTCCAGCGTGATGAAGGTATGCGCTCCTGCGGTATGGCCGCCCAGACCGCCATGCTGGCGGCCAAGGCCATGGGCTATGAGTCGTGCCCGATGGACGGCTTCGACTTCAAGCGCGTTGGGCATTTGATCAATCTGCCACCGGATCACCGCATCTGCATGATGCTATGTATCGGCAAGCCGCTGGCCGCAGCCCATCCGCGCGCCGGCCAGCTCGATCTGGCCGACGTCTTCGTCACTGACGGTTTTACCGAAATCGCGTCGTAGATTATTCCTGCGGCGCGATGTACTCGAGCCGACGAATCTGCTCGCGCACCGGCTCCGGTATGCGCATGCTGGTCTGGGCGCCGAAATCGAACCAGACGATGACGTTCTTGTAGACCGCGATCGCCTCGTCGGATTCGGCCCAGAACAGCGCCTGTTCCAGATCCAGGCTAGAACGACCGAGCCGGCTGACCCGGGTGCCGATCTCGATATCTGCGGGAAAGCGCAGTTGGTGTCGAAAACTGCACTGTAGATCCGCCAGGATCGGGCCAGCACTGGTCTGGGTATCGTCACCTTCGGTCACGCGATGGATATAGTCGATGCGGCCGTCTTCCGAGTAGCGGAAGAACACGGTGTTGTTGACGTGGCCAAGACTATCCATTTCTCCCCATTTCACCTTGATCGGCGTGATGTGGGCATAGTCCGAGCGATTCGGTTCACGCATGGGCTCCTCGTTTTTCATGCGACTTTCCATACGCCGCCGTATTGACAGGGCACGACGACTGCGCAAGATTATACGTATGTCCTAGCCATGCGAAGCCCGATGCCTAAAACCGCCAAGAACGCACTCTCAGCCCGGGACTGGGCTGAAGCCGCCCTGGATGCCGTCGGCCGCCGCGGCGTAGAAGGGGTTGCCGTTGAGCCACTCGCCCGTGAACTGGGGGTGACCAAGGGCAGCTTTTACTGGCATTTCAGCAACCGCGATGCCCTGCTCGAAGCAACTTTGGCGCTCTGGGAAGCCCGCGAAACCGACGAGGTGCTGGCCCGGGTGCAACAGGAAACCGACCCCCGGGCCCGGATCAAGCGGCTGATCACCGAGGTCAACACCTCCCGGCGCGCCAGTCGGATCTATACCGCCCTGTCGAGCGCCAACAAGCCCAGCTTCGTGCGCGAGTACGTCGAGCGCGTTTCGCAACGACGGCTGCAATTCCTGATCGATTGCTATGCCGCACTGGGGCTGTCGAGCGAACGCGCCCGGCAGTGGGCGCTACAGACCTATTCGGTGTTTCTCGGCTCGCTGCAGATCCGGCGCGACCTGCCCGAGCAGTGGCCAGCCGCGGACGATCCCGCGTTCGCCGATTACGTTCGGTTTTTGATGGTCAGCCTGCTGCCGCCGGAAGCCGAACCGCTCGACGATCAGAACGACCCCCCATCCGGACCGGTGGCGATGCCCCGGGCCAGGGCTCAATCGAGCTGATTATATTTCAACACGGAGGATTGGATCATGAGTGTCTTTATCAGCCTGGTCGTCGCCCTGGCGGCGATCTGGATTCTGGCCTATATCGGCGCCTCGCTACCGGTATGGGCCGCGGCGGTCGCCGTCTATTTTGCGGCACTCGCGATCACCGGCGTGATTGGCTGGCTCGGGCTTCTGATCGCCGCCATCGTGTTCATCCCGCCGCTGGTGCTGTTCAATAGCCCCGGCCTGCGCAAGCGTCACGCAACCAAGCCAATCTTCGCCGCCTTCAAATCGGTACTGCCGCCCATGTCGGATACCGAGCGCGAAGCGCTGGAAGCCGGCAGCACCTGGTGGGAAACGGAAATGTTCCGCGGCAAGCCGGACTGGCAGTATCTGCTTGATTTCCGGCGCACCCAGCTCACCGAAGAAGAGCGCGCTTTCATCGACAATGAAACCGAGACCCTGTGCTCGATGCTCGATGAATGGGAGATTCTCAACGAGCGCCACGATATTCCGCCGGATGGCTGGGACTATATCCGCAAGCACAAATTCTTCGCCATGCTCATTCCGAAAGAGCACGGCGGTCTCGGCTTTTCGGCCCTGGCCCAGTCGACGGTGGTCGCCAAGATCGCCTCGCGCAGCCTGACTACCGCCGTCACCGTCATGGTGCCGAACTCGCTCGGCCCCGGTGAGCTGCTCATTCATTACGGCACCAAGGAACAACAGGCCAAATGGCTGCCCGGCCTGGCCGACGGCAGCGAAATCCCCTGCTTCGGCCTCACTGGCCCGGAAGTCGGCTCCGACGCCGGCGCCCTGCCCGACTACGGCATCGTCTGTAAAGGCGAGTACGAAGGCCGCGAAACGCTCGGCATGAAGCTGACCTTCTCCAAGCGCTGGATCACGCTTGCCCCGGTAGCCACGGTCATCGGCCTGGCGTTCCGTCTGCATGACCCGGAAGGCCTACTCGGCGATCCAGACAAGACCGACTACGGCATTACCTGTGCCCTGATCTCGGCCGACGAACCCGGCGTCGAGATCGGCAAGCGCCACTACCCTGGCGCATTCATGAACGGCCCGATCGAAGGACGCGACATCTTCGTGCCGCTGGATGCCATCATCGGCGGTCCGGAAAAAGCCGGCGGTGGCTGGCGCATGCTGGTTGAATGCCTGTCCGCCGGCCGTGGCATCTCACTGCCGGCGCTGTCTTCGGCCGCCTCCAAGACCGCCTACCGCATGACCGGCGCCTGGGGCCGTATCCGACGCCAATTCAAACTGCCGGTTGGCAAGTTCGAAGGCGTCCAGGAGGCGACCGCCCGTATCGCCGGCCTGAACTACAAAATGGAAGCCGCTCGCATCATGACCGCCTCGGGCGTCGACAAGTGCACCCCTTCGGTGGTCACGGCGATGGCTAAATACCATATGACCGAGTGGATGCGCACCATCGTCAACGATGCCATGGACGTCCACGGCGGCCGCGGTATCCAACAGGGCCCGCGCAACTACCTGGCCAGCTCCTATCAGTCGGTGCCGATCGCGATCACCGTCGAAGGCGCCAACATCCTGACCCGGAGCCTGATGATCTTCGGCCAGGGGGCGATTCGCTGCCATCCCTATGTATTTCCGGAGATGGAAGCCGCCCGCGAAGATAACCTCGACGAGTTCGACGATCTTCTGTGGTCGCATGTCGGCTACTCGGTCAACCGGGCCGCTCGTGCCTTCACTTTCGGCCTGTCTGGGGCGGTTACGGCCAAAGCACCAGTCACCGGCGTTGCAGCCCCCTACTATCGCCAACTCGAGCGTTTCTCATCGGCCCTGGCGGTCTGCTCGGATATCACCATGGGCATGATGGGCGGCGAGCTGAAACGCAAGGAACTGCTCTCTGCCCGGCTTGGCGACGTACTCTCCGAACTGTATTTCGCCTCGGCGGCCCTAAAATATTTCTACGACGAAGGCGAACAAGAAGACGACGTCGCGCATCTGCACTATGTGATGGCCGACTCGCTAGCCAAGATCGAAAAAGCTTTCGACGGCTTTTTCCGCAACTTCCCGAACCGCTTCGTCGGCGGCGCCATGCGTTTTCTCGTCTTCCCCACCGGCATGGCCCACAAAGGGCCAAGCGATCGGCTCATCAACGCTCTGGGCAACGCCATCATGGAACCGTCGAGCTTTCGAGACCGGCTGTCCGCGGATATTTACATCGGCAACGATCCGAACTCGGCGACCGGGCGAATGGAGGCGACGTTCAAGAAACTGGTCGCAGTCGAACCGGTCTACGACAAGTTCCTCAAGGCGGCTGCCAAGGGCGAACTCGAAGGGCTCACGGTTCAACAGCGGCTACGCTCGGCGGTCGACCAGCAGGTGCTGACCCAGGCCGAGGCCGACCAGGTCGCCGAGTACGACACGATGCGCTACGACGCCATCCTGACCGATGCGTTCTCCAAAGAGTATCTGGCCGACATGGCGCATAAGCGGCATAACGACCAGCGCAATGAATCGCGCGTGGCATAGCGTCAACAAAACCACCATCATGGCCCGGACTGGTTTCCGGGCCTTTTTTGTTTATGCGCTCACAAAGCGAATTGAACAGTGCGTTCCACGCAACCGACTACTGCGTGGCATACGGCGACCAAACGATCACGCTCAACCTTGGCCATCCCACGCCCGCTACGCTGGCGCAGTGGGTATCCCGGCATAACGACACGGTACCTGCCTGGCTGATCACCGCCTATAATCCGGGCGGCGAAGTAGCCTCCGATGCCGATAACCATGCCCGCGAACATGCCCTGGCCCAGCTGCTCGAGCGGAACGAGCTACGCTGTCTGAGAGCGGTCAACCGCGATACCGGCGGCAACTGGCCGAACGAGCCGGGCTGGCTGGTGGCCGGCCTGGAAGAAGGCATGGCACGCAGCCTGGGGCGGCGCTTCGGCCAGGCCGCGATCGTGTCCGTGCAAGTACAAAGCGTCGACCTGATCTGGATCGACGCAGACTGAACGCTCAGCGATCCGAATGCCCCAGATCCCGGTCCGGGGCGATACGATCGCGGATCATCTGCTTGATCGGCTTGGTTTCCGGAAAACCGCCGGCTTCGGCCCGATCATGCAGACATTGCCCATCCAGCCAAATCTGGAATACGCCCTGCCCGGCTGGCATCAGGGCCACTTCGCCCAGCTGATCGCCGAACGTGGTCAGGATTTCCTGGCTCATCCAAGCCGCCCGGGCCACCCAGCGACAGGCCGGGCAATACCGGATGACCACCCGGGGGCGACATGGCGAATCGTCGTTCTGCTCAGACATGCTCGACCGCTGCATAGGCATCGACGAACGGCTGAGGCATGCGACAAGGTCGACCGTTGGACAGCCGGACTGTCACATACTGGGTCCGGCCACGGAAGATCGTGCGGCCATCGGACGCCCGACGCATTTGGAAATGCCGCCACATCGCCAGACGGCCATCATTTTCGGCGACCCAGGTCGCAACCTGGAGCCGATCGCCGAGATTGGCCGCGATAATGTAGTCGAGCGCGTGGTGGCGGACCACACAGGCCGTATCGAGGGCGACATAGCTATCCCAGTCCAGCCCGAGAGCCAACGTATGCGCCCAGGCAGCCTGTTCCATATATTTCGGGTACACCGAGTTGTTGACGTGCTCGAGACGATCGATATCGGCCTCGGCCACATCGATTTCGATATAGAACGGGGCTTGAATATCCCAGCGGGCATCACGAGCCATTGCGATCTCGCTTCATTCACTCACCTGGCATAAAAAAAGCCGGCGCACCACGGCGCGCCGGCGTTGTGCGACCGCACCAGGCCATTCAACCGGCGGCAACGGCTGTTTTCTGCTGCGCCATGTCCGGCGGTGTACCGACGACTTGATACAGACGCGAGAGGAAGGCGTTGGCGTTCGGCTGCCCGGAAAACAGTTCGCCGTAGTTGGCCTGGACCTTCGAGGCAAAAACCTGTTTGTCGTTGGCCTGCATCATGTACGCCAGCGCATCGAGATCCTCCCCCCGACCGCGGGCTGCTTCGCTTTTGAGAATCGCATACTGCGAATGAACGAACTTTTTGCGCGCGCTATGGCTCTGCGCAAAGGTATCGCGAGTGGTATCGGTGGTCGCCTGGCTGGTTTCTTTGACCGCGTTGGTCGTGGCATCCGCGATACGTGCGGTGCCATTGACCAGCGTGTCCGAGGTTACGGTGATTTGCGAGCAACCAGTGACCGCCAGACCGAGACCAGCCAGCGCACTCAGACAAAAGATTCGGTGCATGAGGCTCTCCCTAGACGAATATTTGTTATGGGATTTCATTAGAGCGCGCCCATCGGTTGGCGCGCAAGCATTGGCCTCGGCTTATTTCTTGAACAGCGTCTATAGACCCCCACTATCGTCTACATCGAAAGACGACGATATAAGCGGTTGGGCTTTCGCGTTATACTTCGCGTCTGAACAACGAGCTTTCCTAACCATTCGAGTTGCTATGGCTGCACACGAGGACGACGTCGAAGCACTTGTTGCTGAACGCGAATACGAAGCTGGGTTTGTCACCGACCTAGAATCCGACACAGTTGCGCCTGGACTGAACGAGGATGTCATCCGGTTCATCTCCGCTAAAAAGGAAGAACCAGATTGGATGCTGGAATGGCGCCTGGAAGCCTATCGCCAATGGCAGCAGATGAAGATGCCCCGTTGGCCGCATCTGCATTATCCGGCGATCGATTTCCAGAAGATTTCCTACTACTCCGCGCCGAAATCGACCAAGGACAAGCCAAAGAGCCTGGACGAAGTCGATCCGAAACTGCTCGAGACTTACGAAAAGCTTGGCATTCCGCTGCGTGAGCAAGAAATGCTCGCTGGAGTCGAAGGCGCCGAGTACCCCACGGCCGGCAGCAACGTCGCTGTGGATGCCGTATTCGACAGTGTCTCAGTAGCGACGACTTTCAAAGACAAGCTGGCCGAGGCCGGCGTGATCTTCTGCTCGATATCGGAGGCGATTCAGGAATACCCTGAATTGGTCCGAGAGCATCTCGGTACCGTGGTTCCGCGCGGCGACAATTTCTTCGCCGGGCTAAACTCGGCGGTGTTTACCGACGGCTCGTTCGTCTATATACCGGAAGGCGTTTCCTGCCCGATGGAGCTGTCGACCTATTTCCGTATCAACGCGGAAAATACCGGCCAGTTCGAGCGGACTCTGATCGTGGCCGAACGCGGCAGTGATGTTTCCTATCTGGAAGGCTGCACCGCCCCCCAGCGTGACGAGAACCAGCTGCATGCGGCGGTCGTCGAGTTGGTCGCCCTGGACGATGCCGAAATCAAGTATTCGACCGTACAGAACTGGTACCCCGGCGACGAAGACGGCAAAGGCGGTATCTACAACTTCGTGACCAAGCGCGGCGATTGCCGGGGAGATCGGTCCAAGATCTCCTGGACCCAGGTTGAAACTGGCTCAGCGATCACCTGGAAATATCCGAGTTGCGTGCTCAACGGCGACGACTCGGTCGGCGAGTTCTACTCAGTCGCGGTCACCCGGGGTATGCAGCAGGCCGATACTGGCACCAAGATGATCCACGTCGGCAAGAACACCAAGTCGACGATCATCGCCAAGGGGATTTCGGCGGCTCGCGGCGAACAGGCCTACCGTGGTCTGGTCAAGATTCTGCCCAGCGCAACGGATGCCCGGAACTTCACGCAGTGCGATTCGCTGCTGATCGGCGACAAATGCGGCGCGCATACTTTCCCGTATGTCGAGTCGAAGAACAGCACCGCCAAGCTTGAACACGAGGCGACGACCTCCAAGATCGGCGAAGACCAGATGTTCTACTGCCAGCAGCGCGGCCTGTCCGAGGAAGACGCTGTGAACTTGATCGTCAACGGCTTCTGTAAGGACGTGTTCAAGGAGCTGCCAATGGAGTTCGCAGTCGAAGCCCAGAAGCTGCTCAACGTTACGCTCGAGAACGCTGTCGGCTGATTCCGCCACGCCGACACACTGCTGCTCTTCAGGCCCGCGCCGGTTACGGCCGCGGGCCTGACCAGTCTTCACACTTTCAATAACGCATATGATCTCAATCAAGAATCTCCACGCCGAGGTCGAAGGCAAACCCATTCTGCGCGGGATCGACCTCGAAGTGCCCGATGGCGAAGTCCATGCCATCATGGGGCCGAACGGCTCCGGCAAGTCGACGCTGGCCAGTATTTTGGCCGGGCGCGAGGACTACGAAGTCACCGAAGGCAGCGTGACCTACAAAGACAAGGAACTGCTTGATCTGGACGCCGAAGAGCGCGCCTGTGAAGGCGTGTTCCTGGGTTTTCAGTATCCAGTCGAAATCCCGGGCGTTTCTAACCTTTATCTGCTGCGCGCTGCCGTCAATGCGCGTCGCAAATATCGCGGCGAGGACGAGATCGAAGCCGTGGACTTCATGCAGATGGTCCAGGAAAAGATCAGCCATGTCGGCATGAGCATGGATATGGCCAAGCGCGGCGTGAACGAAGGTTTCTCGGGTGGCGAGAAAAAACGCAACGAGATCTTCCAGATGTTGATGCTCGAGCCGAGCCTGTCGATTCTCGACGAAACCGACTCCGGCCTCGACATCGACGCGCTCAAGATCGTGGCCAGCGGCATCAATCGCCTGCGTTCGCCTGAGCGCTCGACGATCCTGGTGACCCACTACAAGCGTCTGCTTGAGTACTGTGTACCGGATCGCATCCACGTGCTGTATGAAGGCCGTATTGTGCGCTCGGGCGGGCCCGAACTGGCCGATACGCTGGAATCCGAAGGCTATGCCAATCTCGAAACCGAGGAGGCCGCTGCGACGTCATGAGCGCGACGCAACAGATCGAACCCAGTATCGACCACTATCTGGCCGAATTCGCGCGCATCGAGCGCGATCTGCCAGGTAGCGAGGAATCCAAACGCGAGCGCGCCGCCGAACTGACTCGGTTTTCCGAGGCCGGCTTTCCGACCACACGCCTGGAGGACTGGAAATACACGAGCCTGCAGCCGGTCGAAAAACGCCGATTTGAAATCGGCGACGAAGCGGAGCCGGTGTCGGTCGACGATATCCGGGCTTATATGCCCGCCGATCTCGATGCCCATCGGATCGTGCTCGTCGACGGCTATTTCAATGCAGCTCTGTCACAGCTCGACGAGCTGCCCAGTGGCGTCACCGTGCGCTCTTTCGCTTCTTATCTGAGCGATAACGCCGGTGCAACCGTCAAGGCCCGTGAAATCGAAGAAGAGCCCGGCAGTCTGACGGCGATGAATGCGGCGTTTTTCACCGACGGCGCCTACGTCGAGACCGCCTCTGGCGCGGTGCTCGATAAGCCACTGCATGTGATCAGCGTGTCCTCTGGGGTACGCGATGAACGCATGACCCAGGTCCGGCATCGCTACGTCATGGGCGAAAACAGTCAGGCTACGGTCGTCGAACACACCGTGGGCCTGGGCGATAAGCCCTATTTCGCCAATCTGGTCACTGAGGCGGTCATGGGCCGCAACGCCCAGCTGACCCGGGTGCGGGTACAAGAAGAATCGGAACGCGGTTACCACGTATCGAGCTTCTTCGCCCAACAGCGTCGCGACAGCCGGGTATTCAACCACGGCTTCGATCTCGGCGGCCGCCTGGCACGTATCGACACTAATTCACGCCTGGTCGATCACAATTCGGAAATCCATATGTATGGCGTCTATGCCCCGACGGGCCGCCAGCACATGGATAACCACACCCGTATCGACCATGCCACCGAGCACAGCGTCTCTCGCGAGTTCTATCGCGGTGTACTCGCCGGCCACGGCCGTGGCGTGTTCAACGGCAAAATCATCATCCACAAGGATGCCCAGAAGACCGACTCCGAGCAGGCTTGCAACGCCCTGTTGCTGTCGGACAAGGCCGAGGTGGATGCCAAGCCGGAACTCGAGATCTATGCCGACGACGTCACGGCTGCCCACGGCTCGACCGTCGGCCAGCTCGACGAAGATGCGGTGTTTTATCTGAAGAGCCGGGGCGTCGATGAGGATGGCGCTCGCGCCATTCTGACTTACAGCTTTGCCAACGCCCTGGTTCAAAAGGTCGGCCTGGCGCCCCTCGAGCGCTATGTCGAAGCCGCCCTGCTCGCCAAGATGCCAGGCGGCCGAGCTTACGCCGACCTGGCCTGATTGGCCGGAGGTAGCACGATGTCCGAAGTACAACAGCCCACGCCCACAATGCCGACGTTCGACGCCGATCGCGTGCGCTCGGACTTCCCGATTCTGTTGGAAGCGCTGCCGTCGGGCCGCCGGCTCGTGTATCTCGACAACGCGGCTACTACCCAAAAACCGCTCGCGGTGATCGCGGCCAGCGACGATTATTATCGTCATGCCAACGCCAACGTGCACCGGGCGATCCATACCCTATCCCAACGGGCGACCCAGCAGTACGAGGGCGCCCGGGATAAGATCGCTGGCTTCTTAGGCGCTGGCTCGCGTGACGAGATCGTGTTCACGGGGGGTACTACGGACGGCATCAATCTCGTGGCCCAGTGCTATGCCCGGCCACGCCTGGGTCCGGGCGACGAAATCCTGGTGACCGAGCTCGAACACCACTCGAATATCGTGCCCTGGCAGATGGTGGCCGAGGCCACCGGGGCCGAAGTGGTGGTAGTGCCGATCGGCGACGACGGCAGTGTGTCTCTGGAAGACTTTAAAGCGAAGCTATCCGAGCGCACGACCATCGCTGCGTTTGCCCATATCTCGAATTCGCTGGGAACCGTCTTACCGGTCGCTGACATGATCTCAGCTGCCCATGACGCCGGTGCGGTGACGCTGATCGACGGCGCCCAGGCCGTGGCCCACTCGCCGGTCGACGTTGAGGCGCTGGACGCGGATTTCTACGCGATTTCTGCTCACAAGCTGTTCGGCCCGACGGGCTTCGGCGCGTTGTATGGCAAGCGGGCGCTGCTGGAGAGCATGCCCCCCTATCAAGGCGGCGGCGACATGATCGAAACCGTGTCGTTCTCTGGCACCACCTACAATGACGTGCCCTACAAGTTCGAAGCCGGCACCCCGAATATCGCGGGTGCCGCAGCCTTCGGGGCGGCCATTGACTACGTCAACGCTTTGGACCTGAATGCCGTGTTCGAACATGAACATGAGCTGCTCGCTCGGGCCACCGCCGCGATGCAGGACATCGAAGGTCTACGCATCATCGGCACCGCACCGGGCAAAGCCGGAATCATCTCATTCGTGATGGACGGCATCCATGCCCATGACATCGGTACGCTGCTCGATGAATCGGGCATCGCGATCCGTACCGGCCATCACTGCGCAATGCCGGTCATGGAACGCTTCGACGTCGCGGCGACTGCGCGGGTATCGTTCGCGGCCTACAATACGGCCGAGGACGTCGATGCCCTAATTCAGGGCCTGGGCAGTATTCAACGCATTTTCGGCTGAGCCGCTGCGCGCTCAGCCGCAGACCACAAGGATTGTCGTAATGACCGATTGGGTCGATGTCTGCAAAGACGGGGATCTTAACGAAGGCCAGTGCCGTATCGTCGACGTCGACGATACCATGATCGCGGTATTCTTCCGCCGTGGCGAATACTACGCCATTCACGACATGTGCACGCATGATGGCGGCGAATTGGCCAGTGGTGATGTCGAAGGCGACGAGGTAATCTGCCCGCGCCATGGGGCCCGTTTTTGCATCAAGAACGGCAAGGCTCTGAGCGCCCCAGCCTACGAAGATGTCGACACGTTCCCGACCCGGGTCGAAAACGGCACCGTTCAAGTACGCGACAACCGGTTCGACTGACGCCCGTCGCTTGCCGGCCTAAGCCTCCGAACGGGCCGTAAAGTGTTTCGAGCACGCCTCGATACAATGTTCTAATATCGCGCTAGGCCGGACCTAAACCAGGCTAGGCTCGGCGCGCGCTGTGGGCGCACCACGCCTGCCCGTTGATAGCTCTTGGCTTCGTCGTCGTTTACCAGCCTTGCCTGACCGGTTGCAAGGTGCTGCGATCCAGGGCTATTGCCGAGCACCCGTGTAGCTGTCGCGACAGCTACACGGCCTTGCCCAATTTAACTGGCCCTGCTCTAGGGCTTTCGCACTTACTCGGACGGGCGCACTGCCCATGTTGGATGCATTCGAACGCGGCTAACGCACGCGGTCGTGGCCTTGGGGCACGCTTAAGCCGAGCGATCGATCGCCAGTAGTTTGCGCACCGGATTGCCCCGCCCCTCCACGCCTGCGAGCTTATCCCAACCGCGCGCGAGAACTTTCGGCACCTCCTTGATCGTATTACGTAAGGCCTGGGCCGCCGAAGGCCGACCTAACAAGAAGCCCTGGACCTCATCACAGTTGTAGGCGGCCAGCAGTTCAAGCTGCTCGTCGGTTTCGACCCCTTCGGCGGTAACGCTCAGGCCCAGCGCACGCCCGAGATCGAGAATCGCTTTGACGATTGCATGGCTGTCATCAGTTTGGTTCAGGCCACTGATGAACTGCCGATCGACCTTGATGACATCGAATGGGAACGAGTGCAGATAGCTCAGCGACGAATAACCGGTACCGAAGTCGTCGATGGCCAGCCGTACCCCGAGTGCCTTGATTTGTTCGAGCATCGACCGCGCGCGTTCGGCGTCGCTCAGCAACACGCCTTCGGTGATCTCTAGCTCCAGCCGCTCGGGCGCGAGCCCGGTGTCGAGCAACACGTCGATTACGGTGTCGACCAGACCGTCGTCCTTGAATTGGATCGGCGAAATATTGACCGATACACCGATCTCGCGGTCGTATTCCACAATGAACTGGCAGGCCGTGCGCAATACCCACTCCCCGAGCGGCATGATCAAGCCATTGCGCTCGGCCAGGGGCACGAATTCTGCCGGACTGATCCGGCCTTTTTCGGGATGCGCCCAGCGCACTAGAGCCTCTACGCTGCGGACCTGGCGTTTCCGAGTGTCGAAGCGCGGCTGGTATTCGAGAAAGAACTCGCCAACGTCCAAGCCACGACGCATGTCTTCGGTCATGGCCCGATGGGCAGAAATCCTGTCGTTCATCTCCCCGGTATAGAAGTGGTAAGTACCGCGGCCGTCTTGCTTCGAGCGAAATAGTGCCGTATCGGCATTCTTGAGTAGATCGTCGGGCGACGTGCCATCCATGGGCGCAACGGCCACGCCGATCGAAGCCGAAATCTGAAGCTCGCCGTCTGCCCCGCGGATCGGCTCCGCCGCGGCTTCCAGGAGCGACTGGCAGAGGGCTTCGATCGCGTCGTCTTCAAGGTCGGGGGCGGCCACGACGAATTCGTCACCGCCCACGCGAGCGACCAAATGATCGTGACCAAGGCAACGTCGAAATCGATCCGCGACCTCGCCGAGCACACGGTCACCGACGGCATGGCCGAAACGGTCGTTGATTGGCTTGAAATGGTCGAGATCGATATAGAGCACGACCAGCCGGGCAGCCGGATGCGACAATGCGCTGTTCATGAATTGGGCCAGCTTCAGCCGGTTCGGCAGCCCAGTGGCCGTATCGTGCTGGGCCATACGCGATGCCTCGTCGTAGGCCTCGGCCATGGCGATGTTCGCGGACACATCGGTCGCAAGTTTGATGATCTTGTACGGCTTGCCGTTGAGATCGAGCACCGGCGTATAAGTCGCCTGTAGCCAGACATCCTCACCGGCTTTGCCGACCCGCTTGTACAAGCCCGAATGGAAACGGCCGCTGCGCAGCGTTGCCCACAGCTCATCGTATTCTTGGGTGCTCGCCGCGCCCGGGGTCAACAACAGGCGGTGGTGCCGTCCTTGAAGTTCGTCGAGCGTATAGCCGAAGATCGCCAGAAAATTGTCGTTGGCGCTTAGGATCCGTCCATCCGGATCAAACTCGGCGACCCCCTGCGATTTGTCAATCGCGTCGATCCGGCCTTCGAAATCTGCCTGGCGTTGTTTGTCCTGGGTGACGTCGGTCGCGTATTTGACGATCTTGAACGGCCGCCCGTCCATGTCGAAGATCGGGTTATAGGTCGCCTGCAGCCAGACCTCGCGCCCACCTTTAGCCACCCGCTTGAATTCTGCGACCCGAGGAATGCCGAGTTGCAACTGGGCCCAGAAGTCGGCGTAGGCCTCGCCTTCGGCTTCCTTGGCCGGCACGAACATTCGATGGTTTTGACCGCGTACCTCACAGTAGCGATAGCCCATCAATTGCAGGAAATTGTCGTTGGCATCGATCACGTGGCCCTGCAGATCGAACGACACCACGCACTGCGATCGGTGAATGGCCGCAATCTGGCCTTGATGATCGGCCTGCTGGCGTTTGTCTTCAGTGATGATCGATGCATATTTGACCACCTTGATCGGCTGGCCCTGCATATCGAAAATCGGATTGTAGCTGGCCTGCAGCCAGACTGAACTACCGTCTTTGGCCACCCGCCGATACTGGCCGGTATCGTTATCGCCACGACGCAGCCGCCGCCAAAACTGGGCGTATTCGATGCTGTGCGCAAACGACGGCTCAACGAAGATCCGATGATGCTCGCCGATGACCTCATCACGGGTATAGCCCATGGCACTCGCGAAGCGATCGTTCGCATCCAGAATCGTGCCATGCATATCGAATACGATAACCGCATGCGATTTGTGAATCGCGGCAACCTGCCACTGATACTCGGCCTGGCGCAGCTTTTCCGCGGTCACGTCGATGGCATAGGCCACCACTTTGAGCACGCGACCGGCCTGGTCGAAGATCGTATTGTAGCTGGCCTGTAGCCAGACGGGATGGCCATCTCGGGCAATGCGTTTGAACTCGCCAGCACGATGAGTACCCGTGGCCAGATTCGACCAGAACCGCTGATCCGCCCGGTCTTTCGCCTCGGCCGCATCGACCAACAGCCGATGATGGGCGCCGATCAGCGTCTCGCGCGTATAGCCGAAGGTCGAGAGAAACAGTGCGTTGGCATCGATGATAAAGCCATTCTCATCGAATTGAACCACCAGCGTCGAAGCATTGATCGCATGAATCTGACCGCGATCATCGGCCTGCTGCTGTACTTCTTTGGTGACATCTTCGTAGATCGCGACCACTTCGGACAGACTGTCCTGGTCCATCAACGGCGTATAGCCAGCTTTGATCCAGACCGGCGTCTCTGCCTCCCCGAGACGGCGAAGCGCGACACGGCTTTGGGTTTGACCGGCCTGCAATGCCGACCAGAGCTCATCATAGCCCTGGCGGTCGGCGGCAATGGCGAAACTGTCGGTTTCCAGCCGCCCGATCACGCTCGCCAGCGTACCGCCGAAAAGTTTGAAGTAGCGGTTATTCGCGCGGGTAATACGCCCTTCGGCATCGAACACCGCCACGGCAAAGTTAATGTTCAAAGCTCTCAGTTCCGGCGCGACGGTCTGGTCTTCTGCTCCCGCCCTAAACATGATGCCTCACTTGCTTAATCGACCGATATACCGTGCAATCGATATCGGCCGCCGCCCGGAAAACTAGAGTTATTGAAATTAAATTAAAAATTAACGAAGGAGACCCCGGTCCCAGCGACAATCGAACACCGGCTGCGAATCGCCTCCTTATGCCGGTCGTCGCCCGAGCAAGCCATTGAAGCCGTACGATATGGTGTTAAGCGTAGGCCGTAAGTGGCGCCCACCTGTCGGTCGCGTCGTTTGGATCAATCGAGCGCGCGCTGCTGAGCCGGCTCGTCCGGCTGGTCGACACGACAGTGCTCGATGATCAGGTTGGCGCGCTGCGTGCCACGAAACTCATTGACCTGCAACCGAAATACCAGCCGGTAGACCCGGCTGGCGTCCAACAGCTTGTCACGATTGAACAGCATGGCCTCGATCGGCGGCCCACCGACACAGGCTTGTACGGTGAGCTTGAGGTGGCCGCGGCCGACGATACGCTGGTCCACGACATGATAGGCCCCGTGAAACAACGGCGCCTCGAAGCCAGCGCCCCAGGGGCCGCCGTTGCGCAACCGGGTCGCGACCTCCAGACAGTGCTCTGCCCCACCCAACTCGCCGTCGGTGAGGAACTCGCGGGTGGTCATTGCCGTGGTGAGGCGGGCAGCGACCGCTTGCTCGACGCGGCGGGAGAATTCGCTCAGGTTGTCAGGGGCCAACGACAGCCCCGCAGCCTGAGCATGGCCGCCGAATCGACGTATCAATCCTGGGGCGGCGGCCTCGACTGCGGCTAAAGCATCGCGGATATGCAGTCCAGGAATCGAGCGGGCCGAGCCTTTCAAATCGCCGTGCTCGCCGGGCGCAAAGGCAATCACCGGACGATGAACCCGCTCGCGCAGCCGCGAAGCAATCAGCCCAACGATGCCTTCGTGCCAGTCGTTTTCGTACACGACCACCGCGGACGGGAGCTCGTCGAACGCTGTAATCCGATCGAGTGCTGCCTCGGCCTGCGCCTGCATGCGCTGCTGTACGCTGCGACGCTGGCGGTTGATCGACGACAGGGTTTCGGCCGCCCGGCGCGCTTGTTCGATACCCCGGGCCCGTAAACAGGCCACGCCCAAGCGCATGTCTTCGAGCCGGCCCGCTGCGTTGATGCGCGGGCCGATGGCGAAGCCGATATCGTCGGTATCTAGACGCCTGGGCTCGCGGCCGGCGATCTCGGCCAGGGCGTTAATCCCCGGCCGCCCGCGTCCGGCCTGGATCCGGCGCAGCCCTTGACTCACCAACGTACGATTAACGTGATCCAGGGCGACGACATCGGCTACTGTGCCGACCGCGACCAGATCCAACAGTTCGACCATGCGCGGCAGCCGCGGCACACCGCGTTCGGCCAGACGGGCGCGCAGCGCGGCCATCACATAGAACACCACCCCGACCCCGGCGAGATTCTTGGACGCAAAGCCACAGCCGGGCTGGTTCGGATTCACGATCGCCTCGGCCGGCGGCAGACGCTCGCCCGGCAGATGATGATCGGTCACCACCACTCGCCATCCTGCGGCCTGGGCCGCCTCGACCCCGGCTACCGCGGCAATACCGTTGTCGACGGTCAGGATCAACCCGCCCGCGGCCGGCGGGCTGCCGATCGCCTCGACCACGGCGGGCGACAGCCCATAGCCGTGTGTTGCCCGGTGCGGCATGAAAAAATCCACGCATGCGTCGCAGGCCGCCAGCACGTCCAAGGCCAGCGTAGTACTGGTGGCGCCATCGGCATCGAAATCGCCGACCACATGGATCACCCGACCCGCAGTGATCGCGCCCTCGAGCTCGTCGACCGCGGCCTCGATATGCTTGAACCCGGAAAAATCGGGCAGCCCCGCCAATCGGTAATCGAGCTCCGCAGCGTCACCGATTCCCCGGCCGGCATAGATCCGCCGCAGCAGCTCCGAATCGATGGCGCTCAGCTGCGTATGTTCGGGAACCTCACGTTCGACGATGCGCGGCGCTGGCGCACAATCGCTGGCTTGGGACTCACGCACGCGCTCAGGCTCGGCCATACGCTAATGCGGTCAGTGACGATGTGCGGCGACGTAGGCCTGAACTTCGGCCAGATCGGCGTCTAACACATCGAAGTGCTCGGCGCGGCCCATCAGATCGGCCATGTTCTCGGGCAGTGGCGCGCCCGTAAACCCTGCGCGCACGATCGCATCTTCGAACTTAGCCGGGTGGGCAGTCGCGAGCGTGATCATCGGCGTGGTGGCGTCGATACGCTGGCGATTGGCTGCCCGATAGCCGGTCGCGGTATGCGGATCGAGCAATTCCCCGGTGTGGGTATGGGCTTCGCGAATCACCTCGAGGATGGTCTCGTCATCGACGCTATCACTGGCGAACAGCCGACGTAGACTTGCCAATGGCGCGTCGTCGATAGCAGCCCGGCCATGAGCAAAGCGATCGAGCAGATCGGCCACGGCCGCATGATCGCGGCCGTACGCTTCGAACAACAGCCGCTCGAAGTTCGACGATACGACGATATCCATCGACGGTGCGAGCGTGGCCTGCAGCGCCCGGCGCGAGAAATCGTTGGCCGAAATCGTGCGATGCAGGATGTCGTTGGCGTTGGTTGCGATCACGAACTGGTTGATCGGCAGCCCCATCCGGTAGGCCATATAGCCGGCGAACAGGTTGCCGAAATTCGCTGAGGGCACCGTGAAGGCAACCTCGCGATGCGGGGCGCCGAGCGCCACGGCCGAGGCCACATAGTAGACGATCTGAGCCATGATCCGGGCCCAGTTGATCGAGTTGACCGCGATCAGACGCGTGCCTTCCAAAAACTCTTGATCGGCAAAGCTGGCTTTGACCATCGCCTGTGCATCGTCGAAGTCACCGCGGATCGCGATGTTATGCACATTGGGCGCGTCCACGGTGGTCATCTGACGCCGCTGGACGGCCGAGACCCGCTCGTGCGGATGCAGGATAAAGATATCGAGCTGTTCACAGGCCCGGCAGCCTTCGATCGCCGCCGAGCCCGTATCGCCCGACGTCGCGCCCATGATCACGCCCTTCTCGCCGCTGCGGGCGAGGAAATGATCCAGCAGGCGGCCCAGCAGCTGCAGAGCGACATCCTTGAACGCCAGGGTCGGCCCGTGGAACAACTCCAGCAGGTGGTGGTTGTGCGACAGCTGCTTGAGCGGCACCACGGCATCGTGCGAGAACGTCGCGTAGGTGTCGTGGATGATCTGGCGAAATGCATCGTCGTCGATCGCCTCGCCCACGAACGGCTTCATCACGCGAAACGCGATCTCGGTGTACGGCAGCCCGGCCATGGCCACGAAGTCCTCATGCGAGAACTGCGAAATGGTTTCGGGCACATACAGGCCGCCGTCGCTGGCTAGCCCGGTGAGCACGACCTGCTCGAAATCCAGCGCGGGCGCGTTCCCGCGAGTGCTGATGTAACGCATGGCGTCTCCGACCAACGATCCAGCCTAGTCTTCGAACTCGGCCACCCGGTAGTGCACGACCCCGTCTCGGGTGGTCGGCAGCGCCCGGATATGCTCGAGAGCCTGGTGCAGCGTGCCTTCGCGCGCCGGCTTGGTGATGATGATCACCCGGGCGTCGTCCTCGGCGGTCGGCGGATCCTTCTGCAGAATCGCTTCGATACCGATCTCCAGCTCGGCGAGCATGCGGGTGATCTCGGCCATGACACCGGTCTTGTCCGCGACCTGGACCCGGAAATAATGCCCGCAGATGAACTCGTCCGATTCCAGAATCGGCTCTTCGGTAATCTGATCCGGCTGGAACGCCAGATGCGGCACCCGCCCCGAGGGGTCGACGCTCATCATGCGTGCGGTATCGATCATATCGGCGACCACTGACGAGGCCGTCGGGCCGGCGCCGGCCCCGGCACCGTAGTAGGCCGTCGGCCCGACCGCATCGCCATAGACCATGATCGCGTTCTTTTCGCCCTCGACGTTGGCCAGCAGCGCCCGTTCGGGCACCAGGGTCGGATGCACGCGCAGCGCCACCCCGTTGTCCTGGCGTTGAGCGATGCCCAGATGCTTGACCCGATAGCCGAGCTCCTCGGCGTATTCGATGTCGTCGGCCGCAATCTGCCGAATGCCGTCGGTCACGATCTGCTCGAACGACAACGGGATGCCGAAGGCGATGCTGCCGATAATCGCCAGCTTGTGGGCCGCGTCGATGCCCTCGACGTCGAAGGTCGGATCGGCCTCGGCGAAGCCGCGGGCCTGGGCATCGGCCAGCGCTTCTTCGAACGACACATCCTCGAAATTCATCTGCGACAGAATGAAATTGCCAGTGCCGTTGATAATCCCGGCGACCCACTCGATACGGTTAGCAGCCAACGATTCGCGGATCGCCTTGATGATCGGAATGCCGCCGGCTACCGCGGCCTCGAATGACACCACCACCCCGGCCTCGTCGGCCGCAGCAAAGATCTCGTTGCCATGCAGCGCGATCAGATGCTTGTTGGCGGTCACCACATGCTTGCCGTTGGCGATCGCGGCCATGACCAGATCATAGGCCTGACCATCGCCGCCGATTAGCTCCAGCACGACGTCGATCTCGGGATCTTCGACTATGGCACGACAATCGGTGCCCATTTGGATGTTGTGGGTATCGCATTCGCGGGTCTTGGCCGGGTTCTGGACCGCGGCGCGCGTAATTTGGATCTCGCGACCGGCCCGGCGGCTGATTTCATCACCGTTGCGCGCCAGTAGATTGACGACACCCGCACCGACGGTGCCCAGGCCGAGTACACCGACCTTGACCGGTTCCACCATGGAGATTCCTCGATTTGCGTTAAGCCGCGACGACGCCGTCGCGTTTGAACATGCGTTTGATATTACGCAGCGCCTGGCGCGTGCGTTGATCGTTTTCGATCAGGCCGAAGCGCACATGGGTATCGCCGTACTCGCCGAAACCGACTCCCGGCGAAACCGCCACATGGGCATCGGCCAGCAGTTTCTTGGTGAACTCCAGCGAGCCCATATGCTGATAGGCCTCGGGAATACGCGCCCAGACGAACATCGTGGCCTTCGGCTTATCGACCGGCCAGCCGATGTCGGTCAGGCCGTTACAGAGCACGTTACGGCGCTGCTCGTAGAGATCACGGATGTCGTCCACGCAGTCCTGGGGCCCGTTGAGCGCAGCAATCGCGGCCACCTGGACCGGTGTAAACATGCCGTAGTCGAGATAGGACTTCATGCGCGCTAGGGCTGCGATCAGCTCGGTATTGCCGCACATGAATCCGACCCGCCAGCCCGGCATATTATAGCTTTTGGACAGCGTAAAGCATTCCACCGCCACGTCCTTGGCCCCGGGCACTTCCAGGATCGACGGTGCGCGATAGCCGTCGAACACCAGATCGGCGTAGGCCAAATCCTGAACGATCCATAGATCGTATTCCTTGGCCATGGCGACCATGCGTTCGAAGAACTCCAGTTCGACACACTGAGTGGTCGGATTGCTGGGGAAATTCAACAGCATCATCTTCGGCCGCGGCCAGGATTCCTTGATCGCTTTTTCCAGCTCGCCGAAGAAATCACTGTCCGGCATCATCCGCACGTGGCGCACATCCGCACCGGCGATCACCGCACCATAGGGATGGATCGGATAGGCCGGGTTGGGTACCAGCACCTGATCGCCATGCTCGAGGATCGCCAGCATCAGATGCGCTAGGCCCTCCTTCGAGCCCATAGTCACGATCGCTTCGCTCTCGGGATCGATGTCGACATCGTAGCGGCGCTTGTACCAGGCCGATATCGCCTGGCGTAGACGCAACACGCCCCTCGAGACCGAGTAGCGGTGGGTATCCGGGCGTTGCACTGCTTCGGTGAGTTTTTCGACGATGTGCTCCGGCGTGGGCCGATCCGGATTGCCCATGCCGAAATCGATGATGTCCTCGCCCCGCGCTCGTGCCTCCTGCTTCAGGTCGTTGATAATCGCGAACACGTACGGCGGCAGTCGATTAATGCGTACGAAGTTGGATTTCGATGAAGCGTTGGCCATGATCGCTTTCGCGGTTGTCGGCCGCCAGACGGCGACGTGTTGAGACGTGGGACGTAAGCCCTGAAGTCTGCCAGATTCGGCCGGTCGGCACTACCGGCGTGCAACGATGCTCAACGTTTGGGCAACACCGTCTGCGGATCGATTGGGTCGCCGTCGTGCCGGATTTCGAAATGCAGCATCGGTTTGTTGCCCGGGCCGAGCCCCATGTTGGCGATATGCGCCCCGGCCGCGACGGTTTGGCCCTGCTCGACCAGGCTTTTCCGATTGAAACCGTAGGCCGATAGATAGTGCTCGTCGTGCTTGACGATGATCAGCTTGCCATAACCTTTCAGGCCAATACCGTTGTAGACCACAGTGCCGCTCGAAGCGGCATAGATCGGACTGCCGACGTTGCCGCCCAGCTCAATGCCGCGGCGGCGTGCTGACGGATCATAGGCCCGCAGCAGCGATCCGCTGGCCGGCCATTGCCAGCCATCGGCGCTCGGACCACCGGCGGTAACCGTTGTCTGCTTGGTTGCCTGTGAGGCGCTGGCCGAATCGATCGTATGCTGTTCGGCGCTAGCGGTATCGTCTGGCTGCTTCGGCTCCGGCGCCGGCACCTGTTGCCGGGTCGGCATCGGCCCGGACGACCCGGTACGGATCGCAGCCGGCGCCTGGTTGGCACTGCGTACCACGGTGGGCGCGCTGCGCTGGGCCAATGGATGGGTCGTACCGCTCGAGGTCGATTCATGAACCGCCGGAGCCTGCTGACGGGCCGATGCCGGCGCCTGGCGCTGATCGGATATGTCCGCGTAGTTCAATCGTGGATAGGGATTGAGCGTCAGGCGCTCGCCGACATCGATACGGTACGGCGGCCGGATATGGTTCCAGCGCGCTAGGGCATGCCAGTCGAGATCGTAATGCTGGGCGATCGCCCACAGAGTGTCACCGCGCTGAACCGTATAGGTATCGGGCGCGAACGTCCGGTTGATCGAACAACCGGACAAAACCACCGCCAGTCCGAGCCCCGCAGCCGTCACCACACTCAGACGGCGAAGCGATAGACCAGATAAGCGATCACGACAAGGCCGACGATAATCCATCCGATCCAGTCCAGGTACTTGAGCACGCGTGTTTCAAAGGTCGGCCCCAACCATCGCACCAATCCGGCCACGATAAAAAACCGTGCGCCGCGTCCGACCGCCGAAGCCAGGGCAAAGGGCACCACCGCCATGCCGAGGGCACCCGCGGCGATGGTGAAAAGTTTATAGGGCACCGGGCTGAACCCTGCGAACAAAACAGCCCAGAACCCGTACTCGGCAAACCACTGACGGACCGTTTCATAGCCCTGCCCGTAGCCGAGGTCGTACAGCCAGGGCAGAATCTGTTCGATGAACAGCGCCCCGATCAGATAGCCGAACAGACCACCGATAGTCGAGCCGGCGGTCGCGATCAGCGCATAACGCCACGCCCGATTGCGTCGGGCAAGCACCATCGGCGCCAGCATGACGTCTGGTGGAATCGGGAAAAACGAGCTTTCGGAGAACGCCAGCGCCGCCAGCCAGGGCTGGGCATGCCGGTGCGCGGCCGCACGTACCACCGCGTCATAGAGTCTGCGCCACATTAGTCGTTGCCTTCGATCAAAGGCACGAAACTTACCGGATCGAGATCCTCGCGTGCGAAGGAACTGCCCTGGCGTCGTACCACTACAAGTCGCTGCCCACCGCCCGGCACGGCTACCGGCACGATCATGCGGCCCCCATCGGCCATCTGCTCGTACAACGATGTCGGCAGCTGCTCGGCGCCGGCCGTTACCAAAATCACATCGAACGGTCCATAAGCCGGCAGCCCAAGGATGTCCTCGCGCGCTTCGCGGACCCGAATATTGCGATAGCCGAGCTCGGCGAATCGGCGGCGCGCCAGCTCGTACAGTGGCTTGACGCGTTCGACCGTATATACAGCATCGATCAGCTCGGCTAAAACGGCCGCCTGGTAGCCGCTGCCGGTGCCAATTTCCAGGACATTCGCCGGCTCGCCATCGGCCAGCAGCAGACTCGTCATCTGGGCCACGATATAGGGCTGGGAAATAGTCTGGCCGTAGCCGATCGGCAGCGCCGTATCGTCGTAGGCGCGGCTGGTCATAGCCTCATCGACGAACATATGCCGCGGCACGCGATTCATCGCTTCCAGCACCCGATCGTCTTGGATGCCGAGTTGTTCCAAACGTGATATCAGACGCGCCCGGCTGCGCGCCGAGGCCATACCGAATCCAAGAACGTGAGGATGCTTGTCCAACGCCATAGTCACAGCCGAACGAGCCAATCGGACAACGACGACAAACTATTGTGCCGCGTCAGATCAATCTGTAGCGGTGTGACCGATACGAATCCCTCGCCAACGGCGTGAAAATCCGTTCCCGGGCCGGCATCGGCCTGGCCACCGGCCGGGCCGATCCAATATACCCGCCGACCGCGCGGGTCGCGATCGGCGATCAGTTTTTCGGCCCGATGCCGATAGCCGAGCCGGGTCGCTCGATAGCCTGCCAGAGCCTCGAAAGGCAGATCCGGTACGTTGACGTTGAGAATCGTATCGGCCGGCAGCGGATGGTCGATCAATAAACGCACCATCGATACGGCCACCCGGGCCGCCGTGTCGTAGTGCTCGCAGTCATCGCCGATCAGGGAGATAGCAATCGCAGGCAAGCCCAGGGAGCGCCCTTCGGTCGCGGCCGCGACGGTCCCGGAATAGAGCACATCGTCGCCGAGATTAGCGCCGGTATTGATCCCCGAGACCACCATGTCCGGGTCCTGCTCGAACAGGCCGGTGGTCGCCAAGTGCACGCAGTCGGTGGGCGTACCGTCCACGGCGAACAGATTGTCGCCGACCTCGCGCACCCCCAGGGGCCGATTTAGCGTCAGCGAATTGCTCGCCCCGCTTCGATTGCGATCCGGGGCGACCGTCACCACGTCGTCGCAGACCGCGGACATCGCCTCGCGCAGCGCCGCCAGACCCGGCGCATGGGCTCCATCATCGTTGCTCAGCAGTAATCGCATGGACTCAGCCAGTTGCCTTGAATAATGCACGTGCAGACGTGCTTTCAGGCCGCTAGCATAGCTTATCGGAGCTTGGTTTGGCTGCCGTAACCAAGCATCGATCACGGCGACAGGAGTACACAACCATGGCCCGATCCCGCGACCGGCGCGACGACAACGACATCAGCGACGAAGACAGCGCGCTGTTTCGCGAGCAGGTTGGGCCGGTCGAGGAAATCCGTCAGAGCCAGCGTCCCCCGGCCCGCGAACTGCCTTCGGCGCGGCCACGGATGCGCGAAGCGGACGAGGCCGCTGTGATGTCCGAATTGTTCGACGACATCCCCCCGGATCCGGATATCGAGACCGGCGACGATCTGGTGCATCGTCAGCTCGGCGTCCAGAACGCCGTGATCCGCAAGCTGCGCCGCGGCCATTACCGGTGTCAGGCCGAGATCGATCTACACGGCATGGTCGTCGATGTGGCTCGTCGCTGCCTAACCGAATTTCTTTACGAAGCCCTGGACCGCGGCTATCGCTGTATCCGCATCGTACACGGCAAAGGCCTGCGCTCAGGCCATCGCGGGCCGGTGCTCAAGATCAAGGTGGCCGGCTGGCTGCGCCAGCGCGATGAGGTTCTCGCCTATACCTCGGCACGCCAGACCGATGGCGGCACCGGGGCGCTCTACGTTCTGCTGAGGAAAAAACCGCCCCAATCCTGACCGCGATCGATCAGCCCCGATCGCCTTCCGCGGGCTCGACTGTCTGCGACGCATCCTCGACCGCAATCAGTTCGCGCAGCACACTGGTGGCAAACGCCCCGCTCGGCAGGCTGAAGCGCAATAGCACGTCGTCCTGTTCGAACGACAGCTCCAGATCGGGCACGGCCAAACGCAAGGCGCGGCGTTCGGCATCGACCCGAGCGGCTTCCAGCCCCTGGGTCAGATCGGGATATTCGGCCAGCACGCGCTGCTCCAAGGCCCCGGCCTCGCGATCCGGCACGACCGCGTTTGAGCCGAGACGCCCGGCCATGGGGCCAGTCGGATGGATATCCTGGGCGGCAACGCGCTCTGCCAGCGACGCGGCGCTCTCGGCACTGGTCGAGGCCGCGAACACACTTTGCGAGCCGGCCAGCATGAACACGTCCCCGGCCATGGGCTCAGGCCAGCGATCAGCAGCGATTCGGGCATCGAGCACGGCATTGAACACCAGCGAACGCGCGGCCGAGAGTGCGAAACCGCGTCGGTTGCGCGACAGCCGCTTGCCAGCAAACAAGGCTCGTGCCAGTTCCAGATTACGCCCGCCATGGCCAAACCGCTGGGGACCGAAATAGTTCGGCACACCAGACTGGCGGGCGCGGGCCGCGTCGTGGGTCAGTTGTTCGCGATCAAGGTCACGAACCCCGCGTACTCGAATCACGAAGCTATTGGCCCGGTGCGTTCCGCGCTTGAGTTTGCGCCCATGGCGATGCACCGCGAGTATGCGCCAGTCGGCTTCCTCCGGCCAGGCCGGCAGTTCGCTTTTAATCGGCCAGGCCAAGGAAAACCACTGCCGTGTCACGGCATGCCGGTCCTTGAGACCGCTATAGCCGATATAGCGCGGATGCACACCGGTCGCCGCGGACAGACGCTCGACTAGGTGCGGTGTGGTCAAGCCGGTCTTTTCGATCCATAGCCAGACATGCTCGCCGGCCTCATCGAATACCACCGGGCAATCCTCTTCGACGACGAAGTCGGCCGGTTCGACTCGGAGCTGACCATGCGCTCGCGGCGCTTGACCACGGGCATAGGCAAAACCGGCGACATCGACTCGATCGCCGTCAAGAAACGTCATGTTGGAGAACTCAGCCCTGGCTACCCGAAGCCGCGCTCGGCGCCGGCGTCTGCTCCGCGGCCTGGTTTTCGGGAACAGTTAGAAAGAAGGTCTCGCCCGGCTTGACCATACCCATTTCAACCCGGGCCCGGCCTTCGGTAGCTCCGACGCCGGATTTCAGATCCTCGATCTGGGCCTGCATGGCATCGTTGCGTTTTTCCGCCTGAGCGTTCGTCTTCTGGAGTTCGTCGCGCATGCTCTGCAGATGATGCACCTGCGCAAAACTGCCCTCACCGATCCACAGCCGATACTGCAGACCAGCGAAAACGACGAGCAGGGCGACGACGGCAACGCGATACATTTTCGGATTGTAGCGCGTTGCCGTCGACTGTCCAGCCGACGACCGGTTGATAACCCGGTCAAGCAAGAGTTACAGCTCGAAGTTGAAGGCTTTCTTGCCGGGATAGACCGCCCGGCTGCCCAGCTCGGCTTCGATCATCAGCAGCCGGTTGTACTTGGCGATGCGATCGGAGCGCGACAGCGAACCGGTCTTGATCTGGGTCGCGGCAGTCGCCACGGCCAAGTCAGCAATGGTCGAGTCCTCGGTCTCACCAGAGCGATGCGACACCACCGCCGAATAATCGGCGCGGGTGGCCACGTCGATCGCGCGCAGGGTCTCGGTGAGCGTGCCGATCTGGTTGGGCTTGATCAGGATCGAGTTGGCAATGCCCTGCTCGATGCCCTTCTGCAGAATCCGGGTGTTGGTGACGAACAGATCGTCGCCGACCAGCTGGATCTTGTCGCCCAGACGTTCGGTCAGCAGCGCCCAGCCGTCCCAGTCGTCCTCGGCCATCCCATCTTCGATGGTGATGATCGGGTACTGGTCGACCAGCTTGGCGAGATAGTCCACAAAGCCCTTGGCGTCGTAGTTCTTACCTTCGCCGTCCAGCTTATAGGTTCCGTCTTCGTAGAACTCGGTGCTGGCTGCGTCGATGCCGAGGAAGACATCCTCGCCCGGCTTGTAGCCGGCCCGTTCAATGGCTTCGACCAGGGTCGACAACGCTGCCTCGTTCGACGGCAGATCCGGAGCGAAACCACCCTCGTCGCCGACTGCGGTCGACATGCCGCGCTCGCCCAGTAGCTTCTTAAGGTGCTGGAAGACTTCGGCACCGCAGCGCAGGGCTTCCGAGAAACTCGGCAGCCCGGCCGGCACGATCATGAATTCCTGGATATCGACGTTGTTCGAGGCATGCTCGCCGCCGTTGATGACATTCATCATCGGTACCGGCAGCTGGGTGGCTTCGTCGTGGCCGAGAAAAGCATACAGGCCCTGGCCAGCTTCGTTGGCCGCAGCATGCGCAGCCGCCAACGATACGCCCAACAACGCATTGGCGCCCAGACGACCCTTATTATCGGTGCCGTCGAGTTCGATCAGCATCTTGTCGAGGCCAGCTTGATCGGTGGCGTCGTAGCCCTTGATCTTCTTGGCGATCTCGCCGTTGACGTTGGCCACGGCGCGGGTCACGCCCTTGCCGAGAAAGCGGGATTTGTCGTTGTCGCGCAGCTCGACGGCTTCCAGGCTGCCGGTCGAAGCGCCCGATGGCACCATCGCCAGCCCGGTCGCACCGGAATCCAGCTCGATCTGGACCGCCACCGTCGGATTACCGCGCGAGTCAATCACCTGATAGCCGCGGGTACTGGAAATCTTCGACATAAGCTTTTGGATATCGCGTTGATGTAAGTTCAATCGGCCTGCCGCGCGATCGAATCGGCCGGCGGCGGCCCCAAGATTAACCGTTCGGAGCGCGTTCTGTCATGATGCCGGCACGTTTGACCACGCCGTCCAACTCGACCAGCGTTTCGAGCAGTTCACGCATATGCGTCAACGGCAACGAATTCGGGCCATCGCAGAGCGCGTTGTCAGGATCCGGATGGGTTTCCATGAACAACCCAGATACGCCGGCACCAGCCGCAGCCCGCGCCAACACCGGGATATGTTCGCGCGCGCCGCCCGAAGCGCTGCCCAGCCCGCCGGGCAGCTGTACCGAATGGGTCGCGTCGAACACGACCGGGCAGCCGGTATCCCGCATCATGGCCAGACCTCGCATATCGACCACGAGATTATTGTAGCCAAAGGCAAAACCGCGCTCGCAGACCAAAATATCCTCACCGCCGACTTCGCGCGCCTTGGCGACTACGCCGTTCATCTCGGCCGGCGACAGGAACTGGCCCTTCTTAATATTGACTGGCTTGCCCGAAGCCGCGACCGTCTGAATGAAATCGGTCTGGCGGCAGAGAAACGCCGGGGTCTGCAGCATATCGGCCACGACCGATACCGGCTCGACCTGGGCCTCGACATGCACATCAGTGGTCACCGGCACGCCGATCTCGCGTTTGACCGCGGCCAGCGTTTCCAGGCCGGCATCCATACCCGGGCCACGATAGCTGGTATGCGAACTACGGTTAGCCTTATCGAAAGACCCCTTGAACACATAGCCGATACCAAGATCGGCACAGATTTCGGCGACGTGGCCGGCGATATCGATCGACAGCTGTTGCGATTCCAGGCTATCGGGCCCGGCGATCAGAAACAGCGGCGCATCGCCCCCAACCGTGAATTCACCTAGATTCATTTCAGACACCGACTGCGGGCGGCCGCGATGAAGCCCATGAACAACGGATGGCCAGAGCGCGGCGTCGACGTAAATTCGGGATGGAACTGGCAACCCAGGAACCATGGATGGTCGGGCAGTTCGACAATTTCCACCAGATCGTCCTCGACCGAAAAGCCGGAAAACACCAGCCCACTATCGGCCAGTCGATCACGATAATGGTTGTTGAATTCGTAGCGATGCCGATGCCGCTCGAAGATTTCGTCGGCACCGTAGCAGCGGTGCGCTAGCGTATCAGCCACCAGGCGACAACGCTGCTCGCCCAGGCGCATGGTGCCCCCTAGGTCGACGTTGGCGTCGCGGGTCTGGCGATCGCCACCGGCATCCGTCCACTCCGTGACCAAAGCGATCACCGGATGCGCCGGAGCCGGGTTGAATTCGGTGCTATGGGCCCCTTCCAGGCCAGCCACGTCGCGGGCGAAATCGATGCAGGCGACCTGCATGCCGAGGCAGATGCCCAGATACGGCACGCCGTGAGTGCGCGCATAGCGCGATGCGGCAATCTTGCCTTCGATACCGCGCTCGCCAAAGCCGCCCGGGACCAGCACGGCGTCACAGCCCGATAGCGCGGCCTCGGGGTCACGCTCGACGGTTTCCGAGTCGACATAGTCGATTTCTACCCGGGTCGCCGTATGCAGTCCGGCATGGGACAGCGCTTCGTTAACCGACTTGTAAGCGTCCGCCAGATCGACATACTTGCCCACCATGGCCACCCGCACCGACACATCCTGGGTGGTCCGGGCATCGACCAGGGCCGCCCAGTTGGACAGATCGGCATGTGGCGCTTCGATACCGAAATGGCCAATCACCAGATCGTCGAGGTGCTGGCTCTGCAGCAGACTCGGCATCTTGTAGATATCGTCTACGTCTACCGCGGCGATCACGGCCCGGTCCGGTACGTTCGTGAATAGACCGATTTTGCGGCGCTCGTTCTCCGGCAGCTGCCGGTCGGTACGACACACCAGAATGTCCGGTTGAATGCCGATCGAGCGTAGCTCTTTGACCGAATGCTGGGTCGGCTTGGTCTTGAGCTCGCCAGAAGACGGGATATACGGCACCAGCGTCAGATGCATGAACATCACGCGGTCGTGGCCCAGCTCGACTCCGAACTGACGAATAGCCTCGAGGAACGGCAGCGATTCGATATCGCCGACCGTACCGCCGATCTCGACGAGGCAGATATCCGCGCCTTCACCGCCTTCCAGAATACAGCGCTTGATCTCGTCGGTGATGTGCGGGATGACCTGCACCGTGCCGCCGAGATAATCGCCGCGCCGTTCCTTGTTGATGACGTTGTTATAGATCTGGCCAGTCGTGAAGTTCGACAACCGCGAGGTCCGCGTTTTCAGAAAACGCTCATAGTGACCCAGATCCAGATCCGTTTCGGCACCATCGCGGGTCACATAGACCTCGCCGTGCTGGAACGGGCTCATAGTGCCGGCGTCGACGTTCAGATAGGGATCGAGCTTGATCACCGAAACAGTCAGACCGCGGGCTTCAAGCAGTGCGCCCAGCGAGGCGGCCGCAATGCCCTTGCCAAGCGAGGACACGACCCCGCCGGTAACGAATAGATAACGAGTGCCAGTCGCGTGCCCAGCCATGCGCGCTCAGTAGGGTCGAGGGAGGTGCTTAGCCGCGCATGCTAGCCGAAAGCCGCCCCCTGAACAACGCGCAGCCGTTGCCAAACAGTTTTCATGCGGCTGCAGGCACCCTCGCGTGTGTGCGATCGGCTGTTTTTGCGCAGTTCAGCCCAGGCCGACGTCGACCCAGCGGCCGTTGACTGGCCGGCACACCTGCGCGTGGCCCGATCGCTGCCTGCCTGAAACCGCACCGCTGTCGTCCACACCTTTCACCTCAACTGGTTGGCAGACGCTGTGCGAATGCGCTTCGCTCACTCCATAGCGCCGATCGGCGCCCCGACCAAGCCGTGTTCCCAGATGAAATCCGGTCGCTCGCCCCGGAACCAGTCGGCCAGAGCCGGATGGCCCCAGAGCCCGGGAATCGCGATTAATACGCGGCCAGCATAGATCAGCGGCAAACGCTCACGCACCCATGGCGGCACCCGGGCCGCCCGCAGCCACTCGGCCAATGCCTGGCGACTACCGTTGGCTCGCGCCAGCTTCTCGCCACCGGCGCGAAAACACACCGTAAGGTCGTTCGGCCAGTCGGCCGGCGCGCGCCCGGCCAGCCGCAGCCGGCCACAGCCACTCGGCAGTGACAAGCCATCTGGGGCCGACCAGGCCAGGGTTTGCCCGGGCATGGGCGGCACAGCCAGCCGCGACATGGCGAACAGGCGCGCATCGAAACGCCGGACCTCGGTATCGACGAACCCTACCCGTGGCCCCGAATGCTCGCGCGCCTGGCTGATCCGGCGTATCTGTTCGATATGGCGATGATCGGGCACGTCGTGGCCGCCTTCGCGTAGCCAGCGGCGCAGCACTTCGGCTGCCCGGGCCTCGGTCAGTACGGCCAGTTCGGCGAGTCGCAGCGAGTCGTCGACAGCGCGGACGCGATGCAGATCGATACCGGCCAGCGTATCGACTGCGGCCGCGGCATCCGCGGCCCAGGCAGCGCTTCGCGATAGTGTTTGGGCCGCCGCCGGCCAGCCCTGGCTGAGTGCGGGCCACACGTGTTCGCGAACAAAGCCGCGCGCCCGGCGCGGATCGAGATTGGTAGCGTCTTCGATCCAGTCGAGGCCGCGCGCCCGGGCCAAGCGGGTGATCGCCGCACGCTCGATCTTCAGCCACGGCCGCCACAACCGCCCCGCGCCGCACGGGCTCAGACTCGGCATCCCAGCCAAACCCGCTACGCCCGAGCCACGCAGGGCCTGGAGCAGAAAGGTCTCGGCCTGATCTTCGGCATGGTGTGCACAAACCAACACTTCGCCGGCCTCGATCTGCTCAGCCAGCGCCCGATAACGCGCCACGCGAGCCGCGGCTTCCAGGCCTTTGCCCCGAGTATCGACCTCAACGTCGATACGTCGCAGCTGGATACCGCGAGCAGCGCAAACACGCTCACAGTGTGCAGCCCAGGAGTCGGCCTCGGTCTCAATCTGATGACAGACATGAACGGCCCGCAGCGGCACCGGATGTGCTGCCTCGGCCAGAGCCTGCAATAGCGCGCTAGAATCGTGGCCGCCGCTGAAAGCGACCACTAGGCCGCGGGTGTCTTCCGGCAGGACGGCGAGCGCCCGAGCCGGGTCGTTCACCCGGTGGACTTAAAGTCGCCGAAGGCCATCCAGCGGTTGTAGCGGGCCTCGAGCAGTTGGTCGGTATCCATATGCTGTAGGCGTGTCATATGCGCCAGCAGCCGATCTTTGAGATGCGCCATCAACGCTTCGGGATCACGATGCGCCCCGCCCAACGGCTCGTCGATGACTTCGTCGACCAACTCGAGCCGCTTGAGATCGACCGACGACACACGCATGGCCTCGGCCGCATCTTCAGCCTTGTCGGCCGACTTCCAGAGAATCGACGCACAGCCTTCCGGTGAGATCACCGAGTAGATGCTGTATTGCATCATCATCAACTGATCCCCGACCCCGATCGCCAGCGCACCACCGGAGCCGCCCTCGCCGACCACAGTGCAGATCACCGGCACCCGCAGCTTGGCCATCTCGAACAGATTGCGGGCGATCGCCTCGGACTGGTTGCGCTCTTCGGCACCGATGCCGGGATAGGCGCCGGGCGTATCGATAAAAGTCAGCACCGGCATCTTGAACCGCTCGGCGGTCTTCATCAGTCGCAGTGCCTTGCGATACCCCTCGGGGCGCGGCATGCCGAAGTTGCGATAGATCTTTTCCTTGGTATCACGGCCTTTTTGGTGGCCGATCACCATCACCGACTGACCACCCAGACGCGCAGTTCCGCCGATGATCGCCGGATCGTCAGCATAGGCACGGTCGCCGTGCAGCTCGACGAAATCGGTGAACATGCCGTCGATGTAGTCCTGGGTATAGGGCCGCAGCGGATGGCGGGCCATCTGTGCGACCTGCCAGGTCGACAGCTTGGAAAAAATCTGTTCGGTCAGGCTTTTGCGCTTGTCTTCGAGGCGCTGAATCTCTTCGGAGAGATTGACTTCGCTGCCGTCGGCGACATAACGCAGCTCCTCGATCTTCTCCTGCAGTTCGGCGATCGGCTGTTCGAAGTCCAGGTAGTCGAGGTTTTTCTGCGCCATCGGTGTCTTATTGCCGTTGTCGGGTCAGTTGACGTTGCTCTGAGCGCGACGATAACGCACTTGCACCTTATCCGCACCCACCAGGGTCTGCAGATCGGTCAGCAAATCGTTGCACAGACGCAGCCGGGTGTCGCCCAGGGTGAGCACGGCGCGGGCTTCAGCGTTCGCATAGCGCAGCACCACATCGCAGCCGGCATCGGCTCTGTAGCGATCGACACAGCCCGCCAGCGCATCGACATCCAGCGCCGCTTCGGACTGCAGCTGCAGCAGAATACGGCTGGCATAGGCCTGACGCGCGCCCTCGATATCCATCACCGAATTGGCGTTCAGGCGAAAGCCATCCGAAAAATCATCGTACTGTAGGCTGCCGTCCACGATCACCAGCTTGTCGGCCGCCAACAGATGGCCGTATTCAGCGGCCTTGTCCTCGAACAGCGGGCATTCGATGCGCGCCGAGCCATCGTCCAGCACTACGATGATGCGCTTGCCCTTTTTCATGCGCTTCACCTCGACCACCAACCCGGCGACGATCGCGTTCTTGCGCGGGCTACGTCGACTGTTGCCGCCCTCTTCCGGACGCGGCATGGCTGCGACCTGATCGGCGATCTTGCCGTCGGTCATGTTCTCGAGCTCATCCTCCCAAGCCTTGATGGGGTGGCCGGTCAGATACAGACCGAGGGTGTCGCGCTCGGCGCGCAGGCGTTCGTCCTCGGGCCATTCCGCGAGTTCTTCCAACGGCGGGCCGGCGGTATCCGGTGTCTCGGCCAGACCGAACATATCGTTCTGGCCGACCGACGAAGCGGTACGATCCTGATCGGCCGCCGCCAGTGCACGTGTGACGCCGTGCATGAGGCTGGCCCGGTTCGGGCCGAGGTCGTCCAGGGCGCCGGCGTTGATCAAGGCCTCGATCGCACGACGGTTGATCTTGGAGGTATCCACCCGGCGGCAGAAATCGTACAGGCTGGCGAAGGTGCCGCCTTCGCGGCGCTCGGCGATTACGGCATCGATCGCGCCCTTGCCCAGGCCCTTGATCGCGCCGAGACCGTAGCGAATGGTCGCATCGTCGACTACCGAGAAATTGTATTCCGACGCATTGACGTTGGGCGGGGCCACCTCGATGTCGAGCCGGTGGCACTCGTCGATCATGATCACGACCTTGTCGGTGTGATCCATATCCGCCGACAGCACCGCCGACATGAAATCGGCCGGATAGTGCGCTTTCAGCCAGGCGGTCTGATAGGAAACCAGCGCATAGGCTGCCGAGTGCGACTTGTTGAAGCCGTAGCCGGCAAATTTCTCGACCAGATCGAAGATATAGGCCGCGGTATCGCCTTCGATTCCGTTTTCGATCGCGCCGGCGACGAAGCCGTCGCGCTGTTTGGCCATCTCCTCGGGCTTTTTCTTGCCCATGGCGCGGCGTAGCAAGTCGGCGTTGCCGAGGCTGTAGCCGGCCAGTACCTGAGCGATCTGCATCACCTGCTCTTGATACAGGATCACGCCGTAGGTCGGCTCCAGCACTTCGGACAGTGAGGGGTGCGGATACACCACCTTGGCCCGACCATGCTTACGGTCGATGAAATCTTCGACCATGCCCGATTCCAGCGGCCCGGGCCGGTACAGGGCCACCAGCGCGATGATGTCCTCGAACTCGGCCGGCTGCAGGCGCTTAATCAGGCGCCGCATGCCGGAGGATTCCAGCTGGAAGACCGCGGTGGTATCGCCTTTTTTGAGCAGATCGAACGAGGCCTTGTCGTTCATCGGGATGTGCCGGACGTCGATCGGCTCCTTGCCGGCCTGTTCCAGGCGCGCATTGGCGACCTGGACCGCGTTGTCGATAATCGTGAGCGTACGCAGGCCGAGAAAGTCGAACTTGACTAGGCCGACCGCCTCGACGTCGTCCTTGTCGAACTGGGTGACCCGGTTAGTCCCGCCCGGCTCGCAGTACAGCGGCGTGAAGTCGATCAAGTTCGACGGCGCAATCACCACCCCGCCGGCGTGCTTGCCGGCGTTGCGCGACACACCTTCCAGCGATAACGCCAGATCCAGCAGATAGCCAACTTCTTCGTCCTCGCGCGACGTTCGCAGCTCTTCGGATTCCTCCAGGGCGCGCGTGAGCGTCATGTCCGGGGCGAACGGCACTTGCTTGGCGATGCGATCGACAAAGCCATAGGGATGGCTCAGCACGCGGCCGACGTCGCGTACCACCGCCTTGGCCGCCATGGTGCCGTAGGTGATGATCTGGCTAACCTTTTCATGGCCGTAGGCATCGGCCACGTACTCAATCACCCGGTCGCGGCCGTCCATGCAGAAGTCGACGTCGAAGTCGGGCATGGATACGCGCTCGGGGTTCAGAAAGCGCTCGAACAGCAGATCGTAGGCCAGCGGGTCCAAGTCGGTGATGCCGAGGGCATAGGCCACCAGCGAGCCCGCACCCGAACCACGGCCCGGGCCCACCGGCACGCCATTTTCACGCGCCCAGCGGATAAAGTCGGCCACGATCAGAAAGTAGCCGGGGAAGCCCATGGTCTTGATGACGTCCAGCTCGTGGGTGAGCCGGCTGTCGTATTCAGTGCGCTTAGCCTCGCGCAGGTCGGCGTCCGGATACAACGCTTCCAGGCGCTCGTTGAGACCGACCTCCGATTCGGCCCGAAGAAACGAATCGGTATCGTGCTCTTCCGGTACCGGGAAGTCCGGCAGCACGTTCTCGCCGAGCGTCAGCTGCAGGTTGCAGCGGCGTGCGATCTCGACCGAGTTCTCAAGCGCCTCGGGCAGATCCGAAAACAACTCGGCCATTTCCTCCGGCGTTTTCAGATACTGCTCGGCGGTGTAATTTCGAGGCCGACGCGGATCGGCCAGCGTATGACCACCGTGAATCGCCACGCGCGCCTCGTGGGCATCGAAATCCTCGGCCGAGGAGAAGCGGACATCGTTGGTCGCGACCACCGGAATATCGGCGGACAGCGCCAGCCCAACCGTCTCGGCCAGCCAGGCGGCTTCGCCGGCCCGACCGCAGCGGGTCAGCTCGAGATAATAGCGATCGCCAAAAATCTGTTGCCAATAGTGGGCATGCTGTTCGGCCAGCTCACGTTTGCCGGCCAACAGCGCCTGGCCGGTGTCGCCACTCATGCCGCCGGAGATCGCGATCAGGCCATCGGATTTGTCGGCGATCCATTCCCGCTTGGCCAACACCTGGCCGCCGGTCTGGCCATGCAGGTATGCCCAGGTAAGGATCTCGCAGAGATTACGATAGCCTTCGCGGTGCTGGGCCATGAGGGTCAGCCGCGAGGCCGGCGCTGTGCCCTCGTCGACCTGCAGATCGACCCCGACCAAAGGTTTGATGCCGGCGCCAAGCGCGGCCTTATAGAACTTGACCATGCCAAACAGGTTGACGTGGTCGGTTACCCCGACCGCCGGCATGCCGGCTTCGGCCACCTGTTTGAGCAACGGCTTGATCCGCACGATGCCATCGGACAGCGAGTACTCGGTATGAACGCGCAGATGGACGAAGGGTGTCGTCATCGAAGATCCTCGAGTTGGAGCGAGCCGGCGAGGTGCGACGTCGCTCTATCCTAACGTT
Source organism: Salinisphaera sp. SPP-AMP-43 (assembly GCF_049568105.1). Classification (GTDB taxonomy): domain Bacteria; phylum Pseudomonadota; class Gammaproteobacteria; order Nevskiales; family Salinisphaeraceae; genus Salinisphaera. The sequence goes on from NZ_CP145335.1 coordinate 2,504,543, forward strand.
AAATCCAGGCTGGTCTGGGTCGCGGCGGCGGCCCGCGCGACCGGGGCGAAGCTATGCCGATGGATCGGCGTGGGGCCAAGCTCGGCCAGCGCCGTGCGATGGGCCGGTGTGCCGTAGCCTTTATGCGCGGCCAGGCCATACCCCGGATAGGCCGCATCGAGTTCGACCATTTGTCGATCCCGCGCCACCTTGGCGATCACCGAAGCCGCGCTGATCGCCGGCACGCTGCCATCGCCACCGACCACGGTCCGTACCGGCAAGCCGAGCATCGGCGCCCGATTACCGTCGACCCAGACGGCGCACGGCCGGAGCGCGAGCGCGGCCACCGCACGCTGCATAGCCAGCATTGTCGCACCGAGAATATTGTGCTGATCGATTTCTGCAACCGAAGCCTCAGCGATCGCCCAGGCAATCGCTCGGGCACGCACCTTCGCATCTAGGCGCTCACGCTGTTCGGCGGTCAGCGCCTTCGAATCGGTCAAGCCCTGGGGCAACGGCCGCGCCGGCATGATGACCGCAGCCGCGACCACCGGACCGGCCAGCGGCCCACGTCCGACCTCGTCGACTCCGGCGACCAGCGGACAGGCGAATTTTCGGCGCATCCGACGGCTCATCGACGCGACTCGATCAGTTGAACCACGGCCTCGGCAGCGTGCGCATCGGCGCCCCGCGACAGGCCCTCGTGAATGGTTTCGAACGCCCCGACCTGTTCGTTTCTGGCGTGCTCTGAAGCCAACAGCCGGTACAGCCAAGCACCTAGCATCGGCACTTGCGCATCGGTCTGTAGCAGTTCCGGTACCAGACGGCGTCCAGCCAGCAGATTGGGCATGCTTACGAACTTAGTTTTGATGAGATTCAAGCTGCGCGCAAGCCAGTAATTGCTGCTCGACAGCTCGTAGGCCACGACCATGGGCGTTTTGGCCAGCAACGCCTCCAGGGTCGCAGTGCCCGAGGCGACCAATAGCGCATCGACTGCGCGCATGACCTCGCGCGAGCGGCCGTCGACCAGGGTCACGTCCAGGTCGGCGAAACCCGCCTCCAGATCGGCCTCGAAACGGGCCCGTACCCGGTCGTTGGCTAGCGGCACGACGAACCGCACGCCTGGCTGGCGCTGTGCCAGCCAGCGTGCTGCGTGCAAGAACCGAGGGCCAAGCCGACTGACTTCGCCCCCGCGGCTACCGGGCAATAGACCGACCCAGGGTCCATTTTCGTCCAAGCCCAAAGCGCGTCGGGCACTCGCCGGATCTGGATGCAACGGCAGCTCGTCGGCCAATGGATGCCCGACGAAGGTGACCGGAATATCGTAGCCAGCAAAAAACGCCGGCTCGAAGGGAAAGATCGCCAGCATCAGGTCTACGGCTCGCCGGATACGACGGGTCCGATTGGACCGCCAGGCCCAGGCGGTCGGGCAGACGTAGTGGACAGTGGCCACCCCAACCCGGCGCAGCCGTTCTTCCAAGCGTGTATTGAAGGCCGGCGCATCGACACCGATAAAGGCATCCGGCCGCAGCTTGCGAACCCGGCTGTACAGCTGCTGACGAAACCGCAGCAGCCGCGGTATCTGGCCCACCACTTCGCTGATACCGAACAGTGACAACTGTTCGATGTCGCCCCAAGATTCACACCCCTCGGCTCGCATTCGCGGGCCGGTCACGCCGACAAACCGGGCCCGCGGATAATGCTGTCGCAGCTGGCGGATCAGCCCCGCGGCCAATATATCGCCAGAGACTTCCCCGGCGACGATGACGAAAACCGGATCGGGGCCCTCGCTCGAATGCCTCTCGGCCACCGCGGACCGCAGGCTCAGCGGATGATGCCGCGCTGGGCGTTGTCCAGCGACTCCAGCAGTGTGGCGACCGCCGGGCTGGCTTCGGCCTGCTCGCGGATCACATCCTTGGCCTCAGCCAACCGCATCTTGGAGCGATACAGCGTGCGATAGGCTTTCTTGACCGCGGCGATTTCGTCGTTGGCATAGCCCAGCCGCCGCATGCCGATCGAGTTGATGCCATGCGGTTCGGCCGGGGATCCTGCCGAACGTACGAAGGCCGGCACGTCCTGAACCACGCCGCTGCAGTAAGCTAGAAATGCGGCCCGGCCCACACGCCGAAACTGATAGACCAGCGCAAAGCCAGCCAGAATGCAGTAATCGTCGATGCGTACGTGTCCGGCCAGACTGGCACCGTTGGCCATGGTGATGTTGCTGCCGAGCACGCAGTCGTGGGCGATATGCGTATAGGCCATCAACAGATTGTCGTTGCCAATCCGGGTCACGCCCTCATCGAGCATCGTGCCACGATGCACGCTCGAGTATTCGCGGAAGGTATTGCCGTCGCCGATGACCAGCTCGGTCGGCTCGCCGTTGTAGCCGCGATGCTGCGGTTCGGCGCCGAGCGACACGAACTGCGATACCCGGTTGTTGCGACCAATCGTGGTATGGCCTTCGACGACCGCATGCGGACCGATTTTCGAACCGGAGCCGATGCGCACATGCGGACCGATGACCGTGAACGGGCCGATATCGACATCGTCGTCGAGCTGGGCTTCCGGATGGACGTGGGCAGACGCATCAACCGGCATCAGACCGCCTCGGCGTCGGCCGGGCTGCCCGGGATCGCCATCATCTGGGCCCGGCAGGCCAGCTCGTCGCCGACCCAGGCCTCGGCATCGAAACGCCACAGACGTCGTTTGGTCGATACGATCTCGAGCTTGAGCAGCAACTGATCGCCCGGAATCACCTGACGCTTAAAACGCGCTTTGTCGATACCGGCGAAATAGACGATCGTACCGTCCTCGGCGTCGACCGTTCGCATGCCGAGAATCAGACCGGCCTGCGCCAACGCCTCGAGGATCAGCACCCCGGGCATGACCGGGTGACCCGGGAAGTGGCCGGTAAAGAACGGCTCGTTGACGGTGACGTTCTTGAGCGCCGTGATCGACTGCCCCGGCTCGCATTCAATCACCCGGTCGACCAGTAGAAAAGGATACCGGTGCGGCACCATTTTCATGATCGATCGGATTTCGTCCTGTTCATTCATGGGGGTCTCCAGAAATCCCGTTTGTTGTTTCGACCCGCTTGAGCCGGGCTTCAATACGATCGAGCGACCGGAACAAGGCCAGTCGCTTTCTCCAGCTGTGCGCCGGCATGGCACGGAAAGTCGACGAGTATACCCCTTCACTGTCGATATTCTTGGGCACCTGGCTGGCTGCGGTAACCACCACGCCGTCGGCGATCGTGACGTGATCGGCGATGCCGACTCCGCCGCCGATCATGCAGCGCTCGCCAATCACGCAGGATCCAGCGATACCAGTACAGCCGGCAATCACGGTATGCGAGCCGATCACACAGTTGTGCGCGATGTGGACCTGGTTATCGATCTTTACCCCGCTTCGGAGCAGCGTGTCGTCGAGGGCGCCGCGATCGATCGTACTATTGGCACCGATCTCAACATCGTCTTCGATAACGACACCGCCAAGCTGGGGTACAGCCTCGAGGCCGGCCGGGCCTGGCACCAGGCCAAAGCCGCGCTCGCCGATCACCGCACCAGCACCGATACGTACCCGCGCACCGAGTCGACTGCCCGGTAGCAGGCTGACCCGGGCACCCAGCACACACCGCTCACCGACCGTGACGTCGTCGCCGATCACCGTGCCGGCACCCACCACCGTATGCGAGCCAATATGGCAATGCGCTCCCACCACTGCCTGGGCACCGATGCTGGCACTGGGGTCGATCACAGCCGACGGATCAACCACCGCGCTGGCAGCGATGCCCGAGACCGGGCTCGGCCGCTCGAACAGGGCCGCGATCCGGGCGAACATCAGCCGGGGCGATTCAGCGATCAGCGCCGCCGAGGGCGCCAATTCGGCCAGTTCTGAGGGCAGTACAATGATGCTCGCTGCGGACTGGGCGACCAACGCACTCCGGCGCGGGTTATCGGCAAAGGCCAATCCCCCCTTGCGTCCCGGTGTTAGCGCGCAGGCCCCGCTGACCCGTGCCGAACCGTCGCCGGCCAATGCCAGCCCAAAACGCTCGGCCAGGGCTGCAGCGCTGTAGCCGCTCGACTGTATTTCCTCGCTCGCCACGGCAAGCTCCCGTTACTGGTTTTGTTCGGGCTTGCCGTCATCGCTGCGCTGCTGAAGACGCTGCAATATCGAGTCGGTGATATTGACCGAATCACTGGCATAGAGCACCGAGTCGCCGAGAATCAGGTCGTAGCCGTTTTTCTCGGCATAGTCGTCGATGACCTTGCGCAGCTCGGAACGCATGGCATGCAACTCTTTCTGCTCAGCATCCGAGACGTCGTCATTGTACTGGCTCTGGCGCAGCTGAAGTTGATGCTTATCCTCACGGATCGCCGACTCCAGCCCGTTGCGCTCATTGTCGCTCATTTGTTCGGATTGGTTCTTAAGGCGATCGATCTTGGACTGCAGGCTTTCCGATGCTCTTTCCAGCGCGTTTTTCCGCTTGGCAAAACGCTGGGCCATGTTCTGCTTGGCCTTGTTGGCCTGCGGCGACTCGCGCACCAGCCGATCCAGATCCACCACGCCGATCTTATCCGGCGTACGCGTCGGCTGGGCGCCGGCCACACCGGCGATCAGCGCCATCGCCAGAAGTACCGCCGGGAATCGATACAAAACGCCTGCAGCAATGCCCATGATATCGCTCGACTAGAAATTGGCACCAAACGAGAACTGGAAGCGATTGACCTCGTCTTCGTCGCGCGCCTTATCGACGTACGGCGCATAACTGACGCGCAGCAGGCCGAAGAACGGGGTGAACCAGTCAAATGCGACGCCCGCGGAATGCCCCATCTCCGACGCATCGAAATCGCCGACGTTCCGATAGGCGTTACCCATATCGTAGAACACACTCAGACGAGTCGTCTTGTTATCCGACTTCAGGAAGGTCGGGATCACCAGATTGGTCTGGAGCGTGGTCAGGAACTGGCCACCATAGGCATTATCGTAGGAATCCTGCGGCCCGAGACCACCGCTTTCGAAACCACGCACCGACTGCGCGCCACCAGCAAAGAAGTTGTCATAGGGTGGCACATCCGAGCCATCGCCCCAGGTATCGGTCTGGCCGACCTTGCCGTTAACCTGCAGAACCACCTTGTCCGAGAGTTTCGGAATCCAGGAGCCGACCCGGAAATAACGTTCGTGCTCGAGGCTGGCCTTGTAGTACTCCAGATCGGAGCCGGGGCCCTTGATATTGAACAACAGCTGCGTATCGCTGCCGCGGGTGGCGAAATAGGTTCGATTACGCGTATCGCGATCGAAACCGGTGCGCAGTTCGTAGGTGTTGGCGGTCCGACCGTTTTCGCGGACGAAGCGTGCGACCTCATCAGACACGCCCAGCTCGCCATCACTGTCGTAGACGTTCTGGATCTCGTTTTGCTCGGCGCCGATGCCGGCCCGCAGTGTCGAGTATTCGGTAATCGGGAAATTGAATGTCATCGCCGCGCCGAACGAGTTGATATCGTAGCTCGAGCTACTGGAATACAACTGATCAGTTTTGCGATAGAACGCCGAGATCGTGCGCGACACCCCTTCGGCCGTGAAGTACGGATCGGTGAAACTACCCGACACGCTCTTGGTGTATTCGTTGGTCGAGGCGTTGACCTGAATGGTGTCGCCCGTCCCGCGGAAGTTGGTGTGCTTGACCCCGCCGTTGATCAGAAAGCCTTCGGAATCCGAATAGCCTACCCCGGCGTTGATCTGACCGGCCGCCCGCTCGGTGACGTCGTAGTTGATGTCGACCAGATCGTCCGAACCCGGCACCTTCTTGGTATCGACCTGTACATCCTGTAGGAACGTCAGCCGCGCCAGGCGGGTACGCGAGCGCTGGATCGCGCGCCGCGAATAAGGCGCACCTTCGAACTGACGCATCTCACGACGCAGCGTCTGATCGTTGGTCTTAGCGTTGCCGTTGAACACGATCTGGCGAACGTAAGTCCGCTTGCCCGGATTGACGAAGAAGGTCAGATCGACCGTCTTGTTATCTTCGTCGATCTTGGTCAACGGCCGGACATCGGCAAAGGCATAGCCGAAGTCTGCCAAGCCGGAACTGATCGCATCCGACGAATCCTGCACTTCCTTGCGCGAGAACACTTGGCCCTTGTCGACCTGAACCAGACGCTCGAGCGTGGCTTCCGGCACGATCATGTCACCGGCAAACTTGTAGTCCGAGATCTTGTACTGCGAGCCTTCGTCGACGTTGATGGTGATAAATACGTTGCGCTTGTCCGGCGACAACGAGACCTGCACCGAAGTGACGTCGAACTTCAGATAACCGCGGTTCTGATAGTAAGAATTCAGCGATTCGAGGTCGCCGACCAACTTCTCGCGCGAGTAGCGATCGGGATGCTTCCAGAACGACAACGGGTGCGCATAGAACGGCTGGTGCGATTTGAGCTTGAATGCGCTTTTGAGCTGTTCATCGGAAAACTCTCGATTACCGATGATATTGATATCCTTGATCGAGGCCACCGGCCCTTCGTGGACCTTGATATCGATAGCCACGCGATTGTTACCCAACTTCTTGATATTGGTATCAATCTTTACGCTGTAGTAGCCGTTGGCATAGTACTGGCGCTGCAGTTCCTGCTGCAGCGAATCAACCAGCGAGCGCTTGTACAGCTCGCCCTGGGCCAGCCCCTGCTTTTTGAGCGCATCCTTGAGCTTGTCGCCACCGATGGCTTTGTTGCCTTCGATCTTGAAACTGGCGATCTCTGGCCGCTCGGCCACATTGACCACCAGCGTATCGCCCTGGCGATCCAGCGCAACATTCTCGAACAGGCCAGAATCATAGAGCGCACGAATCGACTGCTGGGCCCGGATCTCGCTCATCCGGTCACCCACTGACACCGGTAGGTAGGTCAGAACCGTTCCCGGTTCCAGCCGTTTTACGCCCTCGACCTTGATATTGGCGATCTGGAAATCATACGACTGAGCCCAGGCTCCGGCCGCATACACCACCAACAGCGCGCCTGCCGCACGCTTTACCACTCCATTCATAATTGAGCTCCGCTACCCGAGCAAGCGCAGGATATCGTTATAGAACGCCACGGCCATAAGCATGAGCAGAGCGACCATGCCCGCCTGCTGGCCCGCAGCTTGTACGGCCTCCGACAAAGGCCGCCCCCGAATCCATTCGATCGCATAATACAGAAGATGCCCCCCGTCTAACACCGGGATTGGCAAGAGGTTTATCAGCGCAAGATTGATGCTGATGAAGGCCAGAAAGCTAATGAAAGCGACCACCCCGATCTGGGCGCTTTGGCCGGCATAGGTGGCGATCTGGATCGGCCCACCGACGTTATGCCAAGAGATCTGGCCGACGATCATCCGTCCGATCAGACGCACCGACAGCACCGATAGTTCCCAGGTTTTATGTACCGCCGCCGGGATCGCGGCGACCGGCCCTAGCCGATGTACGGTTTGCATGTCCTTCCAGGCAGCCGGATCGATGGTGATCGCGGCCCCGAGATGTCCGACCGGTTGGTCCCGATCGTTGCTGCGCTGTGCCAACTTCGGCGTGACAGACTGCGTCTGACCATCGCGCCGAATCCGAATCGGCACCCGCTGACCGGGGTGGGCTCGAATCGCATCGACCAACGCCTGGGGCGAATCGATCGCCTGACCGGCGACCGACAGCACGGCGTCGCCGCGTTGTAGACCCGCCTCGGCTGCCGGCGAGCCCGACTGGACCTGGCCGATCAGGGGTGTGGCCGGCGGCTGATACAGCGTCAACCCGAGCATACCGAACAAACGTTCGGGATCGCTGGGCGCATGGGTCAGATCCAGGGTGAGCTGTCGTTGCCCGCCGTTTTCACCTTTGACGGTCATCTGCACCGGACGCTGATCCAGGCCGCGGTCGATCAACGCCAAACGCAGATCCTGCCAATCATCTACCGGCTGGCCGGCCAACGCCACAACATGGTCCTGGGCTTGGATACCGGCGCGCGCCGCCGGACTGTCGGTTGCCGGCGTACCCAGCACCGGCTTGATACCGGATACGCCGAGCATCAGAACCAGCCAGTAAGCCAGGATAGCGAATACGATGTTCACCCCCGGGCCGGCGGCCACGATCACGATCCGGCGCCAGGGATGCACACGATTGAATGCCTTGGGTTTGTCCGCCTCAGCCACCGGCCCTTCGCGCTCGTCGAGCATTTTGACGTAGCCGCCGAGCGGGATCGCAGCCAACTGATATTCGATACCGGTCTTGCGGCTGGTCCACCCGAGCAGCTTACTGCCAAAACCGATGGAATAGCGCAACACGCGCACGCCCAGGCGGCGAGCGAACCAGTAGTGGCCGTATTCGTGGATCGAGACGAGCACCCCGATGGCCACAATGAAGGCCGCAGCCGAGATCAACCACTGCGCCATCAATAACGCCTCATCCGCAGGCCGGCCGATCGCGTATCTCGCGGCCAATTTTGCCAGAACGGACTGTTGGATTCGTGCATTTCACTCCTGGGCGAGCGGCTCGATCGCTGTCTTATCCGACGCTGAGAAGCGTTGTCGCGACGCGTCCTCAATGGACCATCAATACGATATGCAAACCGATGACGAACCAAGGCGCCGCCGCCAGCATACTGTCGAGCCGGTCGAGCACACCGCCATGGCCCGGAAACAGCCGACCACTGTCTTTTACACCGACCGAGCGCTTGAACATGCTGATGGTCAGATCCCCTACGACCGAAATCGCCGCGATCCAGCCACCGAGTATCGTCATCGCGAGTGTACGCCAGCCATCGAAGCCGAGAACTAACGCGCCGAGTGCCCCTATGGCCATCGCCATGAGCAGACCGCCTACAGCCCCTTCGACGGTTTTTCCGGGGCTGACCTGCGGCACCAGCTTGCGCCGCCCGAGCGTACGCCCCGCCGCATAGGCACCAGTATCCGCGCCCCAGATCATCACACAGAGCAATAAAACCAGAAACGGCCCATGATCAGCCTGATGGATATAGGCCACAGCCAGTACAGGCGCCGTTAACACCACGACGCCCGCCGCTAGCGCGAAACCGCGGCGACCGAGCGTTACTGACCATAACGCCGGAAACCGGCGCACCAACTCGATCGCAACCAGCCAAAACAGCGCCGCCAGTGCGAAGATCAGACTGTCGCTCGAGATGGCAGCGTTCGTATCGCGTACCGCGAATACGAGCGCCATAACCGCCGCTGTGGCCACGACCATCAGGATGCGACCGCTATCCGTGAGCGCATTCAGCGTGCCCCATTCCCAGGCACCGAACAGCATCAGAACGGCGACCAAACCGGCGACCGCCGTGGTCGGTAGGAACACAATCGCCAGTATGACCAGCGGTACGGCAACCGCAGCAGTCAGAACCCGAGTAGCCAGCACGACGTCAGCGCTGGGCGGCCGGAGAAGCAACCCGCCCGAAGCGTCGATCCCGCCCGGCGTACCAGTCGAGTGCCTCGTAGAGACGGTCTGGCCCAAAGTCGGGCCAAAGCTCGTCGGAAAAATAGAGCTCGCTATAGGCCATGTCCCACAGCAGGAAGTTGCTAATGCGACGCTCGCCGCCGGTACGGATGAATAAGTCCGGTGCCGAAAAACGGCCCAGGCTGAGCCCCGTATTGAAGCTGTGTTCGTCGATCGATTCCGGATCGAGCTCGCCGTCGCGACATGCCTGCGCCAGTTCCCGACTGCGACGGACGATGTCCCAGCGGCCGCCATAGTCGACCGCGATCACCAGCTGCAGCCCGGTATTGCTACGGGTGCGCTCTTCGGATGCGGCCATTTCGCGGGCCAGCGCCGCCGAAAACCGTGTGCGGTCGCCAATGAAGTGCATACGCACATTATTGGCTTCCAGCCCGGCCAGTTCCTTGCGGATCGTGCGGCGCAACAAATCCATGAGCAACCGCACCTCGGCCCCAGGACGTTTCCAGTTCTCGCTAGAGAAGGCGAACAGCGTCAGTGTCTCCACGCCCCCCTTCGAGGCGGCCTCGACCACATCGTGGGTGGTTTTGGCACCGGCACGGTGGCCAGCCGCCCGGGGCAGACCACGACCGCTGGCCCAGCGGCCATTGCCGTCCATGATGATCGCAACATGCTTGGGAATGCTCATCGTCGACTACGGATCAAACCGTCATGATTTCCTGCTCCTTGTCCTGGAGCAGGCTATCGATACGTTCGATATGTTGATCGGTGAGCTTCTGTATGCGCTCTTCACCGGTGTGCTGATCGTCTTCGGTGATCTCTTTTTCTTTGACCATTTCCTTGAGATCGGCGTTGGCGTCGCGACGCACGTTGCGTACCGCCACTCGCGCGTCTTCGGCCTCCTGTCGAACGACCTTGACCAGGTCCTTGCGCCGGTCTTCGGTCAGCGGCGGCAGCACCACACGAATCACCTGGCCCGCAGTGGACGGGTTGAGCCCGAGATCGGCGGTCATGATCGCCTTCTCGATTTTCTGCACCATGCTTTTTTCATAAGGCATGACCGTGATCGTACGCGCATCCTCGGTGGCCACGTTCGCGGCCTGATTGAGCGGCACCTCGACGCCATAATAATCGACAGTCACGTGATCCAACAGGCTGGTACTGGCACGCCCGGTTCGGATCTTGGAAAAATTCTCACGCATGACGCTGACCGTCTTATCCATGCGCTGTTTTGCGTCGGCGTAAATCTCGTCGATCATCGATTCGCTCTCGTCGTATTGTTATCGACCAGGGTGCCGACATCGTCAGCGCCCGTGGTGATACTCATCAAGTCGCCCGGCCGGTTGATATCAAAAACCCGCAGCGGCATGCCGTTATCCCGACATAGTACGATCGCGGTGGTATCCATGACCGCCAGGCGCTGATCTATGACTTCATCGTAGGTCAAATGGGTGTACCGGCGAGCCGTGGCATCCGTGAACGGGTCTGCGCTGTAAATGCCATCGACCTTGGTCGCCTTCAACAACAGATCGGCATTGATTTCGATCGCCCGCAGACTGGCCGCTGAGTCGGTAGTAAAAAACGGATTGCCGGTACCGGCAGCAAAGATCACGACGCGCCCTTTTTCCAGATGCCGGATCGCACGGCGCCGGATATAGTCCTCGCAGACCTGATTGATTCGCACCGCCGACATCACCCGTGCATTCAGCCCGGCATGCTCGACCGCATCCTGTAGGGCCAACGCATTGATCACGGTCGCCAGCATCCCCATCTGATCGCCGGTCACGCGGTCCATACCCCGCCCGGCCAGACCGATGCCGCGGAAGATATTCCCGCCGCCGACCACCAGAGCCACCTGGACCCGGGCCTCGACCAGCTCCCGGATTTCATGGGCGAGCCGTTCGACGACCTCCGCCGAGATACCGAACTCTGCGCCACCCATAAGGGCCTCGCCACTGAGCTTGAGCAGAATACGGCGGTAATTCGGCCTCGGCTTATCGGTCATGGGCAGTCGTTCCTAGTCGGTCGTGGCAAACGCGCGAATTATGTCATAAGCAGCCCGTCGGCCCGCAGCCGTCGGACAAAAAAAAGCCGGCTGCCCGTAGCAGCCGGCGCGGGGCTAATGATCAGCCCGTTTTTTCGGCCTGAGCCCGGACTTCTGCGGCGAAGTCCTCTTCTTTCTTCTCGATGCCCTCGCCGACTTCCAAGCGGGCGAAATCGGTGATCTGGGCACCCTTGTCCGAAACCAGCTTCCCAACCGTGGTGTCCGGATCCTTCACGAACGGCTGGCCCAATAGCGTGATTTCGCCAAGGAACTTGTTCAGACGGCCTTCGACCATCTTCTCGACGATGTTCTCGGGCTTGCCGGAATCCCGAGCCTGGGCCATCAGCACTTCCTTTTCGGAATTGCGACGCTCTTCAGGCACGTCCTCGGTGGACAGATGGGCCGGGGCCGAAGCTGCGACATGCATGGCCAGATCGCGCGCCAATTCATCGTCGCCGCCGTTCACTGCCACTGCCGCAGCGATGCGCACACCGTGCAGGTAAACATTGATACGGCCATCACCAGAGGCGGCCTCGACGCGATGAAAACGCCGCACAGTGACCTTTTCGCCCAACGTGGCGATCAGAGCACGACGTTTGTCTTCGACCGTCTCGCCACCCATGTCGATATCGCCCAGCGCTTCGACATCGGCCGGCTGCTTATCCAGCACCAGCTGGGCGATCTCGTCGGCGAACTGCACGAAATCTTCGTTCTTGCCGACGAAGTCGGTCTCGCAGTTCACTTCCACAAGCACGGCAGCGGACTTGTCGTCCGATACCGCGCTCGCAATGCGGCCTTCGGCGGCTACGCGGCCGGCCTTCTTATCGGCCTTGGCCAAGCCTTCACGCCGCATCGTCTCGGCTGCGGCTTCGATATCACCGTCGGCGGCCTGGAGTGCTTTTTTGCACTCCATCATGCCGGCGCCGGTGCGCTCACGAAGTTCCTTAACCAGCGCTGCACTGATTGCCATATTTATTCTCCAGAATTCGGTCGGGTAAGCGCCACTGGCCGATCTTATTGATCGGCCTTGTGCGGATCGGATTCCTCGGGCTCTTCGGCCGGGACCGACGCCACATCACCCAGCGAGGCAGTCGCCCGCGGCTCGGACTCGCCCTGCGATTCCTGGATGACCGAGTTCTGGGTGATCTTGGCTTCTTCCTGGGCCTCGGCTGGCTTGCCGGGCTCGTGCGAGGCCCCTTCGGCCTGCACTTCGACGATGTCTTCCTCGCCGCCGGTGAAATCACCTTTGCTGCCACGACCGGCCAGCACGGCGTCGGCGGCCATCTCGCTGTAGATACGGATCGCACGGATCGCATCGTCGTTACCCGGGATCACCACGTCGATGCCCTTCGGCGAGCAGTTGGTATCGACCACTGCGACCACCGGGATGCCCAGCTTGCGGGCTTCGTCGATGGCGATCTTTTCAAAGCCGACGTCGATGACGAACAGCGCATCCGGCAGGCTCGTCATATCCTTGATGCCGCCGATCGAGCGCTCGAGCTTGTCACGCTCGCGGTACAGATCCAACCCTTCGCGCTTGGACAGCTTGCGGATCGAACCGTCCTCGATCATCTGCTCGAGATCGTGCAGACGCTGGATCGAATTCTTGACCGTCTTGAAGTTGGTCAGCATGCCACCGAGCCAACGATAGTTGACGAACGGCATACCGGCACGCTGAGCCTGCTTGCCGATCGCCTCGCGCGCTGCGCGCTTGGTGCCGACGAACATGATGTTACCGCCGTTGGCAGACAGACGGCTGATATAGTTGTAGGCATCCTTGATCAGCGGCAGCGTCTGCTCAAGGTTAATGATATGAATCTTGTTGCGCTGTCCGAAGATGTAGGGGCCCATCTTCGGGTTCCAATAACGGGTACGGTGCCCAAAATGCACGCCCGCTTCCAGCAGCTGACGCATGCTGACTTCGCTCATAGATTTTCTCCGGGTTGAGCCTCCGCGCATCCCATGGAACAACCCCCAACCAAAACGGTGAGAGGCACCCTGGACCATGTGCCGATACGCGTGTGGATTTAGTCGAAATATACAGGTAACAATCGCCACCCGACGCCGCGGATTGCCGCGAACGCGAGCGGTTTATACCATAGCGGCCGTTTACAAGGCCACCGTCGCGCCCGCGCGACGTTGTCATTCTGCCACCGGCAAGGATCGAACGCGATGAGCGCGACAATCAAAACGCCCGAGGAACAGGACAAAATGCGCGAGGCCGGACGACTCGCTGCACAGGTTCTCGACATGATCGGGCCCTACGTCAAACCCGGCGTCACCACCGACGAACTCAACACGATATGCCACGACTTTATGGTCGATGAGCTCGGAACCACGCCGGCGCCGCTGAACTATAACGGCTTTCCGAAATCGGTCTGCACCTCGATCAATCATGTGGTCTGCCATGGCATTCCCGGCGACAAGAAACTCAAAAAAGGCGACGCGGTGAATATCGACGTCACCCTGATCAAGGACGGCTTCCACGGCGACAGCTCCCGCATGTATTTCGCCGGCGAGCCGTCGATCAAAGCCCAGCGCCTGTCCGATGTCGCCGAAAAAGCCATGTATCTCGGCATTGAGCAGGTCAAGCCCGGCGCTACCCTGGGCGATATCGGTGCAGCCATTCAGCAATACGTCGAATCCCAACGCTGCTCGGTGGTACGTGAATACTGCGGGCACGGTATCGGCCTCGGCTTCCACGAAGAGCCCCAGGTACTGCATTACGGCCAGGCCGGCTCCGGCATGACCTTAGAAACCGGCATGACCTTCACCATCGAACCGATGGTGAACGCCGGCAAGCGCCACGTGAAAATGCTGCCGGACGGCTGGACGGTGGTGACCAAGGACCATTCGCTTTCAGCTCAGTGGGAACACACTATTCTAGTGACTGAAACCGGGGTGGAAATCCTGACGCCTAGCCAATTGGTGGCTGCCTAACCGTGAGTATTGCATCGCCGAGCCCGGAATCCGAACTCGCTGGTCTGACCGATTGGGATAGTTTTCTCGATCATCTATGGACAATCGATATCCGCGACGCTAAAGCCGTGCGTGCAGCCCTGGATGAAGGGCAAACGCATATTGCCGAGGCCTTCCGTCGCGGTGAATCGATCACGCGACTGGTCTCGGCGCGCTGCGAAGTAGTCGATGCCATACTCGTGCATGCATGGCGTGAGCTGATCGCCACCGAGGGCGTCTGCCTGGTGGCGGTCGGCGGCTATGGGCGCAATGAGCTTTTGCCCCAGTCGGATATCGATCTGCTGGTGCTCTATCAGCCGCATCAGCTGGATGTGGTCGGACCCGCGCTGGAAGGTTTCCTGACCTATCTCTGGGATCTCGGCCTCGAAATCGGGCATGCAGTGCGCTCCCCAGCCGAGTGCGCCGAGCTGGCCGCGGACGATATCACCATCATGACCAACCTGATGGAATCGCGCGTCCTCACCGGCGACCCGGCGTTGTTCGCACGCATGCGCGCCAGCACCTCGGCCGAGCACCTCTGGTCTTCGGCGGATTTCTTCAACGCCAAGGTCGCCGAGCAGAATGCCCGTCACGCGCGCTATGACGAGACCGCCTACAAGCTCGAACCCAACGTCAAAGAATCTCCTGGCGGTCTGCGCGATATTCAGACCATCGCCTGGGTCGCCAAGCGCCAGTTCGCTGCGCATACCCTGGATGGCCTGGTCGACTACGGTTTTCTCAGTCGCCGCGAATTCTCCGAATTGCATCGCGGCCAGGCCTTTCTCTGGCGGGTGCGCTTTGCCCTGCACTTGCTGACCGGCCGCAATGAGAACCGGCTGCTGTTCGATCATCAAATTCAGATCGCCCATATGCTGGGCTACAACGACGCAGAAAACACCTTGGCGGTCGAGCGCTTCATGCAGCGCTACTATCGCAACATCAATGGGTTATCAGCTCTAAATGATGTTCTGCTTCAACTGTTCTCGGAAGCTATCCTGCATGTGTCGGACGATGAGCGTCCGCGGCCCATCAACGAACGCTTTCAGTCGCGTCACGGCTTCATCGAAGTCACGCATGAGAAAGTCTTCATCAACACACCGAGCGCCTTGCTCGAAATCTTTTATCTGATGCAGACCCGCCCGGGGTTGAGCGGTATTCGAGCCCGCACCCTGCGTTTGATGCGCCGTGACCGCCGACTGATTGACGATAACTTCAGGAATTCAATACGTTGCCGGCGATTGTTTACGGAGATTCTACGCCAACGCAGCGGTGTAACCCGTGCGCTGCGGCGTATGAATCGATACGGCATCCTCGGACGCTATCTGCCGAAGTTCGGACAGATTATCGGCCGTATGCAGTACGACCTGTTCCATACCCTGACGGTCGACGAGCACACTCTGTTCGTGATCCGCAATATGCGGCGCCTGGCGATTCCCCGGTTCGATCACGAGCTGCCGTTCGCCAGCGAGCTGATGCAGGCTTTGAACAAGCCGCAGATCCTGTATATCACGGGTCTGATGCACGATATTGCCAAGGGCCGCGGCGGCGATCATTCCGAGCTCGGTGCCGAGGACGCCCGCGAATTCTGTGCCGCCCACGGCCTTTCTTCGGAAGACACGGAGTTGGTGTGCTGGCTGGTGCGCCGGCACCTGCTGATGTCGATGACTGCCCAGCGACGCGATATCAACGACGTCGAAGTGGTCAACGAGTTTGCGCGCGAAGTCGGTTCGCGAGAACGGCTGGACCGGCTGTTTCTGTTGACGGTCTGCGATATCCGGGCCACCAATCCGGATCTCTGGAACTCCTGGAAGGAGAGCCTGCTTACCGATCTGTACAACAATACCCGGCGCGCACTCGAGCGCGGGCTCGACGATCCGCTGGACCGCGACGAACTGATCGCCGAAACCCGGAGCGCGGCTGCCGCCATGCTCACCCGAGCCGGCGTGAATACGCCGCATTTCAAAAGCCTCTGGGCCCGTTTCGAACCCGAGTACTTTCTGCGCCACAGCCCGGATGAAATCGCGCGTCAAACCCGAGCGATCATCACCCATGGCGATGACGATACACCGCTGGTCTCGATCAGCGATATCCCCGACCAGGGCACCACCCTATTCGTCTATACCCAGGACCGGGACTATCTGTTCGGTGTGACCACCGGCGTGCTTGCCCAGCTGGGCTTGTCGGTGCTGGATGCCCGTATCAATACCACCAGCGACGACTACACCCTGGACACCTACGTCATCGCGGAAAACAACGGCCAACCCGTGCACGATGCGTATCGTCGCAGCGAAGTCGAGGCAGCGCTGGTCCGCGCCATCGCCGACCCGGCCATCGAAAGCATCGATGTCACCCGTCGCCCCGGCCGCCGTAACCGGTATTTCAACGTGCCCACCCAGATCTATTTCACCCAGGCGACCGAACGCGATTGTACGGTCATGGAGATCATGACCGCCGACCAGCCCGGGCTGTTATCGATCATCGGTGATGTATTTCACCGCTGCGGCATTCTGTTGGAGACCGCCAAGATCGCAACCATCGGCGAGCGGGCCGAGGACGTATTCTTTATCACCGACCGTCAACAGATGGCGATTCGGGATGACGATATCCTGCGCGAGCTGCGAACGACGATGACGATCGAACTCGATCAATCGGACGATTGATCGCGAGTGACCTGGCCCTGGCCACGGACCGTCGTGTTTTCGGCCTTGCGAACTACCCCCAGTCTCACGGCGATCCACCGGGTCTAAAGTCACGAGCCACATCAGTACAGCCTTCACTATGAAGCGATGGCGCCCGATGGCCACTGCATGGTCACAGCGCGAGCGACGCGCTTATCGTACTCGCCGGCGTTGCGTACCTTGCGTGCAGGCCCGATGCGCAGCAGCGCGCGATGTTGTCCGTTGTGCTGGCGGACCGCATGCAAAGCATCGATCGGCCCTCGGGCGTGTTGAGGTTACCTCCAAGTACCGCGTTACCACCCCAAATCGTGGCTGGCGGGGCTCGTAACGCGGCCAGACACTATTTTGGGCGCACTCCTTCGGGGCAGTCTATTTGGCCACAATCCAGCGTTGCCGCTCACTGACGTAGTGCAACTCCGTCGTACTCGCGGCGTCTCGGCTTACAGCCAAACAGCCGCTGGCGCGGAGTCGCACGAAACCTCAACACGCCCTAGGTCGCGTCGTCACGAGACACGCCCTAGCCGACGCTGTCATCGAGTACGACGAGCTGGCCGGCTCGCACGTCTCGAATCGTTAGTGTTTGCCCCTCATGCGATAACTGCGGCTGATAACCACGCGCGACCGCACGCACCCTGGCCGGGTCGATATCGCCGAACTGCGTCAGATCGAGCACCACCTCCGACTCGACGTTCGGCGGCAATGTGATCGCTAGCATTTGTCGTTCGCCGCGTTGAAAAGCCACGGCTACCGGCCCTCGCGCCGTCGGCACCCGGGCCTTGAACCAGCCGAGATCGGCGGGCTGGGGCGCGATACGCAAACGTTGTGCACCCGGCGCGATGGGCCCAACCCCGGCTATGAAACGCATGACGACATTGGCCGGGGCAGTACCCCAGGCATGCGAGAACGTGGTGTTGCCTTTGATCGACGGATCCCAGGCTTCCATCGTGATTGTCGCCTGTAGATCATCCATCATATGCAGCCAAGAAAAGGTCGCGCGGCTCGTCATCAATCGAAGCGCGCTTTGCGCATGGCCGCTGACATACAACCCGTCGAGCAGCTGCTGGGGCGCATACACACTGACCCGCATCGATTGACCGGCCAGCCAAGCGCCTGCAGTCTCGCAAATCCGCTCGTCGGCCACGCCGAGCGCAAGTGCGAAAGCGCTGGCGTGCTGAGCCTGATGGGATGTACCCAGGCCATCGACATAGGCGCCGTTCGCTGCGACCAGCTGTGCATTCATTGCCGAGCGCAGCCGATCGGCCAAAGCCGCGTAGTATTGCCGCTCGTTGGCGCGTCCCAGCACGTCGGCAATCTGGGACAGCGCCCGGAATGCTGCATATTGCCAAGCATTGATTACCGTGTTGACGCGGGTGAACACATAGCCATCACGGTTGGCCGCGGGCCAGTCCACCAAGTCCCCGTTGACCTGGCTCGACTGCCCCGGATCTTTTTCGACCAGCCCGTCCGAGTTCAGATATTCGGTCAGCTGGCTCTCGACATACAGTGGGTAGTCTTCAGCGAACCGACTATCATCGCCGGTCGCCATATAGTCGCGCCAAGCCAGGATCGGTGGCATCAGCCTGTATTCGGTCGGCCATGTCGGACGACGCGCAAGATAGGCTATCGAATAGCGCGCCAGCGAATACGAACGCTGGGTATTGTATTCCGATAGCTGATTGATGATCGCATCGCCTTCATACGGAAGACGCTCGCGCGTCGGGGTATCCTGATAGACATCCAGCCGTAGCGCATCGATCGAATAACGACAGAAATCCCAGACCCGATCGAGGTCGTCGTTGGAACTCGCGAAATCGGCGTCGTCATCGCGCCATGGCATTTTCAGCGCTCTTGCAGTCAACCCGGAGAGCACGTCCAGGTTCGGATCGGTCAACAATTCGATCCAACGGAATGCCCGATACCCCCAGTGCTGCAACCTCTGCTGTCCGTCACGCAGGGTCCATACTTCGCGGAAAGTCTGACTGGCCCGCAGGTGATAGCGCGCGCCGTTGCCGTCGCGTTCCTCACCAAGCCGAACTTCGACCGTTTGACCGGCCCGGCCGGTGATGTCCAGCTGAAGCCCGCCCACGATCTCTTGCCCGAGATCGACCAGCCAGTGCCCCTGACCCAGCTGCACGCTAGAGTCAGCCTCGACCGTCCAACACGCCACGTTGTCGACCCACCCTGGCGCTAAACCGGGCAATTCGGCACCGGCGACCGGCGCCGGCCAGCTGGCATCATCGAACCCGGGATGTTGCCACCCGGCCGGTTCGGCCCCTGCATGGATGTATTCCTGGGGCGCTTGATAATACCCACCCCCTGTAAAACCGGCCGGGGGCCGCAGACGATCGCCCGAGCGTACCCGCCAATCCGTTCCGGTGCCGATCACCTGCCGGCGCCCATCCGAGTATGTGATGACTATATCCGCCATGAATGCGCGGCGTTCGGCGCTATAACAGATCGCCGAGACCGCATTTCTACCGGCGGTGAGCCGATCGGTAATATCGTGAACGTGGTAGCGAGTCTGGGTATCCGGATCGAACGCTCGGACCGGGCCGATACCGGCGAAATCACCGTTGACGGCCAGCCGATAGACATACTGTCGAGCCGGCTCGGGCGAACGGCCAGTCGCGCGTACCCAGGCAGCATCAACCTCCCCCGAGACCTCGAACTCGGTCCGCGCCAGCAGCCAGTCGTTGGTCAAACCTAGCGCGGCCAGAGTCGTTTCGCTGCGCCCGAGCACTAGGTCACCACGATCGGTCTGTTGACCGGTAAACAAACCGGGTCCGGCAGCGAAATCCTCATCGATGACGGCGCTACCGTCGGTTTTGCTAAAACGAATCCTATGCCAACGCTGGGCTTCGGTACGCCCATTTCGCAGCCCGATAGTGCCGTGCGTGAAAGTATCGTCACGAGTCACATCAACGAGGCGGCCGTTAACCCGGGTTTCGAATCGATCATCTTGTAGGCGAATCGACCAATCGAACGATTCGCCAGCCGAAATCGCGATGTCCAGCGTTTTCTCGGCCAGGACCGCATAGGCGCCGTTGCGCTGGACATGCGTTTTTAGCACCGCGGGGTGACCACTACGAAGTTGCCACAGGTAATTGTTGCGCTCGTCCTGTGCCCGAAACCATACGCCAGCGGCCACGGATTCGATCGTAACGTTTGCCTCGAAGGTGCCGTTTGCGGTTTCGTCGGCCGGATTCGGGGCCCAGATCGAATCGGCCGACCACGTCGACCCCGATTCCGTGATCAATCGTTGCGGCTCGGACCACATCGAGGCCGGACCACGCTCTGGCCATGCCCGGATGCGCCAGTAATACGCGGTATCGCGATCGAGTCCCGGCCCGTCGCAAGCCACGCCCGTCGAGCGGGATGAAGCTACGCGACCGCTGTCGTAGAGCAGGTCGCTCCCCGATGCCACCCCTTTTCGGGTTCGGCCAATCTGAACGCGGTAGGCGGTCTGCCGGGGCGTGGCTCCCCGGCTGGGTACAATCCAAGACAGCCTTGGCTGGCGATCAAGCACGCGTATTCCGGTTGGCCGTTCGCGCAGGTCAACCATCAACCCGGTGGGCCGGCGTGGGTCGATATGCAACGAATCGGCTGCTGAAGACGAGGCCTCGGCTTCGTCGATCCAGCGCAATGGGCCGGTCAGATGCGCGGCAGCCACGCTCCCGACCCCGAACCCCGCCCACTTCAGAAAGCGCCGTCTATTCTGATCGACTGGCATATCCCTTTCTCCTGTTCTTATAAGTTATGCAGCACAAGACGTCACCGCGACCGCGGCGATGCCGGTGCCGAGTTCTAGCCCGCGAGGACTACCAGTGTCCCGGGCAAGGCCTGTGTAACCGTCAGTCTCTGGTCTTGAACCTTGCTTTGCGGCTTGTAGCCACGGCCCTGCACCGTCACGCGATTCGGATCGAGTGCGCCCATCTGGCTGAGATCCAGTTCGATCTCTGATTCGGTATTGGGCGGCAGACTAATCTCGAGCAGCTGCCGCTGTCCGCGCTGGAATACCACCGATACCGGGCCGCGGATGGTCGGCACTCGGGCTTTGAACCAATCCAGGCCTGCCGGCTGCGGTGCGATACGCAGCCGAGCGGCGCCGGGCGCCACCGGCGTGACACCGGCGATATACCGCATCACGGTATTGGCCGGCGCTGTTCCCCAGGCATGCGATAACGACATATTGCTCGACACCGACGGGTCCCAGGCTTCCGGCGTGATCGTGGCTCCCAGGTCATCCATCACATGCAGCCACGAGAACTGGGCACGACTGGTCAACAACGCCAGCGCAGCCTCGGCCTCATTCGCGTTATAGAGTGCATCGAGCAGCTGCTGGGCGCCGTAGACACTGCCCCGCATGCCTTGCCCGGCCAGCCACTGGCCGGCGGCGTTCTTCGCCGCATCCTCGGTCACGCCGAGCGCCAGCGGGAACGCCGTGGCGTGCTGGGCTTGATGCTGGGTGCCGATGCCGTCGTAGTAGGCACCATTGCCGGCGATCAGCTGGCTATTGAGGCCCTGCTGCAACCGATCGGCGAGCGATGCGAAGCGACGCTGGTCCTGCCCGCGGCCCAACACGCCTGCGATGCGGGACAGTGCCTCATAGGCCGCGTACTGCCACGCATTGATCACTGTATTCACATTGGTGAAAACATAGTCGTCACGGTAGCCCCGCGGCCAATCGACCAGGTCGCGCGGGAACCGGTAGTACTCGCCCGGTGATTTATCGACCAAGCCCTCTGCGTTCAGATACTCGGTCAGCTGCCGTTCGACCAGCAGATCATAGTCGTCAGCCAAATTGGAGTCGTCACCGGTAGCCAGGTAGTCGCGCCAGGCGAGGATCGCGGTCATCACATGGTATTCGGTCGGCCAGGTGGGGCGCCGCGCGAGATAAGACGTCGAATAACGCGCCAGCGCATACGACCGCTGTACGTTGTATTCGGACAGCTGGTTGATGATCGCATCGCCTTCGTACGGCCCGCGCTCACGGGTCGGCGTATCCTCGTAGACGTTAACCCGCAGCGCCTTGATCGAATAGCGACACAGCTCCCAGACCCGATCCAGTGCCGAGTTGGAACTGGCGAACTCTGCCTCATTGTCGGTCCAGGGCTGGCGCAGTACGAGCGCCTGCAGCCCGCTGATCACATCGATGTCTGGAGCGGCGATCAGCTCGACCCAGCGAAAGGCCCGATAGCCCCAGTGTTGCAGGCTCTGGGCGCCGTCGCGCAACATCCAGACTTCGCGGTAGGTCTGGCCGACACGCAATTCATAGCGCGCCCCACCGTCGTCGGCCCGTTCTTCACCGAGACGGACTTCGACCTGCTGACCGGCGCGGGCGGTGACGTTTAGCCGCAGGCCGCCGACGACTTCGCGGCCCATATCGATCAGCCAGTGCCCCGAATCGAGTTGGGTGCTGCTTTCGGGCTTGACCGGTATGCAGGCGATGTTCTGGTCCCAGCTCGGCGCCAACCCCGGCAGTGGTCCGGCCTCGACCGGCTCGGCCCAGGCACTGTCGTCATAGCCCGGGCTGCGCCAGCCGAGCGGCTCGGCCCGGGCATCGATATATTCCTGGGGCGCTTGATAAAAACCGCCCCCGGTAAAACCGGCCGGCGGACGCCAGCCACCAGCCAACCGTACGCGCCAATCGCGCCCGGTCCCGATCACTTGGCGGCGCCCGTTGCGATAGACGATCACGATATCGGCAAGAAACGCATGCTCGTCGGCGGTATAGCAGAATGCCGAAACCACGTTGGCGCCGGCTTTGAGCTGGTTCGTAATATCGTAGGTGTGGTAGCGGGTTTCGGTATCGGGATCGAAAGCACGCACCGGCCCGACCCCGGCGAACCGATCGTTGACCGCCAGCCGAAAAACATACTGGCGAGCGCCTTCCGGAGAGCGCCCGCTGGCCTGGATCCAGGCAGCCTCGATATCGCCGTCGACCTGAAACTCGGTACGCGCCAGCAGCCAATCGTTGGGGCTCACACCCTGATCCGGATCCGCTTCGACCCGCGGCGCCCATATCGGCGACCCGGTCCATTCCTCGCCCATCTCTGTGACCAACCGCTGCGGCTCCGACCACATCGAAGCATGGCCGCGTTGCTGCCAGGTCCGAACGCGCCAATAATAGACCGAGTTCGGCGCCAGAGCGGGCCCGCCGTATGCAATGCCGGTCGATCTATCCGACTCGACACGCCCGCTGTCCCAAACCAGATCGGTGCCCGATGCGAGACTGTCCCGGCTACGGCCGATTTGCACGCGATAAGCCGCCTGCTGCGGTACCGGCCCAAGCGCTGGCACGATCCAGGACAATCTCGGGCGATGGTCGGTGACCCGAATCCCCAAGGGCTCGGGCAGAAGATCCATGAGCAGCCCGGAGGGTGCCCTCGGGTCGATGCCCAGCCGATCGCTCTGGGCCGCCTCGGCCGCCTCCATCCACTCGATCGGGCCGGTCAGGCGGGCTGCAGCGATCCCCGCCACACCGCCGCCGGCTAATTTGAGAATCCGTCGTCTTGTTTGGTTGACCTTTGTCATTATCTCCTCCAGCTACTGTGCGGCGTTTATGTCGGTGCCGCTTTCTAATGCGCTGAGTGCGGTCATGAGCGATCGGCGCAAGCGTCGCTCCCGGCTTCGGCCAGCGGGTATTGAGGTGTGATAAGAGTGCCGCGCGAAGTCGGTCTGGCTGAGCCTGGGCCACTACGGGCGAACGCGCCCGATGCAGCCCGTTCACAGGCCAGCAGCCATTCGTGGCTCTCGCCTCGTTGCTCGTTTTATTGACGCAGCGATGCCGTGCTCGAAGCCTGTTCAACAGGCCGCGCAGCCCTGCCCGCGCGGTCCATCCCCGACTTCAGCTGTGCCGGCGGCCTCGCGACCATGTCCAGGCGATAAGGCCGAGCCCCAGACAGAAAAAAGGCACCCCACTGGGTGCCGGTACCGGGCTTGCTTGATTTCCCGGCATGGCGGCATCCAGAGCCTGGCCGGTCTGGATGGCTGCCCCCGGTTCGGACTGGTAGGCAAAGCGCGCAAGCGTGAAATCGTTCAGCTCGGCATAGCCGAAGTGGACGCCGTCATCGAGCTGGAATTTCAGCCCGAGAAAGGCGAAATCATTATCGACCTGGGCTTGGGCCGGCGTCTCGAAGGACGTGAACGGGCCGCCGAAGATCATGTCGTCGCTGATCCGACTGCCGCTTAAGAAAGTGCTCACCGTGTCGGCCACGATCGGCGAGGCCGCGACCTGGGCCGTACCGCGCGTCGCCACGCCGGGCGAGGAGCCCGCGACCGGCCCCTGGGTCGGATCGTACAGAAACCGGTCGAAGACATAGCCAGCCTGGTTGTTTTCGCCCAGACCCACGTTGTAAGGCGCCTGGGAAAAATCCGCGCCGGCATCAAAACCGATCACCTCGGCCTGGGCCGTGCCCGCTATACCGAAGCCCATGGCCAGACAGACCGCAATGCTGCGGCTCATCGAATGGATAGACGTCATCTCGCTCTCCTCCGCTTGATGGGCCGATTCCCATGGTCTGGTCCGGCCCTGAATAATTTTTTAGATTCGTTTTGCGGCGTACCGCTGGCCCACCAACTACTCAACCGGCCGATCAGGCGCTTGCTCGTCTAACGCAGGCCGCAACCCAGACTTATTTCTTGTTGTCATTCCGTGTGCCGGGCGCAGTGCCTCGTTTCGAGGCCGCCTCCTGACAAGACCGGCTTGCCTCGCGGGCCGGGTTCGATCATCCCGGCCCGCGAGGCAAATATAGGCGCCGGTCCGGACTTCGCCGAGCCCAGGCCAGCGCAGCTCGCCTCAGGTCTGGATATAAGCCACATGGGTACGGGTATATTCGTACAGCCCGTGCTTGCCGTCCGCGCCGCCGATGCCGGACTTGCCGGTACCGGCATGGAAGCCCTGCATGGCTTCGAAGTTTTCGCGGTTGATATAGGTCTCGCCGTATTCGAGTTCGCGACAGGCCTTGAGCGCGGCATTCAGGTCGCGGGTATAGATCGACGAGGTCAGGCCGTAGTCGGAGTTATTAGCCATGGCGATGGCTTCGTCCAGATCGTCGACCACCTGGATCGGCAGCACCGGGCCGAAGATTTCGTCTTTCATGACTTCCATATCCGGCGTACAGGCGGACAGCACGGTCGGCTCGAAATGATAGCCCTGCCCGACGTCGGCGACTTGGCCGCCGGTCAATACCTGGGCACCGGCGTTTTTCGCCGACTCGACCATGGACGCGACTTTGTCGAGACCTTCCTGGTTGATCAGCGGCCCCATGTCGACCGAACTGTCGGCGCCCGGATCGCCATAGGTGGTGGCCTGCATCGCCTCGGCGATCCGCTGCTGGAAGGCTTCGGCGACCCCGCGCTGCACATACACACGTTCGGCGCAGTTACAGACCTGGCCGTTGTTGATCACCCGCGAGTCCTTGATCGCCTGAACAGCCAGCTCGAGATCGGCATCGTCGAGCACGATCGCCGGCGCCTTGCCACCCAGCTCGAGGTTGACCTTGGTGATGTTGTCGGCAGCGTTATGCATGATCGCCGACCCGGTGGCCACGCTGCCGGTAAAGCTGATCATGTCGACATCGCGATGCGCGGTCAGTGCACTGCCCGTCGTCGCCCCGCCACCGGAGACCACGTTGAACACGCCCTTGGGCAGGTCGATGGTATCGAGCAGCTTGGTGAACTCGAAGCAGTTGTTCGGCGTTTCCTCGCTGGGCTTGATCACGATGGTATTGCCGGTCACCAAGGCCGGCGCCATCTTGCGGGCGATCAAGAAAAACGGGAAGTTCCAGGGCAAAATCCCGGCGACGACGCCAAGCGGCTTGCGAAACAAAAACATATGTTCGCCCGGCCGGTCGCTTTCGATGATCTCGCCTTCGATACGGCGTGCCCATTCGGCCATATAGTCGAGATATTCGGCCGTGAAGTTCACCTCAGTTTCGGCCAGGGCCCGGACTTTGCCCTGCTCGGCCACGATCGTGCTGGCCAAAGGTTCGACGTTGCTGCGAATCTTGTCGGCCAGTGTATGCAGATAGTTGGCGCGCTCGATCGCCGGCCGGGCCGCCCAGTCCTTCTGGGCCGCTCGCGCGGCCTCGACCGCGCGCTGTACGTCGTTGGCGTCGGACTCCGGCACCCGCGACAAGAGCTCGCCGTTGGCCGGATTGTGATTGTCGTGCGTCTGGCCTGCCGCCGACGCCACGAACGCCCCGTCGATGTAGTTCTGATAGGTCGTCACGTCGCTCATCTCGATCTCCTCGCTGGAAATACGGGGTCTTTTCTTAGGCCCCGCGTGGGTCAGTAGGTGGTTCGTTCGCCGGGGGCGCTGCCGCCGCGGTGACGGGCAGCATTGGCATCCGCTGCCGTTTTGAGCAGGGCCACATCGAGCCCGGTGGCAATGAAGTCGAAACCGGCCTCGCGATAGCGCGTTGCATCAGCCTCGCCTGGGGCGAGAATGCCAGCCGCCTTGCCAGCGGCCTGGGTTGCCTCGAGCACGCGGCTGATGGATTTTTGTACTTCGGCATGGCCGGGGTTGCCGATATGGCCCATATTGGTGGACAGATCAGCCGGGCCGACAAACACCGCATCGACGCCCTCGGTTTGGGCGATGGCCTCGACGTTATCGACCCCGGTCGGCGATTCGACCTGGGCGATCAGGCACAGGCTATCGGCGGCGCGCTGGGCATAGTCGCTAATCGAGCCCCAGCGGTCGGCACGGATGACACCGGCGCCCATGCCGCGGAAACCAGACGGGGCATAGCGTGTCGCCGCGACCAGGTCGGCGGCCTGCTCGCCGGTCTCGACCATCGGTACCATTAGCGTCCGGGTTCCAATATCCAGAAGCTGCTTGATCAGCGCCGGATCGTGATTGACGGCGCGCACGATCGGCGCACCAGGATAACCCTCGATGGCACGCAGCTGCTCGAGAATGGTCACCACCGTATTCGGTGCATGCTCGCCGTCGATTAGCAGCCAGTCGAAACCGGCCGTGGCTACGACCTCGGCGGTATAGGCATTGGCTAGCCCCAGCCAGCAGCCGTAGAGCGCGTCGCCGGCCGGTTTCGAGGCAAGATGGGTTTTGAAGGCGTTGGCGGGAAATTCCATTTATGGCTCTCGATAAAACATGAATTACTGCAGATTGACGTATAAGCCGCCGTCGACCAACAACGCCGCCCCGCTCACGTACTTGGCCAGATCCGAAGCCAGGAACACGGCCGGTCCGCCCATGTCGTCCGGCGCGCCCAGCCGGCCGAGCGGTGTGCGCGAGACCATGTAATCGCGCTTGCTCGTATCCGATAGGTCATCGCGATTGATATCGGTCTCGATGGTGCCCGGCAGCAACGCATTGCAGCGGATGCCATGCGGGCCGAGCGCGACCGCGGTGGATTGCATCAACGACAACACGCCGGCCTTGGTGGGCGTGTAATGGGTCTGCATGCCGCCGCCGACCAGCGCCGAAATCGAGCTGACCGCGATGATCGAGCCGCCGTCGCCCTGCTCGACCATCTGGTTGGCCGCGGCCTGTACGGCGAAAAACGCGCCGTTGAGGTTGACGTCCACGGTCTTGAGATAGGTCTCGCGCGGCATATCCAGAAACGAATGGAACGGACAAATCCCGGCGTTGTTGATGAGCACATCCAACCGGCCGAAGGCATTGACCGCGGTCTCGACCAGCGCATCGCCCGTCTCCGGTTTTTCGGCCGAAGCCGCGACCCAGGCCGATTGCACGCCGTGCGCCTCGATCTCGGCCGCTGTGGCGGCCAGCGTCTCGCGCTCGGCGGCCGTGTCCTCGGCGCTGATCGCGACGTTGGCGCCGTGCTCGGCACAGGCCAGCGCGATACCGCGGCCGATGCCCCGCGATCCGCCGGTCACGAAGATGTTTTTACCTGTCAGCAGCATATCCTTGCCTCATTGTCTTGGTGGGCGATACGCCCGTCGTTCGGCGTATCAACGCAGATAATTGCCCCAGCCGACCATCGCGATCGATACCAAGATCACCACGATGCCGGCGGTCAGTACGCTTCGGTTGGCGGTGCTCGTGCCACGCCATTCCCTGAAGAACAGCCCCCACAAATTCGACACGATGATGATGAACGACATATGCAGCACCCAGGAGCTGGCGTCGTTATGCAGGCGCGATGCGCCCATGCCGTAGAAGAAGAACTGCAAAAACCAGGTGGTACCGGCAGCGGCACAGAGCAGATAGTTGCGCAGCAGCGGCGAGTCGCTATTCACATAGTCGCCATAGCTGCGGTTACGGAAGTTCATGGCGATACACCAGATAGCATTGGTGGTCAGCCCGCCCCACATGATGACCATGAACGTGACGTTGTTCTGGAATAACGAGTTGGCGCCGCTATCGATCGCTGCCTCGGCCAGCGGGCGACCGGCGTTAATGCCCCAGTTAAAAGCCGCCGACAACACGCCCGAGATCACGGCGACGATCAGCCCCTTGCCGAGCGAGAACTCGGCCACGCCGGCGTATTTGTCGTCGTCGGAGACTTCTTTTTCTTTCATCATGCCGGCCCGACCACAGATCGCGATCCCGATCAGCGATACCGCCACGCCCACCAGTACCCACTGGCCACCGGCATGGGTGAGCATCTGGCTGATCGTGCCGTCCTCGGCGTTGGTGAACAGATCGCGATACAGCGGCGGCATTAGCGCACCGAAGGTCGAGGTCAGCCCCATGACGATCGACATGCCGAGCGACAGACCGAGATAGCGCATGGTCAGGCCGAAGGTCAGACCGCCGATGCCCCACAGCACCCCGAAGATATAGGTCCAGAACAGAGTCGAAAAATCGGCCCCGGCGAGCACCTCGCCATAACCCGGAACGGTCAGAACCGCTGCGATCCATGGCACCAGCAGCCATGAGAACAGTCCACCGAGAATCCATAGACTCTCCCAGGACCAGCGTTTGACCTCTTTGTAGGGAATATAAAAGCTGCCGGCTGCGAAGCCGCCGACAAAGTGCAGAAAAATCCCGAGTATTACGGCGCCCAAGCCAAACTCCTTACCCTAGAAAATCATAAGCCGTGTCATGTCGGCCTTATCGATCCAACCGATAGACGCGGCGTGCGTTGTGTTCGAAAAGTGCGGCCCGATCGGTCGCGCTGGCCTTGGACAGGATCTCGGCATAGGCCTGCCAGATCGCGTCGTAGCCGGCATATAGCCCGTCGACCGGATAGTTGGAAGCGAATAGACAGCGCTCGACGCCGAAGGTATCGATCGCCTCGAAGATCAGCGGCCGGATCGAACCCTGGTTCCAGTCGTGATCGAGCATGCCGAAACCCGACAGCTTGATCGTCACATTGGGCAGACGAGCCAGCGCGCGCAGCCCATCGCGCCAGGCTCGCCAACCGCCGAGCCGAGTGCGATCGACATACATACCGGCATGGTTGATCACGAACGTCACGTCTGGGTGTTCCGCGGCCAGGATCGCCGCGGCCGGCATTTGGTCGGGATAGAGCTGCAGATCGAAGGACAGCCCGAACTCGGCCAGCAGTGCGAAGTTCGCCCGCCACTGGGGTTCGCGCATGTAGTGCCGGCCGACGTAGTCGAACAACGGATCGGCGTGCACGTTCAGAATCTGACGTACACCGCGTATCCGGTCACTGGCCGCGAGCTGGCGGGCCAGTACGTTACGGGCATCGGGTACCGAAAGATCGGCGCCAACCACCAACGCACTCGGCAGGTCGGCCGAGTTGTCGGCCTGGGGCAGCGTTGCCAGCCACTCGGTCTCGCGCACCGGGTCGAGCGCGTCGGCCTCGATATGCACAGCGGCCGTGATCTCGATATCGGTGGCCGCCGATAATAAATTGGCCGGCCCGAAATCGTGGGCCATTGGCGAATAATCGCCGAGCAGATTCGGCTGCGGATTCTCTAGCCAGGGCTGATTGCCGAGATCAAGCCGCCAGAAATGCACATGGGGATCGACGACACGCATGGTCAGAAGCGGCTCTGGCGGTGGCGATCGAGCGTAAATTTGTCATCCATATTGACTCTCCTGCTGCGCTTCATATCTTCGAGCCTGGCCGGCCGACCGGGGCGACGCGCCGCTCTTGTTCAGCCCCCAGATGAATAGCGAACCCAGTACGGCAATTCCGGCCAGGGTCAACAGGCCGGCCGCCTTGTCGTTGAACAGCGCATCGGCGCGTACCCGAATGATCGGCGCGACGAACCCGCCAATCGCGCCGAACATATTGATGAAACCGATACCGGCGGCCAGCGCGGTGCCGGACAGCAATCGGCTGGGCAACGTCCAGAACACCGGCTGCACGGCGATGAAGCCCGCCGCTGCGATGCATAGCGCGATAATCGCCAGAAGTGGCGATACGAGCCCGGACGCCCCAACCGCAAGCCCGGCAGCCAGCAACGTTAGCGCCGCGATATGCCGGCGCTCGTCGATTCGGTCGGACAGCCGTGGGATGAACCAGGTGCCCAACAACGCTGCGACCCAGGGAATAGAAGCCACCACCGAAGCCCAGAAACCGACCTCGGTCCCCAACAGGGCGGCCACCTGGGTGGGCAAGAAGAAGATCAGGCCATAGACGGCGGCCTGGATCGCCAGATAGATCAGCGCCAAATGCCAGACCTGCGGATTGCGGATCGCATCGGCCGACCGCGACGTGGCCGTTTGCCGCTCTTCCTCGTTCAAGCAGTCTTGCAGCGCCTGTTTTTCGTCGGCGCTCAGAAAACGGGCTTTGGCCGGCGTATCGTCGAGCCATACGAAGGTGAACAGCCCGGCGACGACCGCCAATAGCCCTTCGACCACGAACATCCAGAACCAGCCCGGTTGACCTAAAATGCCCTGCATTTCCAGCAAAGCCCCCGACAACGGCGAGCCGAGGGTCAGCGCCAGCGGCGCCCCCATATAGAACAGCCCCATGACCCCGGCCCGATATTCGCGTGGGAACCACAGCGCGGTGAGATAAATCATGCCTGGGAAAAAGCCGGCTTCGACCGCGCCTAGAAACAGCCGCACCAGCAGGAACTTGGCTTCGGTGTCGGCGAAGGCCATGCCGGCAGACAGCAGCCCCCAGAGCACAGTGATGGTGCCGATCCAGCGTCGGGCGCCCCAGCGATGCAGAATCAGATTGGCCGGCACGCCGAGTACGGCATAAAGCACGAAGAAAATGCCCGCACCCAGCGCGTAGACGTCGTCGCTCAAGCCGGTGTCGAGCTGAAAAGCCTCTTTGGCGAAGCCGATATTGGAGCGATCGAGAAACGCCAGCACGTACAGCGCCAGCATGAACGGAATCAGGCGCCATCGATTCTTTCTGACCGCCGTCTCCACCGAGGACATCGTCATACCCCCGCCGCCAAAGACTGCCTGTTCGGTGCGCTCGCCAGCTGGGCGCCGGAGTAGCCCCCACCACCGCCGGGCATCGACGCATACATACCACGCTCGGCGACGTGCTGGTCATCGCTTAAAGCGCCTGACGGCATGGGAACACAGCCTGCCCGAGGCTGACGGCCTGGCCACCCCTGACGGGCTGAATCGAGGCTTGTCGGCAACGCCTGCATCGGCTCAGCCATTGCTCTCGGGCGTCATCGCGAACACCGGCTCGAGCGCCTCGGTGATCGGCGCGTCGTCCGGCGCGGTTTCCATGATGTCGGCCATATACGCCCACCAGCGCTGCATGACCTCGTGGCCAGGCAGTTCGTCGACGTGGTGGGCCTCGGCCAGATGCATGACCGCGAACAGCCGACCGCTGTCTTCGTTGACAAAGATCCGGTAGTCGTACACCCCGGCTTCGCGCAGCAGATCGGCGAGCTCCGGCCAGATCGCGTCGTGGCGACGCCGATATTCAGCGACTTGGCCGGGATAGAGCTGCATCTCGAAAGCGCGCACAGGCATGGCTTAATGCTCGTAGGGCCGCGCCAGATCGGCATCGGCCGCGATCGAGACACCAAAGCCCGGCTTGTCGAGCGCCGAGGCCTTGATCCGGCCGTTCTCCGGCACCGGCTCGCCTTCGAGCAGCGGCGTGAACATCGGCACCACCTCATCGGCCTGCGGCGCCATCATCAGAAATTCCGAAAACGGGCTGTTATGCCGGGTGATCACGAAATGATAGCTGTAGACCGACGAACCGTGCGGAATCACCAGTTTCTGGTGGGCATCGGCCAAGGCTGAGATCTTGATCAGCTCGGTCACGCCGCCGCACCAGCCGACATCCGGCTGGATCACGTCGCAGCAGTCCATCTCCAGCAGCATGCGAAAGCCCCAACGGGTGGCTTCGTGCTCGCCGGTGGTGACCCACATGCCAGGCGGCGTATTACGGCGCAACTCGGCGTAGCCCCAGTAATCGTCCGGCGGCAGCGCCTCCTCGATCCACTTCAGGCCGTAGTCGGCTGCGCCGTGGGCCAGCCGGGTGGCGTATTCGACGTTCAGGCTCATCCAGCAGTCGTACATCAACCAGAAGTCGTCGCCGACCCGGCTGCGCATATCGGCAAGCTGTTCGAGATTGGCTTTCAAGCCCGCATCGAACTCGGCCGGACTGTGCTTGAGCGGCAGCTTGCCGCCGATGAAGCCCATTTCCTTGGCCAGATCGGGACGGGCGCCGGTGGCATAGAACGTTAGTTCGTCACGTACCGGGCCGCCAAGCATCGCGTGCACTGGCTCGTCCCGCACCTTGCCCAGCAGATCCCAAAGCGCCAAATCCACGCCGGAGATCGTGTTCAAAACGATGCCTTTACGGCCATAGAACAAGGTGGCATGGAACATCTGGTCCCACATCTTCTCGATGTCCGTGACCTGCTGGCCTTCGACGAACCGGGCCAGGTGTTTTTCAACGATGAAGGCCCCCAGCTCGCCGGCGGTAGTCACACCAACACCGACATTGCCATCGCTGGCCTCAACCTCGACCACCAGCGTACCCAGCACATTGAGACCGAAACTGCGACGCTTGGCACGATATTCCGGGTACTTGCTCATCGGCGTGGCGATTTGGCTATCGATCCAGTGGCCTTCACCCTGGTCGTGGTAATCGGCACCGCCCCCGCGCACCGTGTAGGCACGAATCTGCTTGATCGTCGGCATCGCCATTGTGGAACGCTCCGTGTACGCCAGTTCTTGTCTCAGATGACCCTTGGGATAGCAGCCTGTCGTGGGCCGCGACCAATACCGCGACCGCTGCCGGCGATACTGTTTAGTTATTGATTGAATGAAACGCTGGGTCCACGGGCCTTACGCCGCTGTCCCGAAACTCGCTGAACCGCTAGATGTTCGACCAATGTCGAAGGCACAGACGGCGCGATAGCATTAGGGTATTGCCATCGTTTGCGCACTATTTTCGGTCGCCCCAATGGCCCTGGTTTCCCGTACCACCCTGCTCAACCGGCTTCGCTATAAACATCTGTTATTGATTCGCCTGCTCGACGAGCGACGCAATCTGCACCGGGTCGCCGAAGCGATGAATATTTCGCAGCCGGCGGCAACGCGTATGCTGCGCGAGATCGAAACCACCTTCGACAGCCAGCTTTTCACTCGCGAAGCCAAAGGTGTGACCCCGACCCGGCTGGGCGCCGTGCTGGTCTCGTTTGCCCACAACGCACTGACGCGCCTGGATCGCTGTGCCGAGGAGCTGCAGCGGTTTCGGGCCGGCGACGGCGGCGAACTCGCGATCGGTGCGATTATGGGTGCCGCCCCGGACCTGGTGGCCCAGGCCGTGATCGATATGAAGCAGGATCGACCTTTGCTGCGTATTCGCTTGATGGGCGAAACCAGCGACCAACTCCTGGATCTGCTCTCGCGCAGCCAGATCGATATGGCGATCGCTCGTTTTTCTTCGGCCCTGCAGCACAACGAGTTCGATTTCGAACCGCTGGGCAACGAGCGCATGGTAGCCGTGGTGCGCCACGACCATGCCCTGGTCATGGCCGAAGCCCCGCCGCTGGCCGACCTGCTTGAGGACTGGCCGTGGCTGCTGCAGCCGGTGGAAACGCCAGCTCGCCAGGCACTGGAAAAAGAACTCGAACAACGCGGCCTGGTCTCGCCGCGCGACGTGGTCGAGTGCGGTTCGATCTTCGCCGCACTGCAATTGGTCAAACGCAGCGATGCGATCCTGGTCATGGCCGAATCGGTGGTCCGCGATTATCTCGATTTCGGCGTTCTCAAGGCCCTGCCGGTCTCGCTCGGCGAAGCCCTCGCGCCGTTCGGTATTCTCACGCGTCGCGGCGAACGCTTAAGCGAGGCCGGGCACCAGTTTGCGGCGGTCGTACGCCGCCACGCCGCAGCACGTACACCCGCCAGCCTTGGCGTCGAGCATTGACGCTGCGTTGGGCGGCATTTCCACGTTAAACTCGCGCGCCTCGGTTTTTTCCATCTTTCCAGCGGAGCGGCCATGGCCGAACTACAGCAGATCATCGAAGACGCCTTCGACAACCGCGACCAGCTGTCGCCTTCGTCGGCCGATCCGGCCATCGTCGAGGCCGTGGAATCGGCCCTGGCCATGCTCGACGACGGCTCAGCCCGCGTGGCTGAACCCACCGCCGACGGCTGGCAGGTCAACGAATGGCTCAAAAAAGCGGTGCTGGTGTCGTTTCGCCTGCGCGACAACACCGCGATCGACGGCGCCCATACCCAGTATTTCGACAAGGTGCCGTCCAAATACGCCGACTACGACGACGACGCCTTCAAACAGCAAGGCGCGCGCGTGGTGCCGCCGGCCATGGTCCGGCGCGGTGCGCATATCGCCCCGAACGTCGTGCTGATGCCCAGCTATGTGAATATCGGTGCTTACGTCGGCAAGGGCTCGATGATCGATACCTGGGCCACGGTCGGCTCCTGTGCCCAGGTCGGTGAAGGCGTGCATCTGTCGGGTGGCGCTGGACTCGGCGGCGTGCTCGAGCCGCTCCAGGCCGCCCCGACTATCATCGAGGACGGCTGCTTCATCGGCGCGCGCTCGGAAATCGTCGAGGGCGTGCGCGTTGGCAAGGGTTCGGTGATCTCGATGGGCGTGTTCATCGGTGCCTCGACGCCGATCTACGATCGCGAAGCCGACCAGATCATCCATGGCGAAGTGCCGGCGGGCTCGGTGGTCGTGGCTGGCAGCCTGCCACGCGACAACGGCCGCTACTCGATCAACGCTGCCATCATCGTCAAAAAAGTGGATGAGTCGACGCGCGCCAAGGTCGGCGTCAACGAACTGCTGCGTAACGTCGAATGATGACCACGCTGTACGGCATCAAGACCTGCGACACCTGTCGTCGGGCACGCCGGTGGCTAGACGCCGCCGGCGTCGACTATCGCTGGATCGACCTGCGCGCCGACGGCATTACGCGTGAGCGTCTCGAAGCCTGGCGCGCCGCGCTCGGCGATGCGGCCCTGATCAATAAACGCAGCAAAACCTGGCGCGATTTCGATGCCGCTGCCCGGGCCGCGGCCGAACGTGATCCGGTGCCGGTGCTTGCCGAGCATCCGACGCTGATCAAGCGGCCGATTCTGGAAACCGACCCCGAGACCGTGGCCGGCTTTTCCGAAGCGCGCTATCAGTCTCTGTTCGACACCGCGTCTTGATGTCCGATCGCTCTGCCCTAGCACTGGCTCGTGAGTTGATACAACGGGCCTCGGTCACGCCAAGCGATGCCGGCTGTCAGACGTTGATCGCCGAGCGGCTGGCTGCCGCCGGTTTTCGTGTCGAACATGTGCGTTTCGGTGAAGTCGACAATCTGTGGGCGGTCGCCGGCGACAGCGGGCCGCTGCTATGCCTGGCTGGACATACCGACGTGGTGCCGGCCGGCCCGGAAGACCAATGGTCGTATCCGCCGTTTGCCGCTGCCATCGCCGAGGGCTGGCTGTATGGCCGTGGCGCCGCTGATATGAAATCCAGCGTGGCGGCCATGGTTGCGGCTGCCGAGGCTTTTCGTGCCGAAAACCCCAGCCACCCTGGGCGGCTGGCATTTCTTCTGACCAGCGACGAAGAAGGCCCGGCGATCGACGGCACCCGCGCCATGGTCGACTGGCTGAACCAGCGCGACGAACGGATCGATTACTGCGTGGTCGGCGAGCCATCCAGTGGCCTCCGGCTGGCCGATACGATCAAAAACGGCCGGCGGGGCAGCCTCAACGCCACCCTTCGGGTCGAGGGCCGCCAGGGCCATGTCGCCTATCCGCAGCGCGCTGACAATGCGCTGCATCGTTTGGTGGGTCTACTCAATGACCTGTGCCAGCACCGCTGGGACGACGGTGATGCGTTTTTCCCGCCAACCTCTTTTCAGGTGTCAAACCTGAACGCCGGCACCGGCGCCGAAAATGTGATTCCAGGCACGGCCGAAGCGCGCTTCAACTGGCGCTTTTCGCCCTTGCAAAGCGCCGAGTCGCTGCGGGGCATTACTGCCAAATACTGCGGCACCCACGGTATCGATCCAGCAACAATCGAATGGCGTCTTTCCGGCCAGCCGTTCGTTACCGAAAGCGGCGCCCTGGTCGACGCAGCCCAGCGCGCCATACAGGCCCACTGCGGCTATAGCGCCGAACTGTCCACGGCTGGCGGCACCTCGGACGGTCGCTTCATCGCCCCGACCGGCGCCCAGGTGATCGAACTGGGGCCGTCGAACGCCTCGATTCACCAGATCGATGAGTGTATCGAAGCGGCCCATGTAGACCGGCTCGCCGCTATCTATCAAACGCTGATGCAGACGCTGCTCAACACGCCGAACGACTAGCGCCTCCGACCATGACAAGCCGGGTCAGCCGGCCGTGCTGGCCAGCCTGATTAACGGACCCGCGCTCGCATAGGGACCGAAGAGCGCGACCACATGGACGTGGCGCATAGCCAAAACCGCGGCTTGCCGAAGGCCCGCAGCCTCGCCATCCGTTCGTGTACATTTCACGCTACAGCGTGCAAAGCTCGACCTGCACGCCATCGTCACGCCGGGCGTGACTCATACAGCACAGCCGACACCGCTTGTCTGCAACGCCGCTGCGTGTTTGCGCCGAGCGCCCGGCCAGTGCTCAGTCGGGCCGTAGCGCTGACCCAAAATCGATGCGCCTCCAATACAATGGCTCGAACCCGCGCATCGGCATTCCGGACCGATGCGATCGTCAATGGTGGCCCCGCCATTGCCGCATAGCGCCTCCGAAAACGGCTTGTTGGATGAGCGTACAGGCGAGATACGACACCTGCAGCCGCGCCGTCAACGCCCCTCCCGGTGGGGCTGATGCGTTGCCTCTGTCACGCCGCCCACCAAACGCAGCAGCCGCGATCCAGGCGTGCCATATGCTGGATAGGTTGATCTGATGCTGCGGCGTGCAGGCGCCCTCGCGTCCGGTCATTCGCTAAAGCAGGCAAACCGCACGGCATGCACAGCGCCATCGGGCGACTTGCAAGACCGTGGCTGTGCCAGCAATCGAGTTACGACGAATTCTAGACGGTCGATAACGGGTTCGGCCGCGAGGCAATCCCGGCCCGGCCGGCACGACCAAGTCTTTCCCGCACCGGTTCGCGCGCAGCCCGCCACTCGTCGAGTTTTTGATCGGCGTAGTAGTAGCCGCGGTAAACCACGTCGTCGAGTGCATCCCAGTCGAACATGCCGACGTTTTCGACCGGCATATGCAGTGCTAGATCGGCCCGGGCATCGATCTCGCGGCGCTCCCGATCGCTCGACAGCGTCGCGGTATGGAACAAGATCCGAAACATATTCAGATGCCGGCCGGCGGCACCTATCGACAACAGCGACGTGGTCGGTTCGTCGTCGGCCATCTCGACTTTCAGGTTCGACTGGCTACTGACGTCGGACACGATCACCTGCCCTCGCCCCATTTCGGCCATGGTGTCGAACGGAATGGCATTGAGCAGGCCGCCATCGACCAGCAACTCGCCGCGATGTACGGCCGGCGGCGCAATGCCGGGCACGGCCATGCTGGCCGCGATCCAGGTCGCCAGCGGCCCCTGATCGTGTACGACCGGTATGCCCCGCGACAGGTTGGTACTCAGACAATAAAATGGGATATCGAGATCCTCGATACGACGTTCACCGAAGATCGTGCCCAGTTGGCGCTGAAACTTCTCCGCGCTGATCAGCGAGATGCGCGACAGGGAATAATCGTTGAGGTATTTGCCGGAGGCAAAGGTCTCGCGCAGATGCTCGAGAATCGCCGGCGCGCCCTCGCCCATAGCGATCATCCCGGCCACCAGAGCCCCCATGCTGGTGCCGCCCACCGCATCGATCGGTATGCCCTGCTCGTGCATGGCCCGAACCAGGCCGACATGGGCAAAACCACGCGCGCCGCCGCCGCCGAGTACCAGACAGTTGGCGCGCCCGGACACCAGGCGCACCAGCCGACCGATATCGGCCTTCGGGTAATCGTAGCCGACCCGATGATGAAAACCAGCACTGGCCACTTGGCGCCAGGCCAGCGCGCTGTGCTGGTCATCGGGGCGATGCAGAAGAACCAGCTCCATCGGTGCTCGTAATGCTTGCTCGCCGAGCCAGGCCAGATTGCGCGAGACGAACGGCCGCTGGCTGCCGTGGGCCACGATGAGTACGCGGTCGGCCTGACGCAGCACCCGGCGGGTCCAGGCATCGGGCTCGGCACTGCCTTGGTAGATCAGGTAGCGATAGCGCTCTTCGAGCTGAGTCAGCCAACGCG
Organism: Salinisphaera sp. SPP-AMP-43; assembly: GCF_049568105.1. Taxonomy (GTDB): domain Bacteria; phylum Pseudomonadota; class Gammaproteobacteria; order Nevskiales; family Salinisphaeraceae; genus Salinisphaera. The sequence goes on from NZ_CP145335.1 coordinate 2,543,221, forward strand.
TCAGCGTGCGATGCGAATCCCCGGCCCCGAGATCGACACCAGCGGTGCCCTCGCCGAGCGCCTCATCCACGCGCCGTGCATCGATTCTCAGCGTAGCCGCATAGCCGGCCAGGGTTTCCGATAACACTCGACAAAAACCAGCCATATCGACGCCGGGATGGGCCGGCACCACGGCAAAGGTACGCGCGTTTCGAACGCTGTCGCGACTGGCCAGCGGCTTCATCGCACTGAGCCGGTCGGCGATCAAGCGGGTGACCTGCAGCATCGCCTGGGGATGACGGCCAACCAACGATTCGAACTGATCCCGCGAAATACGCAGCAGTTGGGTATCACGGATCGCCAAGCCGTCGGCGGAATGTTTCTGAGCCCGGATGATCGAGATTTCACCGACCATTTCGCCGGCGCCGAGCTCGCCCATATGCAACGATGGACCATCCTCGCGGGGCCGGATTACACGGATCCGCCCGCTGACGATCAGATACAGCGCATTGCTATCGTCACCGGCACGAAATAGATATTCGCCGCCGCCAATCTCCAGCCACTCGGCCCGTGCTGCGATCGTACGCAAAGCGCGTCGGTCGAGATCGCGAAACAGCGGATAGGCACGCAATACGGCTTGGGTATCCATCTCTGCAGTGTCGCAAGATCGTGCTGCGACGGCCAGATATAAAAAAGCCCGGGGCGGTTCTACCGCCCCGGGCCGAGCATGCCGGTCTGTTCGACTGGACCTAGAGCATGCTGGTATTTCGTCCGAGCGCCACATTGCCGCCCCAAATCGTGGCGGCCAAGGCACGAGCCGTCGTTGCCGTTATCGTGGCCTGCCACGATAACGGCTCATCACGCAGCCCGACGCGATTTGGGGTACCCCCCTTTGGAACCAGGACCTGCACGAAACCTCAACACGCCCTAGGCTGCGCTTTCCATATCCTTGCTGTATTCACCCCGTGCGGCGGCGCCGTTGTTACGGGCGCGCTGTAGCAAGGCCTGTTGCGCGGCGGGCACGTTATCTGCCTGTCCGGCCCAGGTGGTCAGCGCCGGGGCCTGCAGCGCACGGCTGTATGAAAACGACACGGTCCACGGATGCGGGCCGCGCCGGTTCATGGCGTCCAAATGCGCCGTGGCCAGCTCGGCATCCTGACCGCCGGACAGAAACACAATGCCCGGCACCGCAGCCGGCACACAGCGATAAAAGCAACGCAGCGTCGCCTCGGCGACCTGTTCGACGCTGGCCTGGTCCGGACAACTCTTGCCCGAGATCACCATGTTCGGCTTGAGGACCATACCTTCAAGCAGGACATTCTGTGCCTTCAACTCGGCAAATACCTTGTTGAGCGTGCGCTCGGTGACCTGTTCACAAACCTGGATCGAATGCGCGCCGTCCATCATCACTTCCGGCTCGACGATCGGGGTCAGGCCGGCTTCCTGGCAAAGCGCGGCATAGCGCGCCAGCGCATGGGCGTTGACGTGCAGCGCATAGTCGGAGGGCATGCCGTCGCCGATATCGATAACCGCCCGCCATTTCGTGAACCGGGCGCCCGCCTTGCGATATTCGTCCAGCCGTTCGCGCAGACCATCGAGGCCTTCGGTAACTTTTTCGCCTTCGGCGCCAGCCAGCGCCTTGGCGCCCTGGTCAACCTTGATCCCCGGCATGATGCCCCGGTCGGCCAAAAGCTTGGGAAACGGCGTGCCATCGTCGGCTTTCTGGAACAACGTCTCTTCGTAGAGAATTACGCCGCTCAGAAACTGTTCGATGCCCTCGGCCGTGAACAGCATGTTGCGGAATGCCTGTCGGTTCGACTCCGTCGATTCGACATTGATGCTCGCCAGACGCTTGGTGGCCGTCCCGGTGGATTCATCGGCTGCCAGAATGCCCTTACCGTGGGCCAGCATCGCCTGGGCCGTATCGATTAAAACCTGCTCCTGCATCGCGCCATATCCTCAGTTCAGTATTGGTATGCCAATACATCGACGGCCGGCGTTTGGCCGACCGTCGATGTGCGCTCATTGCGTATGGCGGAGAGGGTGGGATTCGAACCCACGAGGGGCTTGCACCCCTGCCGGTTTTCAAGACCGGTGCAATCGACCACTCTGCCACCTCTCCAAAACTCTATGGCCCTAAGGCTGAATCGATAGTGAGCAGGTACTGCCCGTTACCGAACATATTTTCGTGGCGAGTATGCCGGCATGCAAGCCATGCATCCAGGCCTTTGGCGATGGTTTCGTTCCCATGGGTGAGCACTATGCAATCAGGCGTTGTCCCATCCGCGTGCTTTCTTTATACTCCGCGCCTTCGCGATTTTCGCCGGGGTAGCTCAGTCGGTAGAGCAACTGATTCGTAATTAGTAGGTCGGAGGTTCGATTCCTCTCCCCGGCACCAATGCTGCTGTTAAATCAGCAACTTAAACGCCAGTGACGTAAATTTGACGCACTGGCGTTTTTTTTATGGGCACCATCCGGCCTTGTGTCCGCCCGAATACGGATTCGCCAGTCCCGCCTCGATCAAGCGCGGCGCAAGGCGCTGTCCGTCGATCACGACCTGCGCGACGATCCGGAAATACTTGCCACGGCGCATATGCCGCAACTGGATGTTGTGGCCGCTGCGCAGAGCCGACACAGTGAATTGCTTGGCCTGGCGCGCGAGGCGCTTCTCTCTCGCGCAATGCGCGCGGATCTCCGGCGTATCGGCGCCGGCCAATCGAATCGGCACACGCGAACCGATGAGCGACGGCCAGCCGGCGATATCGACCCGGAACGTATCGCCGTCGTAGATGCTGGTTACGCGCTCTACAGAGGCGCTGCCATAGTCGCGGTCGGCCGCGCTCGCGGCAAATGATAGGCACAAGGCCGCCGCCAGAACGCAGAGCCTCATGCGTTATAGAGTCCTAAAGCTGTCTCGACCTGGCTATGCTGCTCGGCCGGGGCAAATACATAGTCGCACCTGGACCAATCCGATCGGATGCCGGCGGTTTCAACAGCAGTCACCCCGGCAAAGGAGTCGCTTTCGTCACGCATGATTTCGAATTGCGCGTAGCCTACCGATCGGAACAGTGCCTCGATTTCGTCCTGGCGCGCCTTACGTTCGCTCTCCGCGCTGTATACCGGCAGCAGCTCCATTAGGACCGGCGGCCGCTCACGCTCGATTAGGCGCAGCAGCGATTTCGTGACATCGAGCTCGAGACCTTCGACATCGATCTTGATGATGCTGATCGGCTGCTCGCCGACCAGGCTTTCTACGGTGTCGGCCGACACCGTGGCGACGTGCTGCGTCGAAACGACATCAATTCCCCGGTCGTGGCGCATGCTGGCTTTTGAGTCATGGCCGGATTCGTCATAGCTATAGAGTGTCGCGACACCATCACGATCAGCAATGCCGGCCGGCACGATATCGCAGTACGACAGCCGATTGCGACGCTTGAGCTCGTTCAAATAATAGACGCATGCCGGGTTCGGCTCGAAGCCGATATACGGGCGCTCGGGCTGTAGCGATTTCACTTTGAGCAGCGTCTGGCCTACGTTGACCCCGCAATCGACGAATGCGCCATCGCGATATGAAACCAGACCGCGAAGCACATCGGTCATCCAGCTTTCGTTCGGCGAATACTGAAGGCCGTTGATATGCGGTATCTGGAACGTCTGGCCGTTGAGATCGATGCGCTGTGTGTAGTTCAGCTTGGTCATGTACCAAGCCAGTCGGCGGCGAAGCATATTGTCCCCCAATGAATAACCCCACCGACAGAATACGAGCTACCGTGGCCTGTTGACCAGTGCCGGAAATTGCACCGCGTTGCACGACGCATGGGTTACGCTGGCCGCATGATCTACGACCTGATCAGTCTGCCAGGCGCGATATGGCGCAGCCGCTACGGCAAGGCGCTGGCGATACTAGCCGCTGCTATGGGCTGTCTGTGGACCGGGCATATCTTCGTATTCGAATTGCTTCTGGTCGCCGCGCTCAACGTGTTCGCGCTCTACGATTGAGGCGTAACCACGACCTCGCGATAGCGGCGGTTGAATCGCTCGTACAGGCGCTCACGCGCATCGTCGATTCGCTCCAAGCGTTGGCTTTTCTCGCCATCGCTGAGCTTTGAGGCGTCGACCTTGTTGGCTTCACGTCCAAGCCGGCGCAGTTGCTTACTCACGTCGTCGTAGAGGCCGAGCACCCGGGTCTGGTTTGGGAATTTCTGTCGAAGCTCGGCTCGACGCTGGCCGTCGCCATCCTTACGGGCCAGCTCGTATTCTTGCTCGAGCATCCGCATTTCGTTGCTGCGGTCATAGTACAGATCGCGCGAGCCGCCGGCGCGCGGCGTGCCGTAGAGCTTGCCGACGAATGGCACCTCATAGGCGTTGATGTCGGCCTTGCCCGTCACCGCATCGTGCACTTTGCTTGGCAGCGAGGCGGTCTCGGCAGCGAAACGGCCGACGCCGCCGGTAGCAAAGTCCCATAGATGGTCGAGCAGTTCAGGATTGACGTTCACCGCGCCGGGCCGGACGGCTGAGCCGCCGGTGTGCATATTGAGCTCTTTCGTGACCCACAGCGACCACGGACGCACGCCCGAATAATGCTGCGTATATGCCGGCGGCGGCGGCCCGAACGGGCTGGCCTCGGGGTGGATCGGCAAGCCGGCAAAGTTCTTGTTCTCCGCCCATTGCACGATCGGGTCGGTGATCGTCGGCGAGACCAGCTGCGTGATAGACGGCGAGGCGCCGATCGGGTTGAAGGCGTTCAGCGCGGCCATGGCCAGGCCAGCCGCTTCATCACCGGGGTGGTAGTCCGGGAGCTCACCGGTCGCCGCGGAGAATGCCCGGCCGATCTTCTGTCCGGCATAGTTCAGAACGTTGTAGCCATACGGGAGCGGGAACTTGATGTAGTCGCCCTCAGGGCCTTGCATCCAATCCGGCACCCAGTCGGGCATCGAGTCGTTCGACGGCAGCATGAAGATCCAGTTGGATTGCTTCACGTAATCCGGGATGCGGTCGTACCGATTCTCGCCGTCATCGTCCGTGCCGGCCAGCATGCGGTTGGCGATGTCGAGGGCGACACCGGTAGCCACGGCCGCCGTCATGTAGCGCCGCGCCTTCGGCGACGTGGCCGCGGCCTTGATGATGCGCGCACTGCCTTGCACCGATGCGTTGTAGAACAGATAGAACGCGTTCAGCGCGTTGCCGGCCTCGCCCTTGCGGTTGAAGTTGACCGTCAGCTCCTTTGCCATCTGTGCGGCGCGCGGCCGGCTCAGACCGTTTTCGCGAGCGTGTATATACGCCGACAGGCGGATGCTGTTCTCGACCGCTGTGTTCGTGTGCTCCACGAAATCCATCAAGTTGCGGCCCTGGCGCTTGGCGAAAGGCCAGCTACCGGGCTTCTCGCGATCAAGGCGCTTGGTCAGTGTTTCGGCGAACTGATCGATGGAATCGTATCCTTGCATCCAGCCGGTCGATGCGCCGTCGGCAAGGAAGTCGCCGTAATACTTCGCCCATTCGCTGTCACGCGCGCCGCGCTGATGGTTCCAGATCGCCCGAAACGACTTGCCGGACGCCGCGTCTTTCATGATCTGGCGCTTGAGATGGGCAGCGTCCGTGTCGTTGAGATTCACGAATGCCGTTTGCAGATCGCGCGCGAAGTTGCTGATCACGAACTCGGGATTCAGGGAGGTCGAGAGCATCGATAGCTTGCCGTTGACCCAATGCAGCGACTTCACGAACAGGCCCATATCGGTCGCGCCCAGATTCTTGAGCGACGACGCGATCCGCATGGCGTGCGCGTCGTTTTCATTGAACGCGATATGGTGCTCAACGCCGTTGACGCGCACGATGAACACATTGTCGCGCTGGCGTTGGCTCGGGTCCGGCTGGTTGGTGACAAGGCCGGTAACCGGATCCAGGCCGCGCTTGGTCATCGGCTGATTCACTTCCCAAAGCGGGCTCGGATGCTCTTGCGCAAATCGGAGCATGGCCCGGCCTACCTTGTTCTTCTCGGCCCGGCGGATGGTCGCGTAGTGGCCCGATACCACGTTGGCCAGGATGTTCTGCGCAGCCGAACGACGGCCCAAACGGCGCTGCGATGCGCTTCCGCGCACATCGAAACCGCGGCCAGTACCGGCCGGGCGCTGGCTGGCGTTCTCGTCGGGGCCGCCCGGCTCGCCCTTAAGCGGCACATAATGCTCGTAGGCGCCCTCCCATGCATCGATCGTCTCCTGTTTTTCGAGGCCAGACGATACAAGCAGGTCGCGCGTGCCCTGCGTCATGGCATCGACGCGGTCGGCGGTATCGGCCAGCGCCTGGCCTTCACCCTTGGCCTCGAGCGCATCCATGATCTGTGACGCTTCTTCGTCGCTCATGCCGGACATGGCCGACTCGCCGGGATTGATCTCCTCGAGACGCGCGTTGGCTTCCGGCGCGTGCCGGGCGTACAGATAGGCGTCGACCGCTGACAGATGGCCGAATTGTTCGGCAATCTCGGCCGGCACGTCGGCGTAGTCGGTCAACTTATTCAGTCGGAACCCGGTCTTCTGCAGGGCATCCAGCAACGGGTCGACCTGGTTCTCGTCGAACGTATCCATGGCCGCGCGGGTCTGACCGTGATACAGGGTCTCGGCCATATAGGGGTCGGACTGATCGGCCAGGCGCTCACCGCGCTGGGCCTCTGCGGCTTCCTGGAGGCGCTTCAACGCATTGAATTTGTCCTGCGCCTTGTATTGCAAAAACTGGCCAATCTCTCCGAAATAACCGCGCTCCGGGGCAGCCAGATCATTGCCTTGAAACTCGCCCTGCCGACCGCCCGGGCCGCGCGGAGCATCTAGCGACACGTCGAGGCCCTGGCCGCGCATGGCATCCTCGGCCGCTTCGCGGCTAGCATAGGTTTCCGTGGTATAGCCGAGCATGTCGCCCGTGTGCGAAACGACCTGCCAGCGACCATCGACTACCCGGCCAGCGGCTACGGTATGGCCGGCATTGTCTCGGCCTAGCAAGCGCAGATCCTGGCGACGCGCACCTGCGGCGCCCTGGAGGTTTGGGTATCGAGCTTCATCGCTCTGCGTAGCGCCTTCCTGTTCGGCCTGGGCGGCGCGCGTTTCACGATCACGACGAAGCAAGCTATTCAGGGGCGCTGCGCGTGAGCGGCTGGCGCGTGGCCGCCCGTCTCTTGACGCAACGTCTCGCTCGCTCAATACTGATGACTCAGGGCCGACGTCGCCGGAAACGCTATTGGGCAATTGTAGCCCCTTGAGCACCGGTGATTTATCGGCCCTTTCGCTTTTGTAGCGAAGTCTCCCCTCGCTAACCCAACGCGAAAATGCGTTGCGCGGATTCGATCGGCCATAAGCCGACGCGATACGGGTTACATCATATTTCCCGTTTCTCTTTCGCAGATCCAGAGCGACGATCACCGGGCGGCCCGTTGCATCGCGTTTCTCAGTAAGTGCGACAAGCGAGCCGGGCTGCGTTGCAGATTCGAAGACTGCCAAGGGATCATTCAATTCCTCTGGCAGCTGCTCGATCGCCGACATCGGCACGTCATGGCTCGCTCCGTTAGTAGCCTTGCGAACAACGTCTCGAGAAATCGTGATTGGCACATCCCGAATGCCTAGCGCCCGAAGTACTGACGGCATGCGCGTCACCTCAATCGGCGGGACGTTAGTTTTGAGGCTGCCCATGGTCCGCTTCAGATCGCGACGGAATCGATCGGCTACCCCTGGCTCGGGGGAAAATGCCGCCGGCGGCTTGGCCCGGCTGGCCGCCATCTCCGCACCATTCTGCGCGGCCGCAACCTCTGGGCTGGCGTAGCCGGCGAAGGCGTCAGCCGCCGCATCTCGGAACCGCTGCATATCGCTGACGTAGCGCGAGCTGCCAAAGCCATGTTGCCGCAACCAATCGAGCACCCGATCCATGAACCGACGCAGCACCGTCGCGATACGCTGTGCAACGTCGCGATCCGGCGCGCGGTCCATGACCTGCTGCCAGAAGCTGGGCTTCAAGAATTGGTCACCCACGGCGTCGGCGATCATTTCCTCGCGAACGAGGCTATCCGATGCGCGTCGCCCCTCGGCCGCCATCTGACGGTTCAGCCAATCGCGATACTCAGGCTCGTTCTGCAGACTGCGATGGGCGGCCTGCTCGAGCGGCACCCATAGATCCGGGCGTTCGCGTTTTATGTAGTGCGTCAGCTCGTGGCCGAGCAGCGCCGTGTGTGCCGTCGATGCATTGGCGTTGATATAGACGACATCGCTATTGCCGGGCAGCGCTAGCGCGTTGAAGTATCGCGCGTCCGTGTCGGCCGTTTCGAAGAACGCGACCCGCTTTCCGAACAGGGGCGCAAGTCCTCGGGCTGTAGATGCAGACTCCGAGGACACCCCGGCGGCAGGACGCAACTTGATGTCGTCTCGTCCGAGGTATTGTCGGAGCGCGGCTTGAAGCGTTTCGACATCTGCGGACTCCTGCTCGGTCGGCTCGGGCGATAGCGCGTCAGATTGGGTATACGACGAATCGCTGCCCCTAGATGCCTGAATCGCCGCTTGGCGCAGCTCATCGTTGACCGCTTCGACGGTCACACGATCCTCGTCCCAGATCACGTAATTGCGAGAATCCTGCGAGCCGGTGCGACTGTTGGCGTCTCGATACTGCAGGCCGGGAATACCCGCCTGATCGAGCATTTGCGAGGCCGCTCGGTCGCCGCCCTGGGTCGAGACCAGGCGCTGATAGATGCTTTGGCCACGCTCCGTCGGATCGTAATCGTCGCCCTCTTCGGAGTAGCTGTCCGGATCGTATTCGGCTAGGGCTTGTTGCACCGCTTCGGGCTGCTCGGTGAGCGGCGCATCCCAATCCATAAGCTCGGATGCGTCCGGCACGTCGACCTGATAAAGGTTGCCGTTACCGCCTGACCGAAGACGGGCACCGTCTCGGATCGCGTTCAACAGCCCAGACCAAGCATCGGCCTTATCGGCTGCATAGTCTTGCATCGGATAGCTGTCATCCGATGCGAGCATATTCCACGTCTCAAGCTGCTGCGCGGCGCGATCGAATTGCGAGCCACGATCACCGTTCTCGACATGCTCGATGATGTTTCGATCCGATTCGATCGGGAAACGGTGAAGCAAAGGTTCACCATCAATACGCAGTTGTTGCATATCTTCGGTGAGGCTATTCCCGCTATTGCGACGAGACAGCTTAGAGCGATAGAAATCCGCAATTTCTCGATCGCCGGCGAAATACAACCCCCAGCCAAATGCTTGCGCGCCTTCCCCAGTGCCGATCGCGTCCAGACTGAACCGATCAAATCTATGCGGTGTGCCATGATAGGCACGGGCCGCGAGAATGTCCGGATCGTCCGGGCTGAACGTGCCGCGGTTGCCAGTCGCTGACTTGATCTGTTCGGGCCGGAATACGATGTAGTGATCGGCGATCTCGTCAGCCAGGCCGGCCGCGTCATCGAAGTTGCGGATGATTACGCCGTCATGGCCACGCGCCTTGGCTTTGCGGATTAGCGGATCAATGCCGCCGATGCCCTCGGGTGTCTCCCCCCGGGCGTCGATTTCCAGCGGGTTCTGAATCGACAGATACGCCGGCATGATGTTCTGGCCATTCATCCGGCCTTCGGGGCGCTGGATCTGTTCTTCCAGTGCGTCGGCCTCATCCAGCAGGCGATCGTATGCTGCATCGTCGCCGCGCTCGTCGGCCGCCTGCGCTTCAGAGCGCAACCGCTCGACACGCGCCTCGGTGGCGCCATAGTCGGCATAGGAGCGCGCCGTACGCTCGGTCGACGTGAAAAAGAACCCATCCTTGGAACTCGTGGACTGGGTGTTTTCGCCCAGCCGTCCGCGGTCGAAGGAATGGAAGTCGCCGACCGTGCCGTGATAGACCACGCGCGGCGATCCATCGTCATTGACGACTTTCGAATTCCCGAACCAGCGCTTGAAGGCTTCGGTCTCGGTCTGCGGCTTGGCCGCCCGCGACATCAGCGGCGTGTCCTCAATGTCCTGCGTCTGGCGCGCGAACAGGCCGCCGTCAAGATCGGCCGGCACGTCTTCGCCGGGCGAGCGTTTCGCATCGCGCCTGCGGGTCTCGTCAGCCACGGCCTGGGCGTTGCGGGTGTCGTCGCCGAGCAGATCGGCGAACGGCTGCGGGTCGGCCTCCGAGGGCTGGGGCGCGGCTTGCTGGGCGTCTAATGAAAAACCCGGCTCTGGGCCGGGTTCGTTCGATGTCTTGTCGAAGGTGATGCCGCGATTGCGGGCGCGCATCAGATCCGCGCGCGTCCAGAGGCCATGGCCGCCGCTGTCGGTGCTGGTGATCTCGACCTCGCCGCCCTGGGTTATGGCATCGATCCGGTAGGGCGTGCCGGCCCGGCTGGTGCCGATATTCTCCGAGGGCGTCACCACATCGCCGACGTCTGCGCCGAGCGTGGCGCGGGCCTGGTCGGCGCGCTTCAGCGATTTCGGCGGGCTCGATCTTGTGGCGGGGGCGTTGTCAGTTTCGGTTCGTTGACGTCCAGGCGGTTCGCGCCCGCGATCGCTTGTCGATGTATCGCCTGGAATATCTGTCGTTTCGTCGGCTTGTTCGGCTTGCTGGATGCCATCGGTCTGCCCTGCGGTGTTGACGATATCGCCCGTGGTCACGGTATCACCAAACAGTCGATCCGCCCCCTGGCGCTCGTATTGTTCGGTCAGTTGCCCCAGGCGCGTGAAATAAAGCCCCAGCCGCTTGCCGCTGCGCTTGTTGGCATCGATCAGCCGCGCGATCTCGGCGGTGTCCGGGTCGATCTCGCCGAACGCATCGGTCTGCGACAGGCGCTCGCCGACGTCCTGGCCACGCGCTCGCGCATCCCGCACAAGCTCAACCGCATCGGTTAGCTTGCCGGCCGTATCTAGATCACCATCGCGGCCAGCTCGCGCAAATGCGGGCGCGGCCTGTTGTAGCCCGGATAGCACGTTTCGCATCGCCGGATCGGCTTCTTCCGTGGCGGCCTCAAGCAAACGCGGATCGCCGTAGGCTTTGTCGAATACGGCAGCCTGGGCCCGGTCGGCCATGCGCTTGTTCCAGCGGCCGTCGCCGGTGCGCAGATTCTCGACATCGCCGGTACGCTCGGCGAAGCGTTGCAGGAACGCATCGTTCGATCGGGCAAGGACATTGCCGGACTCGCCGGGATCGAACAGAGCCATATCGTCGTCGTTCAATCGCGAGGCATCGGTCCGCGCCTGCTCGGCCGGACTCATTTGCGATACGTCCGATTGGTTGGCCTGGCGGGCAAACTCGGCGCGCTGGTCATCGTCCATCGGCGTCGACCGACGGCGGACATAAACCGGCTGCTCCATGCCGGCAATATCGGCGCCCTCACGACGCGCCTTGCGCTGGACAAACTGACGGTAACTATCGCCGCGGCCCGTGTCGTACGCCTGACGAATGGCGGCTACCCGACCATTTCCGGATTCGACCACGTTATCGTGGCCCACGATCGGCGCACCATCGCTGGCTTTGGCCGTGTCGTCGAGCAATTCCGGATCGATATTCCGGCTGATCTGGTCCACCTGGGCCCGGCCCGATACGCGCGACCGGTCACGGGGCTGCAGCGCCTCGGGGTAGCTCGGATTGCGGTTGCCCTGAGCCGTGTTCGACGCGACCAGATCGGCAGCGTCGACAAAATCGCCTTGCACGTCGATCTTGTTACCGCGTCCGACGCTGACTTGTCGGCCCCGGCTGCTGGCCTGCCCCTCTACCCCTGGCGCGCGGCCGTCATCGTCCGCTGCGGCCTGTCCCTCTTGGCCGCTGCCCTGTTCTGCTGGCGGCTCAGGGGCGCGGCTCTCGGCAAGCTCGGGATAGTCGACCATGACATCAGCCGGCACGCGTTCGCCGCGGTCCAGCGCATCGCGCACTGCTTTCTCGTGATCGTCCCCGGCGTGGTCCGGGTCGCGGTAGAACGCCGCGCGCGGCACCCGCCAGGGCGGCGTATCGTCGGTCGATTGTTGCTCGGTCGCCTGCTGGGCCGTCGCCTCCTGCTGTTCTCGAGCGCGCGCTTCGCGGTCCGCTTTCTTCAAACTCTTGGGCGGCGCTTTGCGCTGCGGGGCGGCCGGCTGATTCAGGTCGCCATTTTTGAGCCAGTCTTTGAACTGATCCATGGGCATGGCGGTGACCGTTCGGTCGCCAGCCTTGCCTTTCGGATAGTTCGCGCGATACGTCTCGCGCGCGTCATCGATGCTATCGGCGCCGATGACGGTTTTGTGTTCGTCGAATGAGCCGTCGTCGTTGTGCTGGTCGATGACATAAGCGGTATCCGCGTCGCGCGTGCCCGGCTTAATGAACACGTCGACTGCGTCGCCGTCATTGCCCTCGGTGCCGCGCACATAGCCGTAGTGGCCGTGCATCTTGGATCGCCAGCGATTGCCGTCGGCATCCGTGCCCGAACGGGTCGAGCCGTGCGGGTTTTCGATTGCGACATTGAGGCCAGCCAGTTGGACGCTGCCCTTCTTGTAATTGCCGGCCGCCTTCTGAGCGTCGGTCGGCGTCGGCGTGTCGTTGGTCGGCGACTCAGCCGCCGTATCGGCAGCGTCATCGACCGGCGCGCGGGCGGCCGAATGAGAAACGCCCTCCGTAGAGGGCGCTTCCGAAGCCGCATCTAGCTGCGGTTGCTCGGCTGGTGCTGGCTGCCCGACGTGCCCGGCACGTTGTTCGGGCCGCCCACCGGCTTCGCGTTGCTGTGGGGCTTCAGCTTCTGGGCCTTGGACTGCATCATCGACTGATGCTCGCTGTCCTGGCCCATGCCCTTGACTTGCTTCTTCTGCATCGGAGGTCTCCGTTTCAAGTGAATTACCCGCGGGGGTGGCATCGGGCGTGTCGCCCGTCTGCTCGTTTTGGCCCAGCGCCGAGCGCGATGCGCCACTGGCTGCACCCAGGCCGCCACCCATGACGCCACCGGCCAGCATGGCCATGCCGATGCTGCCCCACTCATCGGGATCTTGGAGCGCCTGGCCTATGGTCCTGTCCGGATCGACGCCGGCATCGTATAGATCCTGGGTCACCTGATTGATGCCCTCGCCGGCACCTTCCAGCGCGGTGCCGCGAATCGTCGATTCGATGATGTTCTTGCCGCCCTCGCCGATCAGCTTGAGCAGCGGAATCTCGGTGAGCGCCTCAGAGGCGCCGTAGACACCGGCGTCCATCGCGGCCTGACCTTTCGATCGACCTTCGGCACGCGACTGGCTGTATTGCTGCCCGGCCACCTGCGTGAACATCTGCGTGGCACCGAGCGCCGGGTTGATCGCGCCGGCCGCGATTGTGGGCGCCATCTGACCGGCCGAGTTCGAGATCATGTAGCCGAGATTGGCGGCCGAGTATTTCGGCACGTTCGGCTGATTGGCCTCGATCTCGCGGGTCAGCTTGTCCTGTAGGTGCGTGGCCACGTCGCCGACCAGCTTCTGGTCGTTGGCCGCTTTGGCGATATCTTCGCGCTGTTGCTTTTCCTCGTCTTTCGACAGGCCCAGCGCTTTGGCACGCGCATCGTGCGCGATCATCAAAGACGGATCGTTCGCGCTCATGATGCCAGCCCCAGCCGGCGCGGCCCCGGCCTCACTCGGCGCGCTGGCGCCACTTTCCGCTGCGCCGCGCATCATGCCGATCGCCGACGACTCCAGCTGGGCCGGCACATTCTGGATACCCTTCCAAACGGATTCGAGAAAACTGTCACGCGGCCGACTCGGATCGGGCAGATCTGAACGGTTTGGCGCATCCGCTGCAGCCGGATCGCTCTGGCCGGCCCCTGCGCCGTATGCCTCGCCGATCATCTGGTCGCCGTCGAGGGCATCCATCGAATCCTTGTTCTCGGCGATGGAGTGATCTAGTGCCCGGGCGGGATCCGGATCGGCGGGCTCGACGTTCGTGAACGTCGCCTGCTCCGGGTCGCGCGCGCCGTCGCGTGCGATGGTCTGCATCTCGGGCGAGGCCGCGTCGGATTGCAGGAACGGCGTACGCTTTGGGCCGGTAGCGCCGAGGCCGAAAGCGCGGTCGGCCGTATCACCGGCGAACAGATTGCGCCCTTTACGTGGTTTCGCAGCCGGACTGGACACGGTATCGCCCGAGTCGGCGAACAGATTACGCCCCATTCTGCAGGCGCTCCATGACCTGATCGCGGCTCATGCCGGTTTCTTCCATCGTGGTCTGGATATCGGATTCCGTGATATCGCCGTGCTGCGGGTCGCCTTTGATAACCACCTGATCGCTGCCGCTATTCGGCCCGCCGGAATCCGGTATGTTGTCGCCATTGCTGCTGGCTTCGGGATCAGTATCCCGCAGGTATTGATTACGCAGCTTTAATCTAAGCTGCTGAATCTGATTGTCGTTATACGGCTCGCCATTCGAATCATAGAGGCGACCTGATTTGCGCCGACTTTCGATTTCATCGTTAGCGAAATCGACCGCTTTAACGTACCGCTCGCCTTCATCTTTGACTTTGGGGAGCCTTTTTGTTTGTGACGTTTTGTCGTTATAAATAAGACCTTGACCCGCTGATTTCCATTCGCCGGATTGGCCGGCATCAGCGCTTGGTCCGCCGCCATTAAGCGTGGCCTGCTGGTCGATAACGCTGGCCAGTTTGCGCTTATCGATCGCCTTGTTCGCCGTGTCCATGGCCTTGACGTGGCCGACGAGTTGATCGATCGGCACCTGCAGCACATAGTCGTCATCGGACCGTCGATTCGACGTGGCCGGAGCTGTGTATTTGGAGACTTTGCCGTTCTTGTCCTTGGTCCAGACATCCAGGTCCATGACGGCCTTATCGCCGTCTGGCCCCGGGTAGAAATCGTTGAGCTTGGTGCGGACGATCTCTTTACCGTCTTTGGTCTTCTGGCCGACCATCCGCTCGATGCGGTCATGGAAGAACGTGTTCCCGGCATCGACCATGGACTTGCGGCTGACCGGTCCGCCCTGCAGCCCGGCCGTGATCGTCTCGCGTGCCTGCTGCCACTCGGGGTTGAGCATGTTATCGACATCCACACCGCCCTTCTGCGACAGATCGCGGAAACGCTGGGTCACCCCGTTGGCCTGCAATTCTTGCGTCGCGGCCGACAGATAGCGTCGGTTTTCAGCCTCGCGCTGCTTGCGCTGCTCGTGCGCCAGCTGAACCTCGCTCATCTTGGCCCGGGTCGCCGCGTTCCGCGCGCTTATATTCGCGCGCTGCCGGGCGATCCCCAGCCGGGCATCGGCGCGCTCGCTCTGGGCTTCCTGCTGCGACTGCTTAAGGCCGAACTCTTTCTGCCAACGCTCATCGGCAACGTCGTCACGATCGTGCTGATAGTCGCGCTCGTCCTGGCGTGCATTCATGCGCTGCTGCTGCATACCTAAGCGCTGCTGTCGATACCGCTCTTGGTTATCGATACGTTCCTGCTTCTGCTCACGGGCAGCATGACGATCTTGGATGCGATCAGCCGCTTCGTAGCCTTGCAACAAGCCGGCACCAAAACCCTGTAGTCCCGCCATGACCAGCTCCTAAAATAGCTCGTTGCCGAGGAAGCCGATCGCGCCACCCGCTATAGCGCCAATACCGGCCCCGACCGGGCCGCCGGCCACCATCCCGATCGATGCGCCCGCGCCAACGCCAGAACCGATCGACGACATTTGGGCCTGGTCTTGCTGCTGCTCTAGGCGCTCGTTTTCCTGCTCGCGCTGCTGAGTCTGCCGTGCAGTCTGGTTGAGCCCGTGAAGCGCCTGTTGTTTATAGGCACGCCCAGTGCCGACGAGTCCGCCTGCCATATCACTGATCCATAGTTGGTTTCTGCGGGGCCAGCCCGCCGCCTAGAATCTGCATGTTCCGATTCTTCGTGCTAGTCCGGGCTCGGTTTGCCGCCTCGGCTGTGGCCGCGGCAGCTGATAGCCCCATCTGGCGCTTCTGGTTGGCCACCTGGTCATCGGTTGGTGTCACGCCGTAGCGCGACAGGCCGCGCTGGTATTCGCCGGCGCTGGTCTCGTAGCCCTGGCTGACGGCGCCGGCCGCGCGGTTGACATTATCGGCGTAGGTCTGGCGGTTGCCGACCGAGTCGATAACCTCGTTTTCGACCGGGACGAACCGGCTCTTATAGTCGTCGTACTGCGCGCGCGCGAGATCGGCTTGATTCTCGGCCGCCGACTCATCACCCCAGTTCGCCTCAAGCATGTCGGGCGTGTACTCGGGCTGGTTGTTCGGCTCATACAGGCCCGATCCTGTCGCCTGATATTCCGGATCTTCGCCACTCATGTGTACCGCGTCCCTGCCGAATAGCTCGGCGTTGTGGTGAGCCCGCTACTGGCATTGCCGCTATTCCCACCACCGTAGCCGCCGCTAGGCATGCCGGCCTGCTGACCAGATGCGGCCTGGCTAGACCCCATGCTCTGCAGGCCGCGGCCTGCGATCGATGCGCCGGCGCCGGTCAGCTGTCCGAATGTCTGCTGGTTGGCCAGGCTCTCGTTGAGGGCGTTGCGGGCATCGCTGACCGCCTGGCTCTGAGCGCTGTTTGCGGCCTGGCCGTACTGATTGAATGCGTCGGTTGATTGGCCGCGGCCCAGCTGGGTCACTCCCATCAGGCCGTAGGCCTCCTGATCAGAAAGCGCCTGCCCTGCTGAGGCCATATTCTCGCCTGTGCCCAGCGCCTCAGATCGTTTCAGGCCGCCCATGCCCGACACGTAGGCACCCGACGCCGGGTTGACGCCGCGGGCGAACTCCTGCTGATCGTACTGATCGCGCGAGTTTGCGAACTGTGCCTCGGCTGCTGCATTGGCATTGCCCGTGCCCTGGTCGTATTCTGCCGGCGTCGTACGGACCTCGCCCATCAATCGATTTTCGAGCGGCGCAAATCGCTGCTGGTAATCGTTGTAGCGGTCGATCGCAATGCGCGACTGCTCCTGTTGGGCCTCGGTTTCTTCAACACGGGAACCGCCGCTGTCGCCGCTCATGGCGCCCTCTCCTGCAGTGACGCCTGATAATCGTCTAAACGCTCATTATGGAAATGGCGCCGAATTTCGACCGACACATTGCGCATATGCTGATAGCCGCCGACTAGGTATGCGCACTGGCTAACCACACCGGTCAGCTGATCGCGCAGTACAAACGCTAGCGACACCTCGTGGTCGTCGCCGGACTCGAGAGTCGTGCTATCGATCCAGTCGCTGAGCGCGGCCCGGATCAGCGGCTGCAGCGTGTCGAAATGGGCCTGATAGAACGGGTTATCCGGCAGGCCGACGAGCATGTCCCAAATCAGCGCATCGCGCTTGGGGTCGTCGACCACCTTGTCGCCGTCGTACAGATCGTCGATGTTCTGCGAGATCCGAAATGCCCGCTCACAGAACGCTACCGCGGACTCATTGCCGCCCAAAACCCGCGACAGAAACTCACGCTGCGTCATCGTTGGGCTCCGTCAAGGCGCGAACTTGCGCGCGAAGATCGTCGGCTCGATCTCGCCTGTTGAGCTCGACGCCATACTGGGCGCGCGCGAAATCGACCAGCTCGGCCTTGGTCGCCGTATCGAGGTCGATCGTTGGTGCCGCAGCCTGGCATCGGTCGAGGAAATCGGTCAGCGGCATGCTCTGAAAGCCCCGACGGATCTCGGGGGCGCACCGCGTCATCCAGTCATAGCCGCCGACTAGGAGCGCGCAGTGCTGGACCAGCCCGACGATGCCATCGCGCAGCACAAACGCCAGCGTCTGGCCGTGCGGCCCATCGGCGGCCAGCACCCGACTGACCTGGGTATCGGCCAGCATCTGGCGCAACATCGGGCGTAGGCTCGACTCGTGGCGCCGATAGAACGCATTGCTCGGGATCTCGACCAGCGCGGCCCAGGCCGCAGCCAGCAACGTCTCCCGATCATCCAGCGCGGCCCAGGCATCCAGCACCGCGGCGATCTGGCGCACCATCCCCACGGCCGCCGGGTCGTTATCCAGAACGGTCGAGAGGAGATCGTTGTTCATAGCGCGCACAAAAAAACCGCCTCGCGGGCGGTCTGGATAGTTTGTCTGATTCTGCTCCGCACTATACCAAGTGCGGCAACACGGGGCTAGGATCGGTCTACGCTATTTCAATCGATGTTTTCGGGCTCCCCTGGACGGAGCGCCACCTTCCGTTGAGCCGCCGTCTTCGCCATTTTCGTTTTTCCGGCTTCGGATATAGACAGCAGTCCCGCCGGCAACGAGTGCCAGACCCACGATGGTGAAAATTAATGTGTACATGCTTGGCTCCTTCGGTTAATACAAATCTGTGACATCAATCACGAGCACGCTCGTTTGCTCAAATCTTCCTGTATCGACATCGGTGCCGCTTCCGACGAGGGACACAACGTCGGATGCAATATCAATCGTTGCGCCATTGGTTTGCACTCCGCGGCATAGAGATGCGTCGTAGTAATACACCCCTTCGTTGCCCGGCAATTGGCCCTGCATCTGCCGGGTTTCACAGGAAAACGACATGATCGCGGCTGCGTATTCGCGACTGCCATCTGACATCGTGTGCGACCCATAGCCGTCGCCCGCGTTTATTGAGAATTGGCCCGCGACTCGCATGTAGGGTCTGCTGCTGACGAATGCCGGACGGCTGCCGCCGCTGATTCTCAAGCCGTATTCCTCGTCGGCTGTTGCATCAAAGCCAGTGAACACGAACACGCGGCAACTTGACTCAATGTTGTCAGTCGGGCGAACGTAATATCGATATTCGCCGTTGCTGCCCCGGCCAGTCGTCGGCTGCGGCGCAAACGTCGTATTCGTGCTGATCGACTGAATCGCCAGAACGTGCGGCTTGTCTGGCACCGTGATTGTTTGTGATTCGGTGGATTCAGGGCGATAAACCGGGTCCAGCTTCTGGAAATCGCAACGCACCGCCTGCGTCATAATCAGGTTCGCGTATCGATCATCGATCTGAACAACGTTATTTCTATTTCTGACCCTAATCCCGTAATGCGGCATTAGTACAGCCCGTAATAAATCGTATAGTTGACCGCGCTGCTCGGATTTTGAAATTTCCAAGACAGTCCCGAGTGATCGATGCTCACGCTGACATTCGAAAATACCTCGCCCGATCGGTAATGCGGCACAAGAAAAAAGAACGGCTCCCCGTCGCGTAGCCGGCTGTCGGAATGCGAGCCGCTTGACGTACCGGTATCAACAGACCCAATGATGCGCGAAATCCGATCGTCCGGCGTCAGCGTGTACACACCGGCCGGGCTGCGGACGCGCAGGCCATATTCGGCCATCAGTGGAGCCTCCCGAGCTCAACCCGAAGCGAGCCGCTGCCGTCATACACGAAAACCCCATCGGGCCGCACTTCGACACGGCCGTCATTGGTGACGGTTCGCATGCGTCCGGCGGTCACAGTGCCAAGATCCGCGCTGATCGCAGATAGGTTGTCGGCCACGACCTTGTTTGCGCCCACGCTCTTGATATGGGCGTCGACGATCGTGGCGTTTTCGACTAAAGCGGTGTTGATCACCACTTTTTTACCGCGAGCGATAAGCGGGAACGATGCGTTATCGATACCGTCGTTGATATCGGTTATGAACGCGATTCGATTAGCTGCAAAATATATCCGGCTTTGTGTGACGCCGTCTTTGCCGGTTGGGCCGACCGCTTCGCCGATGCCAGCGACTACGCCGTTAGACTCGACCTTTAGCATCGCCTGTGCCGAAACATTATCGACCGACTTGGTAAGCTCAACGACCGAAGAGGATTCCGCGGTCACATCAGCTCCAGCCTGAGCCCGCGCAATCCGCATGTTCGCGACTTGCGCTTTGCCGTAATTGTCCGGCCGGTCTGGCATCTGAATCCAGCCGCGCGCCCGGGTTGCCCACGATGGGACTTTTCTAGTGCCGCGGTGCTGACCCCAGTCTTCACCGGTTCCAGCGGACGTCGCCGGCAACCAGTCGTGCTCGCCTCCGTCGCCGACAACGTTAATGCCAAAATTGCACGGCACTTCAGCATCAGTGGTGTTAATCCAGCAGCTAAAGAAAAGAGTTTCGCCCGGGTTTACCGGGAACCAGCCGTCGCTATCGTATGCGTCACGCGATGACACCTCGACTGCTGCAGGGAACGGCTGCCCTGACACTGAAACCAATGGCCGACCCCAGCCGCTGTTACCTTCGGCGTTCGGGAAATACCCATGCGCCAGCAGATTGTCGCCGCCCTGGTCGAATATCTTGGTTGTCAGGTCTTCGGCTAGATCGTCTTGAGAAATCGCGTTCTTGAGCTGTTCCCGCAGAAAAGTCGGGTCCTGGGCCGACTGCCCCTTCGTACCCTCAGTCGCATTGAGCGCACTGCGCAGTGGACTCGCCCCGCGGCCAACCGCCCGGCACCAATACCATCTCGTCGCGTTGTCGCCGACGTAGTGCTTGAACAGTGGGATCGCGGACTGGCCGACGACTTTAGCTTTTGATAAGTCGTCTTCGGGCGCCGCAAGCCATTCGATCGCCGCGGCCCCGCCGGGCATGCCATCGATCTGCAGGATGATCGCGCCGAATATACCAGTGGCCTGCAGATTCTGCGGGACATTCGGCCGAACTGGCGTCGTGTCGTTACCGCTTGCTTGGGCGCCCGCCTGTTGCGCGATGCGCTGCGTATCCCGCTTGAGCTGCTGCGGATCGAAATTCTGCAGCCTGTCGTAGATCGCCCAGAGCGCACGCTGAGCAGCCAGGTCTTTGACGCCGGTGGGCGCCGGGATCGCTGCGGTTTTGCCCTTCGCTGGCATCAGATATCGTCCTGGCTCTCGGCTAGATCCACTCGATAGACGCGCGACGTGCCTGCGACAACGAGTTCGTAATAGCGGGCGCGGCGGCGGATTGGAATGCGAAACGGCTGAGGCCCGTACACGCGAACACTATCGATCTGCTGGCCGTCTGCGATTACAGCCAGACGCACGTTCTCGTACTCTGCCGCGCGCACCCGCGCGACCGACAGCGCCCGCGGCGCGGGCAGCTGGAATTGCTTCGAGTGCCACCGGTAATCGCCGAACGCATCGTCGCCGCCATCCCACGCCATGATCTCGCCGCCGACGATCAGATACAGCGTGTCGGTCTCCGGGTCGCGGTAACCGCCGGCGATGGCCTGATCCAGTTCGTAGAGTGACTGGTTTGCCGGGTCATAGACCAGACAGCCGCCATCTTGGAACCCGAAGTATCGGCCACGATGGGCTAATCCGATCATTGTCGCTGGGTTATAGGCGTGCCACTGCTCCCGCGTCAGGTATTGCTCGGTCAAATTGCCTGTGCCGCTGGTCGTGACGCCGGCCAATCCGTTGGCTGTCGGGAAAATCACGCCCACCCCTGGCACATCGGCGACACCCCGTTTCGACACGCACGCGAAATCGGCCGTGCCGATTTTGGTCATCGTCATAGATGCCGGTGAGGACCCGGTCAGAACGTACGGCTCGCGATCGGTGAGCACGATCAGTGCATTGTCGATCACGCCCAGGGCAACCACTGTTGCATCGGCCGTATGCCGATACGCATCCGGCCACGCGTGTGGCACATACTGTTCGCAAACGCAGATGTCCTGCCCGGACGCCCCGGCCAACATCCCGTTCGGCAAACTGACCAGCGAATGCATATCCTCGGGCGGCGGTATCCAGTCGTCGGTCTCCAGCTGCTCGCCCAGCGCATCGGTATCGACCGTATCGCTGTAGCTGCTCGCCGTGGCAGCGATTTCGTCAACGAACTCGTAGATGGTCGACGATCCACTAGTCGCCGTGCGATAGATCCGGATTGTATCGACGACGAACTGGCCAGACGGCACCGAAAACCCGGAGACATCCACGGCCTGGCCGGGGGCGACATCGACAAGATCGCTGGCCGGGGCTGGCGCGGATTCTTCGCCGTATTTCGAGACATATGTGTACGTGTACGCCCGTGTCTCGATCAACGCCGGGTCGTCGTCCTCGGCCTCGCCAGATGGGCTCACCCCGGCCGATGACCCCGGCACCGGTAGACCCAGGTCGTAGGCCACTGCCGGATATCGGTCGCCGCTGATTGCTAGCTCGTTATCGGTGAATTTCGGCTGGCCCGCGCCGGTGAAATAGGTCCGCTCGCTGGCATCGCCCGGGATTGGTCCGCGAGCAACGTCAACGACCCCGGTCCATTCGAACCAGTATTGGCCGGCAAATCGATAGATCGATGTGCTGGCCGGGTTGGCCAGATTGTGGACATGCGCCAGGCCCCGCCACGTTTCAATGTCGCCCGACTCCAGCCGCGCGTTGCGCGCGACCTGGGCCTGACTCGCATTCAGCAGACGAGCCGCAGCCCGCGGGACCATGCCCGCGAACTGCTCGATGGTAAGGCGCATCAGTTGTTCGGATCATCCGAATGGTATTTGGCGTTGATATCGTCATAACCCCCCTCGCCGTAATGCCACTCATACCGATCATTGTTGCCCTGGCCATCAACAAATGCGGACGGATCAATATCGAATGTGGTCGAGTAATCTCGGCTGGGGTAGCTAGCCCGAGACACCGGCACGACGGCGAACTGCGGTTGCCTCGTAAAATTTGGGTAAGTCGAACGCTGGCTCATGAAGACATCCCATGCCTCGTCAGCGCCGTTCAGCTCAGCGTTTACGGCACCAGCCAGGGATGGCTGCATCTGAGCTGCATAGCCGGTTGGGGAGCCCGGATAATCGCCAAAGTCGCCGACGTCGCAATCTTTGCCATGCGCGAATGTGCCGCAAACCTCGCCACCGATATACCCATCATAATTGTGGTGATCCAACTTCAGAGCATCCGGATAGGTGTCCACCGAGATTGTCCCAAACGATGTGTTGCACACCTGCAAATCATACTCAGACGAGAACTGGTAGCACATTTCGCTAAACCGCATAACGTTCTGAGTGCAAAAGAAATCACGGATCGGCGACCAGTCCGTGTACCCCATCTCGACAATGAAGTCGACAGCAGCATGTATGTAGTCGTCCTCCCAGAACGTAATCGCGTCATTGTCGCCGTGATTAGTCGAAGCGCCACCGAGGCTCGCGTGCAGAGGGTTCCACTTAACGCCGTCTTCACCATAGAGATGCAGCAGGCGATCACGGTTATTATTCATGACCGTATTGAAATAGTCCTGCATGTCATCGGGCGCAACCAGTGCGCCAAGTAGCAGGCTGCGCAAACACCAGCCATAGGTTCGCGGCTGGCTGTCCATGACGCGGCACTCGTCATAGTTCCGGTATCCGGCCTGCCGCCAAAGTGCGGCATTGGCGTAGAACGCCGCCTGCTCACGATCGAAGTCCGACCCCGTTGCCAGGGCTGCGACATACGCCCAGCCCGGACTGTGGGCCTGATTGAATTTGTTCGACGGGTTTTCGTCGATGGATGTCACAAGGTCAACATCCCGATCATATTCCGGGCGATCCGTGTATTTCAGCGGGCGGCCAGTCGCCCGGTCTCGGACGTGAACCTCGTACGCAGCCGAAAAGTCGGTCGTCTGGCGGCAGCCCGTCGCGGTGCGGGCGTTCGGCTGAATGATGAACTGCGTGTCGCTCGCCGGCAGCGGGCCGATATACCAGTGCAGGCCCTGCATGTTCATGTCCAGATAATAGATCTGGCCATTAGAATTGACGCTAGTATTGCCGGAAATCGCGTCCTCGTAGAACGATTCGTCGAGCGAGCCCTCTAGCGAATAATCGTATGCGGGCACGATTGTCGGGTCGATTGGATGCCACGGCAGCTGAGGCTGGCCATCGCGAACCGGCACGGTTCGATACCACCGGAAAAGGAAAATCTCGTCTTCCGAGAAGACCAGCTCTCCGTTGACGTAGACCTCATAGTTACCGGCGTATTCACCGTCGCTGTCATGCCAGCAGTTTTCCAGTAGCACACAATCCCGATAACGACAGACCACAACGTTTTCGTGGTCACTGCCATCAGGGCGCTTGATCGGCGTCAAGCCGATCGGGACGTCGTCCAGTTCCCAGCGTTCACCGGAATCACGATCATCAAAGACCACTCGCATGGTCGGCAGATCACCCGGGTCTGATGCAGGCGGATTGAAATGCGGCCATGTGTCGATCGGGCTTCGCTCGCCGATTACACGATCTGGCGACGGCTCATAGTTCGATATACTGGCCATGCTCGTCAGCTGACTAGGCAGCTTGGCGGCGGTGTCGTAGATACGGGAGTGGTCGAGCACGATGTCGTTTTTGCTGCCCTTGAGCGGCGTCTCGGTTCCCTCAACGAACATCGATGGGTGCGCATAGTAACCGTTGCCATCTGCGTCATAGGTGGCGACCGAGATCCGGAAGGTGCCCGCTGCATTGCTGCCAAAGCCTCCGTATGTGCCGCCAGCCAGAGTCCACCCCCCTGAGCCGTCGTTGACAGCGTTATGCACCGTAACGCCCTCATCGTTTTTGATCGTGATGAGGACGTCGTTATCGGCCGGCTCAATCGCGCCGGACAGATCTGGGGCAGGCTCGCTCGACGTAATAGTTGCGCCCTGCGCAGTAACGCGCGTCGAACCAGATCCAGAGTCGCTATCAGCCGGGCCGTCGCCAGTGCTGCCGCTGTCGTTTGCTCCGCTGCCAGAACCAGAGTCGTTATCGAAACGGTACTGATCCTCGAGGTCTGAAACGTTGCTGCCCGCTGGCAGAATTGACGGGCCATTTGTCGAGTCGAGCAAGTCCCCAGAAAGGACAAGGTCATTGCCGGCGATGCCGCGATCGACCAGGTCGTCCGGCCCGTCCAGCGTCCAGTGCGAGAACGGCGTGGGCTGAATGTCGCGAATCGTGCTGGCTCCTGAGGCCAAATTTTCCACGTCGGACGCTGTTACAGCCTGGTCAGTCAGATATGCGACGTTAGTGATCGCGCCGATGAAATGCGAGTCGCTTTTGTCACCGTAACGCGAGACGCGGGTATAGTGCGGCTCGTTGATCGACAAGTTCGCGCTCCCCATATAGCCCGAGCTGTCGCGAAATTCGTCCAGTTTAAAAATCTCGACCGCGGCGCCATTCAGGGGCGCCATGTATCCCGTGACGGTGCCATTATCGCTATCCGAGACAATGCCGAAAGCCGCCCAGCCGTCCGTAACCCCGGATTGGCCGCTCGCGTCGATTTGGGCCCAGGTGGAGGTGCCGTTTGCGTTGCCGGTAAACAGAAATTGCCATGTGCCATCGGATTTAATCAGCACGCGGGTGCCACCGTACGTCCCGCCCATCGCAAGCGGGAAGGCCACGCCCTCGCTGATTTCATCAACCCGCATGAAAAACAACAGCGAGCGCTTGCTGCCGCTCGTGTTGCTGAGGCTTTTAGAGCTGCCTAGCGACGTACTCGGAACGTCATCAAACGCCAGAGCGAGGCGCCCATCGTTGGATGTCGCAGAGCCGATGGTTAGCACCATCGTCGCGCTGTCGTTTCCGCCGGCACCAGTCGCAATTACGTCTAGCTGATGCCGACCCTCGTCCTGATCGGGATATGTGCCGGCCTCAAGAACCCAGGTGCCATCGCCGTTGTTCGTCGCTTCGTAGTCCCGTGGCGTCCCGTTAATCGGAATCGTCACCACAACAACAGCATCGGGGTCGTCGATCTGGCCCGTTAGAGTCGGAGACGCGGCCGCGCTCGTCACGTCGTCGGCTGCGAGAACCGGCTGCGAGGCCGTATTGCGCACTATTAGCGTAGCCGTATCGGAAACTGACTCACCTGTGTTCGGATCAGTGGCGATGACAGTAACCGGATATGTGCCAGGCGCCATTTCGTTTAGCGTGGCCTCCCACGTGCCATCGCCGTTGTTCGTGCCTTGCGTGCTCATGCGGGAACTACCTCTACATCGATGGTCGCGGCCGGGTTGTTGACGGTGCCGCTCAGAGTGGGGGTGGAATCGTTGGTATTCAGGTCGCTGATCGTCACTGCGAGGGACTGGCGCGGCGTGATATCGACGCTGATTTGTGCATTGGGGTCACTTACGGCGCCGGTCAGCGTCGGCGTGTCGTCCGTGGTCACCAGATCGTTCAGGCTGACCGTCAGCGCGGGCTGCGTTGCGATCGTCAGCGTCGCCGCGTCCTGGCCAGTACCGGCGCTATTGGTCACGGTCGCGATGAGCGAATAGCTGCCCGCAGCCAGCGATGGCAGCGCGCCGGCCGCTAGGCGCCAGGTGCCATCGCCGTTGTTCGTCGCGCGATAAGTGCCCGTATTGCCGCCGGCCGTGATCACGACTGTGACCGTCGAAACGGCATCGGATACCGTGCCGGACAGCGCTGGCGAGGCGACGTTCGTGCTCAGATCGTCGAGCGTGATCGTCGGCACAGTTTGGCCACTGCCGGTATTGCCACCGGTATCGCTCAGATAATCGGACAGCGCGACCCACTGGCCGTCGGCTGTCGCAACATACGGGCCGCCACTGGTCGGCGGCGGCAGCATGTAGGGGCCGCCGTTCGGGATCGAATTGAGCAGCCCTTCGATATCCTGCTTTGCCTGATGGGCCGATGCGGCGCTGGCAGCGGCAGCTGAAGCTTGCGTGCCGGCCTGGTCGGCGCGGCTGCCCGCCTGATTGGCAGCGCTCGCGGCACTGGTCGCTGCGGTTTGGGCGTCGGCCTTAGACTGGTCGATGGCCTGCTTGTCGTTGACGATCTGGGCGCGGATCGCTTGGATATCGGCGCGCAACTGATCGTCGAGCGGCACATCCTTGGGGATCGGCGGCCCGGTGACTTCGGCGGCACTACACGCCCGGGCCGGCATGTGCAGAAACACCTCGAATAGCGACGTATTGTCGGCGCCGACGGCGAACAGCACGTACTGACTCTGGCCCGAGCCGCGCGTATTCGGCCACAACGACAGCACGGCCTTACCGCTGTTGTCGGTCTTGGCCTCAACACGACGGCGCACGACATAGCCGGTGCCGTCGGTCTCGTCGCGATCGAGTAAGGCGACCACGGTCGCGCCGGCCAGCGGCGAGTCCTTGGTGGGCGCGTTGAGATCGACCGTCAATGGGAAGGTAGGCAACATCAGCGAAGCTCCCGCGGGTTGTTCGGATCGGGCTCGCCGGCTGAGATACGACGCTCGGACTGACGCTGCAGGCCGATCATCTGGGCGAACTGTTGGTAGTGCGCCTGCGCGCGTTGCGGCACGGCGGCTTGGGTGTCTTTCGAGTGCGCCCGATAGAGCACGTACTCGACGAGCGCGGCGCGATAGCTGTCGTCGATCGAGATCGCGTGGCCAGCCGAAGTCACGTCGTCGACGCTGGCGGCATAGCTCATCTCGACGCGCGCGCCGGATGCCGCCGGCGGGTAGACGTAGAACACGTCTGACGCTCGCTCGTCGTAGCAGTAGTGCTCGATCGTTTTCGTAGCTGTGGCTTGCGGCCAGCCGGGCGCCATCTGGTCGAGATCGCGCTGATCGACCGCGGTGATCGCCGCGCCGGACTCGTTGCGCATGATGTCGATCAAGCGACGAGCGCCGCTCGGCATGGATTGCCGGGCGCCGGCATTCAGGGCGACAGACTCGGTCTTGACGCAAGCCGTCGGCCGGATCGAGACGATCTCGGCCTGGGCTTCATTGACGTAGCCGAGCAGTTCGGTCGTCGGCCAGAACGTGCCGTCGTCGAGCAACGTCTCGCGGGCGCTGTCGATGATCTGCTGGGCGTTCATGCGCGGCCTCCGTTATGAAAGCCCGCGAAAGCGCGTGGCGCGGCCCGAACGCTGCCGGCCTCGAAGCCTCGCGTAGTTGCCCAGATCGCATCGGCGCGGGCTTTGCGAAACGCGCGCTGGTGATAAAGCGCCATCTGGGGATTGCCCCAGACACGCCCGGCTTGGCGCAGCAGCCGGTAGAGCGCGCCAGATACGATGCCCTCCGAATAGTCGAGCGCGACCTGGTCGGACAGCGTGGTGGCATTCAGGGTCGGGCGTACCGAGACATGCACGGTCAACGGTTCGCCCGGATCGCGCAGCACCTTCAAAACGCGCTGCGATGTCAGGGTGTATTGGATGAACGGCCGATCGTTGACGGTCACGCCCGGCGGGATCACGCGGACCATCTCGCCGTCGCAGTGCTCGACCGCCTCGCCGTAGGCCTGCTCGATCTCGTGGAGCGCGGCATAGGCCTGTGGCAGGTTCGCGGCGAAACGTGCCTCGGGCACGCTATAGATCGTATCGGTCTGCGCGGTCAGCGATAGCTCATCGCCGTCATTGCGCGGATCGACCAAGATGGTGTCGCGCCAGATCGGCGCGGCGCTGCACAGTTCACGCGCCGCATCGATCAACGCCCGATCGATAACCGGATTGGGGCAGTTCGCCGCCTCGGCAGCAACACGCGGCCGAAGCGACGATACAGCGGTCATTACTCGCCCTAGCCTTCGTTGGCCTGAACCAGTTCCATGACCTCGGCGCGCAGATCGTCGACCTTCTTGCGCTTATCGAGATCAACGTCGAACTGCTCCTTAGCGAACGCCTCGAGTTCGTCCTTGTTGGCCTTGGAGATTACGAACTCGTCGTTTTCGCCCTGGCCTTCGTTGGCAGGCGTATCGTTCGGCTCGGGATCGGGGCCGCGGCTGGCCGTCGGGTTGCCGCCACGCTTGCGGCTGAGCATCTGGGCCTCTTCGAGGTCCATAGACTCCATCATCGTCGGCAGACTCGCCAGCTGCGGCGTATACGCGAAGATCCGGCCGTTATCCGAACGGACGAGGTACTTTGGGGTTGGCATTGCAGCCTCCTGAAAGAGAAAAGGCGCCCGGAGGCGCCTTCACTCAGTTGGGGATCGATCAGCCCTTGGCGATGTAGCCGTGGCCCATGTACTCAGGCGCGATGACCTTGCAGCCGTAGACGTTGAGGCCGCGAACCAGCCGGCCGAACTTGGTCGGGTGCGGCAGCTCTTCCATCTCGGTCATCTGGCTGGCGAAGGTCAGCGCGGACTTGTGGCCGAACATCATGTTGGTGATCTTCTGGCCGCCGGCGTCGGCATCGTTGACCGTCGACATGTTGTTGCTCTTGTAGAGCGTCGTCTGATCGATCATGCCGATACGACCGTTGCGGATCACCGACGTGTCGTCGCCCATCGCATCGGCGTTGCGCAGATCCGATTTCTTGAGCATGTTCGTTGCCCAAGTCGGCAGCACAATCCAGCGATTCATCGGATCGACATCCTGCTCGTCGAGGACACTGTTCATGTCGACGATGAAGTCGAGGATGTTGCCAGGCGTCAGCACCTTCGGCGCACCGGGCTCGCCGAGCTCGTAGTCGCCCTGGATCTTGCCGGCGCTGTTGCCCGCATTGACCGGGTCGACTTCGGCGTACTTCGTGCCGAGAATGCTTCGGTCGATAGCAACACCCATCCGCTGTGTGGCGCTATCGGTAAACGTGTCCATCATGTCGATATCGGACTGATATCGATCGATGTCGTTGACCTTGAACCCGAAGTACTTGGCTTCGTCGATCGGCAGCCATACGGAATCGCTTGCCGGATCCTCGTACTCGAGATCCTGACCGCGCTGGTAGTCCTTGATGTCGACATCCGGCTCGGTTCGGATCCAGACGCCGTCGCCCTGCTGGGCGATGATGCCTTCGTATTCGGTGTTCGCGATCTCGCCGAAGCAAGTCGACCGGTAGAACTTCGTGCGAAGCTTGCCCGCCCAGAAGGCGGGGATGAATTTGACGGGGCCGTCACTCGAATAGTTGGGGTGCCCCGATACACTGGCTGGACCTGCCATGGTGTGCTCCTAGAACGGAGCGCGGCAGTCGGCTAACGGACTCGGCCGGCCTGAACTGCGCGCTCGATTTCACGTTCGCGAGCACGGCAGGCATCAGGATCACGACGCATCCACTCGGATTGGGATGCATAGAAGTCAGCAATTTCTTGCTGAGTCACCCACGCCGGCCCCTGGTCCGACGGTGGCGGTGTCCCGCCTCCACTGGCCTTGGGCGGCGCTTCGCGTCGCTCCTGCTGCTGCCGTTGCTCGCCCTGGCGGGCCTCCTTGAACTCGTTGAACATGGCGATGACATCGCGCGCATTGCCGGCTTGCTCGTACTGCTCGAGCAGCGTCTGACGCGGCAACTGCTGTCGGCCCTGATCTGTGTGAACCGGCACGGCCTCCTCAAGCCAGCGATGGAACGCCGGGTCTTGGTTGACCTGCTGCCAGTCCGGCACGCGGTCGGTCAGTTCATTGACGAACTGTTCGGCCTTGGACTGCTGCTGCGTCTGACGGACTTGCTCGACTTCGCCCGACATTTCCTGACGGACCTGCCGCGCTCGCTCATCGGCGACGGCATTGGCGTGCCGGTGCATCATGGCCAGGGTGTCGTCACCGAACTGGTCACGCTCTTCCTGGCTGAAATGCTGCGACACGTCGATTGGGGCGTTCTGCTGGGCATCACGCAGCTTCTGATCCAGATCGGATGCACGAGACTCGGCTTGCTCCACCTTCTGACGTAGCTGCTCGTTCTCTTGCGCGACCCGGCGCACTTCCGCGTTGTATTTGCCCTGCAGCGTCTCGAATCGTCGCCGCCAATAATCGGCATCGCTTTCGCGATTTCCTGCCTCCGCGGCCGGTTCCGCTTCGGGCTGTTCGGTGGCAGCCCCGTCGGGCTGGCCATCGACGCCTTCGGCGTTCTCGGGATCACGGTTGTCGTCATCGTCCTGGGCGTTCTGGCCGTACATCTGCGCATGCAGTCGTTCGGCTTCCTCGCCCTGCTGTTCAACGGATCTGGGTAGACCACGCATTGCTTTGCACTCCTGAGCCGTGTTCCGGGGTTGTCCGGCACAAGCGCGTCCGTCGACGCACCGGAGCCGGTCAGCCGTAATGACGGGATTCGGGATGATTGAATGCCCTATTGGGCGTTGATCCGCCGAGCCGCATCGCGGGATTCGACGGGGTTCGGGCTATTGCCCGTGTTTGTCTAGGCGCTGCCTACATAGGCGCAGCCCACAAAAAAGCCGCCTCATGGGCGGCTCTTTTCGGTATCAGTTGTCGTTATCAGAGAGCTCTAATGAAACCCTTCCGATATATCTTTTCGGCGACCTTCCCTCACGATCCGAGTTTTGGAAGATTGCGCCCTGCGCAAGAAACCCTGCTCCGACGGCACCGCCTAATGTATAAGCAAGCTGCTGCAGGCTATGGGTAACCCAGCCATCCGCGCGACCCACCTTATAGGCCATATACGCTACGGCTAAGCCGGACAATGAGCCTACCGTTATCATCACCAGGCCAAAAAAACGCAAGGCTACCGAAGTGTTCCAGTGCTGCATGCTCCAAACCACAAGCCCCAAAACGACAAGCTCGACGCCAATCGGAAAGCAAATTCCCGCAACATCAGTGACTGACAAGTCTTACCCCCGTGATTCAATTCCCGGGACGCAGTTTCGCAGTTATCGCCAGTCATGGCACGTTTCATCTTGACAATTTCTCAGCAGTCTCGCGCGAATTGTCGACCCGCTCGATCAGGCTTTCAAGACACTGCGCCTCGCCCTGTAAACGGGCTAGATGCGTGCCTTCACCCGTCCTCAGCTTGCGGTCGACATCGGACAGGCTCTGAGCGATCCACTCGCGCACCGGCTGGAACTCCGGCGTGTTCTTGAGCGTTGCGAGCGACTTGGCGACTTGGGCATCGGGTTTGATCACTGCGAAGCTTCTGCGTGCTCAGTGGCTGCCGTGTCTTTGACCAGACGCCAGTCGTTTCGGAACATGAAGCCGATCGTGTAGTCCATGTCCAGGCTGGATCGCATGTCGATCACATCGCCTTTGCGCGTATGCATCTGGACCGTCTTGGCTTCGTCGTCCCACGACCAATAGCCACCCCATTCGGGAAGCGTAATCGCGTGTCCGCGTTTGAGATACGAGAATGCGGCCTGAAATGACATCCCGGTGTTTTCACTCATGTCATGCCTCGCGAACTGGTGATCGCCTTAGTCGCCCACATGACCGCTTCTTCGAGCCGGGCGCGAGCCATGGCGAAGCGCTCGCCTTCGTAGGCCGACAGCCGCGTATCAATGGATTCGGCCAGCGCCTTGATATCCGCGATCTCGGCGGCCTGCTGCTGGGTCAGCTCGCGATGCTCGCGACGCATCGTGTCGCGCTTTTTCTGGGATTCAGCGAACTCCACGGATTCCTTGAACGGGAAGAATGGACGAATGGCGAATGCCTCCGTATCCAGATCGGGCGCAGAAGAAGCCGACTTATGCGACGGTACTTCTATCTTCGCCGCCGCAGTCGCCTCGCTGATCGGCAAGTCGTCGCTGACGAGCAGACGGACAACGCCGTAATGCTCGGCCAGCCGATTGCCATGCGTTGTGATCAGATCACGCACGCCGTGCGCGTTGCCCGGGATCAGCCGCTCGCACTTGACGCCGCGCTCCGATTGCACGGTCAGCGAGACAAAGCCTGCGCGGTGCTCGCTGGGTCCGACGTGTAGCTGCATACTTATTCCGCCCACAAAAAAGGCCCGCTCAAACATGGCGGGCCTTCGGTGTCACTCGGTTTCGTACAGTATAGCCTAAGTCTGGCCCTGGGTGGCAACAATTGACTCGCTTTCTGAATGCCATTTACGGCACCTTTCGGCGGCACGAGTCACGACTGGGTCGTTCGCATCAATATCCAGTTCGAACACTATGTCTTCAACCGCCTCGGAAATAGTTAACGGATCTCGATCAACCGGCCGAAAGCGCGTTAGATACATCAGATGACCAAAGATGGATTCTTCCAGTACTCTGCCGTCGGGATCGCCTTGGGAGTCCCCTTTATCCATGCCAACCGATCGGCCGATCATCCAAACGATCCAGCCGAGCAAAAGTACCAGCAACCCACCTTCGGCAAAGTATCGCTTCATCTGGTCAGGCATTAGTGTTCTCCGCGCTGCGTACTGGCGTCGATTGTAACCCCATCCGCCGCTGAAACTGCTTCTGTTCCTCGCCGGACAGATAACGAGCCGTATCGAGCGTGAACCGCTGCTGATCAAGCTGAAACTTGCGCTCGTTCTCGCGCTCTTTCTGCTCAAGCTCGGCCTGATCCTGCTGCGCATCCTGCTCAGCTTTTTGCTTGTCTAGTTCAAGCTGGGCCATGTCCTTCTGTTGTTCGGGATCGGGCTGCTGGGCCTGCTCTTTCTGGCGCTTCTTGAGTTCTTCGCGGGACGGCACGACGCGATCGGGCTGCATATCCAGCGACTTCGCAAATTCGCGTAACACTTCAGAGCGGCCTTCCATGCCAATGATCGCCATATCGGTAGGATTGTTCGTCCCATCAAGAAACGCTTTGCGTCGCGCCTGGGCTTGGTCCGCAATCAATAGCGCCGCAGCACCACGCGCCACGATGCGGCCATCGCCCTTGATATTCGGATCGTCGCCGTAGCGCATCTCGTCCATCCAGAGTTTTTCGACCAGCGGGCGCATGACGCCGGCATCGATATGACTGATCGCCTTGCGAATACCCTTGCTTGTGGCATCGAACAACATCGATAGGCCCGATGCGGTCTGGCCGGCCCCGCCGACATCCTCGTTGCCGTAGGCATAGCGCGGCACGCCCGATTCATCGTCGGCCTTGGTCTCGAACTCCCGATACACACCCAGCAGTTCGTTGGCGTTGGCGGTCGGCTGGTAGAAATTGACCGGCTGGGCGCTACCGCTGGCCGCGTTCATATCGTAGCTGGTCTGCCAAATCTTCCACGGGTACAGGTTGGTCACGTCCTCGCCGTCGGCCAGCGCATCGACATTGACCATGACCTGCGGCCCCGAGCTGACCGCCAGATTGTCGGCCAGGCTGCGCGCGATGGAATTGAGCATCTTGCAGGTATTCCGGATCCGCTTCGGCAGCGCCTCGCCCCAGAACTGGCCGGGCTTTGAAAACATACTGGCCGCCTGATAAGGCCGGCGCTGTAGCGGATCGTCGACGATCGAGCACCGTAGGCATTCGTTGCCGACGACCAGCGCCTCGACGTGATAGGGCTTGAGCGGGTCAATATCGCCGTCCATGCCCCACTCGATGAGGTGGCGGCCTTCGATATGACCCCAGTAATGTAGCGCATCGACCAGGCCGGATTGCGTCAGCCAGCTGTGATCCTTGTTCTCGAGCTGTTCGCGCTCGCTGTCGGTCCACAGCCAGTGGCGCAGATTGCCGGTCGTCTCGTTGGCCAGCACGCGGTCGACGGCCTCGCGGTCATAACCCGCTCGATCGCGCAGCGCATAGATCTGCGACTTGGTCATGCGCATGCGCTCGATGAAATCGCCGTCGTCGACGTTGTCCGCATCGGGCGACGGGTAGATATCGAACGGCGAGACGCGCTCGAACGATACCGTGAGCTGTTCGGTCGGGATCGGCTGCCAGTTCGGGCCCCATTCGACCTTCGGCGAGGTGCGGTAGATCGGCCCCTTCAGGATCGCGGCCGGGTAGGTCGCGAAGTCATCTAGGAACCCTTCCATGGCCTTCCTGAATCCGCCCTCTTCCAGCTGGTCGATCAGCCGTTTCGTCATTTTTTCGGCGCGTTCGTTGGCCTGTTGATTCACCCGCTCGCGAACATCGGCCTCGACTTCCTTGATCCGCTCATCGATCGCGGCACGGCCGGGCTGCTGCTGGCCCTGCTGTTGCGATTCGGCCTCGACCTGCTGGACAACGCGTCGAACCATCTCGGCGTAGACCTCGGGCGGCAGATCGGGGATCTCGGTCGACTCGACACCGACCGGCAGATGATCCGGAGGCAGCACGACATCCTGCAGCCAGGCCGTGGCTGCGCTGACCTTGGTCGCCGCCAGCATCATATAGATCATGTTGCCGCCGCCCTGCTCGGCGATCAGCTGGCGCTCCTCGGGGTCGTACTCGCCCTTGACCTGCCGCAGACAGGCCAGCAACTCGCGATCGATGTCGATCCGGGCGCGCTTATTGCGGGACCAAGCCGCGTGCACAGCGCCGACCAGGGCCGACACGATCGGCTCGGCCGGCTGATCGATCATGTTTTGACGCTCGGCCTCGGCTTCGGCGTCGAGCTGTTCGTTGCTTTTGACGATCATCAGGCCGGGCATGATGGGCTCCAGATTTCAGGCATAAAAAAGCCCCGCTCCGGGCGGGGCTGGAGTGTTCGGTCGGGCAGCATCATCGCGGGCCCAGCTCGTCCCGGATCATCTGCACTGCCCGGGCATTGATCTCGAACCATGCGTCGATCGCCTCGGGCGACGTGGGCATACAGACCGGGGCATCGGCCAGCGCCTCGTTGGCCTCATCCAGCAGCGCCGAGATGGATTCATCCAATTCACCGGGCGCCGGGTGAGCTATCGGCCAGCGGATCAACGCCGGGTCGCCGGTCACATGCCGATCGGCAATGGCGCGGGCCAGGTTGCGGTTGCGATGGGCTTTGAGCGATACGACGGTCACGACTGAAAATCCACCGCGACCGGCTCAGCATTCGACGACTCAAGCGCCCAAACGCTGACGAACCCCTCGCCCATCGGGTGTTCCTGCACAGGGAGCCCGATCAAGCTGTCGATCTTGGCTTCGGCCGCATGCTCGTACTTGGCTATAATATCCGCACCAAGACAAACTCGATCTGGCGTATACCCTTCATCGGCCAACTGCTTGGCACAATCCCAGACCGATTCATCCACCAGCTGCATCAGCGCGCGCTTGTTCGGGTCGTCGGGGATGTCTCTGACCGGCGGCAGGACCGGGATTGTCGAGGCAACTCCGTATTTCATCTGTGCGTTGTTCATCGCTGGCCGTCCTCGCCCGCAGGAACCGAACCCCGAGTATACCGCGTCATGCCCAGCGCACCTTGCGCACCTGCTTCGCCTTGGCCCGCCGATGCCCGGCGGAGAAGTCGGCGAAGGTCATCGCCAGGGCGCTGGCATAGTCGGGGCTGGCCAGGCCGCGTTCTTTCATCGAGTCGACCGACTCGAGCACCATCTGCTGCCGATCATTGAATCCATACTCGGGCCCGGTCAGATCGTCGCGCAGCTCATTGAGTCCAGCGGGCAGCGATACGTCGCCGTCCAGCCATTCGCGCATCCGATACCAAAGCTCCATGCGACGATTCTTGAATCGCTTGTGATCAACGGCGGCTTGTCCGGACTGGACATCGACCACATCGAACCCGAGCTGGTGCAAACGATCGACCACGCCACCGCCGACCCCGACGCCATCAATAAAGATCACGTTCGACTCGAAGTCGCGCGCCTCGTCAACGATATAGCCCACCAGCTCCATCGTATCGACGCGGTTGAACACCTTGGGCTTCCAGACCATGGGCCCCTGCCGGCGCATGATCACACTGTTGTCGGATCCGAATCGCGCGACGTCCACGCCGATGAAGCGCGGGAAATGCGCGAACACAGGAACGTCTAATTCGCGAGCCATGGCCTCAGTGACGATATGGGCGCCGATAAACTGCGTGTCGCCCACGCGCGGGAATTCACCGCGCACACGGACGCGAACGAAGTCGTGATCCTCGCCGTAGTCCTCGATCCACTCGGCGATCTTGACCTTGTTTGTGACCTGAACCTCGCGGCTGTCGACTTTTCGTGTCGACCAACGATGTCGCATGACACCGAAGCATTCCGCGAAACGACCGGTTGTCCGCGTCGGGTTGCCGAAGACGAACCACATGGGCTCGCCGTCGGTCATGCCGCCCTCAGAAACTTCCCAGATACTGTTCGGGACGGCCGACGCCTCGTCGTAGATATAGAACGGCGTGCTGTTGACCGCATGCAAACCGGCGAACGACTCGCTGTTTTCTTCACGGCACGTCTGCGCGTCACATCGCCAATTCTGCGGATCGTCGACGTGGTGAATATTCATGTTGCCGCGGCTGTTCGAATAGACGAACCAGTCACGCGTGATACAGCGTCGATGCCATTTCGCCAGCTCGGCCCAGGTCTTCGTCCGCAACTGGTCGGACGTATTCGCCGTGACCACACCCTTGCAGCCCGGCCGCGTCGACATAATGAACAGGATCGTCCAGGCCACGAACACAGACTTGCCGATGCCATGGCCCGACGTGACCGCCTGGCGATACGGCGCGACCGGCGTCTTGCCGTCAAAACGCTGTTCCCGAATATGACGGCCCCATTCCTCAAGCGCTTCGCAGGCCCAAACGTCCGGGCCATAACGACAGCCGTAACGCTCGGCTCGCTCGTCGTCCAACTCGACGATCTGGATCGACTCGTCAGTATCCCAGGGGAACGCATACATGACCCAGCCCATTGGGTCATCGGCGAGTCGGCCCATATCCTCGGCCAGCATGAATTCGACGTCAGCTTTCGTCGTCGCCATTGAGCCGTTTCCGTGCTTGCCAAATCACGGCGGCGCGTTCTTCGATCGGCCCGCCGTCCTTGCCAGTCAGCTCACGCCGATTCGTAAACATGCCCCCCGTCTCTTTCGCGGCCTGTTCGATCAGCTGCGCCGCCAGCGCGATGTTGCCCATGCGCTCCGCCTTATCGGCCATACGCGACAGACGCTCGAGCCGGACCGCCTGATTGGCTACCGGAATGCTGACCGTATCCTCGAGATACGCTTCGCGCGCGGCGGCGAACAAGTCGTGCCAACGCTGGGCGAGCATCTTCTTGCGTCGGCCTGTCGGGTTATAGTCGTCGACTTGTTGGCGCGTGATCTCGACCTCGAATACTTCGCCGACGGACTTCGCCACGTCGGATGGTGTCTGAAAGCACGCCAGGCCCGTGACGATATGCTCGCGGATTGCGTCGGTTAATTTCGCCATGTCAAATACTTGGTCGGCAGACGGTCGGCATCAGGCCACGCCGCGCAGACATGTTCCACACGCTCGCGCCACGCTGGCCGCGCCGATCTCTGGCGCTTGCTGCCCGGCCTGAATGAATGCTGCTGTCTCAACATCAGGCGCCCCGTAGCGACGAACCACGCTCGCGAATTCTTCAACGTCGTGACCGCGAATACCGAACTTCGGCAGTCCCTCCTGAGTGAACTTGGGCGCGCCGTACTCGTCCTGTTCCTGGGCGCAATGCAATAGCTCATGTTCGACCAGCGCACAGAACTGCATGTCGCTGCATTCGAGCGCGTAGTTCGCGTCGAGCGTGATTAGGAAATCCGGCATGCTACTAAACCAGCCGACCAGCTGTTGCTCGATACGCCCCTTGAGCCACTTGCCGGCCGTAACTTGGGGCGGACATGTTTCGGCTGTGCCGAGCACCGTCCGGCCTTTCTTGCTGTTTGGTACGCCGGCCCATAGAAACGCAAGATCGGCATACTCGAGATGTGCATGCTCGGGGTTTTGCAGCGCCGCGCCCTCGTCGATAAACGTTGTTCGGACCCATGCGAGCAGATCACCGCTGGGTGTGAACCAGGCGCTCGGGCTATAGTGCTCGGCGTTCGGATCCATCGCACCCGGTGGCAAGGGCCGCATCCTCTCCGCCATCAGCGCCCCCTGCCCTCGAACTGCGTTTCCAGCTTCTGAACCCGACTCTTTAGGCTTTGCTGGCCTTGCCTCAGCTCATCGAGCCGATCGTACTGATCCTGATCGGTCTGCCAGATTTTCTGGTGCGCATCGTGTGCCGCGTCTTTGGTCTCGACGCCCTTGAGCGTGTTCTTGATCTCGGCGATGTCTTTCCCTTGCCGGATCTGACGATCCGAGAACACTGCGACGCTGCTATTCATCTTGTTCGACGAATCTTGCATTGTGTCGATCTTTAAAAAGATCCAGCCAAGCCCTGGCAGTATCACCATCTGGATGATCAAAAGTATCGCGAGCAATGTGCCGCTGTTACGATTCGCGGCCTCATCGACTTTATCGACCATTCTCATGCTCGCCACCGGTTGTGTCTGTCGTCGCCCACGCGCGCCACGCCTGTAGCCGCTCCACCGGCTGATCCAGCAGCTGGTAGAACTGCGTGAGCCCTTGTTTTGTCACCCCCAGCACAACGCCGTCGGCATCGGGCGCCACGAAGATCTCGCTGACCTCAGCGGGCGTCACGGCCGGATTGAGCAGCCAGGCCGGCGGCTCGGCCTTGCGATAGACCGGCACCTCCACAGTGACCGTCTTCGTCCGTACGCGCGTTTCGGGCTGGCTGGCACAGGCGGCCAGCAGCAGACAGCCGATCAGGACTGTTTGTCGCATAACAGGCTCTCCCGGCTGTCCGATACCGTGCCGACCGGTTGGCATCGGCCGACGGGGGTATACCGATCAAGCTCGGCGCGCGTTGCCAGTTCGCCCTTGAGAATCCGTCCGAACAGCGAGCGGCGCACGATCAGCTGCAGATCGATATGCCCAGGATGATCGACCACGACATACCGGCTCATTGGCTCAGCTCCTGGATGCGCTGTCGCACTTGCTTGTTCACGGCGGCCGGGCTCACGTCATCCGATACGTCGCGTTGCGGCGCGTTACGATGCGTGTCGGCTGCGTCGGCGGCCTGCTTCGAGGCCTCGGCCGCATCGGCGCGCAGCTTCTCGATCTGGGTGTTCTGATCAGACAGCGCGGTCTCGAGATTCGCCTTACTCGCCTGAAGGTCGGCAATCTGGCGCTGGGCGGCCGACAACTTGCTCTGCAGCTTGGCTGTATTGTCGTGGCACTCGTCCAACCGGTGACTGTTGGCCACCTTCGACGTGAACGCCCAGACAGCCGCGGCGATGGCCAGGGCCGCAATCACGTACAGCATCCACCGTGGCATGCCGCCGATCGCCCCGCCGACGGCGCCAGTGATCATCTTGAACATACCCATCAGTGCAGCACCGTCATCCGTCGCCAATATCGCCAGATGCGGCGCACGTACGTCTGCGTCTCCTTGGCGTTGCGGCCGGTCACCCGAGGCAGCGCAGAAAGAATTGGACACGCCCGCGTCGCGCCGCCGGCGACACGCTGGGCCTTGAGTAGATTCCCGGTGCCGGCGTTGTAGCTGGCTAGCGCCAGGGTGTGCCGATCACGCGCGGGCCGCGGCGACGACCAGACCGAGCGAAGGCTGTGCATATAAAAGGCGCCAGCATCGATCGCATAGCGCGGCATATAGACCGTCGCGTTGGCCGGCAGGCCCATCCGCTGCGAGATGTCGGCCCAGGTCGCTGGCATGAATTGCGCGATACCCGCGGCACCAACCGGCGACTCGGCGCCAGGCACCAGCCGCGACTCTTGGAAATATTGAGCTTTGAGGATTCGCCACCCGAATGCCGCGCTCGCTACCGGCATATACCGCTTCGCAGCTTTCTCGATCTGGCCGTCGTACCGGTCAGGAAAAACACGCGCTTGCGATCCATGCGACAGCCAGAAAGCGCAAGCCAAAATACAGAGCGATAGCACGCGGGTTGCTTTCGATGTCATTGCTGATCACCTTCCAGTCGAAATCCGAGATCGCGTCGAGCGCACGCAGGACGAGAAACACGGCGGCCACTGCGACCGCGAAACGCATAGCCGACATCAGCAGGCCGGCTATCGACATGCTGGCCGGGCCGGCGGTGTCGATAGCCGGCATCAGAAATACGGCGGCCACGGCCACAGTAGTGGCGACAACAACGCTGGCTAGCGTGTGGTGACGCTTGAGGAATTCGCGCATCGGCATACTCCGGGCATAAAAAAGCCCGCAGTACCGATCCGGCACGCGGGCATAAAAAAAGCCGCTTCATAGGCGGCTTTGACTCACTATTCGACAGTTCCTAATTTACCACAGTTGGCGGCAACATGGGCCTTGCGTGTGCAGGCAATTAACGCTTATTCGTGGCATATAACGACATCGGTCTACCTAATCGGTGTTGGGCTACATCGGCCGGCCGTTGCACGATATAGAGACGATTAATCTAGTTTCGATTTCTGATTTCTTCACCGCGCCGACGATATCGTAAGCGGCTACCGTTGTTGCTTTTAGTTCACCCGGTTGGATGTACGTTATAATCCAAATCCACGGCCTTTGTGCTAACTCATTCTCTGTCATTAATTATCTCCGTTCGTCGCCCAACAAGCGCATGCAGCCGATGCCCGCTGCGCGGCCACGGCTGAACTCAAGTGTTCGGCGACAGCTCAGAATTCCGTCGGTACAGCATTTCTAGAGCAAGTAGATAATCTGCGGCAGGCAATCCTGAACGATCCATTTCCGCAAGCAATGCTAGATCAAGCTTCCCCAGCTCCAGCCTTTCCATATCGCGCTGATTAATTACGCCCGAAAAAGTCAATATCTCGTGGCCAGTTTCAGGGTCTATTCTGCGCTCAATTTGAAATTTCATTGTCAATCCTGTGTCTGTCCGAACTAGTGCGTGCAGCGGACCCGCTAACGCGGGCCGCTGACGCCGGTGTACGCACTCAATGCCTAGCAGCCGGACCACCGCCCCGGCACGAGATTCGCCCGGCTGCCGGCGCTCGTCGATCCATTTCGCCTGTGCCTGAGTAACCCGGCCGAGGCTCGGCCTACCTCGGCGCTTGGCGTCATAGCGGGCCTCTGCGGCCCGCTGTGACTTACTTCTCTGTTCAGGCATCGGCCCGCTTCTCTTTGAGGGCTTTTTCAATGCTTTCTCGCCATTCATCAGCACTGATTTCCCAGGTGCGCATGTCTACTTGGTCCGGGCCGTTTTCCAGGGCGGTCTCCAGCTCTTCTATGCTGTTGCTGTCGTAGCAGCCGACTCGCTAACGCTCGCCACTAATGCGATTGGTGTTACCCGATAATCTCCCGCTCTCGCATAACCGGCCGCATCGTGCTCTCGGCCTCCTCAATCCAGTCGTCAAGGAATGTGAGCACCCCAGGCTTTGGCTTTCGGTTGCCAGCGGCGCCGCTGCCGTTCTTGATGTTCCGCAATGTCCGTGAGGATTTGCCCATCTCCTCGATCCAGCCGGCTTCACTGCGGCCAGGGGACAGGCCAGCCCATTGGCGCACGATGTCGACGACGTACAGCGCTGGCAGGCTAGCGAACAGATGATGCTCGCGGATCTCGTCAGCCAACGCTCGGATTGCGCCGTTCTTCGTGAATGTCACACCGCGCGCCCGAGTCAACGAATCGGGCATGTATTGCGCGGTCACAGCCGCGATCGCTTCCCGCCGGCAGTGCTGATAGACCAGCGATACGACGATCGCATCCTGGGCCGCGTGATCCTGCGGCGTCATATCGCTACGACTCGATCGCGACCCCATGAGCATCGGGCTTTTGCAGATCACGCGTTCTTCACCGGCGAATGCACGACTCAAAGCATGGCGGACGGATCGGTACGGGGTATCGACGGTTTCGGCTTCCATTCTCAAGATCCTATCGGCTAGTCTGTTGCGGTTGGCCTATGCGTATTGTTTCGCGGCAGAAGTTCACGACAGCCCGGCATGCGTCGCACGACACCGGGCCAGCATCGGTTTTCGCGTATCCCTCGCCGGAGTCAATGCCACAAAGCGTTCGATCCGGTTGCGCCGGGTGCGCAGCATGCGTTTGACGATCGCCTGGGGCGGGCTCTGGATCTGCAGCGGCAGCCGTTATCGTGACCCATATGCCGGTTTCGTCGCCCCGAATCGGGGCCTCGGTTTTGACGCTGACAACTTCGCTAAACGAGTCGCCGGGCAAGATGCCGGCCTCGACCAGCCCGTCCTCGATCGCTTTTTGTGTCACAGCGTAATTCG
Organism: Salinisphaera sp. SPP-AMP-43; assembly: GCF_049568105.1. Taxonomy (GTDB): domain Bacteria; phylum Pseudomonadota; class Gammaproteobacteria; order Nevskiales; family Salinisphaeraceae; genus Salinisphaera. The sequence continues at coordinate 2,585,636 of NZ_CP145335.1, forward strand.
TGCAATCCAGGCGTCGGCGCCCCTTCCCATGCTGAGGCTGGAATACAAGCGATACCGGCGTCGTGAACTGCGCGAGATCCGGCGCCGCCAAACAAGCCTTATGCGCCTGGTGGGCGATCTTGTTGCGCTTGGCCCAGTGCATGCCAGCCCATATCTGATTGAGCGTCGGACCAAGCCAGGGAATGAATATGCGCTCTTCTCTCATCGCATCCGACTCCGATACTCGGCATCGCTGGCACACTCGAAACAGAGCCGGACACCCGGCACAGCCTCGCGTCGCTTCGGATTGATCTCGTCGCCGCATTCATCGCATTCGTATGCGGCCGGGCCGGCCGCGACTCGCGCCCGAGCCGCGGCCACAGCGGCCTCCGTTGCTCGGTCGGTTTGTGTTGCTGCGTTGTCGGCTTCATCAGCCATGTTCAAACTCCCTTCGGATACCAAGTCAGCGCCGATCGGCCGCTGAGGTTGCATTTGCGGGCATCGCCCTCGATCACGTCGCTGGCCGTCTTGCATTCGGATAGCCGCCGGCCCACGTCGTAGCGATCCAGCTCCTCGCAATACTCGGCCAGCTCTTTAGCGGTACAGCCGGGATGCGCGGCCACCGCCTGGGCCACGATCAAACGCTGGCGGTGGCGCGTGCCCTTGCCCGTGACGTGCTCGGCTGCGTCGTGGGAGGTCCCGGGGTCAGAAGCCCGTGCTGCGGGCGTTTCGACCCGACGCGGGGCCGTTTTTCGCTGGATTCGGTCCCGGTCGGGGCGCGGGGCGCGATCCGATACCGCCGCAGCCTGCGGCCGCGACTTGTTCTCGCGCACCAGGGTCACCGCACTCTCGCGGATCATCGACCAGACGTGCGGCGAATGCCGGCCCCGGATCGCCTCGGCCATTTGTCGGCGCTCGTGGCCCTGATATTTGGCGATCTGCTGGGCCTCGGCCTCGATTTCGGCCGGGCTGGACAGATCGGCCGGCTGGCCCGGCCAGTGTTCGGCGATGTTCATTTCTTGCCTCTACGCTTGGCACGGACAATCGCAAGAGGCGACGGCGTGCCTGGCCTGCATTTGTCGCTGCAGAACTTCGCTACGGTTTCGGCCTCGTGGTCGAACTCGTTTCCGTACCAAGACCAGTTCGGCCCCCAGGCGCTTTCCTTCCCGCACCGGTCGCATTGATGAATTCGGCGTGACCCGTAATTGCTCATGCCGACACTCCCGGCGACCGCACATCACCGTAGTTCGGCCAGGCGCCATCATCCGGAACACCGCGCGCTAGCTGCTCGGCAAGCTGCGTCGTGGTCAGCACGTCGGCCAGTAGTCCGCGCGTATCACCGCGCCGGTCGTGTTTCTCCACGCTCACGAGAAGGCAGGCGACGACCTCGCGCGCTTCTTCGCCGGTGAGGCCGTCTGCGATGGGGTGGTTCATAGCAAATGCTCGGTCGCGAACACTTCGGCCCAAAGCATCGAGCATCCCAGCAGAACAACGGGATTTCCGGCTCCTACAAGCCCGGCAACCATCACCACCATCGCCGACAGACGCCAATGCCAAACGGTCGGTCTTGCCCACCACGAAACAGACGCCTTGCTACAGGCGCGGCATGCACAGTCGAGTGACTCGCGCGTTACGCCATGCAGATACATACTCATGCCGCCCACCGCGCACTCAGCGCCCGCAAGGTATCGGCCAGCAGATCCAGCTCGTCGCAGTTCGCGATCCGCAACAGCGTCCGGTCCCCATGCAGACCAAGCCGGGAATTTTGGTGGCAGTCCTCACACAACGCGATCGTGAGGAAATGATCGGCCCGCTGGGCGCCGCCCTGGCCCTCACGCAGGTGGTGGACAGTGGTTCGTGACCACTGCTCTTGGCCGAGCCGTGTACAGAGAACACAGGACAATTCGGCAACGCGGGCCATGTGGTCGCGCTCGGCTTTAGTGGCGTTGCGCTTGCTCATGCGCCCCTCCCGTTCTGCCAATAGCGGAGCGTGACGCCGCGAGCCATGGCCATTATCTGACTATCGAGTAGCTTTACTCGATGTAATCGAGGCGCCGGCTTGATCTCACGAGCCATATAGCCGTGAGCTTTCACGGGCCCGTTGCGGTAGCAGTCAATTTCCATGAGACCGGCGTATTCCGGCAGCTCATCGCTTTGCACGATTCCGGGCGCGGTAACGAGCCAGAAATAACTAGGCGGGACCAATCCGCAACAGTTCGAGCCTTGTTGCGCTAGGTATTCGACACGCTTCGCTTTGCTCTTTGCTTCGGACAGCGTCTGAGCCCGCCCCCGTTTTGCGCACTGATGTGATCCACGTATCTGACGCAATTCCGCCAGCCAGTCGGCACGACTCACTTTGATCTCAAACGCGTGGCCCAGCCGAGCCTTTGTCATCGATGCAACATCCGACTCTGGCCCATATACCGAGCTGCAATTCGGAACTGTTATCTCGTGCTGAGATCGGGCGCACCACGCGTAGACAACGTCTTGCGCAATCGCTTCCGTCAGCGGCCTGATCTCTTGGTCGTTGTTTCTGGCGACGCAGATCATGCCGCTACCTCGAGATAGTGGTCGTACGCGTCGGTCACGTCGTCGCTCCATTCGACGCCGTGCTCGTTCCCGAACGCGCGAATCAGATCAAGCAGATCGATGAACTCGCGCTTGCGTAGGTTCCGGCTCGATCCGCCGAGCACGACAAAGCCGCCGTTGATGCCTGGAACCGTGTCCTGACCTTTGAGCGCCGCAACAAACATCGCCTTCCACGACTCTTTATCGAGATAGCGGCCGTACCATTCGACTTGATCGGCGACATCGGTACAGGCCGCCCACATGGCCGCGTTCTGCTTCAACGAGCGCTTGTCCTCGTGCGGCCGAACGACGATCTCCCAGACGCGCTCACCACCGGTTACGATCCGGTCGACGATCTCGTGGGCATAACGCCGCTGGGATTCGCCGATGATGCGCACGGTTCGGCTTTGCGTGCTCATGCCGTTCCCTCAATCGTTACGGCATCGACCCGCCGCCCGATCCAAGCCATGACCGGCACCGCCATGCTGTTGCCGAGCGCTTTGTAGCGCGGCCCATCGGCTGCCGGCTTGCCGCGATACACGATATCGGTATAGCCGTCCGGGAATCCCTGCAAGCGCTCGCACTCAACAGGCGTTAGCCGCCGCACGTGTGTGCCCTGCATCACTGCCGGATAACCCTGCCCCGGTTTGCCGCCACCGACATTGATCGCGCCGGCCGTTTCATTGGTCGTGATTTCGGCTCGCTGATTTTCGTGAAATGCAACGGCCACCTGTCCACCGGCATTCGAGTGGCTTCCGTCGTGTCCCATAGCGCGCAGTGTCGGCGACGTGTCGCCGGCATCCGCGCCGTGGTCCTTGCACGAGAACGCGAAGATCGGCGTGCCTCGCCCGGTGCCGTCCTCGCTGGCGTCGAAACCTTCGGCGGTCAGCGCGTGCGTCGTATCGCCGGTAACGCATTCGGCAATCAGCGTCTCAGTTTCATAGTCCTGCCGCCCCATACCGCCGGCATTCAAGCAGTGCGCGACGTCTCCAGTGCTTGCTTGAGCGCTGCCGGCAACCTCTTGCCCCTTTTCTCGGCGCGGCGCAGGATTCCCGCGCAGGCTTTCGGGCTCAAAAAGTACCGATCCGGCAGCGGCCCAGCCTGCAAGGCTTGCGACAACGAACACACGGCGGCGTCGCTGGGCCACTCCGAAGTACTGAGCGTCAAGCGTCCGGTAGGCCCACCCATACCCGAGTTTTTCCATCCCTCCGAGCAGGGCTCCAAACGCCCGTCCGTCGTCGGCTGACAGGACACCGGGGACGTTCTCCCAGACCAGCCAGCGGGGGCGATAGCGGTCAGCGATCGCAAGATAGGTGAGCGCGAGGTTGCCACGCGGGTCAGCCAGGCCGCGTCGGAGTCCGGCAACGCTGAACGACTGGCACGGGGTGCCTCCGACGAGAACATCGATAGCTGCATCGGGCCATTCCTCGAATTTAGTCATGTCGCCCCAGTTCGGGACGTTCGGATGGCGGGCGGCCAGCACCTCGCTGGGGAATTTCTCGATCTCGGAAAACGCCACTGCCTGCCAGCCCAACGATTGCCACGCGCATGTTGCGGCCTCGATCCCGCTACAGACGGACAGGTAATTCATGCCCCACCCCCCGGATACTCACCACGCAACGCAGCCCGAAGGCTGGGTACGCGCTTCTTGTTTTCCTCCGCCGATAGCGGCTCGTCGCGCTGGTTGACCAGTGCTCGCTCGACTTTCATCCAAGCCGGTTCCTCGAACACGTGGCCGCCGCGGGCCATGTCGAGGGCTTGTCGATAAGCTTTCGAAAACGCAGGACGTGCCTCGCGGGCTCCTTGGAACATCAGCTGGTGCCAGCACTGTTGTGCGGCCCAGTGCACGGCCGGGTGCGACCAGTCGCTGCGGATGGCCTGGCGGTATGCGTCCTCCGGCTCGGGCAGGCCCAGATCGGCATGATTCGGCAAGCAGAGTTCGCGGAACTCGTCGACGCTCGGCGGCCAGTCGACTTTGTGCGCCGGGCGCTCGCTCAGCCGGGCCATCCCCCGCTCGATGTCATCGGCCGAGAGAGCACGCAGGCCGCGAGCCCATTCGTAGATCCGGACCATTTCCGATTCCTCGTCGCGCATCGTCGGCCAGCGACGTAGATATCGGGATTCAAAACGGATGAATAGCTCGGAAACAAAGCCGGCTTCCTCATCGGCTACCGGCGCCTGTGCGACCAGATCAGCGTTCATATCCGGCCTCCGCTGCTTCTCGGGCCTCGCGTTCGGCCTTGGCCTGCCGGCCACGCTTGGCGAGGCGGACATTGAGAGATTCGCCTCGGCCCTGGCCGTGATGTCCGTTAGCTTGTCCATTCGATTCGCCTTCGGGCCGCAGGTATTGGCCCTCGATCGTCTTGACGAAATTGCTGCTATTGACCAGCCACTCGAAGTTCGCGGTCCAGCCGCGGTCGTTGTTGCCGAGCAGATGCGGCGAGCGCTGCACGATTTCGAAGTAGCCGCGCCAGAACTCGATCGACCGATGGTCGGGATGGTCGTTACGCCGAGCTTCGATCCAGGTTTTTCGCTTGTCCGTCAGCTTCGCGACTCGCGGCAGCTCGGGCAGCATTTCGTGGTACAGGTCGACGATGGCCTGGTCAGAGACGGGCTCAGGCTTGCTCGATCGGCTGGCAGCGATCGGCATCGGCTCGTCGCCGAGAAGGTCGGCGTCAGCCGACGCGTCATCGCCAGATGACGATTGTTCTGATAGTTGGTTATCTGATCCTTGGTATACTGATATGTCGGAAATATTTCCGAGGTGATTCGGATTTTTTTCCGAGGCATCTCGGAGATTTTTCCGAGGTTCGGATTTATTTCCGAGGTTCGGATTTTTATCCGAGCCGTCGCCCGTCGGCGCTTGAACGCGATTCCAGGCTTGGCCCTTGCTCGTGACTGCCACGAACATCGCGCCTTCCTGGCGTGTCATGGTCACCAGACCTTTATCGCGCAGGCTTTTCAGATGCCGATAAACCGTATCCGGCTTATCGGTCAGCATCGGCAGCTCGCGAAGGATTTTCTGTTTCGTGACGTAGCTATGCGTCACGCCGTCGATGACGCGAGACTCGGCCCATGACGGCAGCGTGTAGATGAACGCGAACAGCACCGCCTCAGAGCACGACAGGCCCCATTCGAGCACTCTGGTTTGGTCTATCGATACAGTGAATTGCACCGTTAGCCCTTCCCCATAACGTCGACAACGTTGGCCCGAACGACCTCGAAAGTCACCGCATTGCTTGTCGATTTCGCTTTAGTCATACTGAACCTTCTAGATGTGGAAGCCCGAGCGTTCGGTTGGTAGCCAGCTCGGGCTTTTTCATGTCCGCGGGCTATACCCGCACCTTCCGCACGCGCCGATACGATCGATCGCACGCCTTGCACGTTTCGCGGCCGGTCTTTCGTTGAACCGACACGCCTCGCTTACAGAACGGGCAACGCTGGTCGCCCGTCTCGTCGATTCGGTTGCTCATGCCGCCCCATCCATGGCCGCCGCTTGCGTACGAAGATCGATCGCACGGTTTTCGTGGCGTAACGCCCGATGACGCATCTCGTCGGATTCGCTACCGAATTGGAACGGGCCTTCAATTTCCCAAGGCGGCTCATCGCCTTCGTACAGATGAACGAGCCCGGCCGGGTTCGTGCGAACCGGGGCATTCATCCACTCGCGGCGTGTCATGCCCTGCGGCGCCGGCGGTCGATCCTGTGCTTTCCGCCGTTTCGACCCGGCGGCCTCTGCTTTGGATTGCACGTCAACGCATAGCTGAACCGCTTGCTCTGGCGAAGCACCGCGAAGTTTCTTGCCAGTGGCTGGGCAATACGCTGTCTTGGCCTTGCTGTTCGGCCAGTAGTCGACGTGGGCGTGGGCGCCCTTTATCTGGATATGGCCGTTCGCGTGTTGGAGTACGTCGAGACCATGCGATTGGGCTAGTGTTCGCGTCTTGCCGCTCATTCCAGCCCCCGCTTGGCCAGCGTCCGCAGGGCGTCGTATTCGGCCCGAGGGATCGACGCTAGATCGCCGTCGCACTCGATGATTGCCATACCGAGCGCGGCGAGCACGTCATGCAGTTCATCCAGATAGATGCCCCGCTCGCCGGTCATCAGCCGATGGATCGCGGTTTTCTCGATACCTGAAAGCCGAGCTACTTCGCATTGGGTGATACGGCTCACCCGCTCACGGATCGCAGACTCCAAATTGCGTGCAGTTGCAGAGCGTTCGGGTTTAGATGCTCGGGACGCCATCAACGGGCCCGGAGAAAATGCATCGTCACTGGAATAAGTCGAATCGTGCGGCCGACGCTCATCGGTTAAGCGCCGCAGTTCGCCCATCGCGCCGAGCGGCATGGCAGGCACTTGGCCCGCCTCCAAGACCTCGATTGCCGAAACCCCCACGCCCAGCGCATGGGCGATGGATCGGCGAGACATTCCCCCGTCGATGCACAACTGAATTCGTTCTGCCCATGTCGGTTCGTTCATGCCGACGCTCCCTCTGTGTTTTTGGGTCGGTGTTTCTCAGAAAGCGCGTGAAGACGGACGGCGGCCATTCCTCTCGGCTGCTTGCTTCGCCCTTTCCAGAGGTCATTCAGCGTTGAGCGCTCAAACCCGCACTTGTGTGCGATATCGGTCTGGCTCAGACCAGAGTCCAAGCACCACTGGATACGTTGCGCCCACGGCGTGTCTCTCTTCATGGCCAGAATGTACGAGATTCCGTAATTGCGGGTCAAGACATTCCGTAGCGCCTTTCCGTTTTAATGCCGTAATGAGCGAAAAAACCTTCAACACGGTTGGCGAGCGCGTTAAGTACGCGCGCAAGGAAGCCGGAATGTCGGTCGTCGATTTGGCGCAGAAGACAAAGCTTGCGCGGACAACGATCTACGACCTTGAGCGCGGGGACTCGAAGTCTACGACTCGGCTGCCGGCGATCGCCGCGGCCACCGGGTTCAATGCAACCTGGCTCGAAACCGGTTACGGTCTAATGCGGGGGATGAAAGACAGGGGGGCGACACGCAGTGAATTATCAGGTGATAATTTCCGACCCGCGCGCTCGCCGGTACGGTGGGCGCCTATCGTAAGCTTTGCCGAGGCCGGCAACTGGGCCGAGGTCATAGATGCTTACGAGCCCGGCGATTCAGAGCATCACTTCCCGGTTCCGCCGGGCGTTAAATGCAGCGCCAGTTCATTCTGGACCGAGCTCTCGGGCCTATCAATGGTGAACACCATTGGCGGCGGGAACAGCTTCCCACCGGGTTCCTTCGTGTTGATCGATCCAGAGGTTCGCGATGCCATTACCGGCCGATTCGTTCTCGCACGTCTCAACGACGACAGTTACGAAGCGACGTTCAAACGCCTGAACGTCGAGGGCTCCCAGTTCTACCTCGAACCGCTGAATACGCAGTATCCAGTGATCGAGATCGCCAGCGATTCTCAGATCATTGGCACCATGAAAAGCGCGCTGCTCGTGCCGTGACCAAAACTCAGGCTGTCATCGCATCCGGCGCGATCGCCTTGTGCGCGATGTTCGCTTATAGGCCGGCATTGTTCGGTTTCTACGGCTTCTCTCGTGCTCAGTGCGTGTTCCTGTTTACGCCCTCGGCAGCGACCGCCACGCAGGCGGAAATCATCTACAGCGAATGCCGCGCTGTTCATCCTGTCGCCCCGCCTGCTGTGACTGCTGGCCGCGATCTGCTGCCCGAACTAAACGATCAGACGCCCGCGCAGGCGTTCGGGCTAGGCGCTAAACACCCGGATTCAAAGCGCCCGTAATCCCACCCTAAAGAAATTTGCCCAAATTTTACGGAATACCGTTGACACCGTTACGACTTCGCCGTACGGTTTTCCGTAACAGCGCAACACGGCCCGCCGATGTGCTGGACCTTCAACACCGAGGGCAACAATGAACACGATCCATAACAAGAGACCCGATCACCGCCCGGCCGCCGAGTGCGACGCCGATCCGGCCACGCTGTTGGCGATCCTTGCCGGTATCGGCATGGCCTGGGGCCTGTTCGAGATCACCATTGGTGCGATCTGTGCCCTCGTCGGGGGTGCGTGATGAGCACACAGATGCGAAATCGGCATATCGATCAAGCTACAAACCGAGATCACGGTCCGGCGATATGGGTACAGGACCGCGCTCCCAGCTTGTCGATGTGTGCCCGTACTGGACAACCGTGTGAGCAATGCCCGCGGCAGGCCGTTGAACGCGTTCCGTCGGATGGTTACCGCCATTGCATGCGCGTCACGATGCAGTGCGAGCACTGTGCCAGCCGATATCCGCTGATCGATCGCATGACGCCGGCCGAGCTGCGGCAGCACGTGCCCGACTGCTCCGAAGAAATCTATCGGGCGTCAGTTGCGGCTCACGAAGTCGTGCCCGACACGACCTATACGGCCGACCTAATTCGCGCATCAGCAGACAGCAGCTACATGCGATCGCTGTGCCGTCGCCTGATCGATGAGCGCTGGACGCTGACGCCGGAAAGGCGAAACGAAGTGGCCGCCGCGATCGCCGGCGAGTTGATTCGCGCGGCAACAACTGTGGTGCGTGATAAGGGGCTGGCGCGATGAAACACCGCTACGACAGCCGAGCTTGGTCCAATGAGCGACGGCGGGAAGAAACGGCTGACGCAATCGGATGCTGCGCCCTGCTCTTGCTGATCATCGTGATCGTCATGGCCTGGTGCGCCGAGCACAACCCGCGCGAACAGGTGGCCAAGGACTACGCGCCGACCTGTCAAACGGTCAGCGAAACACAGGGCTTTTGCCCGCACTGATCATTAGTTTGGCCGGCCCGGTCATCGCGAGTTGTGCCCTCGGCTCGCGTCCCCTCCCCTCCTCGCCGGGCCGGCCTTTTTTATCGAGGGCATAGCGATTTACGAGAGGCGCACTATGAGTGACAACCGGAACAACACAGGCCAAGGCCGCAGCGGCGGCCAAAAAAAGCTAGTCGAACGGATCGGCGATAAGTATGGCGTCGACGCGAACAAAATGCTGTCGACGCTGACCGCAACGGCATTTCGGCAGAAGAACGATCAGCCCATCAGCAATGAACAGATGATGGCGCTGTTGGTCGTGGCTGATCAGTACAACTTGAATCCGTTCACGAAAGAGATCTATGCCTTCCCCGATAAGAACGCGGGCATCGTGCCGATCGTGGGCGTCGACGGCTGGTCGCGAATCATCAACGAGCGCGACGCTTTCGACGGCATGGATTTCGAGGCCAGTGACGAGTTCATCGAGATCGACAAGCACCACAAGAAATGCCCCGAGTACATCACGTGCCGCATGTACCGGAAGGACCGCAGCCGCCCTGTCGAGATCACTGAATATCTCGACGAGGTTTACCGCCCACCGTTCATGAAAAACGACCGCCCAATGATCGGGCCGTGGCAGTCGCACACCAAGCGATTCCTGCGGCACAAGGCCATGATCCAGTGCGCCCGTCTGGCGTTTGGCTTCGTCGGCATCTTCGACCAAGACGAGGCCGAGCGGATCGTGCAGGGCGATGTGGTCAGCAGCGAGCGCAACGGCCCTGCACCGGCCGAGCGTCAGGCGCCGGCGGCTGCCGATCGCACGCTCAATGAAGACCAGCAGCAGCAGATCGCCGAGGCCATCGAGACCCACGGCGCGGACGAGCCTGCCCTGCTCGAACAGCTTGGCGTGGCATCCATCGACCAGATCCCCGTTGACCGCTTCCCGCTCGTCATGGGCCGCATCCGATCTGCGCAGACCGAGGACGCATAAACATGGAACAAGAACTGATCATCAGTCACGAGGCGCCCGCCATCAACGCGAACTTCGACGAGGTGGCAGCGGCACTTGACACAGAGCTTGAACGGTATACGTCGCTCGTTGTCACGCCGGACAACATTCAGGACGCGAAGAAAGCCGCGGCCGAGCTGAATAAGTACGCAGGCACGATCGACGCAAAACGCAAGGAGACCGTTTCCGAAGTCTCGGCACCGATCAAGGCATTCGAAAGCCAGATGAAAGACCTGCGCGAGCGGTGCAAGACCGCCCGCCAGGGCATCGTCGATCAAGTCGCGCAATACGAGGATCAGGTTAAAGCGCAGGCCAACCAGCTACTGAACAGCCGACGAACCGATCTGTGGAGCCAGCACGAGGTGCGCATCGACTACCAGCGCACCACGATCGACGATCTTGTGAAGCTCGGCAGCGTCACGGGCAAAGGCAATCTCGCCAAAGCCGCCCGCGAAACGCTCGAGTCCCGAGTCAAGGACGACCGCGCGCTGCAGGACACGGTAGACCGCCGAATGCTCGAGCTTGAGCGCGATAGCTACAAGGCCGGGCTCGATGCGCCGCTGACATGGGAAAACGTCGCCCACTTCATCGAGGACGAGGCCGAGACGTACCGCGAGCGTCTGGCGGCTGTCATGTCGGCCGAGATCAAGCGCGAGGAAAAAGCCGAGGCTCACCGCCGCGAGAAAGCCGAGCGCGAGGCCAAGGTGGCAGCTGAGGCCCAGGCCCAGAGCGACAGCCGCGACGCAGCCCAGCGGGCCGAGGCCGATGTAGCGGCATCCGCCGAACGCGCGGCCCAGGCCGACACGCCGGCTCCGGAGGTGGTCAACGGCGATCACGCGTGGCGCATGACGGTCGTGTTTGATATCAGCACGCCGGCCGATAAGAACATCAGCCCGGAAAAGCTCAAGACCCACGTATCAAACCGGCTGAAAGACGCCGGCATCCCCGAGCCGAGCTACATGGAGGCGCATCGTGTGGAGTCTTGATATCGACGACGACGGCGCCGTGGCCGACGCTCCGGCCGACGCCGATGTGCAGATCCTGGACGTGGAACAAAACACCGAGGCGTGGCGGCTGGCCCGTTTGGGCATCCCGACCGCGAGCGCGTTCCACAAAGCGGTATCCGCCGGGCGGGCGGATCAGCCGAGCGCGATCCGTCGGCGCTACATGATGCAGCTTCTGGGCGAGCGCCTGACCGGCACGCTGGCGGCCGAATTCGACACACCCGAGACAGAGCGCGGACACCACGACGAGGACGTTGCGGCCAACGATTACGCGTTCCAGCAAAACGTGCGCGTCGAGACGATCGGCTTCATGCGGCGCGGCGCGCTCGGCGCGAGCCCGGATCGCGTGATCGTCGGCAAGCGCGGGATTGTCGAGATCAAGAGCAAGAAGCCTGAGCTGCACCTGGACGTGCTGACCCGTGGCGAGCTGCCCGGCGAACACCGGGCGCAGGTTCAAGGCGCACTCATGGTCTCCGGTTATGAATTCTGCGACTTCGTGAGCTATTGCCGCGGCCTGCCGCTTTTCGTGCGACGCGTCGAGCGTGACGAGCAGTACATCGACTGGCTGCGTGGCGAAGTCGACCAGTTCAATCGCGAGCTCGACGCCCTTGAGCGTCACATGCTCGATCGCTACTACGGCGGCGCCCGGGCCGCTTAAAGGGAATCATCATGGCTAGCAGAGGCATCAACAAAGCGATCATCGTCGGAAATCTCGGCGCCGATCCGGAAACTCGCTACACCGCGGGCGGTACGGCCGTTACCAACGTGAACATCGCGACGTCCGAAACCTGGCGCGACAAGTCGTCCGGCGAGCAACAAGAAAAAACGGAATGGCACCGCGTGGTGTTTTTCGCACGCCTGGCCGAAGTCGCCGGCGAATACTTGCGCAAGGGCTCGAAGGTCTATGTCGAGGGTCGAATTCAGACGCGTAAATGGCAAAGCCAAGACGGTCAGGATCGCTACACGACCGAAATCGTGGCTAATGAGATGCAGATGCTCGACGGCAAGCCCCAGGGCAATGCCGGACAACAGAGCCGTGCGAACAATCAGGCCCAGAGCCATGGCGCGACCAGCCGCGGCAGCGGGCCGGCGCGCGGTGGCCAAGGCCAAGCAGGCGGCTATCCGCAATCGCATGGGCCGCAAGGTGCCGGCCCGAACCTACCGGCCGGAGACCCCGGTTTCGATGACGACCTCGACGACGACATTCCATTTTGAGGAACCGAACCATGCCCAAGTCTTTCGACAACGTCGCCGGCCTGCTCGAGCAGTGGGGACGCGAGCGAAAAATCACTACCAATGGCACGATCGCTGGCCAGCTCACCAAGGGCATCGAGGAAGCCAACGAGGGCTTGCGCTCGATAACTGCCCTAGAGGCCGGTGAAATCGACCACGCCACATTCGACGAGCGCATCGAAGACGATCTCGGTGACTTCGGCGTGACGTTCCTGATGGCGTGCTTCGCCGCTGGCAAGGATCCGGTGCAGATGCTCTACGTAGCGCATCGCGAGATCCGCGACCGCACCGGCGAGCTCGGCGCGGACGGCATCTTCTATAAGGACGTGTAGCCATGCGGGAAGATATCCAAAGATACCCGCTGCAATGGCCAGCTACTCGCCCGCGAACGCCCGGCCATGAACGAGAGGTAGCGCGGTTCGGCAAGCGAAACTCAGCTGGCTGGGGCAACAAGTCCCTGTCGATCGCCGAAGCCCGCGACCGCGTACTGTCCGAACTCGACAAGATCACGCCGCACGGCAAAGCCTGGCGAGTGCCGCCAGACAGCATCGTGATATCTACGAACGTGCCGACTCGCCGCGATGGCCTGCCCTATTCCAATGCGCGCGAGCCAGATGATCCGGGCGTGTGCGTGTACTTCACGATCGACGGCGAAGACCGCTGCGCGCCGTGCGACAAGTGGACTCGCGTCGCTGACAACCTGGCCGCGATCGCCAAGAACATCGAAGCCGACCGCGGCAAAGAGCGCTGGGGCGTGTCGTCGATGGTGGAGTCTTATCCGCACCCGGCGCTCCCGAGCCCGGACCAGGCCGGCAGCGAGCACTGGTCAGACATTCTCGGCGTACAGGCCGATATTGCGACAGACGATGAAATATACGTCGCGTATCTGTCGGCCCGTCGTGCCGCCCATCCTGATTCTGGTGGCAGCAGCGAGGCGTTTCACCGGGTACAGCGCGCTTGGCAACAAGCCAAGCAGGAGCGTGGGCTGTGATTAAGACGTTTTGCGATCAATGCGGAGCCGAGATCGATATTAGCAATCAGTTTAGTGGAGCCCAAACCAAAGTAGGCAGCGGCGATAAGCAAACCACGGTCAGCATCACCTTGCGTGGAGGCAGCAATCAGTATTGCAGGAGCTGCGTGTTCAGCTCCATTGACCGAATAGACCCGCGGGATTAAAGAGCGCTAGCCATGAGCGATATACCAGAACGCGAAAACCGCGCCGCCGAGGCCAAACGGATGGCGCTGACCGATAAAGGCATGCAGCGCATCGGCTGGATATTCAACGATCCCACTACAAATCGGCGCGCCACGCTCGACTATTTCGGCCGCGTGCAGTGGTGGGAGATCGATGGATCGGGTCGGATGCATAACCAAGCCGAGCGCATTGCCGAGCTTCAAGCCGAGCGCGACGAGATTATCGATTCGCAAAACAGCGCATGGGGGCGAGTCAACGAGCTTAAAATCGAGCGTGCCAATATCCGGGCCGAGCGGGACAAGGCCTATACGCTGTCGGCAGATCAGGAGGCGCGTATCGCCGAGCTTGAGGCCGAGAACATGCGGCTGGCTGACTCGCGCCACGGCCCCCAGGCGTGCGGCGAACACCCCGCGCCCTGCGCCCGTCATTGCGAGGCGTCTGCATTCAACGCCGAGATACGGCAACTGAAGGCCGAAAACGAGCGGCTGCGGTCGGTATTGACCGAACTGGCGGGTGCGGAATCTGACGAGTACATGGGCCTGAACAGCGAGGGCAAAGATGAGTGACACAGCAAAAGCCCCTGAACTATGGGATGTTCAGCAGATCGCCGCGTTCTACCGCCAGAGCGTTAAGCAGGCCCGCGATCGCACGACCCACAAGCCAGGCTTCCCGAAACCGATACGCGGCTCGGAGCGGCCGAAGCTGTACGTGGCGCAGGAAGTCATGGACTACGCGCTCAATCGAGACGCTGGGCAATCTCGCTCGCGGTCGCGCGGTAGTAGCGCGTGAGCATCGACAGGTCTCGATGGCCCGTCATGCGGGCGAGATCATGTATATCGAGGCGTTTGGCAAGCCGCGTTATCGCCGTCGCGCGGCTATCGTGGAACGTAAACGCCTCAGACAGTCCCGCTTTGCGCCGTATGCGCCGGAACGTGGCGTCCATCGTGCCGGACGTTACCGGGAACGGCTCATCTGGATCCATCGCCGCCAATATCTCGACCGCAGCCGTCGTCAGCGGAACTTGCCGGCGGCGTCCGTTTTTCGTTTCCGGCAGGTCAACGTACCGCTCGGCCAGATGAATCTGCGGTCCGCGTAGCCCACGAATCTCCCCGGCCCGCATCGCAGTTTCGAGCGCCAGATCGAATGCCGCCGCCACGACCTGTTGTGTCGTCCGTGGCTCCATCCCACGCCAGTACCCGGCCGCCTCCTTGACGGACGCCGCCTGATCCTCCGATATCAGTTGCTCGCGCGGCGGCGGGTTGGCAGGTCTAGACACATCTTTCAACGGGTTCGACGTGATCCAGCGCCATTCTCGGCGCGCGATTTCGAATACGCTGTTGAGAAGATTGAAGTCTCGCCGCAGCGACGACGCCGCGACTTTCGTCAGCCGCTGGTCACGCCAAGTCGCTAGATCATTAGGCGTCACATCGTCGATCGCCTTGCCTGAAAACGCCATGCTTGACTCGAACGCGTCGAGCCTCAGTCGCTCCCAGCGCGCGCCCTTCTTCTTCGAGCTCACATCCCTTGAATAGCGCTGCATTGCCTGGGCAAGCGTGTGCTGCCCCATTGGTCGACCCGACTCGATGTCGGCCTCGATCTCGTCAGCCCAGTATTTCGCCGCCGCTTTGGTCGAGAAGGTTCGCGATCGATAGATGCCGCGCTTTCGAATCTCGACGTACCAGCCGCCGCTGCGTTTTCTATAGCTCGCCAATGACGTAATCCGTGACGCAATGCTGTGCGGCACATTAAGTCATAGACGACGCTATGCGGCATAGCGCGGTTTTGCAATTTATAGAAATGGCTTTTAAAACAGTCTCTTGAGGCATATTGTGGTGTAAGGATATACAGCGAGACAGCGCGCCCGCGTCCTCTCCCCGGCACCATACGAAAGGCCTAGAGCGATTCGGTATCCGCTCTGGGCCTTTTTTTTGCACTGCGGCCAACCTCGATCCCACAGTGCGCGAATCGGCGTTACGCCTTGCCGTCATCCACGAGTACTCGCCCTGTTTGTGCTTTTGCGCAACGCTTTCCCGATATCGTCTGCGATGCGCCCGCAGCGTTGGCCCGCGCCGCAATGTGGCGCTCCTAGGTGCTGCCATAGCCTGCGCCGCCGACCCGGGTGATCGTCGACACAAACCGCCGGGCGGCTCGCGGGCCGACTGGCGCCATCGGCCTAAGACCGAGATCGGCAATCGAGCGCCCAGCCATAAAGGATGGTGTCCCGATCCAGGCCGTCGCTCGGGAAAAGCCGATCGTCGTGAAAACGAAAAACCTGCTGTGCACGCCGGACCATAACGTAGGCGCTGGGATATTGCGTGAGTGCCGGCCGAAACACATCGACGCGGTGTATGACATAGGCTCCGAGAGGCGGCTCGTAATCGAGCACGACATCGACTCCGTGGCGGCACAGATAAGGCTGTATATTCGATGCATTCTCGAGCTCATCCAGATAACGCCGGTCCATGACCAGCCCTTCCATCTGGAAGATATTGTTCGTACCTAGAAAATAAGCCAGCGATCCAGCCCGATCGCCCATCGCGAGACGCATCGAGCGCAGCCGGGGCTTTTCTTTGTCGACAAACCGATGGTTCACTGCGACAAAGCCGCTCTGTATCTCGATCGTGGCGTTGGCGACGCCGTAGAACGGCAGCAGCGCGGCTGCCCCCAGCCATAGGGTCGTCGCTTTCAGCCGGGACGACAGGCGAGGCGTTATCGCTGTCTTGAAAAAAAAACACAGGCTCAAGACCAGAAAACCGTTCGGATAGCCATACCAGCCCCAGGTCCGCCAGCTGGACAGGAAAACGAGCTTCACGAGATAGAGGCCGCCCCCTGCGATGCACGCCAACATCAGCAGGCGTGCCCGACGCCACATAGACCGATGGCGTATCGCATGCGCTCGATAGCCGAGCAGCACTAGGCTGCCTACCATCACACCGATGACCAACGTCGTCGGCGACATGGTGATCAGATTGGTTACGAATCCACCGACATCATCGGTAAGGATGTTCTGTTCGATGAACAGCGAATTGATCTGCAGGCCACCCAGCGCTTTCACTGCCCCGGATATCGGCAATGCGATACCGAACACGGCGTAGTTGACAACAGCATAGGCACCGCCCAGCAGCAGATAACTGCAGCCGGCAACGAGCTTGCCGAACCGGCTGTAATCCGGGGCCAGGCATAGCGCCGGTAGTGCGATGAGCGCGAAATCGATACGGGCTGCCATCCCCAGAACGAGCAGTACGCTGCCAATGAATAACGAGGCGGCATCATGCCGTGGGCTGATATACAGAACACATAGCGCCCAGGTCCCCAAAAACAGAACGAGCCCGGATTCCATACCAGTGAATGCGGATGTGCCCCGAAATGGCAACCAGATCAACACAGCTATGCAGAGCGCGCCGCGCCATGTTCGGGGGCGAAGATAAAAAAGCACGACCCAGATCGTCGCCGAGCTCAGGATGATCCCCAGCGCAACGATCAGTTTCTCGTGTAGCCCGACGGTAAAACCGAGCAGGCTCAGTATGCCCAGCCAGAGCGGATGATAGCCGTTGGTCAGCGTATGGCCGTAGAACGCACTCGTAAAATCGCCGGCCATGCGTTCTGCCACCACGAGATAGTAGTAGGCATCGTCGGCCAGCAACGGCTCGGTCGGCCAGGCCACCCGGACGAGCATCGGCAATACCAGCATGCCGATCGCGATACCGAGATCGCGTATTCCCTGGCGGCCCCGTGCCGGTCCCGTCGTGCGATCGAGGCCTTGAGCGATAGCCGTCGTGCGAAATGCCGGTTGTCGCATGATCGAGTGCCCTCGACAAACACTTCCCCCGCTATAACGCCGATGTCTTTTTGTTATTTTTTATATCCAAACGCAACTTTCAACTTCCCCGGCATGCACAGGTTTATTGTGCAAAATCCGAACTCTTCCGATCTCAGCGCTGGCAAGCCTCGGGGCGATCCCATCCAGCCGTAGCCAGGGCCATCCGCGCCTGCTGATCGCGCGCATAGACGCGCCGTTTGGGCCGTTGGATCGCTGAACGTGGGTCTTTTGCGAACCCGGTCAGGGAGACGTTTCGAAGTTTTGCGGATACAGCTTGTGCAACGCCGGTACGAGTCGATCACCCAACCGCTGGCGGCTCGCGAATCGCACGACCTGGCACCGTCCATCGGCAGAGCATCGGCGCCTGTCGTACCGCGGTCGTCGCAGGCGGTATTCACGCGTATCGTGTCATAACGACGGGGCGTGGGGGTTCGATGTGGGAGACGCCGATAGTCGCGGTTTTACGCTGCTGGAGCTGCTCGTCACGATGGCTGTAGCGGTCATCCTAGTGACCGTTGCCGTACCGTCGTATCGGGGCATCGTCGCGCGCAATACGCTCGCGGCCAACGTCAACGATCTGATCGGCGCCTTGAACTATGCCCGCAGCGAGGCCGTCAGCCGTGGGCGTACGGTGTATGTCTGCGCCAGTCATGACCAGCGCAGCTGTAGCCACGACGGCGATTGGAGTCGAGGCTGGCTGGTCTATGCGCCCGACCCGCGGTACGCCGACGACCAACCCAATGCCGACAATCGCCTGAGAGTGCACGGCGCCACCGGCTCCGGGTTTGCCGTGACCAGCGCCGACCCCTCGCCGCTCAGTTTCAACGCCAACGGGTTCGCGATCTCCGGGCGTACTTTCGAAGCCCGGAGCGACGACACAGCCACGACCATCGCGGTCGCCTCCAGCGGCCGCGTCGAGGCGCAATCATGACCGCCCGGCAGACCGGTTTCACCCTACTCGAAGCCCTGGTCGCCCTGGTCGTGATTTCGATTGGCCTGCTCGGCCTACTGGGCCTACAGACGGTGGCGTTGGTCAACACCCAGGTGTCGCAGTCGCAAACCGCTGCCAATATCGCTGCCGACGATATCGCCGGCCGGATGCGTGCGAACCCATCGACCGCCGCAGCGGCGGTCTACGCCTCGATTCGTGCCAACACCTCGAGCACCCTACCGAGCATCTCCTGTGCCGGGCCCGAAGCCGCATGCACCGCTGCCCAGATGGCCCGTTTCGATGCCTGGGAATGGCAACAGAACGTCTCGGCTCGTCTGCCGGATGGCGCTGGATCGGTCGATTGCCGCGAAACCGGAACGGTCGACGGCACGACGCGCTGCCGGGTCTATGCCATTACCGTGTCCTGGGCCGGCCGCAGCGGGCCGGAGAACGCCGACGGCGCGACCGGCCAGACCAACTGTCCGGATAGCCCGAGCGAGGGCAGTCGCACGCGTCGCTGTTTCAGAATCGAGGTGCAACCATGAGCCGAACACCGGCTGCCCACGGCCAGCGGGGCTTCACACTGGTCGAACTCATGGTGGCTTTGGTTATCGGGCTGCTGTTGTTGGCCGGCGTGCTACAGATTCTGTTGAGCAACCGGGCCAGCTTCGATGCCCAGCGTGCAACCGCGCACCTGCAAGAAAACGTGCGATACAGCGATTTCTTGATTTCCCATGCCATCGCGCATGCCGGTTATCGCACCCAGCTGGATCGCAGCCTGGGCCGAATCTTTCCGCCGAGCGAGGGTGCGGCGCCCCGGTACGCCGCGCGCGCTTATATCACCGGCCAGACGGGATCGGGCACTGAGAGCGACGAACTGCGTATACGGTTCCAGGCTGAAGGCGGAGTACGCGACTGTCTGGGCGGGCAAGTCGGCGCCGTGGGCGTTCCCGAGACGAGCGATTTCAAGTTCTATGTCAACGCCAACCGCTCGCTGCTTTGTCAGAAATACCATATGGATGGCACGCCCGCGGGCGTAGCCCAGCCGATCGTCGAAAATGTGGATCGCTTCAACGTTCGCTACGGCTTGCAGGTCAGTGATACGCCGTTGCGTTATCGCTATGTGGATACGCTCGATAACGGCCAGGCGGCCAATGTGCGCAGCGTTCGCATCCAGCTGCTGATGCATAGCCGGGACGACGATCCTGCGTTGTCCTCGCCCATAAAGCGCGATTACACCTTCGCCGACGGCCAGACGATCCAGATCGACGATCGCCGTGCCTATGTATTTCTAGACCGGACCATTGCGATCGAGAACCCCCCCCAATGAGTGGTTATTGCCAACATCGTCGGTGCGGCCATGCGCACCGCAATGGCCAGACCGGCTTCATCCTGGTGACAAGCCTGGTCTTTCTCGTGCTGCTGACGTTATTAGCGGTTTCCGCGATCAATTCCTCGACGCTGCAGCAGCGCATGGCTTCGAACCAGCGCGAGAAGTCGAAAGCATTGAACGCCGCCGACTCGGCCTTGGTCCATGTTGAACGGATTCTCGCAACCGATGATTTTGTGCGCTGCAACGCTGCGTTCGCTGGCGCACCAAACGATGCAAACCCGGATTCGCCGTGCCATAGCTACCAATCCCAGGTCGATGTGGCCGTAGCGGGCGTGAAACCATCAGCCTCGCCCGACTATTTCATGTCCGACGCGTTCTGGAATCGGCCCGAAATCGGCCATTACACCAACGATGCCGAGTTGAACGTCGACTACATGGTCGAAAACCTCAGCGGCCAGGCAAGCCATGATCTCGATGCCGGCAAACTCGCCGATACGCAGTTGTTCCGCATCACGGCCCGGGCGCGCGGACGCGCTCCGGCCGCGCGGGCTGTCGTCCAAAGCGTCTATCAGGTCTCGAGATAGGACTGCCATGAGCGACTTCGGGTACCCAAAAGGCCGGCGCATGATCGCCTGGCTGCTGATCGCCATCGCCCTGGCGGCGAGCTCGAGCGTCGCCTCGGCCGAGCCGCATCTGAATCTGACTGACCAGCCGGTGGTCACCGGCTCCAGTCTGGCGCCGAATATCCTAGTCGCGGTCGATGATTCCGGTTCCATGGATTTTGAAACGCTGTTCCCCACCGATAACGGTCTGCTGTTCTGGAACGAGGCTAATCAATCCTTCGGCACCGGACGCGGCTATGTCCAGAACGGCAACACGGCCTACGCCTATTTGTTCCCGAACGGCTACAACGGCTGCTATAACGGGGCATGCCAAGCTCGGGATCGCCGAATCTACAACAACTATCTGGCGCTGCCGCCAATCCCGTCGCTGGGCTTTGCCCGCGACCCGGAGTTCAATAAAGCCTACTTCAATCCGGCCACCCGCTACTCGCCTTGGGTCGGCCGCGACCCGGCGCCCCCGAGCGCGGCCTATTACGACCCCGAAGTACGCTCGGCCACGCTCGATCTAACCACCAGCCGCGAATCCATTGCCGATGGCGAAACATTCGACTTTCAGCCCGGCATGGTCTTGCCGCAAGGACTCGTCTATTACCATACGGTGACCACTGCCCAGGGCACGACCACGGTCAACAACGTCTGTTATCGCTCAGCCGGCGATTACTATCTGCCCAACCTGCTGGAACTTCTGTTTCGCAGCTGCGGCCGTTACGGCTATGTGTACCGCGCCTCGGCGCAGGTCAACAGCGGCGCCACCACGTCGACCGGTTTCTACCCGGCCGATAACGATCGCACCATCACGACAAACACCTCGTTGGGGGTGGCCTACTTTCCGGCCACGTTCTATCTCGAACAGAGTACTGCCCTGCCGGCCGGCTTTGGCTGGAAATCCAGCGCGCCCCGAATTGCCGGCCGCGGCCCGAACGGTGAAGCTCTCTACGGCTACGAAATCAGGCCCGACAACTTCACATCCGAAGCAGCCTATCGAGATGCGATACAGAATTTCGCGAACTGGTTCAGCTATTACCGGAAACGCAGTCTAGCCATTCGAGGCGGCATCACCGCCGCTTTCGACCAGATTGGCCGGGTACGCGTGGGCAGCTGCACCATCACCCAGGCCGAGGCGCGACTTTCCGGCGCCGCAGCAGGCAACCACTACCTCACGATGACATCGTTGGCCAACGGCAATAACGCGTCCAACAGCACACGCCGTGATTTCTACGAGTCCATCTACGGACTGGATTTCAGCGAAGCACGCGGCACGCCGAACCGGCCGGCGCTCTACTATCTCGGCCGCGAACTGGAAAACAACCCCGATATCATTCAGTCGCCTTGCCAGCGCAACTATGCCCTGTTGTTCACCGATGGCTACAACAGTGGCTCGGTCTCGGGGGTCGGCAACGTCGATACGGCCTATGGCCGCAGCGCGCACTCGCCGATTCCTGATGCCTACAGCAACACCATGGCCGACATCGCCATGCGCTTTTATCAAGAGCTCGACCCGCCGGATCACATCGACTCGGTCGCTGCCCTGCCAACGCCAGACGGTTGCCCGGCCGACGAATCGGTGGACTGCGTCACCCGACCGCATATGACGACCTTCGGGGTCACATTGGGCCAACAGGGTTATATCTTCGACAACGAGGCATTCGCCACCGAAAACCAAGACCCGTATACGCATCCCCCGGCGTGGTATCTGCGCTCGAGCAACGTCAACAACCGATTTACCTTCGGCGACCTACCCACCGGCGGGCCGCAGGAAATAGACGATCTCTGGCACGCAGCCATCAACTCGCGCGGTGCGTTACTGAATGCGGCCTCGCCGCAGGAGCTGGCCAGCAAGTTCAGCGCCGCACTCAACCAAATTCTGGGCCGCGGTGAATCCTTGGCCAATGCGGCCAGCAACAGCACCTCGCTGACCCGTGACGCCGTCATCTATCAGACGCGCTATCAAACCGGCCCGTGGCGCGGCGACCTGATCGCCTACAGTGCCCAGTCCGGCTCGACCAGCGAATCCGGCCGCCTCTGGAGCGCGGCCGAACAGCTCAATGCCTTGTCCAGCGACAGGCGTACCGTGATCACGGCCCTGCGTAGCGGCAACGCAACCACCGGCGGCGATATTCGTGGTATCCCCTTCCGAGCCGAGGCGCTCAACGATGCCGGCATCGAGGGGTTGGACGCCACCACAATCGCTTATTTGCGGGGCAATCGCAGCCAAGAACAGCAGAACTCCGGCAATCTGCGCAATCGCGGCAGCACTGTACTGGGCGACATCATCCACTCGGTGCCGACCTATGTCGGCGCGCCGCAGCCACTGCGCTACGCTGGCACCTGGCAAGACCAATTGCACCCCGAACTCAGCCCGGCCGAGAATACCGGCCAGGCGTATTACGGCTCGGGCGACGGCACGAGCTTCGTCGACCAACAGACCGAGCGCCCGCCGATGGTCTATGTCGGCGCCAACGATGGCATGCTGCATGGCTTTTATGCCGGCCCGGACAGCGGTGATGACCGTCATACCCCGGGCCAGGAATGGCTGGCCTATATCCCGAACGTGCTGCTCGGCTCGCTGGCCGCTGGCGAGGATGCACTCACCCGTCCCGCATATATTCATCGATCCTTTGTCGACGGCCAGATGACCAGCGCGCCCGCCTATTTCAATGCGCAATGGCATACGATGCTGGTTGGTAGCCTGCGTAACGGCGGCAATACCATCTATGCACTGGATATCACCGATCCAACGAATTTCGCCGAAACCTCGGCGGCCAGCCTAGTGCGCTGGGAGTTCAAGGCGCCCGGTCTTGGCCAGACCTTTGGCAAGCCCGCCATCGTGCGTCTGCACAGCGGCCGTTGGGCCGCGGTATTCGGCAATGGCTACAACAGCGACGGCTATGGCGCGTCGTTGTATGTCGTCGATCTCGCCGACGGCCACCAGATCGCTCATATCACCACCGGCGCCCGGCCCAGCGGCAACGAGTCTGGCAACGGTCTGGCCACACCGGTGCCAGCCGATCTCGACGGCGACCATATCACCGACTATATCTATGCCGGTGACCTGTACGGCAACGTCTGGCGATTCGATCTTACGTCGGCCTCACCAAGCCTTTGGTCGGCGAGCCGGCTGTTCCAGGCCACGCGCAATAATCAGCTGCAGCCCATCACCACACAGATCCAGGTCGCGCCCCACCCCGACGGCCTCGATTACGGTGTGATGCTCTATTTCGGCACGGGCCAGGACATCGAGCCGCTGGATGGAGATGCCACGGCCACGCCCAACAGTTTCTACGGCGTCTGGGATGCCGACGTATTCACCTACGATGCACCGAACACGGTCCAGACCCGGCCGGAACGCTGGTCGGTCCAACGCGCCCAGCTGGTCACCCAAACGGTCGGCGAGATCGCGGTCGACGACGGCGTATCCGGGCTGAACTACCGCACCGTGAGCGACAATCCCGTGCACTACATCGATGGCAACGGTGCCTTTGCTGACCGCGGCTGGGTGATCGAGCTCCCTGCCGCCAGTGGCGAAGCGGTGCTCAGCGACCCCGCAATCATCGACGACAACATCCAGTTTTCCACGACCGTCATCAACCGAAGCAGCTGTACGCTGACCAGCAGCGGTTTTTTCATGGCCGTTGATCGCGGCAACGGCGGTGCTCCCCAGCGCCGGTTGTTCGACAGCAACGGCGATGCACGCATCGACGAAGCCGATACCCTGGGCGTGGCCGGCATCGGCTTCGGCACCCGCGGCTCGCCGGGCAGCGGCCCGACCTTAACGGATTCGAACAACGGCACGCGCGTGTTCAAAGTGCCGATGAGCAACGGCGGCGCCACAACTATATCGGTAACCAACGACGCAGACACAGGGCGTCGTTCCTGGCACGAGATTCGAAGATGAAACATACGGCAAACGCCTGCCCGCGGCCTGGTCATAGCCTGGCCCGCGCCAAAGGCTTCACCCTGATCGAGCTGATGATCGTGGTCGCGATTATCGGCATTCTGGCGGCGATCGCCTATCCGAACTATGTCGACTATATCCGGAGCGCTCGGCGCGCCGACGCCAAGAGCTTGATACTACGGGCCGCCAATCAGGAAGAAAAAATCTATACCCAGACCAATGCCTATACCAGCGGCATGGATCGGCTGGGCCTACCGTCGCAGACCGACAACCAAGCCTATGCCGTGGCCGCCCAGGCCAGCGGGAGCAACGATCAGACGTTTCGTATCACCGCGACCGCGATCGGCGATCAGGTCAACGACGAATGCCGCGTATTCAGCATCGACCAAACCGGCGCCAAGACCGCCTGGTCCGGCACACAGACCGGCCAAGGCGATGACGTCTCCGACGAGTGCTGGTAACTCAGGCTCTTTTTGAGGCCGGCCAGAGCATATCGACAGCGATCAAGACCGCGCCCACGCAGATCGCACAGTCGGCCAAATTGAACGCCGGATAGTGCCAGGCGCCGATATGGAAATCGACGAAATCCACGACATAGCTGCGAGTCGCGCGATCGATCGCATTGCCCAACGCGCCCCCGGCCACCAGGCTGAGGGCGGCTGCCAGCAGACGGTTGTCATAGGGATGACGCCGCATCCAGACCAGAATGCCCAGCACCACCACCACGCTCAGGCCAACGAATAGCCAAGGCGTTGCCCCACGCAGCATCGAAAAGGCGGCCCCGGTGTTATGGACCAGCGTGAGATTCAGCCAGTCGAACAAGGGGAGCGACTCGTAGAGCGCGAAGTGGTTAACGACCAACTGTTTGGTGACTTGGTCGGCCGCAATCACCAGTACCGACAACCACAACCAGTGGACATTCTGCATGTCGAAGCCGCGCTCGGCACCGGCCTGCTCTCGAGACTGACTCATGGCGAACTCGGTTTGATCAACAGACGTCGCACCTCGGCTACGTCCTGATGCATCTGTTGGGTCAGCGCATCCAGAGAATCGTAGTTTTCCTCTGGGCGCACGAAATACTGAAAGGATACGTCAATACGCTGGCCGTATAAATCACCGGCAAAATCCAGCAGATAGATCTCGAGCAACTCCTCACGCCCGTTGACCGCCGGGCGAACCCCGAAACTAGCAGCGCCGGCGTATTCACGACCATCGGCGAGCCACACGGCAACGGCGTAGACACCATAACGCAGCGCTGCCGGGCGCCGAAGCCGTAGGTTAGCGGTCGGGAAACCGAGCGTCCGCCCGAGCTGTTCGCCGCCGACCACCCGCTCGTTGACGCGATACGGCCGACCCAGCAGTCGGGCCGCGGTTTCGACCTCGCCATCCTGCAACGCATGGCGAACCCGCGTCGAACTCACCCGGGCCCCATCGACGCAGACATCCGGCACGGGCAGCAACTCGATGTCGCGTTCGGCGGCGAAGGCCTTGAGCGTATCGACATCGCCGGCGCGCCGATGGCCAAAGCGGAAATCGTGGCCCACCAGAATCGCGCGGGCGCCGAGCCGCCGATCGATCAGATCATCGAGAAAGGCCTGCGGCGACAGATTGGCAAAATCGCGATCGAAACGCGCCCGCACAAAGATATCGATGCCGAGCATCGCCGCGTCGGCCATTTTCTCGTGCAGCGATGACAACCGGGGCGGCGGATCATCCGGCATGAAAAACGCCCTTGGTGCCGGCTCGAAGGTCATCAGCGCCGCCGGCACCCCGAGCTCCTGGCCGCGAGCACGTACCCGCTCGATCACGGCCTGATGACCAAGATGTAGACCGTCGAAATTGCCAATGGTCAGCACGCAGCCGCTGGCCTGAGGTGCAGACCGGCGGATTGAACGAATCACCTGCATGGCCGAACACTCCCATTGCCCGGCCAACCGGCGGGCCGCTGCATGGGCGATGCAGACCATGAACTCGTCGCGCTCAGCGAGCGCGGCGTGTCGGCAATTGCCATTATCGCCTCTCTATCAGGGCTGTCGGATGGCGCTGCAGCAAGTCTTCCTTGGTCGATATCTATGCTCCCTGGTGCAGGCGCAGGTGGGTCGGGCGAAGTCCCAGCGCACCGAGCACGGCAAAATATACCGCCACCCCGGTGCCGATCCAGAGCGCAAGCCAGGCCACCCGGGTGATCGCGGACTGTGCAACCCAGACCATCATGCCTGGGGCACCGATATGCAATACGGCTGCCATGATGAGACTGCCGATCGCCGCCCGCAGCAGCAGCACTCCCCAGCCGCTGCCGGGCTGATAGGTGCCGCTGGCGCGCAGATTACGATACAACAAGCCAGCGTTGACAAAAGCCCCCAGCGATCCGGCCAGGGCCAGGCCGGCATGCGGGGCCGGCCAGTCCATCCACTCGAAGAGACCGACGAACAGTAGGTTCATGGCCATCGCACTGATCATCGAGATCACGCCGCAGCGTACCGGGGTGCGGGAGTCCTCGCGCGAATAAAAACCAGTCACTAACACCTTGACCAGTGAAAACCCCATAAAGCCGAATGAATAGGCCATCAGCGCGTACTGGCTCATCAAGGCATCGTGGATATCGAAGGATCGATAGTTGAACAAGGTGGCCACCAGAGGCCCGGCCAGCACGAACAGACCCACCATGGCCGGCAGACCGAGCACGACCAGCAGCTTCAACGCCCAGTCGAGGGTCTGCGAGAACGCCTGTCGCGACTGGCTGGCATGCCGTGCCGACAGGGTCGGCAGAATCACCGTGGCGATCGCTACCGAGAATATACCGAGCGGAAACTCCATCAGCCGATCGGCATAGTACAGCCAACTCACACTGCCCGCGGCCAGAAACGAGGCCACGATCGTATCCAGCAACAGCATGATTTGGGCAACCGACGAACCGAACATGATCGGCAGCATCAAGCGCAGGATGCGTCGGACCTTTTCATCCGCCCAGCCCCAGCGCGGCCGCGGCAGCCGATCCAGCCGGATCAGAAACGGCAGCTGAAAAGCCAGCTGCGCAGCACCGGCCATGAACACCCCGATCGCGAGCGCGATCTGAGGCTGGGCGAACAGCGGCGAAAGCCCCAGCGCAGCCCCGATCATGCAGATATTGAGCAATACCGGGGTCACCGCCGGCACCGCGAACCGGCCGTAGGTATTGAGAATGCCGCCTGCCAGCGCAGTTAACGAAATGAACAGCAGATAAGGAAAGGTAATACGCAGCAGCGCGACCGCCAGATCGAACTGGTCTTCGGAGCCGGCGAAACCGGGCGCGAATACATAGATCAGCACCGGGGCAGCCACAACCCCGACCACTGTCAATCCAGCCAGGATCACGCCCAGCGTGCCGGCGACCGTCGAGATCAGGGCTTTGACCGCCTGCTCATCTTCCTGGTCGCGGGTGGCCGACAATACCGGCACGAACGACTGCGCGAAGGCCCCTTCGGCAAACAGGCGACGCAGGAAATTGGGGATTTTGAACGCCACCAGAAAAGCGTCCATGGCCGGCCCAGCGCCGAACATGATCGCAAGCACCACGTCGCGGACGAAGCCCAAAATACGAGAGCAGAACGTCATCGCGCTGACGACGCCAGTCGAACGAGCCAGAGAGGCAGCCATACAGGGTTGCGGGAAGGCGAAACGCTGCGCACTATAGCGGGTAATCGGGCGACGCCGAAAGATCGCCTTGCAAGTTGACAGAAATCCAGATTGGCCGCATAATCGCGCGCCTTTCCGGCATCCAACCGAACATTTCAGGAGCTGTCCGTGGCGAATACTGCCCAAGCCCGCAAACGCGTCCGCCAAGCCACCGAGCATCGTCAGCGCAACATGGCGCAGCGTTCGCTCGTGCGCACGCACATCAAGAAGGTGCAGAAGGCCATCGCCGCGAACGATCTGCCCGCTGCCCAGGAAGCGTTCAAAAACGCCAAGCCGATCATCGATCGTATGGCGGGCAAAGGCCAGATCCATGGCAACAAAGCGGCCCGTCATAAATCGCGCCTGAACGCGCAGATCAAGACGATGGCGCAGCAAGCCTAAGATAGGCTACAGCTTGCAATAAAAAGCCCGCCAATCGGCGGGCTTTTTTTATGGGTATCATTTCGGCGCGACAGCGTGGACGGCGCGTTTAATCGTGATCGCCCAGCGTGACCAGATTGTCGCGATGAATCAATTCCGGCTCGCGGTCGTAGCCCAGCACTTCTGCAATATGCTCGCTGGACTTCTGCATGAGCAATGTGGCCTCACGCGCATCGTAGTTGGCCAACCCCTGGGCCACCTCGCGACCATCCGGGCCGAGACAGGCAATCAGGTCGCCCCGACGGAAATGCCCCTCGACGGCGGTGATACCGATCGGCAACAGACTGCGCCCTGCTTCGCGCAATACCTGGGCCGCGCCGGCATCGACGTGTACCCGACCTCGCACCCGGCGCTGGCCCGCTAGCCAGTTCTTCCGGGCGGCACGCCGCCGCCCCGGCCTAGGCAACAACAAAGTGCCGATCACCTCGCCGGCCACAACCCGGGCCAGCACATTTGGCAGCAGACCATCGGCGATCACCGTCAGCGCACCGGAGTCGGCAGCCTGCCGAGCGGCGCCGATCTTGGTCGCCATACCGCCGCGGCCAAGCGCCCCACCGCTCGCGCCAGCGACCTCGAGCAGTTCCGGCGCATAGGCTTCGGCCTGGCCGATCAAGCGCGCCCCGGCATCGATGCGTGGGTCGGCATCATAGACGCCGGACTGATCGGTGAGGATGATCAGCCCGTCGGCATCCAGCAGATTCACGGCCAGCGCAGCGAGTGTGTCATTGTCGCCGACCCGAATCTCGTCCATGGCGATCGCATCGTTCTCATTGACGATCGGCACGACCCCCAGCCCGAGTAGCGTCATCAACGTGCGCCGCGCGTTCAGATAGCGTCCGCGGTGGGCTACGTCGTCATGAGTCAACAGAACCTGGGCGGTCCGCCGGCCGAATTGGGCAAAACTCTGGCTATAGGCCTCGACCAGGCCGGCCTGGCCTACCGAGGCCGCCGCCTGCAACGCGTCCAGGCGGCTCGGCCGCGATTGCCAGCCCAGCCGAACCAGGCCTTCGGCCACCGCGCCTGAGGACACCAAAACGACTTCACTGCCATCGTCGCAGAGCAATGCGATCTGACGCGCCCATTCGGCCAGCCGTTCGCGCTCGATGCCTCGGCCGTCGTTGGTCAGCAGCGCACTGCCGATCTTGACGACCCAACGCTTCGCCCGCGTTACCGGCTCACGAGAGCTCATCGCTATCGTCGATCGTGGACGTGGCATCGTCGTCCTCGGCTGCGACCTGGGCCTCGATTGCGTCCATAGCCTCGTTAATCAGCCCGTTGAGCGAGTTCGGGTCGATCGCTGAAATGGCATAGATCGGGCCTTGCCAATCGAGTTCCTCGATAACCCGCTGGCGCAGCGTATCGACTTCGGCCGGATCGAGTGCATCGATCTTGTTGAGCAACAGCCAGCGCGGCCGCGTCGCCAACGCCGGATTAAAGCGCTGTAACTCGTCCGCGATGGTCCGAATCTGTTCGATCGGATCACGCCCTTCGATGTCCACGGCATCCACCAGGTGGAACAGCAGCCGGGTGCGCTGGACATGACGCAGGAAACGATGCCCAAGCCCCACGCCTTCGGCAGCGCCTTCGATCAGCCCGGGCAAGTCGACCAGCGTAAAGCTGCGCAACGGGCCGGCGCTGACCACGCCGACCTGCGGCTGCAGCGTTGTGAACGGGTAGTTCGCGATGCGCGGACGTGCCGCAGAAATCGAGGACAGCAGCGTCGATTTGCCGGCATTGGGCAACCCAACCAGGCCGACGTCGGCCAGCAACTTCAACTCCAGACGCAATTCGCGAATTTCACCCGGGGTGCCGTCGGTCGTCTTGCGCGGCGCCTGATTCGTGCTCGATTTGAACCGCGCATTACCCAGGCCGTGATAGCCCCCCTGGGCCACACAGAGTGTCTCGCCGTCCTTGGTGAGATCCCCGATCAGCTCATCGGTTTCCCGGGCATAGCACAGGGTGCCGACCGGCACCGGCAGATAGCGGTCGCCGCCTTTGGCCCCGGTCCGATTCTTGCCGGCCCCGTTGGCGCCCCGTTCTGCCTTGAATACGCGGTTGATCCGGTAATCATAGAGCGTGTTGAGGTTATGATCGGCAACCAGGTAGACGCTGCCGCCATCTCCCCCGTCGCCACCATCCGGTCCACCGTGGGGTACGTATTTTTCGCGCCGGAAACTCAGGCAGCCATGGCCACCGTCGCCGGCTTCTACCCGCAGATTGGCTTCATCAACGAATTTCATTCAATCGGTCCTCTGCGCCCGATAATCCGCTCATAACGACTGGCGAGCAAGCATAAAAAAGCCCCGCCGAAGCGAGGCTCGTTACGATCAGCAAGCTGATCGTTATTCAGTCGGCCGGCGTAACCGAAACGAACTTGCGGTTGCGCGAGCCCTTAACGCCGAAGCTGACCGTGCCGTCGACGCTGGCATACAAGGTATAGTCCTTGCCGGTGCCGACGTTGCTGCCGGCATGGAAAGTACTGCCGCGCTGACGCACGATAATGTTGCCGGCTTTAACCTGCTGGCCGCCGTACTTTTTAACGCCTAGCCGTTTCGACTCTGAGTCGCGACCGTTGCGGGTACTGCCGCCTGCCTTTTTATGTGCCATGGATCAAATCCTCCGTTCGGACTTTTCGAGACCCGTGCGCTTCAAGCGCCGGGAATCGAGGTGATCTTGAGCTGCGTGTAGTGCTGACGATGACCGTGCGTACGACGATACTTCTTGCGCCGCTTGAACTTGATCACTTCGACCTTGTCAGCACGGGCGTGGGTCTGCACCTCAGCCGAGACTGCTTTACCGTCGAGCACCGGGGTTCCGAGCTGGACGTTGTCGCCATCGGAGATCAGCAAAACGTCAGACAGCTCGATGGTGCTGCCCGGTTCGGCGTCGAGTTTTTCGACGCGCACTACATCGCCTTCAGCGACCCTGTACTGTTTTCCGCCGGTACGGATTACTGCGTGCATGTCCACTCCAAACGCAGGTTGCGGGCAGATTCGGCCCGTTCAAAGAGCGCGAATAATACGCTGCCGCAGCGCCTGGGTCAACGTTGCGCCCCCTGTTCTTTGTTCTTGACAGAAAAGCAGCACACGCCTAAGTTTGCGGCTGTTTTTTCGATCCCGGGCCGATGAATATCCAGCCGCTGTTCCAGCCGGTCGAACACGATATGCGCGCAGTCGATGCGCTGATTCGCAAGCGGCTGAATTCAAATGTCGTTCTGATTAATACCCTGGGTGAATACATCATCTCCAGTGGCGGTAAGCGTATCCGTCCTGGGCTGGTGGTCCTAGCCGCCAGAGCTGCGGGCTACGACGGTGATGCCCACCACCTGCTGGCGGTGATCATCGAATTCATCCATACCGCCACCCTGCTGCATGACGACGTGGTCGATGAATCCACGCTGCGCCGCGGTCGAGAAACGGCCAATCATGTCTGGGGCAACGATGCCAGCGTATTGACCGGCGATTTTCTCTATACGCGCGCATTCCAGATGATGGTCGAACTGGACTCCTTCGAGGTGATGACGGTGCTGGCCGATGCCACCAACCGGATCGCCGAAGGCGAAGTCATGCAGCTCATGCATACCCACGACCCGAATCTGACCGAGGCCAACTACCTCGAGGTCGTGGATCGCAAGACCGCTAGCCTGTTCGCAGCCGGCTGCCGGCTCGGAGCCGTACTGGCCGGCCGAAGCGAAAGCGAGTGCGAGGCCATGTCGGAATTCGGTCGTCAGCTCGGGCTCGCCTTCCAAGTCGTCGACGATGCACTGGATTACGGCCATGGCGACGATACATACGGCAAGAATCTCGGCGACGATCTGGCCGAGGGCAAAACCACCCTGCCGCTGATCTGTGCGCTGGCGCGTTCCCCGCAGGCCGAAGCGGCCCCGTTGCGCCAAGCGATTCGCGACGGCGACCTAGGCGCACTAGATTCTATTAAAAAAGCGATTGAATCCACGGACGCAATGACTTACACTTTCGGCCGTGCCGACGAGGCAGCCCAGACAGCCATCGACTGCCTGGATGTCTTCGAACCGTCGCACTTCAAGGACGCCTTGATTTCGCTGGCCCGTTTTTCGGTTCAGCGTCGTTCCTGACGTCGGAGTATAGCTCAGCTTGGTAGAGCGCCACCTTCGGGAGGTGGAGGTCGTAGGTTCAAATCCTGCTACTCCGACCATTTCTTTTATTTGATCCCCGCACGCCTTCTAGGCCCACCGCCGTTGGCGACGATGTGGATCGATAGCTGTCGCCGCTCAGCCATGCCGTGACGCGGCACCTCGCAGGCACCGCGCCAGCAACAGCAGCTACGGCGAGCCGTCGGCCTGCTCTTCCATCATCTGATCATAGTCTCGCGCAAGCCGTGTTTTGTCGTCTTCGGACAATACACGTCCAGCCACCTGGAAAACTTCCTGCTCTTCCTCGTCGAGATGGTGGGTCACCAGATGCTCGAGCTTCTTGGCCGAATTCAGCCACGCAGGCGAGCTGTAATCGGTGTTGTCGAGCGTTTCGATCAGCTCATCGATCTCATGATGCTCGGCGACGCTATGACGCGCTTTTTCCTGCGTCATATCGTGCTCCATCAAGGGATTATAAAAATACCGCTCCTCGGCATTCTCGTGATGGACGAGCTCTGCCTTAACCGCAGCGAACAGCCCCTGGCGCTTGTCTGAATCGCCGTGGGTGTCCGCCAACGCGGCCAACAGGCGACGCTGCTTATCGTGACTTTCTCGCAGCGCTTCAAAGATTGTCTTCACTTCATTCTCTGGCGTTGTATGACCCGGAGGACGATAGTCGATGGCAGCTCCCGGGGAAAGCGCCTACAATCCAGACAATAGTTCACGAGCAACTCATTCGTTTGGTACAGCCGGCGATCGACGACCGCTGTACGCGGGACTTCTATGCCGACATCCCAACGCCCGACGCGCCCATCCGGTCTTGGCGGACTCGCCCGCCAACTTGTCGAAGACGGGCTCATCGCGACCGACGAAGCCCAGCGCCTACAAATCGAAGCACAGAAAAACGACGAATCGTTCGTGGCACGCGCAGTGCGCACGCGCGCGCTGAGCGCCAGCGCGCTCGCTCATGCTCTGGCTGATGCGTTTTCTATTCCGCTTGTCGATCTGCAGGCGCTCGATCTGCAGCACGCACCGCTCGATGCTGCCCCGGAAAGCTTGATTCGCCGGCATGCGGCCCTACCCATTTTTCTGCGCGGACGAACGCTATACCTCGCAGTTGCCGACCCGACCAATCTGCAGGCGCTGGATGAATTTCGCTTCAATACCGGCCATCAGATCGAGGCCGTTCTGGTCGAACAGGACAAGCTCGAGCGTGCGATCGAGGCGAATTTCAACGCGCTCGACAGCGCCATGGCCGGACTGGACGATGTCGCCCTCGACAACCTGGCGGCCGAACAGGACAGCGAAGCCGGCATTTCTGATGCACTCAAGGCCGACGCCGACGATGCACCAGTCGTACGATTTGTTAACAAAGTACTGCTCGACGCCATCCATCGTGGCGCTTCGGATATCCATTTCGAGCCTTACGAACAACGCTATCGCGTGCGACTACGCCAGGACGGCATACTGCGCGAAGTTGCCTCACCCCCGGCCGCGATCGGCATGCGCCTGTCGGCCCGCCTCAAAGTTATGGCCCGGCTCGACCTGGCCGAGCGCCGGATTCCTCAGGACGGGCGAATCAAGCTCAATCTGAGCAAGAATCGCGCGATCGATTTCCGTGTCTCGACCTGCCCCACGCTGCACGGCGAAAAAATCGTGCTGCGTATCCTCGATCCGGCCAGTGCCCAAATGGGTATTGAAGCACTGGGCTACGAGGACCACCAACGCCAGATCTTCGAAAAGACGATTCACAAGCCCTATGGCATGGTGTTGGTAACCGGCCCCACCGGCAGCGGCAAGACCGTATCGCTCTACACGGCGCTGAATATCCTCAACACGGCCGACCGCAATATCTCGACCGCCGAGGACCCCGCTGAAATCAACCTGCCAGGGGTGAACCAGGTGAACGTGCAACCGCGCGTCGGCCTGAGCTTTGCGACCTGCCTCCGGGCTTTCCTACGTCAGGATCCGGACGTCATTATGGTCGGCGAGATTCGCGACCTGGAAACCGCCGAGATCGCGATCAAGGCCGCTCAGACCGGCCATATGGTGCTCTCCACGGTCCATACCAACGACGCCCCCCAGACCCTGACCCGCCTGATCAACATGGGCGTGCCGGCCTATAACATCGCAGCCTCGGTGACCCTGATCATCGCCCAACGTCTGGCGCGCCGGCTCTGCCCGCGCTGCAAGACACGTACCGATATTCCAGAGGACGCACTGGTCGCAGAAGGATTCGCTGCCGAAGAAGCCAAGCAGCTGACGATCTTCGAAGCCAATCCCCAGGGCTGCGATCACTGCACTGGCGGCTATCGCGGCCGCGTGGGCATCTATCAAGTGATGCCGGTGACCGACGAGATCGGCCAGATCATCATGGCCGGCGGCAACGCCAACGACATCGAGGCCCAGGCCGGATCCGAGGGCGTGCTCGATCTACGCGCAGCCGGGCTCAACAAGGTTCGCGCCGGCCTCATCGGCTTGTCGGAACTCAATCGAGTCACTCTCGAGTAGGCCGCTGCACCTACGACTGCCGGCAATGCGATGCCGCTGCAGCGGCATCGCCCGTAACGAATCGAATTCGGGGCCGAACCTCATACCGCACCGCTACACCGATATTGCTATAGGGCAGAATCCGCCTACGGCGCAGATCGCGGCATGCTCTTGCAAATCTTACGGGCCTGCCTGGAACCGCCCGGCCCATGCTGCGTATCGCCACCCGGGTAGAGCCCGGGATACAAAAAAGCCCGGGCAGCAACGATGGCTACCTGGGCTTTCGATAGCGTTACGGCCGGCCATGCCGGCCGCCTGATTAGGCTTGCTCGGCCGTCTCGTTGGACGAAACGTCCAGATCGAGCTCGCCATCGACCACGCGAACTACGACCCGGCCGCCGTGGGCGAGTTCACCGAACAGCAGCTCCTCGGCCAGCGGCTTCTTGATATTTTCCTGGATGACCCGCCCCATCGGACGCGCCCCCATCTTTTCATCATAGCCGCGCTCGGCCAGCCAAGACCGGGCTTCGGGCTCGACCACCAGCTCGACCTGGCGCTCTTCGAGCTGGGCCTCCAACTGCAGGACGAACTTGTCGACCACACGCTCAACCACATCGCCTTTGAGCGGCGCGAATTGGATAACCGAGTCCAGCCGGTTGCGGAATTCCGGCGTGAAGCCACGGCGGATCGCCTCCATGCCGTCGGTACTGTTGTCTGACGGGTTGAAGCCGATACCGCGGCTGGCCATCGCTTCGGCGCCCGCGTTGGTCGTCATCACCAGGATCACGTTCCGGAAATCCGCCTGCCGACCATTGTTGTCGGTCAGCGTGCCGTGATCCATGACCTGCAACAGCAGATTGAAGATATCCGGATGGGCTTTTTCGATTTCGTCGAGCAGGACCACCGAATGCGGCTGCTTATTGACCGCCTCGGTCAGCAGACCGCCCTGGTCGTAGCCGACATAGCCCGGCGGCGCACCGATCAGGCGCGACACGGTATGTCGCTCCATGTACTCCGACATATCGAAGCGGATCAGATCGACGCCCAAATGTAGCGCGAGTTGACGCGTGACCTCAGTCTTACCGACGCCGGTCGGGCCGGCGAACAGAAACGAACCGATCGGCTTGTCACGGTTGTCCAAGCCGGAGCGCGACATCTTAATGGCGCTGGCCAGCGAATCCACGGCCTTGTCCTGGCCAAAGATGACCAGCTTGAGATCCCGATCCAGCGTTTCGAGCACCGCCCGATCATCACGGGAAACCGTCTTGGAGGGGATCCGTGCGATGCGAGACACCATTTCCTCGATGTCACGAACCTGTACCGTTTTACGCCGCTTGGTCGAGGGCCGAAGCCGCAGCCGGGCGCCCGCTTCGTCGATCAGGTCGATCGCCTTATCCGGCAAATGCCGATCGTTGATATGCCGCGCCGACAGTTCGGCCGCTGCTTCAAGGGCTGGATTGGTGAAACGCACTTGGTGGTGCTCTTCGAACCGATCCTTCAGCCCTTTGAGGATCTGCACGGTATCGGCGACCGTCGGCTCAGGCACGTCGACCTTCTGAAAACGCCGCGCCAAGGCACGATCTTTTTCGAAGATGTTACGAAATTCCTGATAAGTCGTCGCACCCATGCAGCGCAACTCACCAGAGGCCAGTTTCGGCTTGAGCAGATTCGACGCGTCCATTACGCCGCCCGAGGCCGCCCCGGCCCCGATCACGGTATGGATTTCGTCGATGAACAGCACCGAGCCTTTCTGCTTGCCAAGCTCGGCGAGTACGCCCTTGAGCCGCTTCTCGAAATCGCCGCGATACTTGGTGCCAGCGATCAGCGCGCCCAGGTCGAGTGCATAGATCACGCTCTTGGACAAAATATCCGGCACCTGATCATCAACGATCATACGTGCCAAGCCTTCGGCGATCGCGGTCTTGCCGACCCCGGCTTCGCCGACCAGCAGCGGATTGTTCTTGCGCCGCCGACACAGTGTCTGGATCACCCGCTCGATCTCGTGATCGCGACCGATCAATGGATCGACGTCGCCTTCGGCGGCCTTGCGATTCAGATTGGTCGCATACTGCTCGAGCGGCGACGCATTCGACTCGCCGCCCTCTTCGGCTTGAGCCTGTCCGGCGTTGCCGGCATCGCCTGATTCCTCGCCCGACTTGTTCACCCCGTGCGAGACGAAGTTGACGATGTCCAGGCGCGTCACGTCCTGCTCTCCGAGCAGATAGACGGCGTGCGATTCCTGCTCGGAGAAGATCGCGATCAACACGTTGACCGCCGTCACTTCTTTCTTGCCGGAGGATTGCACGTGATAGACCGCGCGCTGGAGCACGCGCTGGAATCCGAGCGTCGGCTGGACCTCATGGTCCTCGCCAGCGGGCACGACCGGCACGTGGGTATCAATGTAATTCTTGAGCTCGCGCTCGAGACGGGGAATGTCGGTGTTCACGGCCTCGAGCACCTCGATCACCGCCGGATTGTCCAGCAGCGACATCAGCAGATGCTCGACAGTGAGCATTTCATGATGCTGACGACGCGCGACCATGAAGGCGGCGTCGAGTGCAGTCTGCAGTTCTTGGCTGAGCATTTTGCGTCCCCGAACTTGGCGTTCGATTAAAACCTGTGGCGCGACGGACCGGCCGCGTTTTCAGGCCTCTTCCATAGTACACAACAGCGGATGCTGGTGCGCGCGGGCATGGTCGTTAACCATCTGCACCTTAGTCTCGGCAATCTGGGCGGTGTAGGTCCCGGCGACAGCCTTACCTCGAGTGTGAACGGTCAGCATGATTTGTACCGCCTTGTCCCGGTCATGGGTGAAATAGGTCATCAGCACCTCGACCACGAACTCCATCGGCGTGTAGTCGTCGTTGTGCATGACCACCTTGTACAGCGGCGGCTTTTGAGTCTTGGGTTTATCGGGCGCAACCGCGGTATCGCCGTCGTCGTGCCCGATCTTCGGTTTGTCGGTATCAGTCATATTGGTTTCCGGGATGTTTCGCCCTGGCATAGCAGCCTGGTCCGCGTGCCGATACGCTGCCGACTGAAAACTATAACCGGCGTAAACACATACGCGGGCAACCCGCCGAGCGGATCCAGCGCGGCGGATTCAAGCAAATGATGCGGTCCGCGGTTGCCAATGACAACGGATATAGTGGCGGATGCCGGACGGTTCAATCGTAACGGGAAAAGGAAATAATCGGGCCGCGCCCGAGGGCGTCATTCGCCAAGGTTAAGAGCGAGCTGCTGACGAATCCGCTGCGGCACGCTCTGCTCGACTTCCAGCCGCGCTACGCCGATCGCACTCGCGAACGCCGTTGCATCGGCATCGCCGTGCGATTTGACGACCGTACCCTGGAGGCCGACCAGGGTGGCCCCGTTGTACTGCCTAGGATCGACCCGGCCACGAAAGGCGCGCAGCACCGGCATCGCCAGAACGGCCGAGGTCTTGGTCAACCAATTGCGGGCAAATTCTTCACGCAGGAACTGGGCGATCAGCTTGCCCAGCCCTTCACTGGTCTTGAGCGCCACATTACCAACGAAGCCATCACAGACCACGACATCGACGTCGCCAATATAGATATCGTCGCCTTCGACAAAACCGATATAGTTCAGGCCACTTGCTGCGATCAAACGGCCCGCGTCCTTGATCTGCTGATTGCCCTTGATCTCTTCGGCGCCGATGTTCAACAGGCCGACGCGGGGCTGCTCGACCCCATGCACGGCCTTGGCTAATACCGCTCCCATCACCGCGAACTGGAACAGTTGTTCGGGCGTGCTCTCGGCACTCGCGCCCAGATCCAGCATCAGGGTATGCCCCTGGCGAGAAGGAATCGGTGAAATGATCGCAGGCCGATCGATACCCGACAAAGTTTTGAGCACGAACCGGGCGGTAGCCATGAGCGCGCCGGTATTACCGGCCGAGACACAGGCCTGGGCTTCGCCCTTGTGTACCAGATTCACGGCGATCCGCATCGACGAATCTTTCTTCTGGCGTAACGCGCGTGCTGGCGATTCGCACATATCGACCACTTCGCCGGCATGTACGATTTCCAGACGATCGAAAACATCCGGCGCCCCTCTACGAGCCCGTTGTTTTTCAATCTGCTGCTTGAGTTCGGCGGAATCGCCTACCAGGCGCAGTGCGATGTCGTCATGGCGACTCAGGCTGCAAACCGCAGCCTCGACAGCAACGCTGCTGCCGTAATCGCCGCTCATGGCGTCGACGGCGATACGGATCATAGCCGTACCCTGCCGCCCGAATACTGCCCGGCGCGCCTCATCCCCCTACCTCTTCGATACGGGTGCCGAACCCCACACGCCCGAGCAAGGGCATGCCGATCCGGCACCGGTACGAATTGTCGATCCAGAGTGTCGACTAGATATCGTCGCTGGTTTCGACCACGCGACGACCGCGATAGAAACCATCGCGCGTGACGTGGTGACGACGATGGGTCTCGCCGGTGGTCTGATCGATCGACAGGGTCGGACGATTCATGCTCGCATGCGTATTACGACGCTTGTCGCGCTTGGAACGGGATTTGCGGTTCTGTTGAACGGCCATAGCACTGCCTTTCGGTTATCCAGATACGTCAACGCGACTTGTCGTCATCGCCTTTCAGCGATGCCAATGCCGCGAACGGGTTCGGTTTGTCGGAAGTCGACGGCTCTTCAGCCGGCGGCTCCGGTTCTCGGTCATAGACCGCCCGGCAATCCGGACGGTCGCATTGCACGGTCATCGGCAATGCCAGCAAAAGCTCGTCATCCACCAGCGCGTGCAGGTCCAGCGTTTCGTCGCCAGCCAGGATCGGCTCGTATTCGCGCGGAACCGCGGCGGCTGCTTCGTCGCTGGCCACCACGATACCGCCAATCGCCACGTCGACCGGCTGTTCGGTCGGCTGCAGACAGCGCTGGCACGGTAGTACCAGCGTCGTTTGCACACGCCCGCTCAACTTGACCCGACGTTGTGCATCTTCGTCGACAACGATCGATGTCACAACCTCGGCTTCCGATCCAGCCACCACGATTTCAGCCGTACGTGGCAACTCGGACAGGCTGAGCGATCCCGACAGCTGCGTCTTGTTGAGCGCACTTCGACGATAATCGATGTGCCGCGTTAGTGACTGCTCTGACGACATGGCGCGCGATAATAGGGGCGAAGCCTCGTCAAGTCAAAGCATTTCGCCGATCGAGGGCATTCCGATTGGGCATTTGCCTACCTTGTTTTATGCTCTGGCGCGTCGATTCTGCCTTCTTGTACCGATGCCTGCTTCCAAACCACTGATTATTCTCGCTTCCAGTTCAGTCTGGCGGCGCCAGCTGCTGCGTCAGATCAATCTGCGCTTCGAGGCGACATCGCCGGACATCGACGAGAGCGCGACCGAAGGCGAAGCCAGCCATGCGCTGGCCTGCCGACTGGCCCAGACCAAGGCAGAAAAGGTCGCACAGGCCTGGCCGGAAGCCATCGTGATCGGCTGTGACCAGGTGGCCGACGTCGACGGCCGCATCCTCGGTAAGCCCGGTACGCACGCGCGGGCGCGCGAACAACTTCGTTTACAGTCCGGCAAGACCGTCGTCTTTC
Organism: Salinisphaera sp. SPP-AMP-43; assembly: GCF_049568105.1. Classification (GTDB taxonomy): domain Bacteria; phylum Pseudomonadota; class Gammaproteobacteria; order Nevskiales; family Salinisphaeraceae; genus Salinisphaera. Next base: position 2,626,249 of record NZ_CP145335.1, read on the forward strand.
ATACCGGTCTATGTGTCTGCGCGCCGAACTTCAAAGCCCCCAGACTACATCTGGAAACCGTGACCACCCACTTTCGCGATCTCGACGATGCCGAGATCGCGCGCTATGTCGCGGCCGAAGACGTCACCGCGACCGCTGGCAGCCTCAAATCCGAAGGCCTGGGCATTACTTTGGTCTCAGCGATCGAGTCGAAAGATCCGAGTGCCCTGGTCGGACTGCCGCTGATCGGCCTGCGATCGCTGCTGGCCGACGCCGGGGTGGCGCTACCCTAAGACGCCGACCCGCGGCGTTCAGCGCCCGGCCACATCGAGCCAGGCCCGCAGATTCCGAACATCGTCGATCACCTCGAGCGCGCCAGCGCGTCGCAGCCGGGCTTCCTGATGCACCCCGCTGCGCACGGCCACGGCGTCGATACCGGCAGCACGCGCCATCGCCATGTCGTATTCGGTATCCCCGACCATCAACGCGGCTTCGGGTTCGGTGGCCGTACGCAGCAAGATATCGTCGATCATGTTCGGGGCCGGCTTGGGCACCGATTCATCGGCACAGCGCGTAATACGAAACCAATCCCGACAGCCCGTTTCAGCCATCGCTTCGTCGAGCCCGCGTCGGCTTTTCCCGGTCGCGACCGCCAACAAGAAGCCGGCCTCGTACAGCTCAGCCAGTGCCTCATCGATGCCGACGAACAGCCTCGATCGCGTACGTGGCCAGCCATAGCGCTGTCGATAGCGGCTCAGTCGGTCGCGCACCCGCGCCGGGTCGAGCTCGGGAAACAAGCGCGCCAGAACATCCTGAATGCCCAGTCCGACCAATTCACGCATCTGGGCCGGCGTACGCTCGGGCAGACCGATATCCTGAATCACCTGCTGGAGCGCCCCGACCAGCTCGCCGGCCGAGTCCATGAGCGTGCCGTCCCAGTCGAAGATGATCAGTTCGTAGCGGCCGGGCATCAGTCGTGGTCCAAGCGCTTGAACAAAGCCACGAGATCCTCGGCCAACGGCGCCTCGAACCCAAGGCGCTGGCCGCGAAAATCCAGGTTCACAGCCGCGGCATGCAGCGCCATGCGCGACAACCCGCGCTCGCGCCATACCGAAGCCCGGGCGTTGGGGCCGTATTTATCGTCGGCCGCGACCGGATGGCCACAGTGCGCGGCGTGGACCCGGATCTGGTGGGTACGCCCGGTCCGGATTTCGACGTCCATACGCGACGCATCCGTATACACCGCGACCGGATCGAAGATCGATAGGCTCGCACGCCCGGCGACGGGATCGACCGTGACCACCCGCTCACCGCTGCGTTCGGTATCCCGCGACAACGGCGCATCGACTTCGATTCGACCGTGCGACCACTGCCCTTCGACGAGTGCCACATAGCGCTTGCAGGCCGCAGCGTCATTCAAACCGGCCCGCAGATCATCCAGCGCCGAGCGCGACCGTGCAACCAACAAGCAACCGCTGGTCTGACGATCCAGCCGGTGTACGAGCTCGAAGTATTCGCCTGGGCGGGCCGCGCGCAGAACCTCGATCAAACCAAAACGCAGCCCGGTGCCGGCATGGACGGCCAACCCCGGCGGTTTGGCAAACACGAGATAGTCGGCGGTTTCGGTCACGATCGCGCGCTCGACCTTGTCGATCAAGGCGTCTGGCGGCCGCCCCGGATCCGACGTCGGCGCCATCCGAACCGGCGGCAGGCGCACCTCGTCGGCTTCGATCAGCCGCGTGCTCGGCTTGGCCCGCCCTTTGTTCACCCGTACTTCGCCGCTGCGGATGATCTTATAGATGCGCGACTTGGGCACATTCTTGAATTCCCGCAAGAGAAAATTGTCCAGTCGCATGCCGGCATCGTTGGCATGCACCCGAACACGGCGTACTTGAGGCCGTTGCGATGTCAGATTACACTCCCAAGGTCGCGCATAACGCGGCGCGGTGCCTTGCGCACGTCGCCTGCGAGCGCTGACCGACAGTTATTTAGGAACACGCTGCTGCGCATTGACTAGAAAGCCTATCACGGCGTGCCAGCCCAGCGATTCCGTTAATCGAGTTATCTATACATCATCATGCGCTCCTGTCTGACCGCCGTTCTCTCGATACTGCTCGCCGCGATGCTGGGCGAGCGCGCGAGGCAAACGACGCGGTCGATCGGGTTTGGCTGCGTCCATACGCGCAGCCGCCCGAACCACAGTCGAGCGCGCTACCGGATTCCCATAAATGAAACGTATTTTAATCAATGCCACCCAGCCGGAAGAGCTGCGCGTGGCCATCGTCGATGGACAGAAACTACATGACCTCGACATAGAGGTTGGTAGCCGCGAACAACGCAAAGCCAACGTTTACAAAGGGCGCGTCACCCGCGTTGAACCGAGTCTAGAGGCGGCCTTCATCGATTACGGCGGCAACCGACACGGGTTCCTGCCGCTCAAGGAAGTTGCCAAGTCCTATTACGCCAACACCAAAGGCGACGACTCGGGCAAAGATAACGGCAAGCCGACGCTCTCCGAAGGCCAGGAAGTTATCGTCCAGGTCGAAAAAGAAGAGCGCGGCAACAAAGGCGCCGCCCTGACCACGTACATCAGCCTGGCCGGGCGTTATCTCGTGCTCATGCCGAATAATCCCAAGGCCGGCGGCGTATCGCGACGCATCGAGGGCGAAGAGCGTAACGAACTACGCGAAGCGCTCAATCAGGTCGAAGTGCCCAGCGGTATGGGCGTAATCGTACGCACCGCCGGGGTCGGCCGCTGCGCTGAAGAACTGCAGTGGGATCTCGATTATCTCGCCCATGTATGGCAGGCAATCAACGAGGCGGCGGCCGAGCGCAAAGCGCCGTTCCTGGTCTATCAGGAATCCAACGTCATCATTCGGGCACTGCGCGATTATCTGCGCGACGATATCGGCGAAGTGCTGATCGACCAGCCGGATGTATACGAAACCGGCCGCGAGTTCATGCAGCAGGTCATGCCGAACTCGCTGCACAAGCTCAAGCAGTACACCGACGACACCCCTCTGTTCTCGCGCTTCCAGGTGGAATCGCAGATCGAGTCGGCCTTCGAACGCGAAGTCACCCTGCCTTCCGGCGGCTCGGTGGTGATCGATCATACCGAAGCCATGACCTCGGTCGATATCAACTCGGCGCGTGCGACCAAGGGCGCCAGCATCGAGGAAACGGCGTTCAACACCAACGTCGAGGCCGCCGAAGAGATCGCCCGCCAGCTGCGTATTCGCGACCTGGGCGGCTTGGTGGTGATCGACTTCATCGATATGGACAACGCCAAGAACCAGCGCGAGGTCGAAAACCGCCTCAAGCAGGCGGCCAAGGCCGATCGCGCACGGGTTCAGATCGGGCGTATATCGCGTTTCGGACTGCTAGAGATGTCGCGTCAGCGGCTCAAACCCTCGCTGTCGGAATACTCCAGCCATGTCTGCCCGCGCTGCCTGGGCCGCGGCTCGATCCGCAGCGTCGAGTCGCTGTCGCTATCGATTCTACGTCTGCTCGAAGAAGAAGCGATGAAACCCGGCACCGGGCGCGTGATCGTCCAGTTGCCGATTCCAGTCGCCAGCTTCCTGCTCAATGAAAAACGCAGCGATCTGGCCGACGTGGAAACCCGGGCCAAGACTCGAATCACGCTGGTACCGAACAACGACCTCGAAACCCCGCACTACGAAATCAAGCGTGTACGCGGCGACCAACTCGAAGAAGAAGACAACAACGCTGCCAGCTACAAAATCGATACCGAAGTCGATATCGAAAAACCTGCCGAGCCCGACCGGCAAACGACTAGCCGCAACGATCGCGAGGAGCCGGCCGTCAAACGCGTAGCGCGCTCGGACGCGCCGGTGATCGATCGCGGCCAGAACGACGGTCAGGAACAACACGCCCAATCTTCTGACCCGGCCATGACACCGTGGCAGCAGCTCTGGGATGCGCTGCGACGTATCTTCAGCGGCGAGGCCGAGTTCGGTTTCGGCAGTACCGGACCGGCCAGTCGCGAGGCAACCCAGCAGAAAACCGCCGACGACCAACAGCGCAGCGCTAAAAGCAACGGTCAGAGCAAGACGGATTCCAGCGATAGCCGCAGCGCCCAAAACAAGGACGACGGCGATCGCAGCCCGACGAGCAGTGACGGCAAATCCAGTGGCGGCAGTAACGGACGCAGCGGCCGCAATCGGCGCCGCGGTGGTCGTAACCGCAATCGTAGTCGCAGCGAAGACAGCGACTATGCCGAGACCAGCGCCAACAATCGCGCCAAGGCCGAGGCTCGCCTGAGCGCGAAGACGTCTTCGGACGACAGCAGCAACGACAAATCGTCCGACAGCGACAACAGTTCCAAGAAAAACGACGGCGGCTCGAAAAACCAGCGCAAGACGAAGGCCTCGAAAGGCGACGACTCGAAAGCCAAAAAGCACGATCGTCAGCCAACCGCCGAAGCCGATAACACAGGCGACGACAACAAGGCCAAAGACAGCGACGAAGCAAAAGCGGCCACTAACAAGGCCAAGGACGCCGAAACCAAGGACCAGGCTGCAACCGCGACCGAAGGCGCCGGTAACAGCCACACGCCAGCCGCCGAGGGCGACGATACCGAAGAACCCAAGCGCAATCGTCGGCGGCGCCGCGGCGGGCGCGGTCGGCGTGGCGGGCGTCGACGCAATAACGCCGACAACGAAGCCCAGACGGAAGATCAGACCGGCTCCGAAGATGCCGAACAGCAGTCGACGACTGCCGCGTTAGAGGAGTCGGCCAATAGCGAGTCGGATCATACGCCGAAGTCCGAGCCACAGCCGGCTGATGCCGCAACGGCAGCCGAGAGCGACGACGACCAGGCCCCGACGCCGAAGTCCGCCGAAGCCGAAGCTCAAGCAAACGACGATTCGGACGGCAACAGCAGCGATCAGAGCAGTCAGCGCAAGCTGCCGGATATCGAAGACAAACCCTGGTCGGCAGTGACCGCCAGCGACAACGCACGCAGCGCTTCCGAAAAAGCGAACCGGGGCCAGCCCGAAAAGCCAGCCATTGCCAGCGACGCCGAAGATCGCGATACCGGCCAAGCCGCCGCGGCGGACAGTACGGCCAAGAGCAACGACTCGCAGGCTGCGGATACCGCCGACAAGACCGAGGCGGCCGAGCAGTCGAAGACTAAGTCGAAGCGTCGTGCATCGGGGCAATCCGGCCAATCGAGCGCATCGAAAAAGACCAAGGCCAAGTCCCCCTCCGCTGATGACAACGCGTCTACGCCGGCTGCAGCCGAGGCCACGGGTGATCAAGACTCGTCAGCCCAGGATCAGGCAGAAGCCGATTCGACCGCGCAGCCCACGACTGTTGGCCCGAATCAGTCGGCTTCGACCGATCACGAGCCAGCTGACACCTCGGCCGAATCCAAGGCACCGGCCGAGACGACAGCCAAGAGCGAAGAGCCAGAAACCGGCGACCGGTCGTCTATCGAGGACAAGCCCTCACAAAAGGCATCGGACGCTGGAACGGCCGACGGCGATGAATCCGCCGACACGCCGGCAGCCGCAACGAGCAAGCCGCGCAAGACCAAGCCGCGGCGCTCGCGCTCCAAGAGCTCGAAAGCCAAGACAGAGGCGGCCGAGAACGCGACCCGCGACGACGCCAGCCCAACCCCGGCCGAACCCGCAGAAGCGGCCGAGTCGACCCCAGCTGAAGTAGCCGCGCCATCGGCATCGGCCCCGACCGAAGACGCGCCGAAAGCGCCGGCCGAAGGCAACGATACATCGGTGGCCGAACCGACGCCTGCTACCGAAGCCGAAGCCGAAGCCGGCGACGATAAGCAGCTGCAACAGGTCGAAACGAGTGCCCCGGCAAACCACCAGTCGGATAGCGACGACCAGGCCGTCGATCAGGGTGCTGAGGATCCATCGGATGATCACGCTGAGCAGACGGCCCAGGCCGAGCCGGCTGCGCCGGTCGCCAAGGCCCAGCCACGGGCCGAGGCCTCGAGCGTGGTCGAATCAACTGATTCCGACGCCTCTCAGCTGATCCAGGTCGAGACCACCACCGGCAGCAGTGATGAAAGCCGCGCCAGCGGCAACGGCCAAGCCAAAGCGTCGGAGCCGGCTGCTGATACCGAGGACGACAGCGGCACCGCGGCCGAAACCGATGCGGCCGAGCACAAGCAACCAAAGGCCGACGATGATTCGGCCGGAAGCGAGCGCTCCGGCAGCTGAGTATTGCCCGTCGCCGCGGTAGTGGCGACGGGTTTTTAATCACATCGAAAAGGCCGCGATGCTATACATCGCGGCCTTTTTTAGGTCCGCTCCACCAGGCGTTCTACCGCGCCCAATGCGGGCTGACGCATGCCCGGCCAGCCCCAAGCAGACCCGCCCAACAATACGGCTCAGGTGCTGCGGATACGGCTGCGGATCGTATCGATCAGCCCGTCGACACAGGTCTCGATCATATCGAGCACCTGTCGAAAACCATCGTCACCTCCGTAAAACGGATCGCCTACTGCCTGACCGGCATAGGCCGGGCTGAAGTCTCCAAGCATCACGATCCGCTGCGCCAACTCGGACCGCCCAGCCGCGAGTTCCTGCAAATCCTCGAAATTCCCGTGGTCCATGGCAATAACGTAATCGAAGGCCGCCAGATCGGTCGCTTTCACCTGGCGTGCTCGCATGCCGCTCAGGTCATAGCCGCGCGCCGCAGCAGCCGCCTGCGCGCGCCGGTCGGGCGATTCATCGACATGCCAGGGCCCGGTGCCGGCCGAATCGACGGCCACGCGGTCGGTTAAGGCCGCGGTACTCAGCCGCTGACGCATGATGCCCTCGGCAGTCGGCGAACGACAGATATTGCCGAGACAGACGAACAGCACCCGTATTTCCGGCTCGTTCATAACGCTAGCATCCTTTGTTCGACGGCCATCAGATCGTCGGGCGTATCCACTCCGGGGCCCGGTAACGCCACCGCCTCGACTAGGGCGATCGGCAGGCCGATGTCGAAGGCGCGCAACTGCTCCAGCGACTCGTGGCGCTCAAGGGCACTCGGCGGCGTCGCCGCAAACCGGCGCAGCGCCGCGACCCGATAGGCATAGATACCCAGATGACGGCGGGCCAGCATCTTAAATTGTTGGTTGCCACTGTCTCGATGATACGGAATCGGCGCACGGCTGAAATACAAGGCCCGGCTGGCTGCGGCCACGACCTTGACCACGTTCGGGTCGACGAATTCGTCGCGCTCGATTATCGGCGTGGCCGCAGTAGCGATACCGGCCTGCGGATCGGCCAGCAATGCCTCGCCGACCTGATCGATCAGCGCCGGCGGCATCATCGGCTCATCGGCCTGCACATTGACCACGATCGCCTCGTCCGCCCAGCCCGAACCGGCTACGACCTCGGCAATCCGATCGCTGCCACAGCTATGCTCGGCCGCGGTCATCGCTACCGTGGCGCCGGCGCGCCGTGCGACGTCGGCGACCTCGTCGGAATCGGTGGCCACGATCACCGACTGTGCCGCACTAGCCTGGGCGGCCCGGCAGACGTGTTCGATCATCGGCCGCCCCGCGATCGGCCGCAGCACCTTGCCCGGCAGCCGGGTACTGGCCAGCCGCGCCGGAATAATGACGTGAAAACTCATTCGGCTCCTTGTTCTTGCGCGCGCGTTCCGGACCGAGCCAGGCGCGCGAGTAGCGCATCGATGCGCGCCGCACAGCCAGATGACAATCTCGTCTCGACCGGCACCATCCATAGATCGTCGCGATCGAAGCCGCCGCATTTCACGGCGTCTTTTTCGGTCATTAACACCGGGCCGGCCGATTCGAAGGCCAGATCCTCGGCGCGATAGCGATGATGATCGGCCATGGCATGCTCGATGACGGTCAGACCGGCGGCGCGCAGCATATCGAAAAATCGAGCCGGCTCGCCGATACCGGCTACCGCATGCACCGGCGCGCCAGCGAACTCGGCAAGCGGGCGCCGTTGATCATCGTCTAAGTTAACCGCCTGGCCTGGCGCCAGCCAGAAGTCGGCATTTTGCCCATGTACACAGCATAAATCGGCCCGTTCGCTGCGCTGTGCCGGCTCGCGCAGCGGCCCGGCCGGCAACAACCAGCCATTGCCGTTGCCGCGCCGGGCATCGGCCACGACGATCTCGGCATCGCGCACCAGACGATAATGCTGCAGTCCGTCGTCGGCGACGATCAGATCGACATCGCCGCGCTCGACCAGCGCCCGAGCGGCGGCCACCCGGTCGGGAGCAACCACCACGGGCACACCGGTACGCCGTGCGATCAATACCGGCTCGTCGCCCGCAGCCTCGGCCGAAGTCTGGCCGTTAACCGCCAGCGGATAACGTTCTGCCTGGCCGCCATAGCCGCGCGAAACAACGCCGACGCGCAGCCCGTGCTGCTGGGCCCGCTCGATCACGGCTAGCGTCAGCGGCGTCTTGCCGCTACCGCCTACGGTGACGTTGCCGACCACCAGCACCGGAGGCGATACCCGATAGGAACGCAACCAGCCGCGCTCGTACGCCACTCGGCGTAGCGCCACCACGCCGCCGAACAACACGGCCAGCGGCACCAGCGGCCAGAGCGGCTGTCGGCCGTACCAGCGGCGCTGGATCGACTTCGACAGCGCGCCTGCGATCACGCCTTGTCCGGCTGCGCGAACTGAATATCGTGCAGGCTGCGATAATGCCCGCCGTGTGCCATCAGCTGGGCATGGGTGCCCTGTTCGACCAGCGCGCCGTCGTGCATGACCACGATATGATCGGCATCCTGAATGGTCGACAGACGATGCGCGATCACCAAGGTGGTGCGATCGCGCATCAGATTCTCCAGGCCTTTCTGGATCGCTTTTTCGGACTCGGTATCGAGCGCCGAGGTGGCCTCGTCGAGAATCAGGATCGGCGCATCCTTGAGCAGCGCCCTTGCGATCGCCACCCGCTGGCGCTGACCACCCGAGAGCATGATGCCGTTCTGGCCGACCTTGGTGTCGTAGCCTTCCGGCAGTGCTTCGATGAAATCCGCGGCATAGGCCCGGCGCGCGGCGTCCTCGACCGCCGCTCGATCGGCGCCGCCCAGCGCGCCGTAGGCGATATTGCCGGCGATCGTATCGTTGAACAGCACCACGTTCTGATCCACCAAGCTGATCTGGCGGCGCAGATCCTCCAGGCGGTAATCGGTGACATTCACGTCGTCCAGGGCAATCCGACCAGAATTGATCTCGTAGAATCGCGGCAGCAGCGACAACAACGTGGACTTGCCACTGCCCGAGCGGCCGACGAAAGCCACAGTCTGGCCGGGCTCGACCTGGAAGCTGATATCGCGCAGCACGTTATGGTCGGCCCCGGGATAGTGGAACCAGACGTGCGCGACCGCGATCCGGCCGCTGGCGCGCGCCAGGGCTTGCGTGCCCTGGTCCGGCTCTCCCGGCTGGTCGATCAGCTCGAAGATCGCACCGGCTGCCGCCATACCGGCCTGGATCGTGGAGTTGACGTTGGTCAGCCGTTTGATCGGGCCCATCATGCCCATCATCGCGCCGAAAAAGGTCGCTAGATCGCCGGGCGTCATCACCCCGCCGCCGGTATCGCGCACCGCGACTGAGACCACGAAAGCGATCGCGATCGCGGCAATGAACTGGATCGCCGGCACGCTGGCCGCACTGGTGGTCGCTTTGCGCATGGCGAATCGACGATTGCGGGCATTGACCCGATCGAACGCCTTGCGCTCATGGGCCTCGCCGCCGAACACCTTGACCACCCGCTGGCCGGTGAGCACTTCCTCGCTGATATGGGTCAGATCGCCCATCGACTGCTGGATGGTCGCGCTATATCGCCGAAAGCGCTTCGAGACATGGCTGACGATCAGCGCGATCACTGGCCCGACCAGCAGTGTGATCAATGCCAGCGACCAGTTGACCCAGAACATCAGCAGCGTGAACCCGACGATCCGCAGCGTGTCCTGGATCATGATCGTGATCGCACTGGTGGCCGCGCCCGAAATCTGGCTGGTGTAGTAGGTCAGCATGGCCGTGGTACGGCCGGTGGTGTTGTGGTCGAAAAAACTCGCCGGCAGGCGCAGGAACTTGTCGAACACGTCCGAGCGCACATGATAGATCACGCGGTTCGAAACCCAGGCCATGGCATAGCTGGAGGCGAATCCGGCCAGGCCGCGGCCAATGAACAACCCCAGCATAAAGATCGGGATCCACTGGATCATCCAGGGATCGCGATTCACGATACTGCCGTCCAGCAGCGGCTTGAGGATATAGATCAGGGCGGTATCCGCCCCGGCATAGAACGCCATGGCCAGACCGGCGACCCCTAGCCAGTGCTTATAGCGCCAGGTATAGCGCAGCAACCGAGGATAGATTTCCCCGATCGCCATATCGGTATGGATCTTCTTGCGCGCCAACTGGAATGCTCCCTGTGGCCGGCGCTTGCCTGGGCCGGCTGGATCGGGCGAACGGCGCCTGCTCGCCGCCCGCCATGTCCGCTGCACAGCGCCTGCCGTGCACGCGCATGATAATCATGCAGTCGACACGGGGCTACCCGCCGGGGACCGGCTGCTGCCAGAAACGCGGATGCTGTCGTCGCCAGCGCGCCACGAGCGGGCGATGCGGCTGCGGCCAGATCACCGTCAGCGCCCCACTGTTGGCAGTATTGAACAGCGCGATACCGCGGGCATGATAGCGCGCCGTGACCACCGGCCTCGGAAAGCCCCAGCGGTTGTGCCAACCTGACGAGATCAACGCCGCGTGCGGTGCGACGGTATCGATCAACGCCGGCGAAGACGAGCTGGCACTGCCGTGGTGCGGCACCACCAGTATGTCGCTGGCGAGTCCGGCACCGCTGTACTGAACGAGTTGGTGCTCGCCCGGCGCCTCGATATCGCCGGTGAACAACGCGCTGGCCCAGCCGCTATGGATCCGCAGCACGCAGGAACGCTCGTTGCTACTGTCCGCAGAGGCGGCGTCTGCCGCCGCCGGATACAGGACATCGAAATCGACCCCGTCCCAGTGCCAATGCTCGCCGGCGCGACAGGGCTCACGACTCCCGGCGCCGCTACGCCGTCCAACCGGCAGCGCGGCCGTGATTGCCCCGGCCCCGCCAATATGATCCATATCGCCATGGCTGATCATGAGCCGATCCACCGATCCGCGGCCGACCTGGCGCAGATACGGCACCACGATCATGGCCCCAGCATCGAAGCCGGTGCGATAAGCCGGCCCGGCATCGAAAATCAGGGTATGGCGCGCCGTACGTACCACGCTGGCCAGCCCCTGCCCGACGTCCAGAACGGTGACACGGAAATCGCCGGGCCGGATCGGCTGCCTCCCCGGTGACCAACCGATCATCGCCGGCAACAAGAAAATCACGCCGAGCCCGCGCAGACGCCAGGGAACCGGCGCCGCCAGTACGATCATGCCCGCCAGCGCCAATAGCAGCATGACCGGCCCGGTCAGCACATGCCCGAACGAGATCACCGGCCACTGCGCGAGTTCGGCCAGCCCTGGCCAAACCGCAGCGAGCGCGGCAGCGACCTGGCCCAGCGCCCAGCCCCCTGCCACAGGCGCAATTAATGCAGCGCCGACCGCGAGCAAAACGATAGGCACCACGATGCCAGCCAGCGGAATCAGCAGTGCATTCACCCACGGCGCCGCCAACGACGCCTGACCGAAAAACCAGAGCGTCAATGGCAGCAAGGCGATCACCAGCCCGAGATGGCAGGCTAGCGCTTTGCGCCACCAGGGGCCGCGCACCAGCGCGGCGATGCCGATCAACCAGGCGACCGCGCCGAAGGACAGCCAGAAACCCGGCGCGATCACCGCCGGCGGGTGCCAGATCAAAACCGCCAGCGCCGCCCAGGCCAACGCCTGCCCGGCCGAGATCCGACGTTCGAAAACGAGCGCGAGCATCGCCGCCACTACCATGATCACCGCCCGCTGGGTCGGTAGCGCCCAGCCAGCCAGCCCGGCATAAGCCAGCGCACCGACGATGGCTACCGCCGCGGCAATCCGTCGGGCCGAACGAAACACCGGGCTACGCAGGGCCAGCCAGCGCGCCAGCACGAACAGCCAGCCCGCCACGAGACCGATATGTAGCCCGGAGATCGCTACTAGATGGGTCGTGCCTGTTGCCCGCAGGGTTGCCCATTGGTCGTCGGTGATATGCGTACGCACGCCCAGCGACAACGCTTCGAGCAGGCCGCGAACCGGGCTGTCCGCAAGCACCGGCGACAATCGCGCCAGCGCAGCGGCCCGCAGCCGGTCGAGTCGCCACTGAGGCGGCCGATTACAGGGCTTGGTCGCACGCACATAGCCAGTCGCATCGATCCCCTGGCGCCATAGCCAGGCGCTATAATCGAACCCGCCCGGATTCGCCGAACCATGCGGCGTCGACAGTTTCACCTTGAGCGTCAGGCAGTCGCCGGCCGCCAGCTCAGGTGCATCGCGATACCATGACAAACGCAGATGCCGAGACGGATGGGTGGAATCGAACTCGAAGCGGGTGCGATACGGCCCGGGCTCGGGCAGGCCCACCACACGCCCGGTCACCCAGACGCGCTCGCCATCGGCGTTCACCGGCAATCGATCCGCTAACTGCTGCTGGGCTTGAACCACGCTCCAGGCAGCAACAATACAGACCGCCGCCACCCAGACACGCCCCGGGAAGCGTTTCAGGCAAAGACAAAGCGGGATCAGGAACCAGCCGAGTCCGGGCAACACCGGCAACTGATACAGCAGGCTGACCATGGCGACCGACGCCAGAGCGATCCAGCGCACATCCTCGAGGCCACGGGCCGAGACCCGAACCCAGTCCTGAGTTCGGGTCTGGAGTCGGCCTATAACCCGGCCACGAAATCGCCCCTGCTGCATATCCCCCCGGCGCTACGCCGGGGATCGGCTCGGGACCCGGCATGATTCGAGCTTAGCCGCGCGGGGGCGCTGATGCCAGGCGTAGCCCGCCGGGCGATGCGCGCCTCGACGGCCGGCCCGACGCCGGCGATTAACTCAGTTCGGCGAGATCGGCTGGGGCCAGTCGGCCATCGGTGAGCGTCCAGATCTGGTCCATGCGCTGGGCCAGCTGGCGATCGTGGGTCACCATCACCAAGCTGGTATCCAAATCGGCATTGAGCTCGAGCATCAGGTCGAACACGCTCGATGCGGTGCGATGGTCGAGATTACCGGTCGGCTCGTCGGCCAGAATCGCCGCCGGGCGTGTGACCAGCGCCCGCGCCACCGCGGCCCGCTGACGCTCACCGCCGGACAGTTCGGTCGGCTTATGTTCCAGGCGCTGGCCCAAGCCGACTTTTTCCAGCAGTTCGCGCGCGGCATCCAGTGCCGGCTTGTTGGACCCGCGCCGCAACAACAATGGCATGGCCACGTTCTCGACCGTGGTCAATTCCGGCAGCAGATGATGGAACTGGTAGATAAAGCCGAGCTTTTCGTTACGCAGCCGGCCGCGGGCAGCATCCGACAGACGCGTCATATCCTGACCGGCGATCTGCACCGTGCCCTCGGTGGGCACATCCAGACCGCCAAGCAGATGCAGCAACGTCGACTTACCGGAACCGGAGGCCCCGATCACCGCGATGCGCGCCCCGGGGGCGACATCCAGATCGACCCCGTCGAGCACCGTGATCGGCTCCCGGACTTCGGTGAACGTCTTGGTCAGCGACTTGGCCGATAGCACGAGCGATGCGTCGTCGGTACTACTCATAGCGCAGCGCCTCCGCCGGCTGGACGCGCGCCGCCCGCCAGGCTGGATACAACGTCGACAGGAACGACAGCAACAGCGCCAGCCCGGAAATTCGGAGCACATCGGATTCGTGCAGTTCACCCTTGAGCTGGCTGATGTAGTAAACATCCGCCGAGAACAGGTTGGTATGCAGAATCTTTTCCACGAACGGCACGATATCGACCATGTTCACCGACAACAGCACGCCCAGTACCACGCCGATCACGGTGCCGATCACGCCGATCAGCATGCCCTGGACCATGAAGATCGCCATCACCGATTTCGGTTTCATGCCCAGCGTACGCAGGATCGCGATATCGCCCTGCTTGTCGGTGACCACCATCACCAGCATCGACACGATATTGAATGCCGCGACTGCGATGATCAGCGACAGAATGATGAACATCATCGTCTTCTCGGTCGCGACCGCGTGGAAGAAATTGGCGTTCTGCTGAGTCCAGTCGGTGACCCGATAACGATACGGTAGGCTCTGCGAGAGCTGGCGCGAGATCTGCGGGGCCTTGAACATATCGTCGAGTCGCAGCCGCAGCCCGGTCACGCCGCTGCCCATGTGATACAGCGTGGCCGCATCCTTCATCGAAATCAGCACCAGGCCGCTGTCGTATTCGTACATGCCGACCGAAAACACCCCGGAGACATGGAACCGGCGGAAGCGCGGCATGATCCCGGCCGGTGTGACATTGGCCTCGGGAATCAACAGATCGATGTTGTCGCCGATCCCCACACCGAGCTGATTGGCCAGATCCACCCCAAGCACGATGTTGTAGTCGCCGCCCTTGAGCGAGGAAAACGAACCCGCGACCATATTGTCGGCGACATCCGAAACGTCTTTTTCGCGCCCGGGCACCACCCCACGCAGCAGCGTGCCCGAAATCGAGCGGCCGCTGCGCACCATCGCCTGGCCACTGATATAGGGCGCTGCACCAAGCACCTGCTCAGGCATTTTCTGATCGACCTCGCGGCGCAGATCCTGCCATCCCTGCAGAGCGCCGTTGGACGACTGGATCTCGACGTGGGCAGCCATACCCAGAATCCGGTCGCGTAGCTCCGATTCAAAGCCGTTCATCACCGACAGCACCGTAATCAGCAACATCACGGCGAGCGCGATCCCGCCCATCGATATCGATGAGATGAACGATATAAAATGATTGCGGCGCTTGGCCCGCGTATAGCGTAGCCCTAGGGCCAGTTCGAGCGGTCTAAACATGGCCGAGCATTAAATCACACAGATTGCGATCGGCACAGCGACAAATCGCCGGCCACGGGTGGGTATCGAGCTTGAACATGTGGCTAAGAACATCTCACCTTCGAATAGTTCACGTCGCAACGCTTTGGTGTGTGACCAGTATGGTGGCAGGCTTCGCCTGGGCTGACGATTACGCCCATGACGACTACGCCGCCGTCGATGCCGCCCCACGCACCGCGGCGCCGATCGGCCGGTCAAAGGCAGCTGCCGAAACACCCCGCCGCGGGCAACGAATGACCGAAGTGCGTCAGGCCCACGGCACCCCGGCTTTGGTCCGCGGCCCGGTCGGTCAACCGCCGATCACGCGCTGGGACTATGCCGGCTTTCACGTCTACTTCGAAAACCAGCAGGTCATTCATACCGTGATACCGTCCGCCCCGGAACCGATCGCTCCTGTTCACCGACTGGATCGCCGCCCATGACCGTACGCCATCTCCCGCCCGAATGGGCGCCCCAGCGCGCTACCCTGCTGGTCTGGCCCCGCGCCGGCGGTGACTGGGGTTCCGGGCTCGAACCGGCCCGTGAAGCGATAGCCGCAATGGCCCATGCCGTAGCGCGTTTTCAACCCGTGGTACTGGTCGCACCAGACGACGAATCGATCGCCGACATCCAAGCCCGGCGCGGCGCTGACCGTCTGCCGCACGAGCGACTGCGCGTGTGCAAGATACCCGCCAACGATATCTGGGCCCGCGATACCGGCCCGATCACCGTCGTCGACCACGGGCGGCGCTGCTTTATCGATTTCCGTTTCGATGGCTGGGGCGGCAAGTTCTATGCCGCAGGCGACGACGCGCTCACGGCGGCACTGTATGCGGCCGGCGCACTGGGTGCAGGGGCTCTCGAACGCAGCGAGACCATCCTGGAAGGCGGCAGCATCGAAACCAACGGCGCCGACACCATCCTGACCACCGAGCGCTGCCTGCTCGGCGATAACCGAAACCCCGACTTCGACCGTGCCCGCGCCGAGGCCACCCTCGCCGAAAGCCTGGGTGCCGAACACATACTCTGGCTGGCCCGCGGCAATTTGATCGGCGACGATACCGACGGCCATATCGATACTCTGGCGCGTTTCGTGGCTGCCGACACCATCGTGCATCAAGGCTGCGACGACCCGGCCGATGCCCACCATGCCGAACTCACGGCGATGGCCGGCGAGCTAGCGGCGCTGCGTGATCGCGATGGGCAACCCTATAAGCTTTTGGAGCTGCCTCTGCCGGCGCCACAGTACGATCCGGACGACGGGCATCGCCTGCCGGCTGGCTATGCCAATTTCCTGATCGCCAATGGCTGTGTGCTAGTACCGGCCTTCAACGATCCAGCCGATCGTATCGCGGCCCAAATCATCGGCCACTGCTTTCCCGATCGCGAGCTCATCCCGATCGACAGCCGTGCCTTGATCCGCCAACACGGCGGTCTGCACTGTGCAGCGATGCAAATTCCCGCGGAGCCAAGCCATGACTGATTCGAACCTGCTCAAGGTCGCGATCGGCCAGTACCCCTGCACGCCCGAACCGAGCATCAATCTGGCCACCGCCGAAGACTATATCGCCCGCGCCGGCGCCGCAGGCGCGCGCCTGGTGCTGCTGCCCGAGCTGCACAACACCCCCTATTTCTGCCAGCGCGAGGATCCGGCGGTCTTCGACTACGCAGAAGCCATCCCTGGCCCATCGACCGAACGTCTGGCCGCGGCCGCAAAGGCCGCCGGCGTAGTGGTCATCGCCTCCCTGTTCGAACGCCGCGCGCCCGGGCTGTATCACAATACCGCAGTGGTGCTGGATGCCGACGGCAAACTGGCCGGGCGCTATCGCAAGATGCATATCCCGGACGACCCGGAATACTACGAAAAATACTATTTTACCCCGGGCGATCTGGGGTTTGAGCCGATCGATACCTCGATCGGCCGGCTCGGTGTATTGGTGTGCTGGGATCAGTGGTACCCGGAGGCCGCCCGGCTGATGGCCCTGGCCGGCGCCGAGCTGCTGATCTACCCCTCGGCGATCGGCTGGGACGATGCCACCGACGACGGCGCCGAACAGGCCCGCCAGCTCGCGGCCTGGCAAGGAGTGCAGCGTGGCCATGCAATCGCCAACCATCTGCCGGTGATCACCTCGAACCGAGTCGGCGTCGAAGGCGAGGCCGGCACCGAGATTCGTTTCTGGGGACATAGTTTCGTGTATGGCCCGCAAGGCGAAACCTTGGCCGAGGCCGGTGATAAGGCCGAATTGCTGCAGGCCGAACTCGACCTGCATCGCACCGAGACGCTGCGTCGTATCTGGCCCTTCTTCCGCGACCGGCGTATCGACGCCTTCGACGATCTGACCCGGCGCTATCGCGATTAGTCGCCGCGCCGGCCGCCCTGTGCAATAATCTGCGCCCTCTCATGGCAGTCAATACAACCGACATCACTGCATACAGTCCGCTTACGCCCCCGGCTCTGACCCCAGGCGACGCCGACCGCTGGTCGCATTTAGCCGGCTGCTCGGCCGCGCTCGCACTGGCCAGCGCCGCGGCCCAGCGCGAGGCCTTGCTCGTGGCCGTGGTCGCCGACGAACATCGGGCCTATCGGCTAGAAGAAGAACTCCGGTTCTTCGCCGCCGAGGATGTGCCAATCCATCATTTCCCGGATTGGGAAACCCTGCCCTACGACGTGTTCTCGCCGCATGCGGATATCGTCTCGCAGCGGCTGGCGCTACTGCTCGGCCTTCCGGCTATGGGTCGCGGCATCCTGATCGTGGCGGCCGATACGCTGCTGCAGCCACTGCCCCCAGCGAGCTTTGTCGATGGCCGAGCGATGGCGTTTGAGACCGGCCAACAGCTGGATTTTCATGCCCTGCGCGAACGACTCGAGGCCGCCGGCTATGCTGCGGTCTCCGAGGTACGCACCCACGGCGAGTTCGCGATCCGTGGTGCGGTCATGGATTTGTATCCGACCGGCTCCGAACAGCCCTACCGGCTGGATCTGTTCGACGATGAGATCGAGACCATCAGGGCGTTCGACCCGGAGACCCAGCGCTCGACCGACAAGATCGGGTCGATCCGGCTACTGCCGGCCCGCGAATTCCCGCTCGACGAAGACGCGATCAAGGCATTCCGGCAACGCTATCGCCGGCGCTTCGATGGTGACCCGGGCGCCAGCGCGATCTATCGCGATGTCTCCCGCGGTATCCCGCCGGGCGGCATTGAATCCTATCTGCCGCTGTTTTTCGACGATACAGCCACACTGACCGACTACCTGCCGACCGAGACAGCCGTGATCGAGCTCGGCGATGTCGCAGGCGCACTGGACAACGCCTGGCAGGCAATCGAGAGCCGCTACGAACAACGCAGCGTCAACCCGGAACGGCCGATTCTGCCGCCAGCCGAGGCGTTCGTGAATCCGGCGACTTTAAAAGCCGCATTCGATAGCCGAAGTGCTGCGCGCATCGCCGACGACCAATCCGGCGACGTGGCCTTCGAAGCCGGGCCGACGCCGAAACTCGCCGGCGCCGACGTGGCCGCAACCGGCCGTGCCCTGCAGGCATTTTTCGAGGAATTCGACGGCCGCGTGTTGATCACCGGCGACTCGGCCGGCCGCCGCGAAGCGATGCGCGACTGGCTCACCCAGCTCGGCATGGCCCCGGCTCGGGTCGAAGGCTGGCAGGCATTTCTCGGCCAGAACAAACGGATCGCAGTAACGGCCGCGCCGCTGGAAGCCGGCTGCGTATTGGCCGCCGACGGCCTGGCGATCGTCGCCGAAAACCAACTGACCGGCGCCCGACCACCGGCCAAGAAGCGCCGGCGCCGCGAAGTTCGCGATCCGGAAACCGCGATCCGCGAGCTGACCGATCTCGCCCCCGGGGCGCCGGTGGTCCATCAGGATAACGGTGTCGGTCGCTACCAGGGCCTGATCAAGCTCTCGGCCGGCGGGGTCGAAAACGAATTCGTTACCATCGAATACGCCGGCGGCGACCTGCTGTACGTGCCGGTTGCCTCACTGCATCTGGTGCACCGCTTTACCGGCGGCGATGCCGATACCGCACCGCTGCACCGGCTGGGTAACGATCGCTGGTCCAAGGCGCGCAAGAAAGCCGCCGAAAAAGCCCGCGACACCGCAGCCGATCTGTTGGAGATCCAGGCCAAGCGCGAATCGCGTCAGGGCGTGGCGATGCAGCCCGACGAAGACGACTACGCGCGCTTCTCGGCCGATTTCCCGTTCGAGGAAACCCCGGACCAGCAGCGCGCCATCGACGAAGTCATGGCTGATCTGGCCCGAGCCACACCGATGGATCGAGTGGTCTGCGGCGATGTCGGTTTTGGCAAGACCGAGGTAGCCCTGCGCTCGGCGTTCGTCGCCGTATCCTCCGGTTACCAGATCGCGGTGCTGGTACCGACCACGCTGCTCGCCCAACAGCACTACCAGAGCTTTTCCGATCGGTTCGCCGACTGGCCGGTACGCATCGGTGCCCTGTCGCGCATGCGTACGAGCAAGCAGCGCGACACCATGCTCGAGGAGATGGCCGAGGGCAAGATCGATATCGTGATCGGCACCCATCGGCTGCTGGCCAAGGATATCCGCTTCAAGAAGCTCGGCCTGCTGATCGTCGACGAAGAACATCGCTTCGGCGTACGTCACAAGGAACGGATCAAGAGCCTGCGGGCCCAGGTCGATCTGCTGACCATGACTGCGACCCCGATCCCGCGCACGCTCAATATGAGCCTGTCGGGCCTGCGTGATCTGTCGATCATCGCCACGCCGCCGGAATCGCGGCTGGCGATCGAGACCTTCGTATCGAAATACGATGGCGTGCTGATTCAGGAAGCCGCGCGCCGTGAAATGCGCCGCGGCGGCCAGATCTACTATCTGCATAACAAGGTCAAGGATATCGAGCGCAGGGCCGCGGATTTGGCCGAACTATTACCCGAGGCCCGAATCCGCATCGCCCACGGCCAGATGCACGAGCGCGAGCTCGAAGACGTGATGCTGGATTTCTATCATCGCCGCTTCGATATTCTGCTGTGCACCACCATCGTGGAATCCGGCATCGACGTCCCGAGCGCGAACACCATCATCATCGATCGGGCCGATACATTCGGCCTCGCCCAGCTGCATCAGCTGCGCGGCCGGGTCGGGCGTTCCCATCACCGAGCCTATGCCTATCTGCTGACGCCGGAAGAATCGTCGATGACCGCAGACGCCCAGAAACGGCTCGATGCCCTGGCCTCGCTACACGATCTGGGCGCCGGCTTTGCCCTGGCCACCCACGATCTAGAAATCCGCGGCGCCGGCGAGTTGCTCGGCGAAGGCCAGTCCGGCCAGATCCAGGAGATCGGCTTCGATCTGTATCGCCAGATGCTCGATCGTGCAGTAGCCGCCTACAAGCGCGGCGAAGTGCCAGAAGCCGATGCCGACGAGCTGATGGGTTCGACCGAGGTCGAGCTGGGCGTGACCGCCCTGCTGCCGGAAGATTACATTCCGGACGTGCATATGCGGCTGGTGCTCTACAAGCGCATCAGCGCGGCCAAGGATGCCGATGCCCTACGCCAGCTCAAGGTCGAGTTGATCGACCGCTTCGGGCTGCTGCCCGAGCCGACCGAAAACCTGTTCGCGGCGACCGCGCTCAAGCTGCAAGCCGCCGCGCTGTCGCTGGCCAAGATCGAAGCCGGGCCGGACGTCGGCCGGCTGCATTTCGGCAAGGCCAGCAAGGTCGACCCGGGGATGCTGATTACTTTGGTTCAGGCCGATCCCAAGGCGTATCGACTGGAAGGCGATTCCAAGCTGGTGTTCTTCCGTGACATGCCGGATGTCGCCACCCGGGTGACCCGGATCGCCGAGCTGATGGAAAAACTTGGCGCGCCGCGCGTCAATGAAGCCGAAGAAGCGGTTTCTGCCTAACCCCCGTCGTCGTGTCATTGCCCGGCCCATCGGGTCGGGCATGGCGCGCCACGCGCTGTTGCGCGATCGGTCGACAGCATCCACAGGGCGCCGGCCGGGTGAGGCAGTCGTCCGGCAGCATCGTTCCGCCGGCGCTGTCGAGCCGCTCGATACGCCAGAGCCTTGTCTTTCTACTACTCCGGGGCCTCGGCCGGCGTAAGCCTACCGCGCAGCAACACGGCTTTAAGCTTCGTAGGCCACAGGCATGAGGTAGGGACGACGATCACATCAGCGCTGCACGCCTGGGTGTGCATGGTTACGGCGAGCGCACGCGCTGTGCCGCCCTCGTACGGCCATGATCGGCGGCCTGGCTGTACGGGCGTCACCGACCGCAGCGGCGCATATCGTCTAAGCCCGCCGAGTTCAGCACCACTGGGCCATCGGTTCGAATTCGTGGGCTGCTGAACAGTGGCGCCGTACCACCTGCTGTTGCCGAGTTCAGCACGCAGATTGACTAGACGCGCCCCGGCAGCATGCCGCCGTGCTATACGTTCGCGAGCATGCGGCCCCCCTCAACCTACGCCACTAACAGTCCTTATAAGCGCTCTCGCGAGGAGCGCCGAACGCGCCAGGCATGGCTTACAGCTGGGGCACCACCGCTTCCAGCAGGCTTTCGATATCGCGCATGCCCTGGGCCAGAGTCGCTTCGATCTCGGCATGGATCGCCAGGCCGCCGGTACGGCCGGCCGCCTTGTTCACGATCACCGCGGCACAGGCATAGTCCAGGCCGGCTTCGCGCGCCAGCCCGGCCTCCGGCATACCGGTCATGCCGACCAGATCGCAGCCGTCGCGCTCCATGCGATTGATCTCGGCCGGGGTTTCGAGACGCGGGCCCTGAGTGACGCCGTAGACGGCCGGCGCAGCCGGCGCCATGTCCAGATCGCGAGCCGCACCCAGTAGCGCCTCGCGCAGACGCGGCGTATACGGCTCGGTGAAATCGATATGATCGAGGCCGCCTTCGGCCGGATCGTCGTAGAAGGTATGAACCCGGCCCCAGCTGTAATCGATCAGCTGATCGGGGATCACGATCCGCCCTGGACGCATGGCTTCGGTAATGCCGCCAACGGCTGCGATCGCGATCACCTGCCGACAGCCGGCATCGGCCAGAGCCCGGATGTTGGCGCGGTAGTTGATGGCATGCGGGGCGATGCGATGCCCGCGCCCGTGGCGCATCAAAAAACAAACCTCGCGGCCAGCGAACCCGCCGCGCACCAGTGGCCCAGACGGTGCCCCGTAGGCCGTGTCTGGCACCAGCGGCGCGTGTTGCGGGCTGACCCCGGCGAGCTCGGCCAGCGCTGTGCCACCGATAATGCCGATCGGCGAGCTCATGCCGAGTCGTGCTCGCGGCCGATCGCCCAGACACCGGTCAACTGCCGGAAATATCCTTTGTAATCCATACCCGCGCCGAAGACATAGCGATCCTCGACGTGGCAGCCGACGTAATCGGCATTCAGGCCTGGCGCCCGTCGGTCATGCTCTTTGAGCAACAAGGTCGCGGTGCGGACCGAGGCCACGCCCTGACCACGAATTGCCTCCAGAATGGCCGCCAGGGTATGGCCTTCGTCGATGATGTCATCGACGATCAGTACGTGCCGGTCGGCCAGACGCAGCCCCGGGCTGACCTTCCATACCAGTTCACCGCCGGCGGTCTCGCCGCGATAGCGCGTGGCGTGCAGGTAATCCAGCTCAAACGGAAAAGCCAGGCGCTTGCCCAGCTCGGCCGTGGCCTGCAGGCCGCCGAGCATTACACACATGACCACCGGATCGAGTTCGGCCAGATCGCGGGTCACTTCGGCGGCCATGCGATCGTAGGCTCGATTGATCTCGTCTTCGGCAATCACGCAGTCGGCATGCGCATAGACGGCCTTGGCTTCTTCGTAACGCTCTCGGTCGAAACCGCTCATCATCTTCCTTTCTAGCTTTCGCCGGCATCATCCGGCCCGACCGAGCCCCGGGCGCTGGCTTGTTCGCGAGCCACGGCCCGTTTCTGCTCGGAGTCCACTTTGTCGCTGTCGATCTCGTCCTGCTCGTCCGACTCGTCTTCCGGCGCAGCGCGCGCCACCACGAGTTGGCCCGGCACCTGAATCTCGGTGGTCGGGAAGGCGATCGCCGCGCCGTGCTCGCGGATCGTATCTTGGACCCGCTGCAAAACGCCTTGCTTGACCGCCAGATACTCGGCCCAGTCGGTGGTTCGGGTATAGCAGTACACCAACAGGTTGAGCGCCGAGGCCCCGAGCGAATCGAGATAAGTCAGGATCACCTGATCGGCATCGATGTTCTCGTCGTCGGTGAGCATCGAGCGGATATCTTCGACGATATCCGGCACCACCGCGGCATCTTCGTAACGAATACCGACCGTTTCGCTGATCAAACGATGACTCATGCGCGACGGATTTTCGAGCGCCACGTTGGAAAACACGGCGTTGGGCACATACAGCGGGCGCATGTCGAAGCGTCGCACGGTGGTCGCACGCCAGCCGATCGACTCGACCGTGCCTTCGATATCGCGATCCGGCGAGCGGATCCAGTCGCCGACCGAAAACGGCCGATTCAAATATACCGTCGCACCGCCGAAAATATTGGCCAGCACATCGCGCGCAGCGAAACCGACTGCGATGCCGCCGACCCCGGAAAACGCCAGTAGCCCCGAAGGCGAAACGCCGAACTGATCCAGCAGGATCAGACCCACGATGATCAACGTCGCCGCCCGGATCAGCTTGGCGATGGCGTCGGCCGTGGTCGCATCGAGCTTGTCGTGCTCCTGGGCCGCCCGAGCCAAGGCGTTCTTTTCGATCGTGCCGATCAGACGAAAACAGAACCACAGCACGGTCAGCGTGATCAGAACATGCCGTACCTTGGGCAGATAATCACGCCAGGAATGATCCGGCGAGGTACCAACGATGATCGCGATCGACAGCCCGGCGATCCAGAACAGCGCCTGGAGCGGTCCGTTCAGGCTGCGATACAGCGCATCGTCCCATAGCTTATGGGTCGAGGTCACCTTGCGGTGCAGCCAGGCGAAAAACGCTCGAGTGCTCAGATCGAGCACCCCGGTAATCACCAGGATGACGCCGACATCGATGGCCGTGCCCCATTCGTCGCGCAGCGACAGATATTGGGACATGAAGTCCTGATAAGTCTGCACGAGCTGCATCAGGCAGCCCCCATCAACTGGGCGGCGGTTTCGCGGGCCGCCTGCCGCCGTCGTTCGTCGTCGGCGACGCGCGGCCGGGGCGCGACCCGTGCCTGCAGCGCCTGGCGTCGAGACGTACCGCGATCTGCATCGCAGCCGGCCACCGTGGCACAGGCAGCCAGCGCCGCCTCACGATCGTTGCAGACCGGCAGATAATCGCAGCCGGCATCCAGCGCAGCCCGTACGCGCTCGGCATAGTCGCCCAGCGAGGCAGCCGCGCCCATGCTCAGATCGTCACAGAAAACACAGCCAGCAAAGCCGAGCTGGGCGCGCAGGATATCCTCGATCCAAAGTTTCGACAGGCTCGCCGGCCGATCATCCACCGCCGGATACCGCACATGCGCCATCATCACCGAAGCCACGCCTTGGTCGATAAGGTCGGCGAACGGGGCCCAGTCCTCAGCCAATGCCTCGATTGGGCGCTCATCGACCGGCAGCTCGGCATGCGAGTCGGCGACTACATAACCATGCCCGGGAAAATGCTTGGCCGTGGCCGGACTGCCAGCTTCCGCCAGGGCACGAGCAAATACAATGGCCAGCTCGGCGACCGCGGCCGGCGCTTCGCCGAAGGCACGGCTGCCGATCACCTCGGAGTTGCCGTAGTCGAGATCAGCCACCGGCGCCAGCGGCATGTCGATACCGACATCGGCCAACTCCATGGCGACCAGCCATGCCAGTTCGGCCGCCGCCGAGCGCGCAGCCGCCGGATCCTCGAGCCAAACCCGACCCAGGGACTGCATCGGCGGGATCGGCGTAAAGCCATCGCGAAAGCGCTGTACGCGCCCGCCTTCGTAGTCGGCCACGATCAACAGATTCGGCCGTGCCGCGCGCATGGCCTCGGTCAGCGCAAACAACTGTTGAGGATTACGGTAGTTACGCGTAAACAGGATTACCCCGCCGACCGCCGGATCGCCGAGCAGTTGGCGATCGGCAGCAGTCAGTTCGGTGCCTTCGATGTCGACCAGCAGCGGCCCGGGGGCACTCATTTCAATCATGGATCATCACGCGGGTGCCGATTGGAATGCGATCGAACAGATCGATCACGTCTGCGGTATGCATGCGAATACAGCCGCGAGAAGACGGTTTGCCCATCGGCACACTGTCCGGCACGCCATGGATGTAGATGAAACGACGCATGGTGTCCACCGCCCCGAGCCGGTTATGGCCGCGTTCGGTGCCCGACAGCCACAGAATGCGCGCCAGAACCCAGTCCCGGTCGCGCTCGGCTTCGGCCAGTTCCGGCGAGTAACGTTCGCCGGTCGGACGGCGTGCGGAGAACACAGTATCGGCCGGCAGACCGGCGCCGATCTTGGCGCGCACGATGTGCTGGCCGCGCGGCGTCTGGTTGCTGCCTTCGAATTCGCCACCGCCGTTGACTGCGGTGGCGACCGGATAGCGTTCGACGGCTTCGCCGTCGCAATCGCGCAGTATCAACGCCTGGCTCGGCAGATCAATATCGATCGACATCGCCGGGCTCGCGTTGGCGGCCCACTCGTTATACGGATGGAAGGCCAGCGCGTGGTTGTAATAACGCACGTCGTCCGTGATCTCGGCCCCCAGCCAGGGCGGATGCTCGAACTCGGCCTCGGGGTCGTCGAGCTCGATCTCGGCCACTATCAGCGGCGCGTTCGCGCCTTCGAAGACATCGATCTCCCAGGTATGGCCGGCATGCAGCACCCAGTAGCGGGTTTTTTCCACCGGCATGGTCAACGAGAGGTTGTCTAGAATCTCCCGGGCTTCATCCAGCGGGATCGCATACTCGTATTCAGCACGGGCACTGCCGACTTGGGCAGCTTTGATATTCAGATTGGCGGTCCCGTCCTCGATCCGGACCCGCACCGAGGCCTTGCCACTGGCATTGAGATAGCCCTGGGCAAAATGCTGGCTGGCATGGGCCGCCTCACGCCAGCGCTCGTCGGCTACCAGGAATTTACGTTCGATCTCGAGTGCCATAGCGGTAGGTCTAGGTTGTACGCTCGAAAACCGCCATCGATTCGATATGCGCGGTATGGGGAAACATATCCATGACGCCGGCAGCGACCAGCCGATAACCGTGATCGCGGACCAGCATTTCGGCGTCGCGGGCCAGCGTGGCCGGATGACAGGAACAATAGACAATCCGGGCCGCGCCGGTGGCCGCTACATGCCCGATCACCTCGGCCGCGCCGGAACGCGGCGGATCGAGCAGCACCTTGTCGGCCTGCTTCGGCCGCCAAGCCGGCGTCTGCTCGGGCTCGAACAGATTGTCGACATGGGCGGTGACGTTATCCGCGCCGTTGACGCGGGCGTTGTCGCGTGCCCGTTCGACCAGACCGTTCTCACCCTCGACCGTGATCACTTCTCGTGCCTGCCGGGCCAGTGGCACCGAGAAATTCCCCAGCCCGGAAAACAATTCCAGGACCGTATCCTCGGGCTGAACATCCAGCTCGGCCAGCGCGGCATCGACCATCAGCCTATTGATGCCGCCATGGATCTGCACGAAATCATTGGGCTGGAAATACAGCCGGGCATCGAAGACAGGCAGTTCGTAGTACAACGACGTGGCGCTGGCACCCAGCGGCGCGATCGTATCTTCGTTGCCGGGCTGCAGATAGATCTCGAAGCCGCTGCTGTCCGCGAACTCGGCCAGCGCGGCCCGGTCGGCCTCGGTAGGTGTCTCGAGTACACGAAACACCAACGCCGTGACATTGTCGCCGGCGGCCACCTCGATCTGCGGGATCGCCGCGCGAATCGATAGCGTATCGATCATACGTGCGATCTCGAGCAGCCGATCGCCAACGTCGGGCACCAGCACCTCACAACGGCTCAGCTGGGCGATGAACGGCGCGCCGCGCTCGCGAAAACCCACCAGCGTGCCGCCTTTTTTCGGCACATGCTTGACCCCGAGCCGGGCCCGGCGTCGATAGCCCCAGCGCTCGGCGATCAACGGCGCCAGAATCCGCTCCGGGCTGACATGGCCGACACGCTCGAGCGCATCGATCAACTGGCGCTGCTTGAATTCGACCTGAGCCTCGGGTGAGGCATGTTGGAGTGCACAGCCGCCGCAGAGGCCGAAGTGCGCACAGCGCGGCGTCACTCGCTCGGGCGCCGCCGAGAACAGCGTGGCCATTTCGGCCTGCTCATATTCGCGCTTGACCTTGACCGGCTTGTAGAGCGCGCGCTCGCCGGGCAGCGTATCGGCCACGAAGATGGCCTTGCCATCGACATGACCCACCCCGCGGGCATTGCTGGCCAGATCGGTGATATCGACCACGCCGTGTTCGATACGGCGACGCCTGCGACGCCGGCTCATGCGCCCGCTCCCGGGTTGAGTGATTGCAATTGGTTGTCCAGCATTGTTCGGTACTCGGCGTCGATCGCGCCGTGGCAATACTGCCAGCGCAGCCACAGCCGACCGCGGGCGATCGCCAACGCATTCAGTGAGCCGGGCTCCTCGTCTGCCAGCGGCCGCCAGTCCGCCAACAGCTGCAGGCACTCGGCCTCGATCAACTCGGCCGGCGCCGGATGGCCGGCCGCAACCGGCGCGGCCTTTTCAGCCAGCCCACAGGCCTCGGCCTGTTCGAAACCATGTGGCAGCGGCTGTTCGTGGGCGAGCGCGCGGGCCCTCAGCAACGACTGCGCTCCCCCGCCCCAGTCAACCAGCGCCACCGGCGCATCGGCCCGGCTCTCGGGCCAGTGCGCGAATAGTTGCGCAAGCAAGGCAGCCTCGTCGACCGCCGGGGCCGGCGCGAGTTGTTGCACCTGTCCCTGATCGATCACGATCGCAGCCAGAGCATCGATCTGGCGCAGATGGCCGGGCAGGTCGCGGCGTCCCCAGCGCTGCATATGCACCTGTTCCAGGGCCCGTGCGACCCCGGCGTCATCGAGATCGCCGTAGTCGGCCAGACGCCGGGCCGCCGCGACATCGAGTGCCGTGGCGCTGGCCAGTACGACGGCTCGCATGGTCACGGCTTGTCGTAAACGCCGGTCGACAGGTAACGATCGCCCCGGTCGCAGATGATCATGGCGATGGTGGCGTTATCGACCTCGGCCGCCGTGGCCAGCGCGGCATAAACACTGCCGCCCGAGGAGGGGCCGGCGAAAATGCCTTCTTCGCGGGCCATGCGCTTCATGGTGTTCTCGGCATCGGCCTGTTCAACATCGATCACCCGATCGACACGCTCGGGCTCGAAGATCTCCGGCAGATAGGCCTCCGGCCAGCGCCGGATACCGGGAATCTTGGATTCGCCGGCCGGTTGTACACCGATGATCTGGATATCCGGATTCTGTTCCTTGAGATAGCGCGAGCAGCCCATGATGGTGCCGGTCGTGCCCATGGTGGCCACGAAGTGGGTGAGCCGGCCGCCGGTGGCCTCCCAAATCTCGGGCCCGGTGGTTTCGTAGTGGGCCCGCGGGTTATCCGGATTGGCGAACTGATTGAGCAGATGTCCTTCGCCGTCGTCGGCCATCTGCTGGGCCAGATCGCGCGCGCCTTCCATGCCTTCGGATTCCGAGACCGAAACGATCTCGGCGCCGTAGGCCCGCATCGAGGCACGCCGTTCCTCGCTCATGTTCTCCGGCATCAGCAGGCGCATCTTGTAGCCTTCCATGGCGGCCACCATCGCCAGCGCGATGCCGGTGTTGCCGCTGGTGGCCTCGATCAGCGTATCGCCCGGTTTGATATCGCCACGCTCGGCGGCGCGCCGGATCATAGAAAACGCTGGCCGGTCCTTGACCGAACCCGCTGGATTATTGCCCTCGAGCTTGGCCAGAAGCGTATTGGACGTCGGCCCCGGCAGGCGTTGGAGCTGGGTCAGCGGAGTGCCGCCCACGTAGTTCTGTAGCGTCGGATAGCTTTTCATGACGAGAGTCTAGCAGTCGCGCAGCCGTGGCTTAAGAAGTCTCAAGGCATGCTGAAGTTTCGTACGAGTCGACGCCGCGCATCGCTTGCGAGCCCACAACACATAATCCGCACCACGCGGTCATTCGGCAGCCGGGCGCCGCGCCGCCCGAGGTCCAACGTCGGTAACGCTCCGGCTCGCTGCTTTCGAGCGAGCCGGGCAACGTGGCGCTTAGACAAAAGCTCAACACGCCCTAGCCAATAGTTCAAAGGCCCGGGCGTCTGGATCAATGCAGCTTGCGTCGGGCGGTCTCGATCGCAGCGCGCATTTCGCGCACGGCTTCACCGATACCGAGGAAAACCGCTTGGGCGATCAGCGCATGGCCAATGTTGAGTTCGACGATAGGGCCGATCTCGGCGATCGCACCGACGTTGTCGACATGCAGCCCGTGACCGGCATGCACCTCGATGTGTAGGGACGCGGCATGCGCAGCGGCGTTCTGGATACGCTCGAGTTCGCGCTCGCGTTCGCCCTCATCGCTGGCATCGGCATAGGCCCCGGTATGCAGTTCGATGCAGCGCGCCCCGGCCTCAGCAGCCGCATCGATCTGTTCGATGTCCGGATCGATGAACAGCGCGGCATTGATGCCGGCGCCGTAGAGCGTGTCGAGTCCTTCGCGGACGCGCTCGCGCTGGCCGACGATATCCAGCCCGCCTTCGGTAGTCAGCTCCTCGCGCGACTCCGGCACGAGACAGCAATCGCGCGGCTTGGTCCGGAGCGCGATGTCGATCATTTCATCGGTCAGCGCCATTTCCAGATTGACTGGCACCTCGCCGGCCGCGCTCAGGGTTTCGACATCGCTATCCTGGATATGCCGCCGGTCCTCCCGCAGATGCACGGTGATGCTGTCCGCGCCGGCCGCGATCGCCTTGCGGGCGGCTTCGGCCACATCCGGATAGGTCGTACCACGTGCCTGGCGCAGGGTGGCGACATGATCGACGTTCACGCCCAGGCGCATATCCGAGGGCTGTACATCGCTACTGGCGGTCATTGGGAATCTCCTGTGTCGGTACTGCCGCGCGCGCCGGGTCGGCTGTCGGCAGCAAACTGCTGCATGGCCTGCAGGGTTTGCACGGATTTTAACGGCTTATCGCCGAGATGCGGGGCCAAAGCGGCCTGCATCAAATCGCGCGCCTCGCGTACTGCACTTCGCTGCGCGAACCGGCCTTCGATCAGGCCCACCAATGTCTCGCCCGAAACCGCGACCTCGCCGCGATCGACTCGGGCGACTGCCTGGCGCAGTCCAGTGTCGGGATGATAGGCATAGACTCGTCCTGGGGTCACCGCCTCGCCAGCCTCGGTCGCGGCCAGATCTAGGCCATAGCCGAGTTCATCCAGCAGGTCGCGCTCGAAAAAACGCAGACCCACGATCGCCGGGGCACCGTCGGACATGGCGGCCAGTAGCGCCGCCAGGCTGTCGTGAACACGAGCATGCGGATCATCGCGGGCGGTCAGGCGCATCACCAGCTCGGCCGCGTACAACCCGCCCATGAGCGCATTGCCCGACAACGCATGCCCGCGCACATATTCTACGCCGCTCACTGTGTATAGCTCGCCCCGACCCGACCAGGACAGATCTACCACCGACAGCGGCTCGAGCAGACCGCGCCAGCGCGAGCGTGCCCGACGCGCGCCTTTAGCGATCGCCGCAATCCGACCGTGCTCGCGGGAAAATGCCTCCAGAATAAGGCTGGTATCGCGCCAGGCCCGACGATGCAGCACGATCGCGCGCTCGAGTTCGACGCGCATCAGCGGCGATCGACCCAGCGCAGGGGCACGAGACCATGCCGCGCGGCACACTCGGGCCCGCGCTGGGCCAACGCCGCCGGCCCATCCTTATCGCCTGTCCTGTCGCAGCGCGCTCGGCGCCGCGGCGCATTGGCGCGCATCATCCGGCCGCCCCGCCGTCTTAGTGGCCCAGATCGCGCACGCTGGCTTCGGAGTCGATCCAGTTGTCGCGCACCTTGACCCACAGCCGTAGATCCACGCGCTGGCCAAGCCGCTCGACCAGATCCAGGCGGGCTGCACGGCCGATCTTTTTGAGCATCGCCCCACTGCGCCCGATCACGATCGACTTGTGACTGTCGCGCGAGACCCAGATGCAGGCATGGATTTCGATCTGCTCGCCCGACGTATCGAAGCGCTCGATCTCAATAGCGATCGAATACGGCAACTCCTGCTGGAGCTGCATCATGAGTTTTTCGCGCACCGTTTCGGCGGCCAGAAAACGCATGTTGCGATCGGTATATTCGTCTTCCGGAAACAGATATGGGCCTTCCGGCATACGCGCGCTGCATTCGCCCACCAGCGCTTCAAGATTGTCCGCGCGCTGGGCCGAAACCGGCACCACGAAATCGAAAGCCCGACGCTCGTTCATCGCTTCCATGAACGGCAGCAGCTCGCGTTTGTCGGGCACCCGATCGACTTTGTTGACCACCAGCCCGACCGGGGTCGATAGCTTGGATAGGCGCGCCAGGGCCGCTGCGTCGTCCTCGCGCCACTGACCGGCCTCGACCACGAACAGCACGACATCAATGCCAGCCAGGCTAGCGACCGCGGTTTCGTTCATCACCCGGTTCAGCGCAGTTTTCTGAGCGGTATGCAGACCCGGGGTGTCGACCAGTGCAATCTGGACATTCTCACGGGTGAGCACGCCGATGATGCGATGCCGCGTGGTCTGCGGCTTGGGCGTGACGATCGAGACCTTTTCGCCGACCAATGCATTGACCAGTGTGGATTTGCCGACATTCGGGCGGCCCACCAGGGCTACCATGCCGCTTCTCAGAGAGGATTCGCTCATGTTTGGTTATCCAGGCGTTCGAGCATGCGTTTGGCGGCGTCCTGTTCGGCTTTGCGGCGACCACCGCCCTCGCCTTCGACCGCGTCGCCGGTGTCGGCCAGCCGGCAGCGGGCCACGAAATGTTGGTTATGATCGGCACCGCTTATGCTGACCACGTCGTACTCGGGGCGAGCCCGGGAACGAGCCTGCAGCCATTCCTGCAGCCGGGTCTTGGCATCCTTGACGCTGTCCGCGGTCGGCAGCTCCGCCAGACGCCCGCGATACAGCGCTAGGATCACCTCCCGGGTGGTGGCAAAACCGGCATCGCAGTAGATCGCACCGAGCACTGCTTCCACCGTATCCGCCCGGATCGAGGCCCGTCGCCGGCTGCCGGTCCGGGTTTCGCCGGGGCCCAGCACCAACAGATCGCCCAGACCGAGTTCATCGGCAATCGTCGCCAGCGTCGGCTCGCGGACCAGGGCCGCCCGCAGCCGAGACAGATCGCCCTCGGGCGCCTCCGGCTTGCGCTCGAACAGCTCGGCGGCGATCACGAAGTTGAGTACGCCGTCGCCCAGAAATTCCAGGCGTTCGTTATGGTTCGGCCCGGCGCTGCGATGGGTCAACGCCAGCGCCAACAGACTTCGATCGGCGAAGGTATATCCAAGACGCTCTTCGAGCGCGGCTCGTGCCTGGGCGCGGTTGACCGATTCCGAGACGCTCATCGCGGCTCAGCCCCCGCCGCCGGCCTGCATGCGGGCCACGTCATCGAAGCTGTAAACCAGGCCTACGTTGGCCACCAGCGGCCGCCGTACCTGGTAATGCAGTTCCAAGCGGCGCGTGGCGCCATCGTTGAAGATATGCACGTCCTTAGCGGACACGCCGCTGGCATAGCCGGCGTTGAAATGCTTGCCGATCGCCCGCTTGATTTGGATCGGATCGGCATTCTGCAGGGCCGGATTGTGGGCGACGTCCTCGAGTGCGTTCTGGATATCTCGATCGTTGAGATACACCGGCACGCTACGGATCGCGATCAACGCGATCGCGGCGAGGGTCATCAGGACATACAACCCGGATATGAGCGATAGGCCGCGCTGGCGTCGTGGCAGACGCGCAAGGGCGGATCGCTGTTGGTTTATCGTAGCCATGTGCCGATTCGCGAAAAGCGTGGATCGAGATCCGAGAAATCCATACTGAACCAGATCATGAACGCCTTGCCGACCAGGTTGCGCTCAGGCACGAAGCCCCAAATACGGGAATCGGAGCTGTTGTCGCGATTATCTCCCATCGCGAAATATTTACCTTCGGGTACGGTCACATTGATGACCTGCGGGCCCTGGCGCCCGACGACATGCAGCATCTTATGCGGTTCAGCACCGGGCAGACGCTCCATAAATAACTGCATCTGGTCGTATACATCGGCATCGGGACCATCGTAGAGGCCGAGCTCTTTGCGTGGCACCGGTTTACCGTTGACGTACAGCTGTTCATCGCGATACGTGATCTTATCGCCCGGCAAGCCGATGATCCGCTTGATGTAATCCTCATCCGGATTGACCGGATAGCGGAATACCGCCACGTCGCCGCGCTCTGGCTCACTAGTGTCCAGAATTTTGGCATGCGTGATCGGCAGGCGCAGGCCATAGGAAAACTTAGAGACCAGCACGAAGTCGCCGACCAGTAACGTTGGCACCATGGATTTCGACGGAATTCGGAACGGCTCGAAAACGAACGAGCGCAGCACCAGCACTGCCAACAGCACAGGGAAGAACGAGCGCGCCAGCTCCACTGCCCAATTGCCCTCGCTGCCCTTGGCCCGCCGCTTGGACAAGACCAGGCGATCGGCAAGCCAGACCACGCCGGTGATCAGGCATAGCAGGGTCAGAATCGCTTCAAAGCTCATACCGAGATAACTCATGAACAGGCAGTTCCAGGGCCGCAGGTCCCAACCGGCTGGCAGACCACGGGGCCTGGCGCCAACGGGTTGTTCCTACATAAGACGAGATACAGCCGACATAGTGTAGCCGAGCGAGCCCATCGAACCCCAATCCCGGGTCGCGCCGCCAACCGAACGCCCGTCAACGAAGCGTTAGTCCTTATCGTCGGTGGACAGTACGGCGAGAAAGGCCTCCTGCGGAATCTCGACGCTGCCGAGCTGCTTCATCCGCTTTTTGCCTTC
Organism: Salinisphaera sp. SPP-AMP-43; assembly: GCF_049568105.1. Lineage (GTDB taxonomy): Bacteria > Pseudomonadota > Gammaproteobacteria > Nevskiales > Salinisphaeraceae > Salinisphaera. The sequence goes on from NZ_CP145335.1 coordinate 2,660,147, forward strand.
TTTCTGTTTTTCTAGCAGCTTGCGCTTACGCGAGACATCGCCGCCATAGCATTTCGCGGTCACGTTCTTGCGCATTGCCTTGACCGTGGAACGAGCGATGATGCGGGTGCCGACAGTGGCCTGAAGTGCTACGTCGAACATCTGCCGGGGCACGATATTCTTGAGCTTTTCGACCAGCGCCTTGCCACGGTCGTAGGCTTGCTCGCGATGCACGATATGCGCCAATGCATCCACGGCATCACCGTTGATCAGTACATCCAGCCGGACCAAATCGGCCGCCTGGAAACGCGCGAAATCGTATTCGAAGGACGCAAAACCGCGCGAGACCGATTTCAGACGGTCGAAGAAATCCAACACCACCTCGGATAGCGGTATCTCGAAATCCATCTGCACCGAGTTGCCCATATAGGCCATGTTCTTCTGCACGCCGCGCTTTTCCATGCACAGCTGCATCACCGGGCCGATATATTCCTGGGGCATCAGGATCGATGCCTTGATGATCGGCTCGCGAATCTCGTCGATCTCACCCGCCGGCGGCAGCTGCTGCGGGTTGGAGATCGACAACTCCTCGCCGGCATGGGTCAGCACCTGATAGACCACGGTCGGCGCGGTGGTGATCAGATCGAGACCGTATTCCCGCTCGAGCCGTTCCTGCACGATCTCCATGTGCAGCATGCCGAGGAAGCCAATCCGGAAACCAAAGCCAAGTGCGGCCGAGGTTTCCGGCTCGTAGTTCAGCGAGGAATCGTTCAGGCGCAGCTTGGCCAGCGCATCGCGAAAGTCTTCGTACTCATCGGAATTAACGGTGAACACACCCGCGAATACCCGCGGCTGGACCTGCTTGAAGCCAGGCACACGCTCCGCACAGGGCGCATGAGCATGGGTCAGCGTATCGCCAACCGGGGCGCCATCAATGTCCTTGATACCCGCGATGACGTAACCGACCTCACCGACCTCGAGAGCCGCGCGCGATTTCTTCTTCGGCGTAAAGATACCGACATCATCGACCTCGTACTGGCGCTCGGTCGACATGACCTTCATGCGATCGCCCTTGGCCAGGCGACCGTTGCGAATCCGCACCAGCGATACCACGCCGAGATAGTTGTCGAACCAGGAGTCGATGATCAGCGCCTGCAACGGCGCTTCCGGATCGCCAGCAGGGGCCGGTACGCGTCGGATGATGGCTTCGAGCACGTCGGTCACGCCCTCGCCCGATTTGGCCGACACCAGCAGCCGCTCGGTCGCCTCGATCCCGATCACGTCCTCGATCTGCTGTGCCACGCCATCCGGATCGGAAGCCGGCAGATCGATCTTATTGAGCACTGGCAGGACTTCCAGATCCTGCTCGATGGCCGTATAGGTGTTCGCCACGCTCTGGGCTTCTACGCCCTGCGATGCATCGACCACCAATAGCGCGCCTTCGCAGGCGAACAGCGAGCGCGACACTTCGTAGGAGAAATCCACATGGCCGGGCGTGTCGATGAAATTGAGCGTATAGACCTGCCCATCGAGCGCGGTGTAGTCGAGCGTAACCGCCTGCGACTTGATGGTGATGCCGCGCTCGCGCTCCAGATCCATCGAATCGAGAACCTGGTCGGCCATCTCGCGCTCGGTCAGACCATTGCAGGTCCGGATAAAGCGATCGGCCAGGGTCGATTTGCCATGGTCGATGTGCGCGATGATCGAAAAGTTGCGGATATTTGACTGCATGTCGGTCTCGGCACGGGCCGGCATAAAACAATCGCCCCGGCGACAACCGGGGCGATACGAAGGTGCGAGCAGTATACGCGCAACGCGGGCGTTTTTTTAGCCGCCCTGCTTGGGTGGGTCGCCGCGGTCCGGCTCGTGGGTCTGCATCGGCAGATATAGACGCACCCCATCACGCCAAACCAGCAGCGCAACCGGGCCGTCCGCGGCCCGCAACGCATCCAATACGGCCTGGCGATCTTCTACATCGGTGGAACCGACGCTCAGAATCACGTCCCCAGCCTGTAGCCCGGCCTCGGCGCCTGGCCCGGGCGTGACCTCGGTCACTCGAACGCCGCCGCGATCCAGGCCGAGGGTACCCCGCTGCTTGGTATCCAGCGACTCGAGCGACAGGCCATAAGCCGGCTGCTCCGGCGCCTGCTCCGGATTCGATCCGTCCCGACCGCCGCCATTCTGGAATCGGGCCGGCAGCGCGGCGATCTTGATTGTTTCGGTACGTGTCTTGCCACGGCGCAGAATCGTGAGCTCAGCCGTTTCCCCCGGCACGATCGAAGCGACCAGCGGCGGCAGATCGGAGGCCGAGTCGACCGACTGGCCGTTAAAAGCCAGAATCACGTCGCCGATATTGATATCGGCCTGGGCCGCCGGGCTGTCCTTGAGCACCTGGGTAACCAGCGCCCCTTCCGGGCGCTTGAGATCGAAGGATTCGGCCAGTTCGCGATCGACATTCTGGATCTGCACGCCCAGCCAGCCGCGTGTGACATGGCCAGTATCGCGGAGCTGCTTAGCGACCCGCATGGCGATATCGATCGGAATCGCGAACGATACCCCCTGATAGCCGCCGGTCTGGCTGTAGATCTGCGAATTGATGCCGACCACTTCACCGGCCAGATTGAACAGCGGGCCGCCGGAATTGCCGGGGTTGATCGCGACGTCGGTCTGAAGAAACGGCACATATTGATCGTTGGCGAGACTACGGCCTTTGGCCGAAACGATGCCGGCGGTGACCGAGGTCTCGAAACCGAACGGCGAACCGATCGCCACGACCCAGGCACCTACGTCGAGCCGGTCCGGATTGCCGATCTTGACTGTCGGCAGATGCTCGGCCTTGACCTTGAGCACCGCCACGTCGCTATCCGGATCGGCCCCCACGACCTGGGCGACCAGTTGTCGGCGATCGTTGAGCTTGACCACGATCTGACCTGCGCCGGTGGTGACGTGTCGATTGGTCAGAATATAACCGTTGGGCGAAATGATGAAGCCGGAGCCCAGCGAAACGTGCTCGCTGCCGTTAGGCAGCTGAGGCATCTGCCGATCCTGGCCATCCGACCGGTCGCCGAAAAAGCGCCGCAGCCAGTCGCTGAATGCGTCATCCCGGTCGCCAAGCCCGCTTTCGGTATCGGCATTGCCGTTGTCGGTCTGCGGTGGCATGGCGCTGATATTGACCACCGCCGGCGAGACTTTCTTAACCAGACGACTAAAATCGGGAAGCCCGGAAACCAGCGCTGTGGAACCAGACTGCTCGTGGGCGCCGGTCGTTGCAGACGCTGGCCCGGAGTGTGACTCGGTCGGCGCCGAAACGCTGTCATCGCTCCCATTGCCGCAGCCGGCCAACGCCAACAGCCCGCAAAATGCCAGGGCCATCCACCCCGCCTGTGTGCGAAGCCTATCCATGTTCGGTATCCCCTTGGTTGACGGACGCCGCGTTCTCCCTGACGTCCTTTAGTCTAGGCGTTGTCCAGACACTATGCACGCGGCATCGACGCCCTCGGCGTCGGCGATTGGTCGCGGTCACCGGGACGGCTACAACAGGCGCTCTGATTGCCGTAGTAGCCTCGACACGGCCTAGACTGAGTGCTTTCGGCGTGCCCGCAGGCCTACTAGTGGCCGCTCGACAGATCGGTGTCCTGGCGCACCAAATTCTCGGCGATACGACGCGCGGTGATCGCCGGCACCTCACCGACGACCGTGATCTGCGTATTGCCCACGATATCGCCGTATGCGTTGACGGCCCCCATGCGCGTCGCGCCCTTAAGCGGCGCTCTCAGGCCGGCGGGAGCAATGAACGCCGATACCGTCGCAACGCCATCAGTGAACAGCATCTGCCGGACCGAAGCGCTCGGCGTGACTTGGCGCACGCCATCCTCGGCCAGTTCAAAGCCCGGCGGCAAGTCGTTGGCCTGCCAGCGATCTTCGGCTGCGGCAGACGGCTGCTCGGAGACATGTACCGACTCGTGGCGCACGACCCGGAAACCATGCAGATCGTAGCTGGACACAAATTCGGAATCGGGAACCGACTTGGGAAACGACACATCGGTGAACATAAGCTGCTCGAGTCGCTTGCCGTCCTTGAGCAATTCCAACTTGAGCGGCAATTGGGTCTCGGCATCGATCAGCATTTTGTAGCCGTAACGGAACTGATCCTTCGGCCGAATCTCTACGATTCGGCAGTCGCGCCCGGCCGAGCGCGTCTTGCCCTGATCGAGCACCGCATAGTTCGCCTTGAGCTGCCCGGCCGAGAAATGCGCGATGCTGCCGAGCAGACTCTTGGGCGGATGCTCGGAGATCAGCACCAGCTTGTGCTCGGGCAGAATCGAGGTGACCTTGTCGCCCTTGCGGATAATTTCCCGGGCCTGGCCCGTCAACGAGACCAGCCGCTCCTGTTCCTTGTGGTCGTGATAGCGGTGCACGACCTTGAGCGTATCCACGTCGCCGTGACGCAAAGACGCGATCACGCCGCGATAGGTCTCGCGGCGTACCGCGTCGGAAGCCTGGCTGAGCAGATTGATCGCTTCGGCGGTATCGGCATCGTCACCACCGGCAGATTCCGGTGGCGCAGCAAAGGCCGGTGCGATCAGTCCGAATACGACGAGAAACGCAGTTAGCGCTCTCGTCACTGGGCTACATCCTGGCCGTAAGAAGACACACGGATCAGCGCCGGCGTGGTGCTAGACATGCCATAGCCCCGCGCCATGCCATTGTGATCGACGAGATAGCCATTGAGCTCGTCACGCACGGCCGGATCCGAAACCGACCAGTGGTCAGCAGCGCCATCGGTCATGCGGGTGGTGCGTCGCTGTGCGCTTTGCAGGGCGACCGTGGATGGGCTGGCCGAAGCGACCGTTTCGACCTGGCCGGGTTGAGCCGAGACCGAACTAAAATCGGCCAACTGGTCGTTCCAACGGCCGCTACCGAAGCCTTGGCGCGTGCTGCTCTCAGCATCCCGCGTACGTGTGCTCGTCGTGCCAGCGTTGTTGGCTGCCACCCGGGTCTCGGCCGTGTTGCTGCCATTGCGCAGCAACGGCTGCCCCGCCAGGAACACGACGCCGGCTACCGAAGCCGCGGCAGCAAATCCGGCCATACCCCGCCAGCGGCGCGTACGGTTGGCGCGTGGCAGCGCTACCACGTTGCTGCGCTCGAGGGGAGGCGTCGCCACCGTTTCTGGGTGGTCCTCCTCGGCAATCGCCTTCATGACACGATCGGCGAACCCGGTATCGACCGCGACCGGCGTCTCGGCGCTGTGCGCACGCAGGGTCGTCCGAATCCAGTGCTGGCGCGTCCAACTGTCGCGCAAAGTTTTGTCACGCAGCAACGCATTGACCACCGAATCCGACTCGTCACGCGTGGCTTCATTGTCTAGAAAGGCGGACAACTGCTCGTTCATAACAACCTCACTTGTCCGAAAGGGACACCAGCTTTTCCTCGATTGCCGCACGCGCCCGAAAGATGCGCGAGCGCACGGTGCCGACCGGACAATCCATTGATTGCGCAATCTCTTCGTAACTCATGCCATCCAGTTCTCGCAACATGATGGCGGTTCTCAAATCCTCTGGCAGTTCGCGGATGGCACGAATGACCGCATCGCGAATCTCCTCGCTTTCCATCAACGCTTCGGGCGTATCCTGCTCGGAAAACCGATCGGTATGCCCGAAAGCCTCGGCGTCCGATACATCGATATCCTGGCTCGCCGGACGGCGCGACCGCGCGACCAGGTAGTTCTTCGCCGTATTGATCGAAATACGATAGAGCCATGTGTAAAAGGCACTGTTGCCTTTGAATCCGGCAAGCGCACGATAAGCCTTGATGAAGGCTTCTTGAGCAACATCGGGCGCTTCGGCCGGGCTTACATAGCGAGCCGCCAGCTTCACGATCTTGTGCTGATACTTGCGTACCAGCAGATCGAAAGCGCGGTCGTCGCCGGCCTGGGCCCGTGCGACGAGCTGTTCGTCGGTAGCGTCTTCGCTCATCTACTCGCGGCACGCGCCCGGGATACGGATTGTCAGGCTGGATCGATGTGCGTCTACCTCGTTTTGCCAGAATGCCATGTCGGCGTCACTCCCGTAGACCACGGGAGTCGCCAATAGTTCGGCAATCAATTTGATGGCTGGGTAGATCACCATGCGCGGAGCATCCATCCGGCTCTGAAACAATTTAGGGCCATAGTCTAGCGAGGCGCATGCCTCACGTCATGCCAAGATCATTCAGCCACGGTCTGGCTGGGCGCGTTACCGGTCGATCACCGTACAAACCGGCGCCTCTAGCCAGGCGCCTGCGGTGGCCAGAAAACGCCGGACCACGTCCTGGGCACAGCCATTGCTCGACAGAATGCCATGCGCCGCGCCAGAAACCCGCAACAACTGCCGCCCCGGCCGATCGAGCACGAACTGCGCGCTCGCGCTCAGCGGCGTGAGCACGTCCTCGGCGCCTGCCAGTACCAGCGTCGGCACCGGCCTCGGGCTATCGAGCGGCGCGACCGGCGACACCGGCCAGTGACGACATATCGCCGACGTCGCCGTCTGTGATAGCGCACAGCGGCTGCTCCAGTACACCGGCGCCGTCTCGGCACTCCGGTCGTTCAACTTTTGCAACGGCCGGGCCAACGACACCAAGGTCTCTGGCCTGGCCAGCGATTGACGCAGCCGGTTGACCAGCGCGCTGCTGTTCGCCACCCCGTAACCCGATAACAGCAGCATGGCACGCAGTGCCTGGGCATCGACCGTGAACATGCGGGCCCTGTAAGGCACCCGGGCCCAGGCCAATGTGCGCGGCTGGGTCGCCCGACGGCCCATCAACGCCTCGATCAACGTCGACGCCGAAGGCACTCCCAGCCGACAGCCCAGGTCGCGCCGACAGCCGGCTATCAACTGGCGCTGTCGGCGAGCCCAGGTTGCCCGGCGACGGTCTTCGATTCTCCCTGGATTCAGTACCGGCGAATCGAGTATCAGCGCCCGGACATCGGCCGGGTAGCGCGCCTGCAATCGACGCGCGATCACCGCACCGAAGGACTGGGCCCATAGTACGGCGCCGGCCGCATCGACGGCCTGGATCAGTCGGTGCAGATCTGTAACTTGGGCACGAATACCCAGCGCATTGGCAGTCGGCGCCCCTAGGCGCTTGAAACATACTTCGAGCGCGGCCGCCTGACAGCCCGGCCGCGGTCGGCTGCGGCCTGTGCCACGCGGATCGAAAATCACCAGGTCCCGAGGCCAACCGGCCCGCTGTTGGAAACTACGCCAGGCGCGCAGTGCGGCATCGGTCTGACCGCCCGGATCCCCCGGCCCGCCGGGCACATAGATCACTGGCTGCGGGGTCGGCCGATCGGGCCGAGCCCGAAGGCGCGTGACCCGCAGCCGCACCGGCATGTCATTCAGGCGCTCCCCGGTTTTGAGCCAGCCACACTGCATATGCGCCGCACTGGCCTGGCCGATCGCAGCGGCCGCACAACCGCGCCAATCCAGGCTAGGCGAAGCGTCGACCGAAAACGCGGCCAAAATCCCGGCTATCGCAGCGGATACAGTCACGAGCCGTCTGCTCATCCGGCATCGCTCGGCGGCGCCACTCGACATCGCGCGCGCAGCCGCCGGTGCAGATCCGAATCGACGGCATCGGCCGGAATGACGATCGTATGTGCCCGGCGATGCGCATCGCCACGCCATTTTAGACGCACCCAGAGCGCGCCCCAGCTTCGAGCCTCGATGCAGCGCCCAGACAACGGCGCGCGAGCGAAGCGTTGCCAGTGCACGTGGTGGTCCGCCGACCAGCGAAAGGCTGTGCAGACACCGGGCGCACACAGCCGAAAACGACGATCGGCTCGCCATGCCGCCACCGCCAGCACGGCCGCCAATATCGCGAACTCCGGTATAGCCCATGCAAGCGCCACGGCCACCCCTACGGCCACACTGTGCACGAGCGCGCTGCCGATACGCAGCATCGGCGATGGACGAAGCGTCACATGAATCGTGTCGTCAAAGCGCGGCATGACGGCTGGGCGCTGCTAGGCGCTGACTTTCTCGAAAAAAAGACCGAGCATTCAAATGCATGCCCTCGAACAGCGCTTGCCGACGTCCGGCAAGCCGGGGCCAGACACGCTGGGCAGCATGGGATCGATGGGCTAGACGCGCTCGAACTCGCGAATGCGTTCGACCAGCTCGGCCTGTTCCGGCGTCTCGGCCTCGGCCCGCCCCATGAACAGCACCCATAGGTCCGGGTCTTCATAATGCAGCAGATTGACGAAGGCTTCGTGCTGGGCGGCGCTCAGACTGTCGTAGTCCGAATTCACGAAGCGCTCCAACAACACGTCCAGCTCTTTCATGCCACGCCGGCATAGCCAGCGTATCCGCGCTTTTTCGCTCATGGTATTAACCTGCTGAACACTAAAAACCCCGCGATACATCGCGTACCGCGGGGCCAAACAGACGATACGGTCGGCTTAAGTCCGACGCTCGACCATCAATTTCTTGGTTTCCTGGATCGCTTTGGCCGGATTCAGCCCCTTCGGGCAAGTATTGGTGCAGTTCATGATGGTATGGCACCGATACAGCTTGAACGGGTCTTCCAGCTCGTCCAGCCGATCCCCGGTGGCTTCGTCGCGCGAATCCACGATCCAGCGATAGGCCTGCAGTAACACAGCCGGGCCGAGATAGCGCTCCGGATTCCACCAGTAGCTCGGGCAGGCGGTCGAGCAGCAAGCACACAGGATGCACTCGTAGTAGCCATCGAGCTTGGACCGATCCTCGGGCGTCTGTAGACGCTCTCGGGTCGGCTTGGCGGTATCGGTCTTGATCCACGGCTCGATCGATTCGAGCTGGGCATAGAAATGGGTCAGATCCGGCACCAGATCCTTGACTACCGGCATATGCGGCAGCGGATAGATCCGAACGTCGCCGTCGATGTCTTCGATACGCGTGGTGCAGGCCAGCGTGTTCTTGCCATCGATATTGAAGGCACAGGAGCCGCAGACCCCCTCGCGACAGGAGCGCCGGAAGGTCAGCGTCGGATCGATTTCGTTCTTGATCTTAATGACCGCATCCAGAACCATCGGCCCGCAGCGATCGAGATCGATCTCGAAACTGTCGACCCGCGGATTCTCGCCGGCCTCAGGCTCCCAGCGATAGATGCGAAAGGTCTTGACGTTGGTTGCGCCCTCGGGCGCCGGATGGCGCTTGCCCTTGGAGATACGCGAGTTTTTGGGCAGTCGAAATTCAGCCATGGCCGGCCTCCATTTCAAAGATGATGGGCCGACGCCCAACGGCGCCGGCCGGAAATCGGCAGCGTTAGTAAACGCGTTCCTTGGGCGGGATATGTTCCATCTCGTCGGTCATCGGCTGCAGATGAACCGGGCGATAGTCGATATCGACCTGCCCCGGACCGCGATACCAGGTCAGCGTGTGCTTGATCCAGTTCTCGTCGTCGCGCTCAGTGTATTCCTCGTGCGCATGCGCACCGCGGCTCTCGGTCCGGTTATTGGCCGCATGCATGGTGCAGATCGCACACTGCAGCAGGTTCTCCAGCTCCATGGTTTCGACCAGGTCGCTGTTCCAGGTCATCGAACGATCAGTGACCGAAACATCCGAGAACGACGCTACCTCCTGGTTGATGACGTCGACACCCTTCTTGAGGCTGTCGGTATTGCGGAACACCGCCGCGTATTTCTGCATCGACGTCTGCAGGCTAGCGCGCAACTCGGCCGTCGGCGTACCGCCATCGGCATGACGCAGATTGTCGAAACGCTCCAACGCCTTCTTCTCCGAGCCCGAGATATCGGCCTTGTGGCGCTGGCCGGGCGATACCAGCTCGGTGCAGCGCTGAGCTGCCGCGCGGCCGAACACCACCAGATCCAGCAGCGCATTGGAGCCCAGACGATTGGCACCGTGCACCGAAACGCAGGCCGTCTCGCCGACCGCCATGAGCCCGGGCACGATCGAATCCGGATCGCCGTCCTTGAGGGTCACGACTTCGCCGAACGGGTTGGTCGGGATACCGCCCATGCAGTAGTGCACGGTCGGGAGCACCGGGATCGGCTCTTTGGTGGCATCGACGTTGGAAAAGATCTTGGCCGTTTCGGTGATGCCGGGCAGCCGCTCGTGCAGCACCTCGGGGCCCAGATGCTCGAGATGGAGCATGATGTGGTCGGATTTTTCACCGACGCCGCGGCCTTCGTTGATCTCGATGGTCATGGCCCGGCTGACCACGTCGCGGGAAGCCAGATCCTTGGCGTTCGGCGCATAGCGCTCCATGAAACGCTCGCCTTCGGAGTTGGTCAGATACCCCCCTTCGCCGCGCGCGCCTTCGGTGATCAGACAGCCTGCACCGTAGATCCCGGTCGGATGGAACTGGACGAATTCCGGATCCTGGAGCGGCACCCCGGCACGCAGCGCCATGCCAATGCCGTCGCCGGTACAGGTGTGCGCCGAAGTACAGGAGAAATACGCCCGGCCATAGCCGCCGGTGGCTAGGATCACCTGATGCGCTCGGAAGCGATGCAGCTGGCCGCCTTGCAGATCCCAGGCCAGCACGCCTTTGCATTCGCCGTCCTCGGTCATCAGCAGATCGATGGCGAAGTACTCGACGAAGAACTCGGCGCGCGCCTTGAGCGACTGCTGGTACAGCGTGTGCAGCAGCGCATGCCCGGTTCGGTCAGCGGCCGCGCAGGTGCGTTCGGCCTGGCCCTTGCCGAAGTGGGTGGTCATGCCGCCAAACGGGCGCTGGTAGATCTTGCCTTCCGGGGTACGCGAAAACGGTACGCCGTCGTGCTCGAGCTCGATGATCGAAGGAATCGCTTCCTTGGTCAGGTGCTCGATGGCGTCTTGGTCGCCCAGCCAGTCACTGCCCTTGATCGTATCGTAGGCATGCCAGCGCCAGTCGTCCTCGCCCATATTGCCAAGCGCGGAGGCGATGCCGCCCTGAGCAGCCACGGTATGGCTGCGGGTGGGAAAAACTTTGGTCACGCAGGCCGTCTTCAAACCGGCATCGGCAAGCCCGCGCGTCGCACGTAGGCCAGCACCGCCCGCGCCTACTACGACGACGTCGTGCTCGTGATCGATGATGTCGTAGCTTTCGCTCATCAGGCGGCTCCCACAAGAATCATGAGTACGGAAACGATAGCCGCAACGGCCATCAGGATATTGATCAACTGCAGCGCGATCAGCGTTGCCAGCTTGATCGCTTCGTTATGTACATAGTCTTCAACGACGGTCTGAAGACCAAGCTGCGAATGATAGAAAATGGCGGCCAGGTAAAACGCCAGCAACGCCGCCTGGAAGGGCGAAGACAGCCAGTCGGTCACGCTGGAGTAGCTGGCGCCGAACTGAGAGGCCAGGCAAGCCACGAACCACAGCGTCAGCGGCACGAGCGCTACAGCACTGACGCGCTGGGCCCAAAAATGGGAGGTCCCGGTTTTGGCGCTGCCTAGGCCGCGGGCGCCGGCCAGCGAGGAACGGATACTGCTCATAGTCGAATTCTCCGGAATACGTCGAGTCGAATCAGGCGATCAACGCCCAGATCCAGACGAAGATGGTCAGCGCGGCAGCAATGCCGATCACCGCGAAGCCGCTTTTACGCGCGGTTTCGAGATCCAGACCAAGGCCGATATCCCAGACCAGATGACGGATGCCATTGCACAGGTGATAGAACAGCGCGAACGACCACAGGAACATGATCAGCTGTCCAAACCACGACCCAAACACCCCATTGACCGCAGCATAGGTATCCGGCCCGTTGGCCGCGGCGATCAGCCAGATCGCCAGTAGCACCGCACCGATGGCCAGCAGAATGCCGGAGGCCCGGTGGGCGATGGAGGTCAGCATCGAGATCTGCCAACGATAAATCTGCAGATGCGGCGATAGCGGTCGGTTCGGCTGACTACTCATACAGTCCCCGGATAGTCGTGAAAGTGAAATCGAATACTAGAAGTCGATACAGCGTCCATTCTTCTCCCAGTCGCCGTATCGAACCGGGTCTGGCCCCTTCGGCCCACCATACTCCCGGGGACGCGAATCCGGCGCCGATTCATCGGGCGCCTGGGGATCGGCATGGGGTTCGAGATCGCGGTCTTGAGGCGATGCGGGGTCGACGCCGGAATGCGGTTCTTCGGCGGACGTAACAGGCTGCTTCGGCATACAGATACTCTAAACCTCGCGATGTGCGCTGGCAACATGATAGGCGGCCAACCGAGCGTTTGCCCACCTTGGTTTACAGTCGCACTACAATACGCCTCACAATCCCTTTGGATGCACTTATGGGCGAACCCGCGCCTGTCGAATCTTTGCGTCTCGGTGTGATCCGTGCCTCCGGGCCCGATGTCGACCAATTCTTGCGTGCCCAGCTCAGCAACGATGTTTTGCGGCTCGGGCCGGACCGGCACTTCCTGGCTGCCTGGTGTGACGCCAAGGGCCGCACCCAGCTCGTGCTGCGGGTCGCTATGAGTGACGACGCCTATTTGCTGCTGCTGCCCCGGGAACTGCTCGACGCAGCCCTGCAAAAACTGCGCATGTTCGTGCTTCGACTCAAAGTCGAGTTGACCGACGTCAGCGCCGACTATCAAATCGTCGGGGTTCACGACGACGACCGCATTCCACCGGTCGATCGCACTGAACAGCGCGCAGGACAGATCTGGCTGGGCCTACCCGGCTCGCAGCCCCACCCGGCGCGGGCCCTAGTGCTGACGAGGGGCGCGGCCGAGCCGCCAGCGCCGTCGATGCCGGCCGATAGCGCCGACTGGGCGATGTCCGAAATCGATGCCGGGCTGGCGCAGGTGACCGCGGCCACCCAGAACGAGTTCGTGCCGCAAATGCTCAACCTGCATTGGCTAATGGCTGTGGATTTCGATAAGGGATGCTACCCAGGCCAGGAGGTCATTGCCCGCCTACAGCACCGAGGCCGTCTGACCCGGCGCGTGTTCCGGCTGGCCTGGCAGGGCCGACGGCCGACTCCGGGCGAACCGGTACATACGGCCGACAAGACAGTCGGCCAAGTGCTGCTGGCGGCTGGCGAGAACGAGGGCCGGCTGTTGGCCGTGGTGCAGGTGGATGCCGCCGCAGCCGAAGCGCTACACATCGACGACGGCCAAACGCTCGAACTGCTGGAACTGCCCTACCCCACCCCGGCTTAGCGGCTTATACCGGTCGGGAACAGGTCGGACCGGCCTTCGGGCCGGCCGACCTGTGCGGCTTTCTAGAACGTGTCTTTCCGCGGGCGCAACTGCGGGAACAGCAGTACATCCCGAATTGCACTCGCGCCGGTAAGCATCATGATCACGCGATCGATCCCGATGCCAGCCCCGCCGGTCGGCGGCAAGCCGTACTCGAGGGCTGCAATGTAATCGGCATCGTAGTACATGGCCTCGTCGTCGCCGGCCTCTTTAGCTTCGACCTGGGCCCTAAAGCGCTCGGCCTGGTCTTCGGCATCATTGAGCTCGGAGAAACCGTTGGCGACCTCACGACCAGCAACGAACAGCTCGAACCGTTCGGTCACCGAGGGATCATCGTCGCGCCGCCGCGCCAGCGGGGATACTTCGGCGGGATAGTCGGTTACGAACGTCGGCTCGTGCAGTTGGTGCTCAACCGTTTCCTCGAACAGCTCGGTCAGCCATTTGCCCATCCCCCACGAGGCCTCGCCGCGCACGCCGGCGGCTTCTGCGACCGTTTTCAAACGCACAGGATCGTCGATGTCCACAGCCGTTATATCCGGGTTGTAGCGCAGCACCGCTTCGCGCATCGGCAGGCGCTCGAACGGTTTGTCGAGCATGACCGCATCTTCATTACAGGCTTCGCCGTGTCGCTCGGCCACCAGACGCGACAGTTCGCGCAACAGGGCCTCGATCTCGTCCATCAGCACTTGATAATCGGCATAGGCCTGATAGAACTCGAGCATCGTGAACTCGGGATTGTGTCGAGTCGACAGCCCTTCGTTGCGGAAATTGCGGTTCAATTCGAAAACGCGTTCGAGGCCACCGACGACCAATCGCTTGAGATACAGCTCCGGCGCCACTCGCAGATAGAAATCGTGCTCCAGTGCGTTGTAGTGCGTCACGAACGGCCGAGCCGCTGCGCCACCAGGAATCGCCTGCAGCATTGGCGTTTCGACTTCCATGAAATCGCGTTCTTCGAAGAAGCCGCGAGTCGCTCGCAGGATCGCACTGCGCGCCTTGAATACCGCCCGCGATTGCGGGTTGATGATCAGATCCACATAGCGCTGACGGTAACGAGCTTCAGTGTCCGACAGCCCATGCCATTTTTCCGGCAGCGGCCGCAACGACTTGGTCAACAGCCGTAGCTCGACCGCCTTGACCGACAACTCGCCTTTCTTCGTGCGCGCCAGCGTGCCGCGCACACCGACGATATCGCCCAGATCAAGCTGCTTGAATGCCTTGTAACTGTCCTCGCCGAGCAGATCGCGCTGCACGAACAACTGGATCTGGCCGCTGGCATCCTGCAGAGTGGCGAAGCTGAGCTTGCCCATCACCCGCTTGGCCAGCAGCCGACCAGCCACCGCCACCTCGGTGCTTGACGCCTCGAGTGCTTCGGCATCGTCCGCGGCATGCCAGGTCTGCAGCTCACCGGCCTTGGCATCCGGACGGAAATCGTTGGGAAACGCCTCGCCGGCATCGCGCCAGCCCGCCAGTTTCTCCTTACGCTGAGCGATCAGCCGATGCGTCTCTTCGGCTCCCGTACTCGCATCATTCATGGCTACAGACCCTGCTTGAGACTTTCCTCGATAAACTGATCGAGATCGCCGTCCAGAACGGCTTGCGTATTGCCGACTTCGACGCCGGTACGAAGATCCTTGATTCGCGACTGATCCAGCACATAAGACCGAATCTGGCTGCCCCAACCGATATCGGATTTATCCGCCTCGGTCGCTTCTGCGTCAGCGCGACGCTTGGCCATCTCGCGCTCGTACAGCTTGGACTTGAGCTGTTTCATGGCGGTGGCACGGTTTTTATGCTGAGAGCGGTCGTTCTGACACTGCACGACGATATTGGTCGGCAAGTGCGTGATCCGCACCGCAGACTCGGTCCGGTTGACGTGCTGGCCGCCCGCGCCGCTGGCGCGGTACACGTCGATGCGCAAATCCGACGGATCAACTTCGATTTCCACGTCGTCGTCGATCTCGGGGGCCACGAACACGGCCGCAAACGAAGTATGGCGACGCGCGCCAGAATCGAACGGCGACTTGCGAACCAGTCGATGCACACCGGTTTCGGTGCGCAGCCAACCATAAGCATAGCCGCCCGTAACCGCGATTGTCGCACTTTTGATGCCGGCGACATCGCCTTCCGAAATTTCCGTCACCTCGGTTGCGAAACCGCGATGCTCCAACCAGCGCAGATACATGCGCAAAAGCATCTCGGCCCAGTCCTGAGCCTCGGTGCCGCCGGAGCCGGCCTGGATATCGACATACGCATTGCTGGCGTCCGCTTCGCCGGAGAACATGCGTTGAAATTCCAGCGACTTGAGATGATTCTCGACCTCGTCCAGCTCAGTCGAAATTTGATCGACCACCTCTTGGTCTGCTTCGATTTCGGCAAGCTCCAGCAATTGTTCGCTATCATCGAGCGTACTGATGGATTTATCGATCGGATCCACGACTTCTTGAAGCCGCGCTTTTTCTTGCCCGAAAGCCTGGGCTTTATCGGGCGCCTCGACCCAAATACTGCCTTCGGCGAGTTCTGCGTCGAGTTCGCTCAGACGGTCTTTTTTGTCGGCATAGTCAAAGATACCCCCGGAGGTCGCCAAGACGCTCGCGAAGCGAGACCATTCGGGTGCGCACAGCGTTAATATCCATAGATTTTTAAAGGGTCGGGAGGATCGGAAAGCCGCGGATGATTACAGGTTAAAATTTTTTTCACAACCCGGCTTTCTCATTGCCAAATTTACCAAAAGGTCGCATACTGCCTTTGCACGTCACCGGTCAGGAAACTAGTGTTTACCACTCGGTGAATGGGACCGCACAACAAACCTAAACCCGTTCAAGGGAGTTTTGAGCTATGCAATTTAAGCAACCGCTTACCGCATGCGTTGCCGGCGCGCTGGGGCTCGCCTTTTCCGCTGGCGCGTTCGCGCAGGACAACACGCCGCAGGACAAGCGCTTCTACGTCGCGCCCATGGTCTCCTACGGCTTCTTTGACAGCGATTCGATCGGAAGTTCCTCGGACAACTTCGGCAGCCTGAATGTCGACAACGACGACAGCGTCGGCATGAGCCTCGCCGTTGGTAAGCCGATCAACAGCTGGTTGAACCTTGAGCTGTATGGCTTCTACTTCAACCCCGATCAAAAACTGAATGGCCATGGCGCAAGCGACGCCGACTTGTACGGCTTTGGCCTGGACGCGCTGTTCTTCCCCGCCCGCGACACCCTGCCGGTCTACGGCATCTTGGGTGCGTCCTGGGGCAAGCAGGATCCGGGCTTCGGCTCGATCAACGGCAACAGCGTGGGTGACGACGCCGACTCGGACTACCTCGACGCCGGTGTCGGTTACATGTACACCCTCAACGATTACGGCCTGAAGGTTCGTGCCGAATATCGTTATCGTTACACGACGGTGGACTCCGCCGACGTGGTGGGCGCCGGCTATGAAGACCAGCGCTACAACGATCATATCGTGTCCCTGGGTCTGCAGATTCCGCTGGGCGCGCCCCCGCAGGCGCCCGAGCCGGCTCCGGCTCCGGCCCCGACTCAGCCGCAGGATAGCGATGGCGATGGCGTGATCGACGCCAATGACCAGTGCCCGGGTACCCCGATGGGCACCGAAGTCGATGCTCGCGGTTGCCCGATCGAGAAGAAGGCACCGATCGTCCTGAAGGGCGTGACCTTCGAATTCGATTCCGCCAAGCTGACCAGCCAGGCTGAAAACCGTCTCGACAACGTGGTCGATGCGCTGAATGCCAGCCCGAACGTCGACTTCCGCATCGACGGCTACACCGACAGCGTCGGCTCCCAGCAGTACAATATGGGTCTGTCGCAGCGTCGTGTGGATTCGGTCGAGAGCTATCTGACCGATCACGGCATCAGCTCCAGCCGCGTCACCGGCACCGAAGGTCATGGTGAGAACAATCCGGTTGCTACCAACGAGACCGCCGCGGGCCGTGCCCAGAACCGTCGCGTCGAGCTGCATGTCACCGATCAGGGTGATAGCGACAGCATGAACAGCGACAGCGGCATGTAATCGAAAGGGTTCTCCCTTTTCGATAGCCGCCTAAGCGGAGCAAGAGCCCGGCCTTTCAGGTCGGGCTCTTTTTTATGTCATCGTCATCGACGACCGGGCCGTTCAGGCTTGACGATGGGGCGGCCCGGTCGCGTTATGGGCCATGCCTATGCCCCCTGCATCGCGGCCTAGGGCACAACGGCTGAGCTAGCAGCTCGCTCGTCTTCGATGCCCGCAGTTCTTCGCGTTAGACTAACGAGTCATGACGATTCCCGAAGATGTCGCTGCCTGCCTAAACGGTTATCTCGAGCGCTGCGCGCCCGGCCGCGTTGTGCAGTTCGGACCGGAGGGCACCCTGCCTTCGGCGTGGGCCGAACGAGGCTATATACAACGCCTCATTCAGCCCGACCTTGATCTAGACCAAGATCTCGCCGGGTGCGATCAGTTCGATCTGGCGCTTGTGCTCGATGCACCAAAAATTCTTTCCACCATCGCAACCCGCCAGCTGTTAGCGCGTCTACGCAATTACAGCGCCGGCGCTATTCTCACGGCATTCGATATCGATTCCGCCCGGCAAAGCGAGTGCTGGTCCGTTGCCGAATTTCTGGGGCTTGGATTTCGACGCGTGAGCGAAGCGCGCCAGTTGAACTCACACTACTGGATCTATCGCTACGATATCTACGACTACAAGATCACGCCGGATTGGCTCAATTCCCGCCACTGGGCCAACCCCGAGCAGTGGGATCGACGGCGCTGGTAGGTTCGCGGCGGTCTGTCGCGGGCGTCGATCAGCCCCCGGGTTGCGGCTCATGTCCTGTCGCACGCCGGCACGTCATCTGTTGCGGCACGGCCGCCGTCTGCCAATGATCGACGGCCCAGGCTATCACCGATGATACCGACTGTCGGGCCAGCCACGCCGGCGGCTGCTGGCCGAGCAACGCAAGGCATTCGGTCAACTGGGCTGCGCGTTGGCGAGCCTCCAAAGCAAGCGCGCCTGTGCTTTTGCCGAGCTTGTCGCCGTGCACATCCACGACGACCGGAATATGGGCATAGCGTGGCACCGCCACGATATCGAGGCAGCGATATATCCAGATCTGGCGCGGCGTTGATGACAGCAGATCTGACCCGCGAACGACTTCGGTCACCCCTTGGGCCGCGTCGTCGATAACCGTGGCCAGCTGATAGGCGGTGATGCCGTCGGCCCGTCGGATCACGAAATCGCCGATATCCCGCGAGAGGTTCTGGCGGCATTCACCCTGGATCAGATCACCTACGCTGATGATTTCTGCCTCAACCGCCAGTCGAACCGAACGGGCAGCACGCCCGGGCGGCAGACCATGGCGGCAGGTTCCCGGATAAACCGGCCCCTCGCTACCCACCGGGCCGGAACGCGCTTCGCGCCGGGTACAGGCACAGTCAAAAGCCAGAGCGCGCTGCTTGAGCTCGGCAATCGCCTCGGCGTAAGCGCCGTCGCGACGCGACTGATACATGACCGGCCCGTCGTGCTCGAGCCCGAAAGCCGCCAATGTGTCGATAATCGCACGGTCCGCCCCCGCGACCACCCGCGGCGTATCCAAATCATCGATACGCAGCCGCCATAGCCCACCCTGGGCCTTGGCTTGGCAGAAACTCGCCAGTGCAGCAATGAGCGATCCGAAATGCAACGGCCCCGTGGGCGACGGCGCGTAGCGGCCAACAACTCTCGACATACTGTCATGATAGCAAGCCTGCAACACGACTCTGCCGCGGCTCGAACCTAAGAAGTTCGAAAGTCGGGTGTATGCCGACCGCACACCCGGTACCCAGGCCAATGTCGCTACGGGCTCATTTCGTCTTGTAGTCTGATGCCGCCGATACGGGCATATTATCGATCAGCAAGTCGCGTCGACTGCGAACTTTGGCGCGCACGCTGTCGCTTAACGGCTGCTTCAACAGTCGCTCCCAGTAGCCCAGCGCCTGGCGGGCATCGCCTGCCTCCGAAGCCGCCAGCCCCAGATACCAAAGTGCTTTGGTGTTGCCTGGATCGGCTGCGAGCGCTCTTGCAAACACAGACCGAACCTCACGATTCAGACCGCTACCGGCAGCCAAGCGCATTTCGGCCTCACCCACCAGCAAGCTGGGAATCGCAGCGGCACGCTGATCGTTGATGCGGCGCAAGTTGTGTGCAGCGGCTGCATATTCGCCGTGCTGCTTCTCGGCCATCGCCAACCGCAGTCGCAAATCTTGAGCTTTGGGATGGCTGCGAACCTGGTCCTGCAACCGCTGCAGCTGTCGCTCGACGCTGGGCATATCGACCTGCTGCAGCGCATGCCCATCGCCCTGCCAGGCATAGCCACCGGCCGCCACAGTCACGATCAGCCCACCTGCCATCCCGAGTGCTCGCCACGCCCCCCGAAAGCCGCCCTGACCTGCTGCTGCGTTTTTTTCTTTGGAGTCCGTGTCGAGCTCGGACAGAAGCTGCCTGCCGATGCGATCCTTTTCTCTTTTGGCCTGATCTTGCGATAACCGGCCCAGGCCGACCGCCCTCTCGATTTCGCCGTAGCGTTGTCGATAAATTTCGATATTGGCATGCCGCCGCCGTTCGTCCGCGCCGGTCGAGTGTCGCCATAACGGCCAGATGAGACACACGATACAGAGCCCGACCAACAGCGTGCTGGCGACCGCGAACTCAATGGTCATCGGCAGAACCGGTCGATGAAGAACGCGTCGATTGGTCGCTCTCACGCTCGAGAATCGCCGCCAGACGATCGCGCTCGGCGGGGGCCATAGAGCGACCGCGACTGCGCCTGCCCAACAGCCTGGCAATACATCCGAGCCCACATAACAGCAAGGCTAAGGGAGCCAACCACAGGGCCCAAGTCGATCTATTGAACGGTGGCCGATAGAGCACCCAATCGCCGTAGCGATCGGCCATATATCGCCGTATTTCGGTATCGGTTCGGCCGGCCCTGATCTGGTTGGCCACGCGTTCGCGCAGATCGGCGGCAAGATCGGCATCGGACGTCGCGATGCTTTGGTTCTGACAAACCAGGCAGCGCAGCCTCTCGGTCAAGACATGATAGCGCTGCGCCTCGGCTTCGGTCATCGATCCGTCTTCGGCCCGGGCCATCGGCACCAGGCACAGCACGATCCACAGACAAAACACAGGCCACCGCAGTCTCATCGCTGCTCCGATTGCAGACGTTGCAGTCCGGGCAACAGGCGTTGCTGCATGATCTTTTCGGTTACGGGCCCGACGATTTTGTCGCGAATTACCCCCCCGCCACCGATGACGAAAGTTTCAGGGACCCCGGTCACCCCCCAGTCGATACCGGTATCCCCCGAGCGATCGAGCCCGACCGCAACGAACGGATCGCCAAACCGCTTGAGCCAACGCCGGGCCCGTTCGGGATCATCCTTGTAATTCACCCCCACGATCGGCACGCCACTCCGGCGCGCTACCTCGGCCAACACCACGCTTTCCGATCGGCAGGCCCGACACCAGCTCGCCCAGACGTTAACCACCACCGCTCGCCCGGCAAAAGAGGCCAAGCGCAGAGTGTCGTCGGGCGCCGCCAGCCTGGCCAGTTCGAACTCAGGCGCTGGCTTGCCGACCATCGCCGCGGGCAGTGCATGCGGATCGCGCGCCAGCCCGTAGGCCAACACAGCCACTAAAACAAGCAAGACCGCAACGGGCGCGATAGCGCGCCAGCGCATCAGCTTTCGGCCTCGCGCTCTACAGCGGTGTCGGCCCGCTTCCAGTGGCCAAGCCGAACCGGCCGCGGCCGCCGATAGCGTTTATCGGTCAGAGCGATCAGGCCGCCGAGCGCCGCGAGCAAGCCGCCGGACCAGATCCAGCGCACGAACGGGCGGTCATAAAACCGAACGCTCCAGTAACCACCTGGGCCAGAGTCGCCAAGCGACACATACAGATCGCCGAACAGGCCGTTGTCGATTCCGGCTTCTGTCATGACCGCCCCAGAGGCATGGTAGCGGCGCTTGGCCGGGCGCAGGGTCGTCCGTTGTCGCCCCGCCCGCTGGATCGCGAATTCGCCGATCTGGGCCATGTAGTTCGGCCCCCGACGCGACTGGGTGCCCCGAAAACCGATGTCGTATCCGGCGAACTGAAGCGTATCGCCGGGCGCCATACGCGCCTGTCGCTGACTTCCGAAACCACTGACCAAACTGATACCGATCACGAGAACACCGACCCCGGCATGGGCGAGAGTCATGCCAAGCACCTGGCGCGACAAGCGTGATCGGGTACGCCGTCGCCGCAGCCATTCTTCGACTGAGCTGGCGATGACCCAGCATCCCAGCATGCTTCCGGCCACCGCCGGCACCGCCCCTAGACCGACCGTCAGCGCGGGCAGCAGCCCCCCAGCCACGACCGCTGCCAACGCCGGGCCCCACAGCCGAGACTTGAGCCTGGCCAGCCGAGTCCGCTTCCACGCTACCGCAGAAGCCAGACCAACCAGCACAACCAGCGGAGCCATGAGCGGCACGAACACCTGGTTGAAATAAGGCGCACCGACCGACAGCTGTCCCAAACCCAAGGCATCGGCCAGTATCGGATAAAGCGTACCGATGAGCACCGACGCAGCGGCCACGACCAGAAACAGGTTGTTCAATAGCAGCAGCCCTTCACGAGACAATATCGCGGCCGGCTCTGCGGGCTGTCCCAGCTCCCCGGCTCGCAGGGCATAAAGCACCAGCGCCCCGCCCACCACGATGGCAAAAAGCGCCAGCATATAAACACCGCGCGCCGGATCGCTTGCAAAAGCATGGACCGAGACCAGCACCCCCGATCGCACCAGAAATGTACCCAGCAGCGACAACGCGAACGTCGTGATTGCCAAGAGAACGGTCCAGCTCTGAAAGATCCCCCGTTTTTCGGTCACTGCGAGTGAATGGATGAGCGCTGTTCCGACCAGCCACGGCATGAACGAGGCATTTTCCACCGGATCCCAGAACCACCAGCCGCCCCAGCCCAGTTCGTTATACGCCCAGCCGCTGCCGAGGATGATCCCCAGCGTCAAACAGACCCAGGCCGCCAGGGTCCATGGCCGGGCCCAACGCGTCCACGCGCTATCGACACGCCCGCTGAGCAAGGCCGTGATCGCGAATGCGAACGCTACGCAAAAACCAACGTAGCCCATATAGAGCATCGGTGGATGCAAAACCAACCCCGGATCCTGCAGCAGCGGATTGAGGTCGCGGCCCTGACTGGGGGCCGGGAATCGGCGCTGAAACGGATCCGAGGTGGTGAGCGTGAACAACAAAAAGCCGGCCCCGACCAGCCCCATGATCGACAGCACACTGGCCGCTACGTCGCGCGGCAGACTCCGGCTGGTACAGACCACCGCGAGCGACCAGAGCCCCAGCTCCAGCAGCCACAGCAATAGCGAACCTTCGTGGGCACCCCATACGGCTGCGAGTCGATAGAACCAGGGCAGATGAGTATTGGAATTTTCAGCGACGTAGACCACTGAAAAATCGTTGACATAAAACGACCACGCCAAGGCAGCAAAAGCGATCGACAGCATCAGGCACTGGCCGATCGCCGCCGGTGCGGCAAAATGTTGATATACCGGTCGCCTCACAGCCATGCCATACAACGGCCAACACGATTGCACCAGTGCCATGGCCAGAGCCAGCATCAAAGCAAGACGGCCCAGCTCGGGAATCATGAGGCCGCGCTTTGCAGGCGGGCCGGCATACAGCTGCTGTGCTCGTTCGGCTGGAGCGCCTTCGCCGTTTCCGGCGACATGTATCGCGAGTCGTGCTTGGCCAGCACGCGATCGGCGATCAACACGCCATGGCCATCGAGTTCGCCGTAGACGATCACGCCCTGGCCCGGCCGGAACAAATCCGGCAACACACCGTTGAAACGAACCGGCACACGAGCATCGCAGTCGGCCACCTGGAACTGGACGGTCAGCGAGGCATGTCGATGCCGGACCGAACCTGCGGCCACCAGGCCACCAAGACGAATCCGCTCATGGGCCGGCACCCGACCAGCCACGATCTCGCTGGGCTGGTGGAAATACAGGAGGTTGCCGCGGAATGCCGTCAACGTCAGCAGCAACGCCCCAGCCAACCCGGCCAGCAAACTCATGACCAGCCATACCCGGCGCCGCTGCGTTCTAGTCATCGTCGAATTCTCCGGCGCGAATTCGACGACGCAGGCGCCGATGCCGGATCAACGGCACTGCGATATTGACGACCAGCACGACCAGCAGCGAGCCATAGGCACTCCACACATAGCCGGCATAGCCACCCATCGCCCAGAACGAGCTCCCGCTACTCATCGGTAGCCAGCATACGGGCCACCCAGCGGCTACGGCGTTCGCGCCATAACAGCTCGACGCGCATACGCGAGAGCGTCAACCAAGCGAATAGCAACGTGAACCCGAGGGCGCTGATCAGCAAGGGCAGGAGCATCTCGCCCGGCATGGTCGTTCCCCCTAGAGGGCGAACGGTTGCCCCTTGATGCAGCGTGGTCCACCAAACGACCGAGTAATGAATGACCGGCACGTCGAGCACACCCACGATCGACAACAACGCACAGACGCGCGCCGCATGCCGCGGCGATTCGATCGCCCCGTTCAAGGCGATTACGCCGATATACAGAAACAACAGAATCAACTCCGAGGTCAGGCGTGCATCCCAGACCCACCATGCTCCCCAGGTCGGCTCGCCCCAGAGCGCGCCCGTAACGAGCGCCAGCATAGTGAACGACGCGCCGACTGGCGCCGCCGCCACAAGATAAATCTCGGCGATCTTGAGCCGCCATACCAACGCTATCGCGCCGGCCACTGCCATCGTGGTATAGCCGAGTAGCGACAGCCAGGCGCTGGGCACGTGGATATATATGATCCGATACACATCGCCTTGCTGATAATCGGGCGGCACAACCACCAATGCCTGGTAGAGCGCATAGACCACCAGCACCGACCCGGCGATCGCCAGACCGCGCGCCCAGCCCGCGCTGGCACGATAGAAATATGGCAGCGAGCCCAACCGGTGCACGGATAGCATCAACGAGCGACGGATCATCTGCCCAACCTTATGGTCAGCGCCGACCGGCCAGCCACCGTAGCACCGTATTGCAGCTGGCCCGCAGCACCTGTGTATATCGCTCCGATCTCTTCATAGAACTGTCGAGATAGACATTCATCATGCGACTCGCCGAGTGACGGCCCAACACCGTTATTGCCAGACAAATACGCCCCGCTCACTCCACGCCGATGCGCAGCGCGGCTGCAATCGCCCAAGGTGCTGTGGCTACGGCTAAGAGCAATACACCTGCAAGCGGCCACAACCCTTGCGAAACCGGCAACCCGAGCGCCGCAGCGCGCATCGCCCCCGCCCCAAAGATCAGTACCGGCACATAGAGCGGAAACACCAGGATACCGAGCAACAATCCACCGCGCGGCAAGCTGAGAGTCAACGCCGTACCGATCGCGCCAATCAACGACAACACCGGCGTTCCGAG
Source organism: Salinisphaera sp. SPP-AMP-43 (assembly GCF_049568105.1). Classification (GTDB taxonomy): domain Bacteria; phylum Pseudomonadota; class Gammaproteobacteria; order Nevskiales; family Salinisphaeraceae; genus Salinisphaera. Next base: position 2,684,755 of record NZ_CP145335.1, read on the forward strand.
CGCCAAGGCAGCCGCGGCCGCACCGGCCATATCGGGCGAGGCCCCCATCGCGAGCATCACCCCGGGCGCTGCCAGACAGAGCAGCAGGCCACTGACCAGCCAATGGGCCAGCACCTTGGCCAACGCGATCAATACCAACGGCTCCGGCGACAGCCGGTACTGCACCAGCGTACCGTCCTCATAATCCGGCCGAAACAGCCGCTGTAGCGATAGCATGGTGGCGACCAGCGCAGCCATCCATATCAGCCCTGGCATTACGGTACGAACGCCCCCCGGCGACCCCGAACCCGCCAAGGGAAACAGCGCAACCAGCAATACGAAGAACAGCAACTGGTGCAACACGGCCCCCCGCTCGCGCCAGCCGATACACAGATCGCGCCGCAGCACCGCCAGAAATACACTCAACATTGATCCAGATCGAGTACATCGACTTCGCCCAGAGCCAGCGGCTCGTGCGTACTATAGACGACGATGCCGCCGGCAGCCGCATGGGCCGCGACACGCGCAGCCAATTGATCGCGGGCTACGGTATCCAGACCAGCGGCTGGCTCATCCAACAACCAGAGTCTAGCCTCGGTCACCCATAGGCGCGCCAGACTCACACGCCGTTTCTGTCCGGCGGATAAGCGAGCGCAGCGGCGCCGGCGCAGCCGCGACAGGCCAAGCTCGGCCAGCACATCACATAGAAGCGCCGTCGCCACCGGCTGTCCGGCCAGACGCATTAACCACGACAGATTTTCAATCGGCGTCAGCGCAGCGTGCAGCGCATTATCGTGGCCGATGTAACAAGGCGCTTCCTCAATCGGGCTGGCATAGCGGCCAGCCTGCCATTCGACACAGCCCGCCGGCGGCAACACCAGCCCCGCGATCGTTTCCAAAAACGTCGTTTTACCGGCGCCATTAGCCCCCTGAACATGCAGCAACGAACCCGGGCGCAGATGACGATCGATCCCCGAGAATAAGGTTCGTCCGCCGCGCTGAACGCCCAGCCCGCGGATCGCCAACCAGCCTGCCGCGGGTGCAACGTCTGAATCGAACGAGCCCTGCTTCACAAGAAAATTCAAATATGAAAACGGTAGGTAATACATCGGTTCGCCAAGCGAACCCACAGGTGTTCACAGCATGGAGGCCCGTGCTGCAACTGTCTCGATCCAGTTCGGCGCTTTTTTGAGCAAGCGCCGAACACAACAAACGCTAGCCCTGAAGCCCGCTCATATGACCGACTGATATCCGGATACAGAGTCAGCGTATTGTCTTGTGCGGCCAGAGCGGCCCAAACTTTAGTCTGTAGATCTACCGAAGCCGCCCCGGTCGAACGATGATAGCGTACTCATCGGTGCTCGAGACCCGCGTCAGTCTGTACGACCGAGGGTACTTCCCAACCCACCTTCTGTTGCTGCGTGAAGGGTTCGCGACCCTCGCCGGGCGCCCCATCTTTCAAATTGTTGACTTAAGTCAACTGCGGCCACTAGCCGGCGCTGACTTTGTTATCTAATATAACAACATCAGCGCTCGAGGATGCTCAACCTGCCGGCTAGTCGGTCCCCATAAGCCGTGCGTGTAAGGCTAGCAGCTTGCACCGGGCGCTGTCTTTCCTACCCCGATTCCGTCCTACAGGCCCACGATGGCCTCCGGCGGCATCTCGTCAGACAATCCGCTTCTAAGAGGTGCCAACAGCGGACAATGCCCACACTTGAGATGCCCCGCCAAAAAGACGAGATTTATACAGCAGAAAATGGTGGGAATCGCATTTCAGGTCCGCTACCAAGACCAGCCAGCGGATCTTGCCGCAGGTACCCAATCGCAAACAAGCCACGATCGCTGCCCGCCTGTAGACCAACGGTTTCTTGAATTTTAAAGCGTGCTCGGCGCTGATCGCGAACTAGCGCACGGTAACCAAAGGCTTAGGGGGCCTTTTGCTGCAGTCAGTTTCCGCAGACTAACGCGGGTCTCAAGCTACATTGGCACAGTAACACTAATTATTGGACGCCAAGATCAGTAGTTGTGCGGAGCCTTTAGGCAGTGCGCTTACCACCTCTTCTAGAACCGTGTTTAAACGCGAGCCGACATCCCGCGAGTCGCGGCGACCAGGTTTTTGAATACGCCGTCCCAAGGCGAACAACCCACCCTGCCGCAGGCCTAACCATGCTCAAGGCAACGGTCGGTCATCAGTCAGTAACACACCCGAAATACGTCTTTTAAGCACATCGATTAAGACGTCGACCACCACACGCGACGGTACGGCGACCGGTTTTCGTTCGCGCATAAAAAAACCTTGTGATGCATGCATCACAAGGTCATGTAGATGGATGGTCGGGGTAGCAGGATTTGAACCTACGACCTTTTGCACACCATGGCGACGCCGAAATGCGAGGTATGCATCTGAAAATTATGCAGTTTTAAAGGAAATAAGCGAAATCAAAACAATCAATCTGCATTATTTTAATCAATTAGTTGTGATTCCATTTGTCTCACCAAACACACGACGCGAGACCAGCCCCCGAACTCCCGCGATAAAGCGCATTTCGCGCATTACTATCCAACCCGGCCCGCCTTTGTCGATGCGCCGATACGGGAAAACAACGCATCATCAGGTCGTCGTCTGGTTGCAACACCTGGAAGGTCTGAATACTATCTCGCCCGTCGATCGTAAGTGGATGTATATGAACGAGTGGGTGTCGTCGTCGCCGAATGATCTGCCCGATTTTTTGATCGCTGGTGCGATGAAGTGTGGGACCAGCACGCTCCACTGGCTACTTGATAGCCATCCGGATATACATATGCCACGCGACGAAATCGGCTTCTTTGATATCGATGACGTCTATCAACACAGCGATTTTTGGGTGCATCGCAAAAACCGGTGGCACCGACCGAGCGTTATAGACGATCCCGACCACTATTGGCGCTGGTATCGCGAACAATTCAAAGGGTCCGGGCACGAATCAATTGTCGGCGAGGACTCAACCACCTATCTAGCTTCGGCTCGCGCTTTCGAGCGTATTGCAGCTCAGCCCAAGCCGATCAAGATAATTGTTTCGCTGCGTCACCCGGTGGACAGGGCCTATTCACAGTATTGGCATGAATTGAAAGCCGGACGGGCTCGATACTCATTCGAAGACACTGTGACGATGGCGCCTCATATGGTTCTTGGGCGAAGCGAATACCGCGACCAGATCGCTAGGCTTCTACGCCATATTCCGCGCGAGCAGATCTTTTTCTTTGTCCTCGAGGATTTTCTAGCCGACCGCGCGCCATACCTTAACAATGTGTTCGATTTTCTCGGCGCCGACCCGGCTCGCTTCGATAACTTGAACCTTGATATACGAGCCAACCTGAGCAAAACACCCCGAGCGCCGGCCCTGCATCGCGTGAAGAACGCGATCATGCAACGGCGTATACCGTCTCGATATTCAGCCCGCCTGGGGTTTGACGCTGACCGAACGATCGGCCGACGCATGGCGAATAAGATCAGCCACTATGCCGACCGACTAAGCTTGTCGACTGACATTCGACCGCCGGCGATGCGGCCAGGTACTCGCGACATGCTCGACAGCTATTTCAGCGAGCAGTTTCGCGACCTGAACGACCTCGTAGGTTTCGACCTGCGAGGCCGCTGGTTCGAGTAGCTATTCGGCAACCCAGTTAACCACGCCCCCGGCTGTGCCGGTGACGGTGAATACGCTCCCGCTGGACGCAGACACATAGGCCCCGACGCCATCGGAATCGACAGGCTGTAGCGTGACCACCGGCGTTGTTACCCGAGGATACGGCAGATCAACATCAACGGCGCCCTCAGTGCCGATCGTGGCCCGGCCCGCCATTTTCCCATTGCTATGCAGCGGGAACGTGGTCAGTTGCCCGAAGTAGTTCGAGACATAGAGATACAGGCCATCTGATGCCACGCCCTCGGTCTCGCCGCCGTTTTCTGATCCCGATACATAAGAACCGGCCTCGGTCGCGGGGTGGTATGAATAGCTCTTGTCGAAACCGATACCGCCATCGGCCGCCAGAACGATGCGAAGGGCCTGGGTAGGCGCCGCGCCGTATCGCTGGCACCGAAGATAACCCCCAGATGCAGCGCGCCGTCGCAGTAGCAGTAGCAGTAGCAGTAGCAGTAGCAGTAGCAGTAGCAGTAGCAGTAGCAGTAGCAGTAGCAGTAGCAGTAGCAGTAGCAGTAGCAGGCATCTTGTAGCCGGATAACTCGCTCGGTTTGCCATTTCTGGACGAATACAGCCGTTCCGTTGGACTCATCGTCACTGAGTCCGGATACCAACGCGCCGTCCCCGTTATCAATCTGAGATTGATCGTTACTTCCTGTGCCGAGCAGCAGCTTGGCAACCTCCAGCGGCGTGCCGCTATTGTCGACATAGGCCAGCACGGTGCGCGTCTCATCAGTGAACACCGCGCGGATCGCCTTATCGGCCGAATCGAATACACCAGTGATCGGAACGAGAACCGAATCCGACAGAGCGAAATTGTCGAGCTTCGACGACGCCGAGTTGATGATCCGGATTCCGTTGTCGTCGGCCTCGTTTTCGAATCTCAACGCATCGTGAACCGCCGAGTAATCGACGCTGTTCATATGAGTGCAACTGTGGGTACTCGATCCGGTCTTATTGGTTGTGTCCCAACGGTCATACTGGCTCACGAATCCATCAGGTACATCGCCGAACTGCAACAGCGTGTCGCCGATGAACGTCATTCCCTGGGATTTGTTATCCCATGCGTGCCGCGTTGCCCGGGTCTCGGCACTGATTGCGCCAAGATCATCGATCCGCCGATCTTCAGCTTGAAACACAAAACCAATTTGCGGCGCATAGCTATCGTCAGGGTTCGCACCGAAATCTCGGGTTGATCCAGTCATTTCTACGCTAAACCACCGCATCCACCTGGCGTCAGCTTCAAAGACCTGCGCTATGCTGGTGTCGTTGACCAGATGGACCGCAAGAAAATCACCGCGCCGAGCCGGGATATAGATATCAAGCACGTTCAATCCGCCAGCCTTCAGCGCGAGCCGCTGGCTGGAAACCTCGTCTATGGTTTGATCTTTGAGCGCCCACGAAAATTCCATCCCCGGCCGGCGGCGGATGGATGATGCGCACATCGATAGCGCAGTCGACAGAACCACCGAACGCGTGTACTTGACGCACAAAGCCATCGCACTGTAGCGGCTCAGCCGGGCCGCGGGTGTACGTACCCGGCAGATCCGGGCCAGAGCGCAGATTTTGACGTGCGATGCCAATAATTTGCGTTGCCGGGAACGCCCGCGCCGCCAGTGGCCACTACGCCACCAGCCCGCCGCCCACGTACTACGAAATCAAAAGTCTCGGCGGCGACCGATACTGTGCAGCAGGATGGCGCGAACGAGACATCCCGGCGCTCTATGGCCACGAAGACGTCGACACAACCGAGGGCTACCTCGAAGGCCACGAACCGCCCTGGGAAGACGTCGACTGCGGCCTGAGCCGATGTTGGGCTCAAATTGTGTTCAATTTGACTCAGCGCATTTTCGAAACGTCGCTAAGCCGTTGTTTTAATGGTCGGGGTAGCAGGATTTGAACCTACGACCTTCTGCACCCCATGCAGACGCGCTACCAAACTGCGCCATACCCCGACAGCCTGCGCATCATACCAAAACTCAGGCCGTCACAACATGCTATCGGCCCAATTCCTGAACAATCGATTCGAGTTCTTGGCGAACCGCGGCCAATGAGTCCACAGCACGGTCCTCGCTCGCCACGGCTGCCAGTTTACGGCCCTTGGTATCGAGCTGCAGACGAGCGCCCTGGATAGTGAAACCTTGGTCGTAGAGCAGCGTCCGGATATCGCGCACGATTTCTATATCGTACCGCTGGTAATAGCGACGATTGCCTCGTCGCTTAGCCGGTTTCAGCTGAGGAAATTCCTGCTCCCAATAACGCAGGACATGCGATTTTACCCGACAGAGATCACTGACTTCTCCAATCGAGAAGTAGCGCTTGTCGGGAATCGACGGAAGCGGTTCTTCAGGCTTCTTGGTCAACGCGGGATTCGACGCGAGCCCGCATTTTCTGACCGGGCTTAAAGCTGACCACGCGCCGTGCCGAAATCGGAATCTCCTGACCTGTTTTGGGGTTGCGGCCCGGGCGTTCGTTCTTATCGCGCAGTTCGAAATTGCCAAAGCCGGATAATTTGACATAGTCGCCGGCTTCTAGCGTCGTACGGAGCTCTTCAAAGAAAAGATCCACGAACTCCTTGGATTCCCGCTTATTAAAACCCAGCTCTTCGAACAAACCTTCCGTAAGATCCGCCTTGGTTAGCGCCACCTTTTACCCCCTCAATTTAGCCCCGCAACGCGCGTGTAACGCATCGATAACGGTGGTTATGATCTGATCAACTGATTCGTCATTAAGCGTGCTCGTTTTATCTTGGAAAATCAAGCTCAAGGCCAAGCTCTTGAAACCGGTTTCCAAGCCCTCGCCGCGGAAGACATCGAACACGTCAATCGACTGAATCAAATCACTATTCACCGACTCGACCGCTGTAAACAACTCGGCCGCAGGCACATCTTCGGGCACCACGAGCGCCAGATCGCGGGTCATCCGCGGCTGGTCAGACGGCAACTCGTACCGAACCGGGTTGCGCACCAACAGAATGTCGCGATCGACTTCGAACAGATACGGGAGCTCACGTCCCTTGTAGCGCTTGGCAAATCCAGGGGCAAGCTGGCCAATCCAACCGACGGCACGATCGTTCAGATAAATCCGTGCCGACCGACCCGGATGTAATGCCGGATGGGCTTCGGGCCGGAATACAGGGCTGTGGCCGGCCGCAGCGAATAGCGATTCGACGTCGCCACGTACATCGAAGAAATCTAGCGGACGCTCGGTTTCGTTCCAGTGCACCGAGTGCGCACTGCCCGAGGCCAACCCGGCCAAGGTATCGACCTGGGCCATACCATGTTCGGCCGTGCTATCCGGCCAGAATCGCAGGCCCCGCTCGAACAGCCGAACCCGCGCTTGTTGGCGGCGGGTGTTGTATTCCCAGGAGCCCAACAATCCAGCCCAGAGCGTACGACGCATGGACACCATTTGATCCGAGATCGGGTTATCCAGAGCGATCGCATCGGCCTGGCCAGTCAGCTCGGCGTGCAGCTGCGGCTCGACGAAGCTGTAGGTAATCGCTTCATGATAGCCCCGCTGGCGCAGCGCCTCGCTGGGCAACACCGCCTCGAGCGCGGCACCGCCAATCGCCTCCGGCAAGGATACACCGCCAGCCTCGGTAGTCAGTCGATCATAGCCATAAACCCGAGCGACTTCTTCAATCAGATCGGCCTCGATCGCCAGATCGTAGCGCCAACTCGGTGGCGTGACCCGCCAGTGGCCGGGAGCAACACTTTCGCAGGCCGCGCCCAGACCGACCAATGAAGCCTCGATGACTTCGCCGCTGATCGGCTGGCCCAGCAGGCGCTCGACGTGATCGGCCTGTAGCTCGATCTCGCGCTCGTCTTGCCAGACGGGCTGGCCGGCGACGATCAGCGGCGAGCCGCATTCTCCGCCGCCGAACTCGAGCAGCAAGCTCGCCGCCCGGCCCAGAGCAATGCCGTGCAGCACTGGGTCGACACCGCGCTCGAAACGGTGCAGGGAATCGGTATGAATCTTATAGCGCCGCCCTTGCCCGGCAACCGCGGCCGGCGTGAAACAGGCCGCTTCGAACAATACCCGCGTGGTATCGGCATCGACCGCGGTACGATCGCCGCCAATCATGCCGGCGATTGCGACCGGGCCTTCATCGTCGGCAATCACCAGCGTATCGGCCAGCAGTTCGACATCTTCGCCATCGAGCGTCACGATGCGTTCGCCGGCCCGGGCGCGCCGGACCTGGATCGCACCGATGAGCTTGTCGGCGTCGAAGGCATGCATCGGCTGACCGAGTCCGAGCATGACATAGTTGCCGATATCGACCGGCAGGTTGATCGCCCGCACACCAGCCCGGCGCAGCCGCTCGCGCATCCAGACTGGCGTCTCAGCGCCGGCTACGATGTCTTCGATATACTGGGCACCATAGGCTGCACAGAGATCCGGCGCTTCAATCGATACCGAGGCAACCGAGTCACGGGTCGGCACCGGCGCTACGGCCCGGGCATCCGTCATCGGCATGTCGAAAGCGACCGCTACCTCGCGCGCCACGCCACGGATGCTCAGACAATCGCCGCGATTCGGCGTCAGATCGACTTCGAGCACCGTATCCGGCAGCCCGAGATAGTCAGCCAACGGCGTACCGACCGGCGCGCTGGCCGGCAGTAACCACAAACCGCTGGTGTCGGCACTCAAACCCAACTCGGCCGCGCTGCAGAGCATGCCGTTCGAGGCGACACCGCGTAGTTTGGCAGCCTTAATCTGCATGCCATTGGGTAGCGTCGCACCGACCGTGGCCACCGGCACCCGTACGCCGACGGCCACATTCGGCGCGCCGCATACGATCTGGTTGCGGGCGTCACCGGTATCGACGCTACAAACCTGGAGCTTGTCGGCATCCGGGTGCGGCTCACAACTCAGTACCTTACCGATCACGACGCCGGTCAGATCCGGCGCAGCCGGCTCGATTTCATCGATTTCCAAGCCGGCCATGGTCAACCGCTCGGCGACCTCGTCGGTATCCGCCGCAACCTCGACCCATTCCCGCAGCCACTGCTCGCTGATCCTCATGACGCTCCCTAGGCGAACTGCGCAAGCATGCGCAGATCGTTGTTATAGAACTGGCGCAGATCGGTCACCCCGTAGCGCAGCATGGCCAGGCGCTCGATGCCCATACCGAAGGCATAGCCGGCATAGCGCTGGCTATCCACGCCGGCCGCATTCAAGACGTTGGGATGCACCATGCCGCAGCCCAACACTTCCATCCAGCCGGCACCGGTACCCAGGCTACGACCATCGATATCGACTTCGGCCGAGGGTTCGGTGAACGGGAAATAGGATGGTCTGAACCGTAGTTTCAAGTCGGTTTCGAAAAACGCTTCGAGAAACGACTGCAGCTCGGCGCGAAGCTCGGCAAAACTGACCCGCGGTGCCACGTACAGCCCCTCAACCTGGTGAAACATCGGGCTGTGGGTACGATCCGAATCGCAGCGATATACCCGCCCGGGGGCGATGACACGGATTGGCGGCTGTCGGTTTTCCATGGTCCGGATCTGGACCGGCGATGTATGCGTGCGCAGCAGCAGACGGCCTGCATCCAGATAGAACGTATCCTGCATGGCACGCGCAGGATGATCCGGTGGCACATTGAGGGCTTCGAAGTTGTGGTAGTCGTCCTCAATTTCCGGGCCTTCCACGGCTTCGAAACCGCGCTGCCCGAACAGCGCCTCGATCCGGCGACGCGTGAGCGTGATCGGATGCATGGCACCGGGCCGCTCACCGCGACCGGGCAGCGTGACATCCACCGACTCGCGCGCCATGCGTTCGGCAAACTGCTGTTGCTGAAGTGCTTCGCGTCGTTCCTCGATCGCTTGGGCCAACGTCCGCTTAATATCGTTGATCGCCGCGCCGGCCGATTTACGCTCCTCAGCCGGCAACGATCCCAACGACTTCAGCCGTGCCGTAATCTCACCCTTCTTGCCGAGCAACGCCACACGATGCTCATCGAGCGTCTGCAGATCCTCGGCACCAGCGATGTCGGACAGCGCTTGGTCGCGCAGCTGTTCGAGTTCAGTCGTCATCCGCTCGGCCCTCCCGGCCAATCATCGAGCCCGTATTTTCAGACCCCATATACACAAAAGGGAAAGGCCGTGGCCTTTCCCTTTTGGTGCGTCTCGTCGTGAAGTCGCACGCTGGTACGTGCGTAACGACAATCAGCTATGGGCGGCCTTGGCCTGCTCCACGATCGCGCCGAACGTCGCTTTATCGCGCACGGCCAAGTCAGCCAGGATCTTGCGATCCAGCTCGATGCCAGCTTTTTTCAGACCGTTCATCAGCGCGCTGTACGACACGCCATGGGCCTTGGCACCGGCGCTGATGCGCGTAATCCACAGCGAACGGAAATCGCGCTTGCGGTTGCGACGGTCGCGATAGGCATACTGACCGGCCTTGATGACGGCCTGATTGGCCACCCGGAAGGTCCGGCTACGTGCGCCGTAGTAGCCTTTAGCCTTCTTGAGAACTTTCTTGTGACGGGCCTTGGCCGTCACGCCGCGACTGACTCGTGCCATTTTCGCGCTTCCTGCTGTAGTAAATCGAATAGAAAGCGCGCCGATATCGGCGCGCTACGAAATATCGGATTTCAAGCCGACGGCCTATTTGTAAGGCAGCATCCTATCCATCGACGGCTGATCAGCCTTGTCAACCAGAGTTCTCTGGGCTAAGCGCTGCTTACGCTTGGGCGCCTTCTTGGTCAGGATGTGGTTGCCGAAAGCACGGCTGCGCTTCAGCCGGCCGCTTCCCGTACGCTTCAAACGCTTGGCGGCGCCACGGTTGGTTTTGATCTTAGGCATACGACTCTCTCTAGGCTCGACTGTGACCGCAAACGGCCGCTATTTCTTGGTGTGCTTGGGCACGCCCTTCAGCGGGGACATGACCATCGTCATCAAGCGACCCTGCATTTCCGGCCGTTGTTCCACGGTCGCCCATTCCTCCAAATCGGACTGGACGTGTTGCATCAATTCCATACCGAGTTCTTGATGGGCCATCTCGCGACCACGAAAACGCAACGTGATCTTGATCTTGTCCCCTTCTTCCAAGAACTCTTTGAGCTTCCGCAGCTTGATGTTGTAGTCGCCCTTATCGGTGCCTGGGCGAAACTTCACTTCCTTAAGCTGCGTCTGCTTCTGTTTTTGCTTGCCGGCCTGCTGTGTCTTCTTTTTCTCGAAGACATGCTTGCCGTAATCCATGATTCGGGTTACGGGTGGTTTCGCGTTCGGCGAAACTTCGACCAGGTCGAGATCGTACTCGCCGGCCTTGGCCAACGCATCGTCGATCGACATGATGCCAATCTGTTCACCCTCGGGATCGATGACTCGAACTTCCCGAGCGGTGATCGCCTCGTTTCTGCGATCTTTTTGTGCAGCAGCGATTGTCGACGTCCTCCTTGCTAAGCCGGTGTCGCATTCCGCCGAATGGTTCGGCGGAAGTAAAGCGCGCGATTATATACAAAGAATCGCACAATTTCCATCGGCTTCTGGTTCAATTTCGGTTTTTGATCTGCGTGGTCGCCCGCTCGACGAAATCAGCCACCAGCATGGGGCCGAGATCCTCTCCTTCACGGGTTCGGACCGCGACCGCACCATCGGCTTTTTCTCGATCACCGACTACCAGCAGATACGGTACACGTTGCATCGTGTGTTCTCTGATTTTGTAGCCGACTTTTTCATTTCTCAAGTCCGTATCGGCCCGCAAGCCAGCATCTCGCAGCGTATTCGCCAATTCAACCGCATAATCTGCTTGGGCATCGGTGATATTGAGGATCACCGCCTGAACCGGCGACAGCCAGACCGGCATCGATCCCGCATGGTGCTCGATTAGAATGCCGATGAAGCGTTCCATCGAACCGAGGATCGCCCGGTGTAGCATGACCGGCACCTGGCGATCGCCGTTTTCATCGACGTATTCGGCGCCTAAACGCTGGGGCATCGAGAAATCGAGCTGGACCGTGCCGAGCTGCCAGACGCGGTTCAGACAGTCGCGCAGCGAAAACTCGATCTTGGGGCCATAGAACGCCCCCTCACCCGGCTGCAGCTCGAAATCCAGCCCCTTGTCTTCGAGGCATCGCTGCAGCGCTGCTTCAGACTTGTCCCAGATCTCGTCGGAACCGACCCGTTTTTCAGGACGAGTGGAGAGCTTGATCAGCACCTCATCGAAGCCGAAGTCAGCATAAACTTCGTAGAGCAGATCCGTGAACTTCGAGACTTCCTCGCCGATCTGCGATTCGGTACAGAAGATGTGGGCGTCGTCCTGGGTGAACCCGCGCACGCGCATCAGCCCATGCAGCGTGCCCGAGGCCTCGTTGCGATGGCAGGAGCCGAACTCGGCCAGGCGCAGCGGCAGATCGCGATAGCTTTTCAGGCCGCGGTTGTAGATCTGAACGTGTGCCGGGCAGTTCATCGGCTTGACCGCGAACTGGCGATCCTCGGAGCCGGTGATGAACATGTCGTCGGAGAATTTCTCGGCGTGGCCGGATTTCTCCCACAGCGACAGATCGATCAGCGACGGCGTATGGACTTCCTTGTAGCCTTCGCGATCCAGACGCGCGCGGATATAGTCGGTGATCTGCAAATAGATCTGCCAACCGCGGTCGTGCCAGAAGATCATGCCCGGCGCTTCTTCCTGGATATGGAAGAGATCCTGCTTGCGGGCAATCAACCGGTGGTCGCGCTTCTTGGCTTCCTCGAGGAAGGCTAGATGCGCCTTAAGATCTTTCTCGCTAGCCCAGGCCGTGCCGTAGATACGGGTCAGCATTTCGTTGTCGGAATCGCCGCGCCAGTAGGCACCAGCCAGACTCATGAGCTTGAAATGCCGCAGATGCCGCGAGTTGGGCACGTGCGGGCCCTTGCACATATCCACGTAGTCTTCGTGGTGGTACAGGGCAATAGTCTCGTCTTCCGGGATCTCGCGTACGATCTCCTGCTTGTAGGGCTCGTCGCGATCGACAAAGGTCGCCAATGCCCTGTCCCGCGTGACCACCTCGCGGATCACTTCGTGATCGCGTTTGGCCAGCTCGTGCATGCGCGCCTCGATCGCTTCGAGATCCTCGGGCGTGAGGGTACGACCGATGTTGATGTCGTAGTAGAAGCCGTCCTCGATCACTGGCCCAATCGCCATCTTGACGTCCGGATACAGCGTCTTGAGCGCCTGACCGAGCAGATGGGCACAGGAATGGCGGATAATATCCAGGCCGTCCTGTTCCTTGGCGGTCACCAGTTCGATCCTGGCGTCGTGATCAATGGGCACACAGGCATCCGCCAGTTCACCATCGATACGTGCCGCCAGCGTGGCCTTGGCCAAGCCGGCGCCGATCGATTCGGCGACCTGCATGCCAGTCACGGGATGATCGAACTGTTTGACGGAGCCGTCGGGGAGCGTGATGGCAGGCATCTATAACGTCCTGTCAGTGGCGGCCGATACGAAGAGCCGCATGCATGGCCGACTCATTGCGAGCCGCGGAAGCAAAAAAGCCGCCGGACATGAGCCGGCGGCTATTTCGGTATCTGGTAGGCGCGGCCGGATTCGAACCAGCGACCTCTACCATGTCAAGGTAGCGCTCTAACCAACTGAGCTACGCGCCTGTTGAGGTGCGAGACAATACCGACATCCCCGGGGTTCGGCAAGCCTTTTCGCAAAATTTTTTGATTCGTCCCGTCATGAGCCGTCTCCAGGACCAGTCCGCGAACGGCAGAACGCCCCGCTGCGCACCAACCACCCGCGACATGGCTCGGATGGCCCAGTCCCAGCGTCGGCATTGTCGACTGGCGCAGCCACTGGTCATGGCGCCGCCCGGATCGGTCACTGGCACCATGCCAGCCGCCTACTCTAGAAAGGCTGATCCGCCCACCCGACCGCTGGCGCTCTCACTAACGCACCCCTGCCCGTCGGATGCGGGTCTCGACGCCGATAAAGATAACGTCGCCGAACATGTCTTCAACCTGTCTGCCCCACGCCATCACCGAGCCGACAACGATTGCGCCCAGCTGGGCCACGGTCGCTCGCACTAACTGTGCATCACCAGCGCGGCACGGCCCGCTGCTGCTAAAACAAAACCGTCGAAGGCGCCCCATAGAAACCGATCTGCTTCGAGCCTGCGCGCCGGTCGTCTTTTGGCTAGGGCTTCGGCTGATACACAGCCCCCCGGCATCGGGCACCAGTGATCAGACAATGCGTGCCCCAGGCCTTGCATGTCTGTAAAACCTTCAAGCCATATCCGGGATTCGCTGGGCCGCTTCCCAACCCGCGGCCGACCGGCGCGTCTGTCCGGCCAGCCACATCGGGTGCGACAACATAGCGTAGGGCCCGTCGTCACAAGATACGCCGCCGCATCCGCAGCCCTGTGGTGGCAAGCCAAGGCATCGTGAGCGTGGCGTAACTCTGCCACGTAAGGAAACGATAACGCCGGATAGCCGCCCCAGGGCTGCGGACCCTGGGGATGAGGCCCGGCCCTCGCACTATGGGGCGTTGTAGACCTTGAACGTGGGCCCGCTACGCTCGGCGGTCTGCGCCTTGCCTGACACCTATAGGCGGGCGTCGTGCGACGACGCGCCCTAGGCCGCGTTGAGGCGTCTTGCGAGCGCCGCGTTGCCACCCCAAATCGTGGCTGGCGAGGCGCCAGCCGCTGTATCGCGGCGTGCCACGATAACGGCTCGTCACGCAGCCTGGCGCGATCTTAGAAGTCTGCCTTCAAAACGACGGTGTTGGGCCGCAATCCGGCGTTGCCGCGCACTGGCGGCGCGCTATCACGCCGCACGCGCGGCGCCTCGGCTGGCAGCCCCACCGCCTTTGGCGCGGACTCGTATGAGACCCCAATATGCCCTAGCCAGCCTTGGCCGGCACTTCCAGGGCATGCTCGCGGACCTTGGAGATCTGATCGCGGATCTTGCCGGCTTCCTCGAACTCGAGATTCTCGGCGTGCTTGAACATCTGCTTCTCGAGCTTGTCGATTTCCTTGGCCAGTTGCGAAGCCGACATCTTGGCGTAGTCGACACCCACCTCGGCGACCTTCTTCTTCTCCTTGACCGCGCTGTAGTCCTCGTAACCGTGGCGCATGACATCGGCGACCGCCTTCTGAATGGTCCTGGGCGTAATGCCATGCTCTTCGTTGAAGGCGATCTGCTTGGCCCGGCGCCGCTCAGTCTCATCGATCGCCTTACGCATCGAGCCAGTAATCTGGTCGGCATAGAGAATCGCCCGGCCCTCGACGTTGCGGGCCGCACGCCCCATGGTCTGGATCAGCGAGCGCTCGGCGCGCAGGAAGCCTTCCTTGTCGGCATCCAGCACGCCCACCAGTGCGACCTCCGGAATATCCAGCCCCTCGCGCAGCAGGTTGATACCGACCAGCACGTCAAACTCGCCCAGCCGCAGATCGCGGATAATCTCGCTGCGCTCGACCGTATCGATATCCGAATGCAAATAGCGCACCGAGACCCCGGCCTCGTGCAGGTATTCGGTCAGATCCTCGGCCATGCGTTTGGTCAGCGTAGTGACCAACACCCGCTGTTGCTTGACGATCACGGTCTGGATCTCGGACAGCAGATCGTCGACCTGGGTCTCGGCCGGCCGGACCTCGATTTCCGGATCGACCAGCCCGGTCGGGCGCACCACCTGCTCGACCGTGTTGTCGGTGTGCTTGAGCTCATACGGCCCGGGCGTGGCCGAGACATAGATCATCTGCGGCGCGACCCGCTCGAATTCCTCGAACTTGAGCGGCCGGTTATCCAGCGCCGACGGCAGCCGAAAACCATATTCGACCAGCGTCTGCTTGCGCGCCCGGTCGCCCTTGTACATGCCGCCAATCTGGGGAACCGTCACATGCGATTCGTCCAGCACCATAACGGCGTCGTCCGGCAGATAGTCGAGCAGACAGGGCGGCGGCGCGCCCGGCTCGCGGCCGGATAGATAGCGCGAGTAGTTCTCGATCCCCGAACAGAAGCCAATCTCGTTGATCATCTCGAGATCGAACATAGTACGCTGCTCGATGCGCTGGGCCTCGATCAGCTTGTTCTGCGACTCGAAATACTTCACCCGCTCGCGCATTTCCTCCTTGATGGCATCCATTGCATCCAGGATCCGGTTGCGCGGCGTCACATAGTGCGTCTTGGGATAGATCGTCAGCCGCGGCACCTTATGGCTCACGGTGCCGGTCAGCGGATCGAAATAAGACAGCCGCTCGACTTCGTCGTCGAACAACTCAATGCGTACGGCCTCGTCCTCCGCTTCGGCTGGAAACACATCGATGATTTCGCCGCGCACGCGATAAGTCCCGCGCTCCAGGGTCATGTCGTTGCGGGTGTACTGAAGCTCGGTCAGCCGCTTGATGATATCGCGTTGGCTGATCGACTCGCCCTCGTCGAGATGCAATACCATCGCAAAGTAGGCCTGCGGATCGCCCAGACCATAAATAGCCGAGACCGAGGCCACCACGATCGTATCGCGGCGCTCGATCAATGCCTTTGTCGCCGACAGGCGCATCTGCTCGATATGCTCGTTCATCGACGAATCCTTTTCGATAAAGGTATCCGACGACGGCACATAGGCCTCGGGCTGATAGTAGTCGTAGTAAGAGACGAAGTATTCCACCGCGTTGTCCGGAAAGAATTCCTTCATCTCGCCGTAAAGCTGAGCCGCGAGCGTCTTGTTCGGCGCCATGATCAGCATCGGGCGGTTGGCCTGCATGGCTACGTTCGCCATGGTGTAGGTCTTGCCGGAACCGGTCACGCCGAGCAGCACCTGGTGCGCAAGCCCATCTTCCAGGCCCTCGACCAGCCCTTCGATCGCCGCCGGCTGATCACCGGCCGGCGCCCAATCCGCTTTAAGTTGCAATCCGTTATTCATGTGTCCAACCATTGGCTCGCCCATATTCGTTTGCAAGGGGCTTACGGATCAGCAACGCAATGCGATGTATCGCCTACGCAACAATCCCCAACTGCCGCCTTCCGGTCAGACGCTCTCAAAAACCCTGGAAAGATTTTGCCTATCAGGGCTTGCCAAGCGCCAAATCATCACCTAGGATACGCGTCCTTCGTCGGCAAACGGCGAAACAAAGCAGCAATATTCCCCGGTAGCTCAGTTGGTAGAGCGGGTGACTGTTAATCACTAGGTCGGCGGTTCGAGCCCGTCCCGGGGAGCCAGACAAGATAAGGGCTTAGAGAGATTATCGAAATCCTCTAAGCCCTTTTTTTATGTATGGCCTAGGCCTCGACTACCCACCCTCAGGGCGCTTGCGCCTTGGCCTTGAGGCTGGGAGCGCAGCCACGTGGCGCCCACCGTACTGCCCCAACAAGCGTCTGCCTCGCCTATACGGCCAGTTTCTAGTCAGCGCCGTAGCCCAGCGATGACTTGCCCCGGGCGCGCAGACGAGCCGATAGCGATGCCGCTTATGGCAGTGATTGGCATGGCCACCCTTTTGGCCTAGCACACATTGCATTGCTGTACGACGCCCGCGGGCGAGCTGGTAGGGTCGCCGTGCACAGCGCTTGCCACTTTTTAAGACGAAGCACCGAGGCCCCAGGGTCTTTTGCGGCGTTATGCCTAGGGCCTGACACGATGGCCGCCCCATGCTTGGCAGACACCGTGAGCGGCTGTCGACACGGCACCCACACGATACGTCGATAGGCCTTCAAGCCGTCACCGCTTCTCGACGAGCTCCCCTTCGCATAGGCGAGGCCAACCACTCAGGCTTAAGCGCCCAGGTCACAGCTTTTCTGGATATAGGCTAGCGACGCCCTGCGGTCGTGGCGCTGGTATAAACGATCGCCGGGATCCGGCGGACTGCTACCGGTCGACGCGATGAGCGCGCCCCGCACCGCGTTTCTAGCCGAACGGATCGACGGGCACATACCCCCATCGCCTCCGATACGCCACCGACTGCCGCCGATTCGCGACCGGTCAAGCCGATATGCTCATGTTCGCGGGGCACCCCAGCGACGCTCAGGCGGTTGTCCTTACCTTGCCGCTGCCTTCACGCAGCTGATCGGTCCTGGTCGGCGCGGTATTTGCTTGCCCCAAGACTGCTATTGGATACTCATAAATAATCTATTCGTATCCAATTCAGCGCCTGCTGCACTTGCCAGCCGCCCCTACTTGAACAGCGATTGATGTCAAAACACAGCTATGCCTTCCCACCGGCGGGGCTGCCGGATCAGAACCAGCGCACAGTCGATCGTGCGGTATTCAAAACAGCCTACGCGGTCGTTCCCGGCAGCGTGATGCGCGATATCGTCACCAGCCGGTTGCCGCATTGGCACGCCACCCGGGCCTGGATACTGGCCCGCCCCATGTCTGGCTTTGCCGAAACGTTCGCCCAGTACGCTATGGAAGTCGCCCCGGGGGGCGGCAGCGAGCGTCCGGAACCGGATCCGACAGTCGAGTCGGTGCTGTTCGTGGTCGACGGCGGGTTAACGCTGACTCTGGAAGGCAAAGCCCATGCCCTGATTCCGGGCAGCTATGTCTTCATCCCACCGGGGGCAGACTGGCATTTGCACAATGACACGGCAGACCCGGCTCACTTCCAGTGGATCCGCAAGGCCTACGAGCCGGCCGACGGCATTCCGGCACCGGCTGCGTTCGTCACCCACGACGACGACGTAACGCCCGAGCCGATGCCCGACACCGAGGGTGTCTGGGCGACCAGCCGCTTCGTGGCGGCCGACGATCTGCGCCACGACATGCACGTCACCATCGTGACGTTTCAGCCCGGCGGCGTGATTCCGTTTTCCGAGACCCACGTCATGGAGCACGGGCTGTACATCCTGCAGGGCAAGGCGGTCTACCAGCTCAACGAAGACTGGGTAGAGGTCGAGGCCGGCGACTTCCTATGGCTACGCGCCTTCTGCCCCCAGGCCTGCTATGCCGCCGGGCCGGGCCCGTTTCGTTATCTGCTCTACAAGGACGTCAATCGGCATCCGCGACTGCCCGGTGCCCCCTCATTGGCCGCGACTTAGCCCCCGGGTGATACCTGCCGCTTTCGATCATCCACTCAGCAATTTTCAAGGAAACCCAATGACCCAGCACCATGTTCATCTCGGCACCAATCAATACGGCAAGGCCGAGGTTCGTCTGGTCAAGATCACCCGCGACAGCCCGCGCCACGAGATCGAGGATCTGAACGTCACCTCGGAGCTGCGCGGCGACTTCGAGTCGGCCTATCGCGAAGGCAATAACGAGCACGTGATTCCGACCGATACCCAGAAGAACACCGTATTCGCCTTTGCCCGGGACGGCGTCGGCGCCCCAGAGACGTTTCTGATACGTCTGGCGAATCACTTTACCGACAACTTCGACTGGGTAGACGGCGGCCGTTGGGAGGCCCGGCAATACGCCTGGGAGCGCATTCACGCACACGGCGCGGCCCACGATCATTCCTTCGTAAGAAGCGGCCAGGCAGTGCGCACTGCAGTCGTGGTACGCGATCACGCACACACCCATGTCCTGGCCGGACTGCAGGAAATGACGGTGCTTAAATCCACCGAATCCGGCTTCGAAGGCTATCCCAAGGATCGCTATACCACGCTGCCGGAAACCGACGATCGCATCATGGCGACCGAGATCACCGCGCGCTGGCGTTACAACACACCGGAAGTGGATTTCAACGCGGTCTACGACAGCGTCAAGGCGCTGCTGCTGGAAGGCTTTGCCGAAAAATACTCCAGCGCGCTCCAACAGACCCTGTTCGACATGGGCACCAAAGTCATTGATGCTCACCCGGAAATCGACGAGATCCGACTATCGATGCCGAACAAGCATCATTTCGTGGTCGACCTGTCGCCCTTCGGCCTAGACAACCCGAACGAGGTCTTCTATGCCGCCGACCGGCCTTATGGCCTGATCGAGGCTGCAGTGGTGCGCGATGGCGCCAGCGAGGCCAGTAATGCCTGGGCGCATATGGCCGGCTTCTGCTGATTCGAACGCGGCTGGCCTGCGCTGCCTCAGGACACCAGCCGCGTTGCGATCCGGTTGTGGCGGGCGATCCAGGCCGACAGATCGCCTTCGACGAGCTGGCCTTCTCGTACCCGGGGCCGGCCGTTGATGATCGACAGGTCCACCCGCGGTGGGTTGCAGAACACCAGCGCTGCGACCGGGTCATGGACGGCGCCACCGGCCAGGCCGAGACTGTCCAGCCGATAGCCAATCACATCGGCAGCCATGCCCGGTGCCAGGGCGCCGATATCGTCGCGGCCCAGCACTTCCGCCCCGCCCCGCGTGGCCAGACGCAGGGCGTCGTAGGCGGACATGGCAGAGGCGCCCCGCGCCAGCCGCGCCAACAGCATCGCCTGGCGGGCCTCGGCCCGCATGTCGGAGCTGTCGTTCGAGGCCGAACCATCGACGCCGAGGCCGACCCGCAGCCCGGCGGCCTGCATTTTATCGATCGACGCCACCCCCGAGGCCAAGCGCATATTGGAACTCGGACAGTGGGCGGCCCCGCAGCGATGGACACCGAGGCGCTCCAGTTCGCCGGCACTGGGATGCACCATATGCGCGAACCAGACGTCATCGCCCGTCCAGCCGACATGTTCGGCATACTCGACCGGGGTCTTGCCGAAGGTCTCACGGCAAAAAGCATCTTCGTCCAGGGTCTCGGCCAGATGGGTATGCAGATGCACGCCGTACTGGCGTGCCAGCGCCGCCGACTCGCGCATCAGATCCATCGATACCGAAAACGGCGAACAGGGCGCGAGCGCAATCCGGGTCATCGCGCCCGGCGACGGATCGTGATACCGCTCGATCACGCGCTGGGAATCGACCAGGATCGCCGGCTCGCTCTCTACGGCGTGATCGGGCGGCAGCCCGCCCGCCGATTCGCCGACCGACATCGAGCCGCGCGAGGCATGGAAACGAAAGCCCATATCGGCCGCGGCATGGATCTGGTCATCCACCCGCGCGCCGTTCGGCCAGATATAGGTATGGTCAGCCGCCGTGGTACAGCCCGACAGCATCAGCTCAGCGATCGCGATGCGCGTGGCGGTTTC
This sequence comes from Salinisphaera sp. SPP-AMP-43, assembly GCF_049568105.1. Lineage (GTDB taxonomy): Bacteria > Pseudomonadota > Gammaproteobacteria > Nevskiales > Salinisphaeraceae > Salinisphaera. The sequence continues at coordinate 2,705,399 of NZ_CP145335.1, forward strand.
GATCGCCTCCGGATCGAGCCGGGCCCAGATCGGGTAGTGGGCGACCAGCCAGTTGAACAGACCAGCATCTTGGCCGGCCGGCAGGTTGCGGGTCAGCGTCTGGAAGAAATGATGATGGGTATTGATCAACCCCGGCAACAGAATATGCCCGCTCGCATCGATGACTTCATCGGCCGGCTGGGTCGAGGTGCCGGCCGGCTCGATCGCGGTGATCAGTCCCTCCTCAATCCATAGGCTGGCATGACGCCACTGGCTGCCGGCATCATCGAAACAGGCGATAACCTCGGCATTGTCGATTCGGAGAGTGCTCATCGGCAGGCTCTTTTGTAGTGCATAAATTCGACAGCCGGATCCTGCCAGACTGCCCTGATGATACCGGCCCGGGTCTTCTGCAGGCCGGCGCGGGCCATCAGCCTTGGCCGGCGCCATGAACCCCGACGCCCGTTTTGCCGGCTCTGGGACCGACGTGTCTGCCTATCCTGCGGCGATCCGGACAGAGTGCCTCGAGCGTGCGCGATTGCGCTGTGCGGCCGTGCCGCCGCCTGTGGCACAGATGAACGAGCACGTCGGTACGACCAAGCCAAGAGCGATACCTGCCGTGGCCGGACCGGCTGCAGCGACCAGCACTCGCGTCTCGTCACGCGGCGTTAGCGGCCAGATCTGCGATCTACCGCGGAATCAAGACCTAGCTGCCGCGATACGTCGAATAGCCATAGGGCGAAACCAGCAGCGGCACATGATAGTGCTCCTGCGGCGAACTCACGACGAAGCGGATCACCACGTCGTCGAGAAAATCGCCGGCATGCGCGCTGCCCCGGGTCGCGTAATAGGCCGATACCGACAGCATCAGTTCATAGCGCCCGGCAACGAACGCCGCACCGCTGAGAAGTGGTTGGTCGGTACGGCCGTCGGCATTGGTTTCGGCCGTCGCCAGCAGCGTGCGCTGGCCACCCGGCGCGAGCCGGGCCAACTCGATCCGGATACCGGCTCCAGGGCAGCCGTTGGCGGTATCCAGTACGTGGGTGGTCAGATACCCCATAGTGATCTACTCATGCAGTTCGTTGGTCTCGGCGTGGCGCGCCTCGTCTGCTGCCCCGCCGCTCGATGAAGCGCCGCCGGCCCCGTTGAGCAGCAGATTGGACAGCACCGCTGCGATGGTCGTGAGCATGATGCCGCTATGGACGATCGGCGCCGTCCAGTCCGGCAGCGCGGCAAAGAATTCCGGCGAGGCCAGCGGGATCATGCCGCAGCCGAACGACACCGCAATCACCAGCTGGTTGGCCCGCCGCGACAGATCCGCCTGCGACAGGATATTCAGGCCGGCCGCGGCCACCATGCCGAACATCACCAGCCCGGCACCGCCCAGTACCGGCTTGGGAATCGACGCCACCAGATAGGCCGCCTTCGGGCACAGGCTGAGCACCACCAGCATGACGCCCGACACTACGGTTACCCAGCGGCTGGTCACGCCGGTCATGCCGACCAGACCGATATTCTGTGAAAACGAAGTATGCGGAAAGCCGTTGAACAGCCCCGACAGGGCCGTGGCCAGGCCATCGCCGCTGAGTCCGCGGCGCAGGCGCTGAGCATCTACCGGCCGCTCGACCAAGTCGCCCAGGGCCAGAAACATACCGGTCGATTCCACCAGCGTGACCACCATCACGATGCACATGGCCAGAATCCCGGCCGGTGGAAACTGCCAGGCGCCGAAGTGAAACGGTGTGACGACCTGGCCCCAGGGCCGGCTGGTCATCCCCGACAGATCGACCGCCCCGCACAGCCAGGCCAACAGATAGCCGGCGGCCAAGCCCAGTAACACCGAGATGTTCACCCAGAAGCCGCGGCCGAAGCGATTGATCAGCAATACGGCTGCGAGCACGAACGCCGCCAATAGAATATGAGTCGGCGCCCCGAAATCGTCGGCAGTCGCCCCGCCCCCGGCCCACTGAATACCAACCGGCAACAGCGATATGCCGATCGAGGTGATGACCGTGCCGGTCACCAGCGGCGGAAAGAAACGAAGCACTCGCGCGAATACCGGCACGATCGCGATACCGAACAGCCCGCTGACGAAAGTCGCACCGAAAATACCCGGCAGCCCGATATCGCCGCCGCCGGCCATGGCCACCATCGGCCCGACGGTTACGAAGCTCGAGCCCATAACCACCGGCATCCGGATCCCGAACATGCCGGCCCCGAACGACTGAATCAGCGTACCGATACCGGCACACAGCAGATCGGCGTTGATCAGATACGACAGCTGATCGCGGGGCAGCTCGAGTGCATAGCCGACAATCAGGGCTACGGCTACCGAGCCGGCATACATCACCAACACATGCTGTAGTCCGGCTAGGGCCAGCGTGGCACCACCGGGCCGGCGTGCGTCTTGGACGCTTAGGCTCGTTTCCATCAGCTTCTCCAGCGGTTTGGCCATTTCGAAAGCGTGGCGACGCGGCCGACCAAGCGCATCAGAAGCGCGGCGGCCAGTGCCGGAACGCCTTGGCCCGCGGTTCGGCATAGGTACGCAGTTTCGAGGTCGACAGCCCCTGGCGGACCAGCGATTCAGCGATGCCGACCGCCGCAGCCACGCCGTCGACCACCGGCGCACCGGTACGTTCGATCACCCGCGAGCGCAGCCCGGCCATGCCGCCACAGCCCAGGCAGATCACTTCGGCATGATCGTCGCTCACCGCGCGTTCGGATTGTTCAGCAATGGCCTCGATCGCCACCGACGGATCGCGTTCGAGATCGAGCACGCCGAGCCCGCTGGCGCGTATCGAAGCCAGCCGGTCAGTCAGACCGGCCAGCTTCAATCGATCGGCGATCAGCGGCACGGTCCGGTCGAGCGTGGTCACCACGCTATAGGCATGGCCGAGGAACATCGCGGTACTCGCCGCCGCCTCGGTGATATCGACCACCGGCACCGCCAGCAACTCCTGCAGCCCTTCCCGGCCGTGCTCGCCATAGCCGGCCTGGATCACGGCGTCATAGGGCTCGGCATAGCGGCGCACCCGCTCCATGACGGCGACCGCGGCCAGATAACTCTCATAGTTGCCCTCGACCGATTCGGCGCCAAAATCTGGCGTCAATGGCACGATCTCGGTGCCCGGCGCCGCCGCGGCGCGCGCGGCCTCGCCGATTGCCTCGGTCATGCTTTCGGTGGTATTGACGTTGACCACGAGAATTCGCAAAGCAATCGTCTCCTTGTATTCAATCGCTGGGAACCGCGATGCCGCGTCCGTCCCGCGGGGCCACGTGTCGGCTGCGATCGGCAATTACGGCATAGGACAACGCGGCGAGTACCGCGCCGAAAAACCAGGAAAAACCGCTGATCGCCTCGAGTATCGGCAGCAGTGCGACAGCCAAAGATATGCAGGCCGCCGGTGCCAACGCGACAAAAGCCCGAATATTGAATCCCTTACGATAGACGTAGGGGGCGCCGGGTCGGTCGTCGTAGAGCCCGCCTACGTCGATACAGCGGTGCGATACAAGCCAGTATTGGGCCATGATCACGCCGAATACCGGCCCTAGCAGCGCCCCGAGCCCGCCCAGGAAATACTCGATCACGATCGGCGAGTTGTAGAGATTCCAGGGCATAATCACGAGCCCGGCCAGTGCACTCAGCCAACCGGCCCGCTTGAAATCCAGCAGCCGCGGCATCGCATTGGCCAGCATGTAGATCGGCGCGACGAAATTCGCCACCAGATTGACTGCCACCGTGAGTACGATCAGTGCGACACAGGCGGCGACCAGCAGACCCGTATTGGGGATGGTGCGCACGATATCCGCCGGGCTTTCGATCACCTGGCCGTTGATCGAGAACTGGGCCCCGGCCAGGATCACGACGATGGCCGCGAAAAACAGCATGTTCACCGGAATGCCGAGCAGATTGCCCAACAGAATGTCGCGCCGACTGCGCACCGAGCGGGTGAAATCACAGAAATTGAGCACGAACGTGCCGTAAATCACGACCCACAGCGCGGCTGCTGCGAAGATTTCACGCCACATAGCAAAACCGGTCAACGCATTGACGGGCGCCATAGCAATGGCGAAATCCGCACGGGCGAGCATCCAGCTGGCCAGCAGCGTCATGGCGATCAAGATCACCGGCCCGGCCAGTGCCACATAGCGACGCACCATCTGCATGCCGTAACTGACGATCACCACCTGCAGCGCCCAGAGCGCCGCAAAGGTCAACCAACCGAGGCTCGACAGCCCCAGTACCGCGTTGTGATCCCAGCCATTCAGCCCAGGCCAGATCGCCACCAGCATGACCCGCAGCACCACCGAGGCAAGATAGGTCTGGATGCCGAACCAAGCGATGGCCACACTGCCGCGAATCCAGGCCGCGACCTGGGCACCGTCGATACCGAAGGCCGCCCGCGCGAGCACCGGAAACGGTACACCGGTGCGATGGCCCATCAAGCCCGACAGGTTGAGCAGCCCATACAAAAGCACGGCGCCGATCGCGAACGCCAGCAGGATCTGCCATACCCCCAGCCCGAGCGAGAACAGACCGATCGCGAAGGTGTAATTGCCCAGACTGTGAACATCGTTGGCCCACAGCGTGAACACATGATACGCCCGCCACGGCCGCCCGGCGGCCTGCGTCGGCGCGAGTTCGCGGTTATACAACCGCGGACTCGGATAATCGGAATAGCGCTGCGATACCGACCGTTCATCCAGCCCGTTCGCAGCTACGGCACTCATGTCAGCCTCAGCTGCACGGATCCGTCGACGATCTCGGTTTCATTCAGATTATCGCCCGGGCCGTCGCGCTCAACGGTCAGAAACTGCGAAACGGCATCGAGCGCGATGATCGGGTGATGCCATACCCCCTTACGATAATTCACGCCCTGGTCGGGACGGGCCCAAAACGCCCGAAGCCGTTCGGCCGTGGGCGGCGGCGTGCCGTCGGCGACGATCACCACATAGCGATACCCGGATATCGGCATGAAGATCTGACTGCCTAACGGATGCCGCTCCATCAGGCGTAGCCGCATCGGCAGACGTTCCGGCTGGGCTTCCACCAGATCGACGCGGACCCAGCCGCCCCGATCCTCGACATCTACCATGGCTAGATCGCGAAACCGCTCGGCCCGCCCCTGGTTGATCACCGACGCCGGATGGCCGTCGGTCTCGATCACGTCGCCGTAGGCGGCGAACGCCTCGGCCGATAGCGGTTCGGCGATCAGATCGTAGGTCAGATCGTTTTGGGTCATGATGGCCCCCTGCTCCGGCTGGCTGCTTCCAGCGTGCGCGTCTCAAGCACCCTGCTTGCCATTCGACGCGCGCTGCGGAAAACTCGGTTCGGTCATTGTTCGCCTACAGAATTGGATACGATATACACACAAGGTTGTATCTAATCCAAACAAACAACTTTCATGCCAGCGATGTCAGAACACGATCTGCAGAACCAAGACACACGACAACTCGAGCCGCGACCGAGCCATCTCGACCAGGCGGCATTCGTCGCCGAATACGGTGGGATTTATGAGCATTCGCCGTGGGTTGCCCAAACAGCCTGGGATGCTGGGCTGAGCCCGGCCCAGGATACGGTCGACGGCTTGGCCGCCGTACTGCGTACCGCAGTCGACCGAGCCGCCCCGGCAGCGCGGCTGGCGTTGATCAATGCGCATCCGGATTTGGGCGGCAAGGCCGCAATGCGCGGCGAGTTGACCGCGGGTTCGACCCAGGAACAGGCCGGCGCGGGGCTGGATCAGTGCACACCGGCCGAGTACAAGCGGCTACAGGCGCTCAATACGGCCTATCGCGAACGGTTCGGCTTCGTGTTCATACTCGCGGTACGCGGCTTGGGGCGCCCGGCAATCCTTGCCGCCATGGCACAGCGCCTGGATAACGACCCAACAACGGAGTTCGAGACCGCGATCGCCGAGATTCACAAGATCGCTCGGCTGCGTCTGGCCGCGCGTGCCGGCGGCTCTGGTTAACGCCGGCTGCCCCATGGTGCAGCCCCAGCATGATGCGCGGAGGACGTAACGTCATGAGATACGCCGACGCACCCGCGCCCCTGGGGTAACAAGACAAGACATCATGAGCGTGGCCACGTGAGCGAACGATAACGCCGACTTGCCGTCCCAGGGGCATGGGCCGCCGGGTGATGCCCGCCCAGGGCGCCGCATGCCTTCGCCGTAGGGCCTGCCACGCTCGGGACATGCGCCTTGCCGGACACCATGGGCTGGTGTCATGCGATGGTGTCTCTCATGACGAGACGCCCTAGTCGCTCGGCGGGTGCGCCTCGCGCCAGTGCTTGGCGATATCTAGGCGGGTACAGATCCAGATGTCGTCGAAGCCACGTACATAATCGAGAAAACGCGCCAGGGCCGCGGCCCGGCCGGGGCGGCCGGTGATCCGGCAGTGCAGGCCGACCGACATCATCTTCGGCGCGCTCTCGCCCTCGGCATAGAGAACGTCGAAGGCATCCTTGAGATAGTCGTAGAACTGGGCGCCAGAATTGAACCCCTGCGGTGCGACGAACCGCATGTCGTTGGCATCCAGGGTATAGGGCACGATCAGCTGCGGTTGGCCGGCCACGTTCTCCCAGTAGGGTAAATCGTCGGCGTAGGAATCTGCGTCGTAGGCGAACCCGCCGTATTCAGCGACCAGACGACGAGTGTTCGGACTGGTGCGGCCGGTGTACCAGCCCTGTGGGCGTTGGCCGGTCAACGCTTCGAGTGTTTCGACCGAGCGCGCGATGTGCTCGCGCTCGGTGTCTTCATCGACATATTGATAGTCGATCCAGCGCCAGCCGTGCGAGGCGATCTCGAAGCCGGCCTGAATCATCGCCTGGGCCGCCTGCGGATTACGCTCGAGGGCCATGCCCACCGCGAACACGGTGGCCGGCAGCCCTCGCTCGGTGAACAGGCGGTGCAGGCGCCAGAAACCGGCCCGACTGCCGTATTCGTACAGCCATTCCATACTCATGTGCCGTACCCCCGCACGGGCGTCGGTCCCGATCATTTCCGAAAGAAAACTTTCGGAAGCCGGGTCGCCGTGCAGGATGTTGTTCTCGCCGCCCTCTTCGTAGTTGATCACGAACTGCAGCGCGAGCCGGGCATTGCCTGGCCAGTGAGGATGCGGTGGATTGGCTCCGTAGCCGACCATGTCGCGCGGATAGTCTGAATGGAGATCTGTCATAAGCCTCGAGGCGCGAACGCGCGCGTTGCATAACGAATCGGACACGGCCCAATACACCCGGCACCGGGGGTCGCGGCGGTCTTAGCTCATGGCCTGCGAGAAGATATCGCGCAAATCAACCGGCTTATCGCGGTCGCCCAAACCGAGACGTTGTTCACAGGCCATAAGATGCTCGGTCATACGGGCCTGTGCTGCCGCGGCATCGCCAGCCAGGATCGGCGCGAGCAAGGCGCTGTGCTCTCGACACGTACAGGCCAGTCCATCACGGGTCTCATACAGGCCGATGATCAACGAGGTGCGTCCAATCAGTTCTTCAAGAAACGCGGTCATAACCTGATTACCGCCGATACGTGCCAGCGCCATATGAAAATCGCCGGAATGCCGGATTTGGCTGCGCCGCTGGTCGTCGTTGGCGCTGGCTTGCTGGTGGTCCTCATCGACGATCTGCTGCAGATGGGTGCGATCTGTATCGGTCATACGCGCAACCGCGGCAGCAGTGGTCGCGGCCTCGATAACACGCCGGGTCTCGAAAACCTGCCTGGCTTCATCGACCGTCGGGCTGGCCACGGCGGCACCACGGTTCGGCCGCATATCGACCAGCTTGTCGCTGGCCAGACGGAACAACGCCTTGCGTACCACCGTGCGGCTAACCGCGAATATTTCACCGAGATTGTCTTCAGGCAGTTTCGTGCCCGAAGGCAGACGTTGCTCGAAAATCGCGTCGGCGATCCATCGATAGATGGTTTCGTCGGTATGGCGTCTGGGCGCGCTGGATTCGGTCTGCATCATGTCGAGGCCACCGAGCGGCGGCCGTTCCCCGTAGTCGATAGATTGATTTTGCATCGCCAGCGCCAAAGCTGCCAATACCGTAGCCAGCCTGCTTTGTATTTTTCGATAATTCTATTTTGTATCCAAAATACCTGAGCGATAGCGGGCCTCCTACGCCATTGTAGCCCCCGCTCCTCCGGATCGCACCCCGTCCCGCCCTTAGCCGGCTATCCCCGGGTCGAGTACCGCCCGGTCGTCATGACCCAATTTGTGGCACAGGCGGCCGCCAGCCGAGCTGGCCCCGATTAAGCATTGAATTTCAACGAGACAGAACGATCCCCGGTGCACCATACAGGCAAATGCGCAAGTACTTGCCTACAGACGGTTTCGGTTGAGCCAATAGCCCGCGACAAGGCAAGGCCGATCGCATCGTATCCATATTGGATCACTTATTGCATCAGCATCGCAGCCTGGGGTGTTGGGGAGACCCCCGGGGTCGTACTGGTCTATCAGATACCGAATAGGGGAACCCGAATGCTGCCATCCTTGCGTGAACCACAGCGGGCCAAAGACGCCCGGCCACCTATGACGTACCCAAACGGGCCGCGATCGACGGCACGCTCGGCATGGGCGACCACGGCAGTCACCATGGGCGCGCTGTTGTCCTCCCAGACCGCTTTCGCACAGGACGACGCGGCACGCGAAGCCTCCGAGCGTTCCCAGGAGGCGTCGGGCTATGCCGCTCCGGCCCCCGCTGCCGAGGCCGAAGGCGCTGCGGCAGCTCCTGCAGCCCCGGCCGCACCTGCGGCCGCAGCGCCGGCCACCGGTAGCGGTGCCACGGCCACGACCCAGCTCAGCGAAGTCACGGTGACCTCCGATCGTAGCCCCGAGAACGTACAGGACGTCGCGGCTTCGGCAACCGTCATTCCGCACGAAAAGATCGAGGCCTTGAACACCAGTGGCCAGGATATTCGCTCCCTATCGGGCAATACCCCCAGTCTGTATGTGGAATCGTCCAACGGGCGTACCCTGCCGCGGTTTTATATCCGCGGCTACGGCAATACCGACTTCTCGATTTTCGCTTCACAGCCGGTCGGCCTGGTCTACGACGGCATCCAGCAGTCGAACCCGACGCTGAAAAGTTTTCCCATGTTCGACCTGGCCAACGTGGAAGTCATGCGTGGCCCACAAGGCGCCCTCTATGGCCGAAATACCCCGGCCGGCGTAGTGAAACTCGAGTCGGTCAAGCCATCGTTGGACGACGAATCCGGTTATTTCCAGACCTCCTGGGGCCGCTACAACACGATCAACGTGGAAACGGCCTATAACAAGCCGCTGACCGATAGCCTGGCGGTCCGGGTGTCGTTGCTCGAAGAGCATCGCGACGATTGGATCGACAATACCTATACGGGTCAGGACGATGCGCTCGGCAGCTACGATGATCGTGCCTACCGGGTCCAGTTTCTGTACAAGCCGGACAGCGCCTTCCGCGCGCTGTTGAACGCCCATGGCCGGATCCTCGACGGCACGGCGCGCGTTTTTCATGCCAATGCCTACGAGCAAGGGCGCTCGGGCCTGGCGCCAGGGATCGAAGCCGACAAAACCGCCACCGACGGCCGCAACGACCAGGACCTGTCGACCTTTGGATCGAGCCTCGATCTAAGCTATAAGGACGGCGACCTGACCTACCACTCGGTCACCGGCTACGAGTCGGTCATCAACTATTTCAGCCGCGGCGATATCGATGGCGGCAACCCGACCAATACCCCGTTCTCGGTCGAGACCGGCAGCAAGATCAACAACCTGGACCAGATCAGCCAGGAATTCCGGGTCGAATCCGACTACGACGGGCGACTCAACTGGCAGGCCGGGCTCTACTATTTCTATGAGGATGTCACCGGCACCAACTACGATTACGATACGCTTGCCGGCGGCGAGCAGACCGATGCCCTGACCAGCGAACAAACCACCCAGTCGGGCGCGGCTTTCGGCGGTATTACCTATGACCTGACCGACAAGCTCACCTTCTCGGGCGGCGTGCGCTATACCTACAACGACAAAAAATTCGATGTCCGGCGGATCGAAAATCTCGACATCCTCGGCCCGCGCCACGAGGACACCGATGCCGACAAAGTGAGCTGGGACGTCAGCTTGAAGTATCAATGGACCGACCAGTTCATGACCTATGGTCGCGTGGCCACCGGCTTCCGGGCACCGAGCTTCGCTGCCCCGGATGCCTCGCTGCCGATCACGGTGGCAGACTCTGAGGACATCATCTCCTACGAGCTCGGCTTCAAATCCGAGTACTGGGATCATCGGATTCGGACCAATGCCGATATCTATTACTACAATGTCGACGGCCAGCAACTCACGGCCAATGGCGGGCAGCGCAACATCACCACATTGTTGAACGCAGACAAGACCACCGGCTACGGGGCCGAGGTCGATATCGACGCCTATCTCACCTCGCGGCTCATGGTTACCCTCAACGGCAGCTACAACCACACCGAGCTCAAGGACAACAGTCTCTATTCCGCCGGCTGTGGTGCCGCCTGTACGGTCACCGACCCAATGGCCTCGAACGGCCTGTATTCGCTGAATGGCAATCCGCTACCGCGGGCGCCCGAGTTCATCGGCACCATCAGTGCCCGCTACGACTGGCCCCTGTCGAACGGCCGCGGTATCTATCTCTATACCGACTGGTCGTATCGCGACGAGTTCAATATCTTCCTCTACGACGCCCGGGAGTTCCGTGCCGAGTCGCTGATCCAAGGCGGTGCCCGCCTCGGCTATACCTGGGATAACGAAAAGTACGAAGTCGCCGTGTTCTGTCGTAACTGCACCGACGAAATCGAAGGCAATGGCGCGATCGACTTCAACAATCTGACCGGCTTCGTCAACGATCCCCGAATTTGGGGCGCCCAGTTCCGGATGCGTTTCTAGAACCCCCTCGGCGGTCTGGGCAGGCCAATGGCAAGGCCTGCCCACGATTAGCCAGCCGAGAGCCAACGCCTCCAGTACGCGGGCTGGTTCCAGAATCTGCTGAGGTTGTGTACCCGCGCCGCGTTGGCGTTCGGCCCGCGTCCTGCACGAGTCGAGTTGCCGATTGCGCCAAGGCCACGGAACCGACACTCGCAACCCCGTCGGACATCCAAGGCTCATTCTGTACGAGCCAACTGAGCACCGGGCCGAACGCCTTTGCACCGCCATCCAGCGCGGTATGGCCGCGCGTAGCACGACCGCAACACGTTCGCTAAGTCTGTATTGGCCGCTCGCGTGATTTACCCCAAAGCGCTTGGCGCGGGTAACGTCCAGCAACCGACTGAGGCCCTAGAACCTAGACATTCACCGGCGCTAGGCCAACAGTTTCTACTGTCATGGCCGAAGCCCGCCTCCGCGTCTTCCCCCGCCCGACCGCGGCGAGTTCACGAGCCCCTGTCGCGACCGCGGCACCTCTATAGCGTTGACAAGAACGAACGCCGATCATCGCGCTCCCCCCAATTCCAAGCCGAGCAGCCCAGCGGTCTTTGAGTGAGCGCTTGCGGCCTTCTATGCGCTTATTCGCGGCTTATCCTACGCCCCCGATTCTTTTGAGGGATCCATCTACAACCGTGAGGCGATTCATGCGCAAACGCATCTGATTCATTCCGGCATTATTTTTGTATCCAATCAGGCCAGCTATCAATCGACAATCGCATCCGATCCAGTTATTGGACGCCAACGGCCTGTCCGATCCCGAACGTGCGGCCGTCAATCCACATTCAACACCCAAGGAGTCACTATTTTGGGTATGAGAGGCAGCAGTGCTTCACGTCAGTGCACGACACCACAGTCCGGTCCCGGGCCATGGCGACAGCTATTGATGGCGTCGTTACTGGCATCAGTGCCCCTCGCGGGGATCGCCAGCCAGACGGATCAGACCCATGACGCGCCCGATTCGAGCACCTCGCACGAGGGCGTCGAAGGCATCCTGCACATAATCCGGGGCGGTGAATTCCATGGCGGCATGCGTCTGCTCTATTACGAAACCCAGAACGCCTATTTCACGCCGGAAGAAGATCAGAGCACGGCCACCTTGGGTGGCCAGCTCGGTTTTGCATCGGCGTCTTTCCATGGGCTGTCGTTCCGGATTTCCGGTTACGGCCAGCACGGGATCGATCATTCCGATAATCCTGCCGAAGTCGAACCCTCGCTCGCGCCCAATATCGCCGTACTCGGCCAGGCTTATCTACAGTGGCAGGGCAATGGCGTGCGGCTGCGTGCCGGCAATCAAATGCTGAACCAGGTGCCGTTTGCCTCGGGCTACGATTTTCGGATCATCCCGGAAATCTATCGTGGCGTGTCCGCTCGCATCGGCAACGATAAGCACTATCTGCGTGTACTGCGCATGTTCCGCTATAAATCGCGGGTGAACGACGAATACGACAAGACCACCAACTACAACACCGATTTCGTGGACTATCCACCGAATACGACGCGCGAAACCGGCGGCTTCTGGGCTATAGGCGGCGGCGGCCGAGCCGACGCGGGGCCCACCGCACTATCTGGCCGAGCCTGGTTCTTCAATTACCGCGACTACGCGAATATGGTCTATGCCGATGGCGAAATCGCTCGCTCGGCAGGCTCGATCCAACCTTTCGTCGGTGCCCAGGTGATCCGCGAAACCGAGACCGGAGCCGCCGTACTCGGCCATATCGACCATCAAACCTATGGCCTGCAGACCGGCATTCGTCATCATTCCCTGACCGCGTCGCTATCCTACGACTATATCCCGCACGACGACGACAGCGTGCTCAATGGCGCACTGGTCACGCCCTATGCCCATAACGTGGCTTCCGGACCCTATTTCGCGCAGCCGCTGCTCAACAGCACCCAGGACCTGGGATCGGGCAACGCCTATGCAATCGATATCAAAGGCGCCCCGGCCCGACACGCGTTCCTCGGCGCCCGCTATTCCTATATGGACCTACGCCCAAGCGAAGGCGCCGATTCGATCGGCCAGTCCGAATATCTGATCTTTGCCAGCTATAAATTCGACGGCGCACTGGACGGCTTGAGCCTGCGCGATGCCGTGGCCTATCAGACCCGCGACAGCTCGTCGGTCGATTTCTGGGAAAACCGTCTGACGCTCGGGTATTCGTTCTAGGGCGCGTCGTCACGAGATACGCCGCCGCATTCGCGGCCCTGTGGTGGCAAACCAAGACATCGTAAGCGAACGATAACGCCGGATGGCCGCCTCAGGGCCGCCGACCCTGCGGGTGATGCCCGCCGATCGCACCATGCGGCGTTGCAGGCCTTGAACGTGGGCCGCTACGCTCAGCGGCCTGCGCCTTGCCTGCCACCATGGGCGGGCGTCATGCGACGGCGCGCCCTAGAGCGTATTGATGTGTCGTGCGAATCCGCGCCAGGCGCTGCTATGCCGCAACGCAGGGCGTTGCCGCACCACGCGAGACGCTATAAGCCAGGATTGTCGGCATGTTGTTAATCGTTGGGCATTGGTCCGGCCGGATCGGCCTGCCCATCGTGCTCTGCAACGTTCCGCGCCTCGGCGTGGCCGGCCACGCCGCAGCAACTTATGCCTTGCAGGACACAATGGCCGACTCCTAGACGGCAATCGCACGAAACCTCAACACGCCCGAGACGCTATCGACTTCACGATAGCGCCCTGGCCTGATTCGTCATTCGTCGCGATCACAAGAGCACGGCCTCCTGGGGCGAGCGGCCATCAGGAGGATCCGCAGGCCGCTTACCGGGCTGACGTTTCATACAAAGACACCGCCCATCCATGCATGGGCATCCCTGTCGCCCGAGCCGAACCAGCAGTGACGAGCCAAACCTTGGCCGGCAAGGCCATCATCTTGAGCCGGTGCAAGTGTCCGTCAATCCGCACCACGCGTTGTACACTGCGGCCCCAAGGCTTCGTGTGCGCATCTCGCCATTCGGTGCCCACCCGCCCCTACACCAGCTTGAGATACAAAAACGTCCGGGCTGGACGAAGGCGCCCTCTCTGAATACACGACTCTGGCCCTGCGGCTTGGCGCTTCGACAAGACGCAGCGCCGACCGCGGATAGACTTAATTCCATGACACGACGGGCGGCAGCCTATTCGTCGGCCAGCAATTCGGCCATCACGCTGACCGCGATTTCAGCGGGAGTATCGCTTTTCATCGGCAACCCGATCGGTGCCTGTATCGCCGCGCGTTGCGGCTCGGAAACACCGGCGTCGCACAGGCCGCGCTGGATAGCACGGATCTTCGCGCTAGCGCCCATCACGCCCAGACTCCGACAGCCTTGGCCGGCAAGAGCCGCCAATGCGATAACGTCTTCAGTCATGGCGCGCGTCATGACACGTACCTGTGTCATTTCGGCATGGGGAAGACGCGTCGCCAGTTGGCTGAAATCGTCTAGGCAGACAGCGTCGATCCCTGCCGGCCACTCGCCGTCCAGGCAGGCCGGGCGCGTATCGAACAGCGTCACCGCATAGCCGATATCCGCGGCCAGCTTTGCCAGTGCCTGCCCGCAATGCCCAGCGCCCACGATTGCCAGCCGTCGTGGGTTGAGGTTGTGCTCGATATACGACCACTCAGGCCCGTCGGCGAAGACGATCCGCTCAGCCGAAGGCGGCGTGCGCTCTACGATCGCTAGACCGCGCGGGTCGATCGACAGCGCAAGCGCCGCATCGTCCGGCCGTTCGAGCGCCTGGACGAAGCGCTGGATCGCTGGATCGTCGCGCCCCGGCTCGAGAATCGTCGAGACATGGGTCTGTTCACCGGCACAGATCAGCCCCGAAGCCTCGTCGCCGGCACCGGCGCGATGCACCTGGCGTCGGCGTTCAGGCGGCATGGCGCCGCCGGCCAGGGCTTCGCGGGCGTGCTCGATCAGGCGCAGTTCCATGATGCCGCCCCCGATCGTGCCATGGCTGGCGCCACTGTTATCTACCCATAGGCGGGCACCGGTGGTCCCGGGCGAACCCCGGGTATGAGCAGCGACCAGGCTCACGAAAACCCGCTGCCCGGCCGCGAGCCGTTCCGATACGTCTCGCCAGAATTCAGAAATCGTCATATCGCTGCAGTACTCATCTAGCGCGTTATTCGGCCGGCTCGAAATCGATTTCGGCGTTTGTGTGCGTCTGCCGCGCGGCCATCGTGTCCGCCGCCGCCAGTACCGCCTCGGCAGTCGCTGGCGCGTCCAACGGGGCTGCACTCCGATAGCCATCGATACTGGCCAGCGCATCCTTGATCGCATGCAGCACCGAGATCGCCAGCATCAGCGGCGGCTCGCCGACCGCCTTGGATCGATAGAGGGCCTCCTCGACGTTTTCGCCGCGCTCGTAGATCTCGGCCTTGAAGTGCTCCGGCACGTCCGAGGCCACCGGTATCTTGTAAGTCGACGGGGCATGGGTCTGTAGCCGCCCTGCTTCGTCCCACCACAGCTGTTCGGTGGTCAGCCAGCCGGCGCCCTGGACGAAACCGCCCTCGATCTGGCCCATATCGATGGCCGGGTTCAGCGAGCGGCCGACATCGTGGAGTAGATCGACCCGGGTAATGCGATATTCGCCGGTCAGGGTATCGATCAACACCTCGCTGGCCGCAGCGCCGTAGGCGAAATAGAAAAACGGCCGCCCTCGGCCGAGTTCGTCGACTTCGATCTTGGGGGTCGCATAGAAGCCGGCCGCCGAGAGCTGGACCCGGTTCAGATGCGCCAGCTTGACGATCTCGGCGAAGCTGCCCAGCCGACGCTCGCCGGCGAATACCGCATTGTCGCGAAACACGATCCGGTCCGCGCTCGCCACTTCGAACTGATCGCGGATCATCGGCAGCATGCGATCGAGAATCTTGGTCGCGGCATTGAATGCTGCGGCCCCGTTCAGATCGGAGCCGGAGGACGCTGCGGTCGGCGACGTATTGGGCACCTTGCCGGTATTGGTTGCAGTGATCCGCACCCGCTCTAGATCGATACCGAACACTTCGGCAACCACCTGGGCGACCTTGATATGCAGGCCCTGGCCCATTTCGGTGCCGCCGTGGTTGAGCTGTACGCTGCCGTCCAGATAGACCAGCACCAGCGCACCGGCCTGGTTCAGAAATTTGCTGGTAAACGAGATCCCGAACTTGACCGGGGTCAGGGCCAGGCCTTTCTTGAGATAGCGACTGTTCGTGTTGTAATCGGCGATCGCGGCCCGACGGCCAGCATAGTCGGCGCGCCGTTCCAGATCCGGCACTAGATCGTGCAGGATGTTGTCTTCGACCGTCATGCCATAGGGCGTAACGTTGCGCTCGGTCGTGCCGTAGAGATTGGCCCGGCGCACTTCCAGCGGATCGCGGCCGAGCTGGCGGGCGATCTGTTCGATGATCTCTTCCATGCCGACCATGCCCTGGGGCCCGCCGAAGCCACGGAAGGCAGTATTGGACACGGTATGGGTACGGCAGCGCCGCGAGGTGATGCTGACCTGGTCGAGATAATAGGCGTTGTCGGCGTGGTACATGGCCCGGTCGGCCACCGAGTGCGACAGATCTGGGGCATAGCCGCAGTTGGCGGCCTGCATCACCTCGATGCCCAGAATACGGCCGGTCTCGTCGAAGCCGACGTCGTAGTCGATGAGAAAACCATGCCGTTTGCCGGTCATGGTCATGTCGTCGTCGCGATCCAGGCGGTATTTTACCGGCCGACCGGTCTGCTGGGCCGCCAGGGCCGCGATCACCGCGAACCAGGCGCCCTGGGTTTCCTTGCCACCGAAGGCACCGCCCATGCGCCGGTTTTCGACCGTGACCGCATGATCGGCCAGGCCCAGCACCTCGGCGATCGCGCGCTGGACCTCCGATGGATGCTGGGTCGAGCTATGCACCAGCAGGTCGCCGTCCTCGGCCGGAATCGCCAGCGCGACCTGGCCTTCCAGATAAAAATGCTCTTGCCCGCCGACGTGGGTCCGGCCGCTTACGCGATGCGGGGCCGCCGCGATCGCAGCCTGCGGCTCGCCCCGGGTCCAGGTCTTGGAGGGCACCACTTCGGCGCCGGCGTCCAGCGCATCCTCGATGGTCAACAGCGCCGGCAGATCCTCGTATTCGACCTCGGCCAGCGCCGCAGCCCGACGGGCCGCGGCCACCGTATCGGCGGCGACCGCGAACAACGGCTGACCATAAAACAGCACTTCGCCGTCGGCGAACACCTGGTCGCCCGGAAATACCGGACCGATATCGTTGGTGGTCGCCGCCAGGTCCGCGGCCGATATGACGGCGGCTACGCCCGGCGCCTGGCGCACAGCGCTTAAATCCAGCCTTGCGATCCGGGCATGGGCCCGCTCGGCCGGATAGGAATAGACATACAGCGTGCCGCGGGGCTCGGGGATATCGTCGCCGTAGCGGGCCTGGCCGGTGACGTGCTTGATCGCGCTGTCATGTGGTTTGGGCTGACCGACGCTCGGGTTGGAACGTTTAGCATCGCCGCTCATGCCGGAAACTCCTCGGCCAGTACCCGGGTACGGGCGGCCGGATCGGTGGTCTCGATGAAGAATTTGTGTAGCAGCCGCCCGGTCACGCGACGCCGATAGGCTTCGCCGGCACGCATGTCGGTCAGCGGCGAGAATTCCTCGACCAGCGCGGCTTCGGCCCGAGCCGCCGTCTGTGCGTTCCAGGGCTGGCCCACCATAACGGCCTCGGTGGCCGGCGCGCGGCTCGGAATCGCCGCCAACCCGCCTAGACCGATGCGGGCTTCAACGATTTGGCCTTGCTCGTCCCGGCGCAGCCAGAACGCCGCACAGACCGCCGAGATATCCTGGTCGAAGCGCTTCGAAATCTTGTAACAACGATAGACTGCGTCGTCGACGAGCTTCGGCACCCGCACCCGGGCGACGATTTCATCGGCAGCACACGCCTGCTGGCCGTAATCGATATACAGCTCATGCAGCGCGATGGTTCGTGCACCGCCTGGCCCGATCAGATCGACGCATGCGCCGAGCGCAATCAGCGCCGGCATGGAATCGCCGATCGGCGAGCCATTGGCGATATTGCCGCCGACCGTCGCCGAATTGCGGATTAAAGGAGAGCCGAAACGCCGCAGCAGCGCGCCCAGATCCGGGTAGTGCCGTTCCAGGACTGGCAGCGCATCAGTCTGGGCCAGCATGGCGCCGATCGTGATCTCGGCGGCACCCTCTTCGATCCCCTGCAACTCAGCCACGTCGCCGAGATGAATCACGGTGCCCAGGTCGCGATGCTGCTTGGTGACCCAGAGGCCGACATCGGTGCCGCCGGCCAGCAGAGTGGCTTCGGGATGTTCGCCCAGCAGCAACTGCAGACCCAACAGATCGACCGGTGCGAAATAACGTCGCCCGGCGCCGACGAGCGCTAGCGTGTCCTCGCGGCGTAGCGCGCGCAGCCGTTCGGCCGTGTGCTTGGCAGCCGCCCGGGTCGGGTCTTGCCAGTCGGGATCGTCATGCATGGCCAACGCGGCATCGACGATCGGACGATACCCCGTGCAACGGCACAGATTCCCGGCCAGCGCTTCGTTGATCCGCCCCCGGGATACCGGTTCGCCTCCCAGATAGTAGGACAACAGCGACATCACGAAGCCGGGCGTACAGAAACCGCACTGCGAGGCGTTGGCGTCGACCATGGCCTGCTGGACCGGATGCAGGCGCCCGTCCGGCGCAGCGACGTGCTCGACCGTCAACAGCTGGCACCCATCCAGCATCGGCATGAACAAAATACAGGCATTGACGGCGCGATACTGCATTCGTCCCTGCCCATCCAGCCGCCCGAGCACCACCGTGCAGGCGCCGCAGTCGCCTTCGGCGCAGCCTTCCTTGGTACCGGTCAGGGCCATATCCTCGCGCAGCCACTGGAGTACCGTTTGGGTCGGATCGATAGCGCCGATCTCTCGCAGCTCGTCGCCGAGCAGAAAACGCAGCGACTGGGTCATATCGCCATTCCCCCACCTGTTATCCCACCGCGTTCCTTCGAACCGGCGGCGTACAAATCGGTACGCTCGTTCCCGCGCCGCGTTGCAGCCCGGTACCGCGCGCCTGTATAAACCAAATAGCTAGCATATTCGCTGCCCAACTGCTAACAATTTGCGTGCCACATTGAATACACATAGAACGACGCCTAGAACCATTCGGAGCGCCGACCCGGCCTATCGGGGATTTCGCTGTCCATGACGCTCATCGCTGCTGCGTTGAGCTCTGCCGAAGAAACGGCGGCCTCGACCGAAGACCGCATTGCAGCCGCGATCCGTCGGGCCGTCTTGACCCAGCAACTGCCGTCGGCGACCAAACTGCCGGAATCCAAGCTGGCCGCTATCTTCGACGTGAATCGCGCCGTCGTGCGCGCTGCCCTGATTCGCCTGAGCAGCGACCGCATCGTCAAACTCAGACGTAACCAGAGCGCGATCGTGGTCAGCCCGTCGGCCGAGGAAACCGCGCAGCTGTTTTCGGCTCGACGTACGGTCGAGACCCAGGTGGTACGCGAAACGATCGGCCATCTGCCGAACGCAGCCCGCCACGAGCTCGAGCAGATCATCGCAGCCGAACAGGATGCTCATCTGGCCCAGGCCCATAACCAGCGCATCAACCTGTCCCTACGTTTTCATGAAGTGATCGCCAGCGCCTGCCCGAACCGCGTGCTCGGCGATATTCTCCAGGATCTGGTGGTCCGGACCTCGGTTGCCGTTGCCCTGTACAAGGTGCCCGGTATGGCTGCCTGCTACCGCTGCGCCGATCACCATGGTATTGCCGAGGCACTGATCGCCGGCGATACGGCATCGGTCGTCGAACGGACCGAGGCCCATCTACACTATCTCGAACAGCGCCTGAACCATGCCCGTAGCCCCCAGACCGTCGATCTGGCCACGATCCTCGGCGGCTGAACTCGTACCGGCTTCGCGAATCGGCGCGAATCCTGCCTAACTATCGTATCCAATCAATAATGACCGAGATCGACATGCAAGACTGGCTAAAAGGTCTGCCCAAGGCCGAACTTCATCTGCACATCGAAGGCACGCTCGAGCCAGAACAACAGTTCGAATTGGCCCGCCGTAACGGCATCACACTGCCCTACGAGAGTGCAGCTGCACTACGAACCGCCTATGACTTCGCCGATCTGGCGTCGTTTCTTGCCCTCTACTACCAGGGCATGAACGTACTGCAGCAGGAGCGCGATTTCTACGAGCTGGCCATGGCCTATTTCGAGCGCGCTGTGGCCGACAATGTCCTGCATGCCGATATCTCGTTCGATCCACAGGCACATCTGGTGCGCGGGATCGATCTGGCGGTACCGTTCGAAGCCTTGGGCCAGGCAATGGCCGACGCAGAATCCCAGTGGGGAATCAGCAGCGCCTTGATCATGAGCTTCATGCGCGATCGAGAGGCCGAAGAAGCCATGGACGTACTGCGGCGTGCCGAGCCCTGGTATGACCGTATTGCCGCAGTCGGCCTGGATAGCGCCGAGGTCGGCAATCCGCCGGAAAAATTCGCGGCCGTCTTTGACGCCGCTAAGGAACGCAGGATCCCCCGCGTTGCTCACGCCGGCGAAGAAGGCCCGGCCAGCTATATCCGCGGTGCGCTGGATACCCTGGATGTCTGTCGTATCGATCACGGCGTTCGCTGCATCGACGATGCCGAATTAGTCGAACGGCTACGACGCGAACAGATACCGCTGACGGTTTGCCCGCTATCGAATGTCTATCTCAAAGGCGTGGCCCGGCTAGAAGACCATAGCCTGCCAGCGATGCTCGAAGCCGGCCTCAACGTAAATCTAAACTCCGATGACCCGGCCTACTTCGGCGGCGGCATGGCCAACAACTTCATCGCCTGCCATGCCGCTTTCGACTGGGACACGACCATCTTCAAGCAGCTCGCCGGCAACGGTATCAACGCCGCCTTTGCCAGCGATAACCGGCGCGCCCAGATGCACGCCGAGCTCGAGGCCTATTGAACTTCAACGCCCACTAAGACGAGGACGCGGCATCGGCAAAGACGATGCCGCATGCCGTCCGAGGCTTTCGATCGATTGCATAGAAATTGCCCCAGAGGCTGTCTGTTTCAACACAAGACTCACCGGATAGCAGACCCAAGGCCAGGACCGAATGCTGTCGGTTAGGCGTTCTTGCCAGCGCGGTGTTGTAAACGCCAAAGCATGCCGTCCTCGGGCGGCGCCGACGCGTCTGAACGCTGGATTGCTCACGTCGTCAGGCCTGCGACCGGGGCCTTACTTCAGGCAGAAACTGCCTGAAAGCGAATCAGCAGCCGCGATAGTTCGATCGGTATCGTTGAGGCACCCAAAGCTGCTGGCCGTTCTGGAAAACGTCGACAGAATCTGGCATCGATGCTCACGAGCTAGGCCATCTATAACCCTACTGGCGTGCCAGCCAAGGCGTACAACGCCGTATCACGCGTGCTTGGACGCGCCCTAAGGCCTGCCGCTGTTTCAGGCGAATCCGCGCCAAGCGCCGTGATGCAGCAACGCAAAGCCATAGTGACCGTACTCATAGCCGCCACGCGAGGGCGCTACAACGCGGGATTGGCGCCGTGTCGTCAATTTAGGGCCGTCGTCTTTCGGGCTGGGCCGCCTATCACATCCTGCGACGCTCCAAATCTGGGCGCGCCACGACGCAGCAACTCTTGCTTTGCAGGGCACGATGGGCAGCCAGCGCTCGGCGGCAATCTAAACACGCCCGCGCGCTGGCGATACCGCGTTACCAGTCGCTGACATGGCCCACCATGTCAGCGCTCGCAGCGCCCGGTCATAGCCACGGCTACAGCCGCGTCCGTCGTGACCCCCAAGCCTTAGGCGAGAAACGCGAAATACAGTACGAAGATCACGAACAGCACATAGAGAATCGGATGCAGTTCGCGCCCGCGACCGGTTGCTACCATGGTCAGCGGATAGGCCACCAGACCGATGGCAATGCCGTTGGCGATGCTATAGGTCAGCGGCATGCTCACCATGGTCAAGAACGCGGGAACTGCCATTTCCAGCCGCTGCCATTGAATCTCGCCCAGCGAGGACACCATTAACACGCCGACGATGATCAGTGCCGGCGCGGTCACGCTCGAGGTCACGACCGCCAGCAGCGGTGAAAAGAACAACGCCAGCACGAACAGCCCGGCCGTAACCGCCGAGGCCAGGCCAGTGCGCGCCCCCGAGGCGACGCCGGCGGTGGATTCGATATACGACGTGGTCGGCGAGGTGCCGATAACCGCCGAAGCCACGACAGACGTGGAATCCGCGAGCAGTGCCTGACTGGCTCGGCGCATGCGGTTGCCTTCCATCAGCCCGGCCTTGGTCGCCACGGCCATGAGCGTACCGGCGGTATCGAAGAACTCCACGAACAGAAAAGTGAGCACGACGACCAGCAGATTGAGTGTGAATACCTGCCCTGGATCCACGAAAATCTGCTTGAGCGCTACGCCAAACACCGGCGCTACGCTGGGGATACTACCAACCACCGACGACGGCACGCCGATCACCCCGAACAGCATGCCCACGATCGAGGTCAGCACCATGCCGAAGAAAATCGCCCCGGGCACGCGCCGCAACATGAACACGATCGACGCCGCCAACCCGAACACAGTCAACAGCGTTGCCGGCGCGGTGAGATCGCCCAGGGTCACTAGCGTGGCTTTGTTATCGACCACGATCCCCGAATCCTCAAAGCCGATCAGCGCGATGAACAGCCCGATCCCGCAGGCCGAAGCCAGCTTGAGATCGGACGGAATCGCATCGAGGATCATTTCACGTAGCCTGAGCACCGTAATGAACACGAAGATGACGCCCGAAAACAATACCCCGACCAGCGCGGTCTGCCAGGGCACCCCCATGCCGAGCACGACCGAGTAAGCAAAAAAAGCGTTCAGCCCCATGCTTGGGGCAATACCAACCGGATAACGGGCGATGAACGCCATCAGCAGGCAGCCGACGATCGAAGCCAGCGCCGTGGCCGTGAACAAGGCGCCCTTGTCCATGCCCGCAGCCGCCAGGATGTTCGGATTGACGAACATGATGTAGGCCATGGCCAGAAAAGTGGTCACCCCGCCAAGAATTTCGCGGCGATAATTCGTGCCCTCTTCGGCAAAGTGAAAAAAACGCGCCACCGGATCGCGCTGCTCGGCGTTATCGGCCGCATTGGTCGTCGAATCACTCATGCTGTCGTGCTCCCTGCGGCGAACCCGGCGTGCTGTCGTCCTCGCCGCGGCTCGCGAAAAACCCCGAGCGCTTCAGCGCCCCCGATCAAGCTATGAACCGGCGCCGATCGCCTGCCCGCTGAAATAGAAAGCTGCCGACAGCATGAAGCTATGGTGCCAGTCGCCGTCGGACGGCCCGACGCCGCTCATCGCGGCATCCTTACTCGACAACACCTCGGCCCAGATATAGACCGGGTCCGCTTCCATGGCCAGGCCGGCGATATTGAATTGGCCGTCGCCAGTGGTTGCCGTATCGCCTTCACCGGGCACGGTACTGGTATAGCGCCCACGGCCGCCGACATCCAGGTAGCCGTAATCGTCATACAGCTTCCAGGCCGTGACTGGCCCCCAATCGACCTCGAAATTACGAGCTGCGCTGGCACGGTAGATCTGTGCCGAGGCCGGCACCTGATAAAGACCGCCGTAATTCTCGAACGTGACTGCATCGGTAGGCAACGCCGCACCGTCCTGTGTCTGTCCAGCCGGAATATCGTAGCGATAGTCGACATATTGGCCCTGGAAATTCCAGGCGCCGATATCGGCATTGACCGCCGCGGTTGCCGCCCAGCGGCTGCCATTGTCGCCACCGCCGCCACCGACCTCGATTTGACCGCCCTGGCCGGCCAGCGACACCGTGGTTTGGCTGCTGCCCCCCTGGTCGAAGGTGTAGGCCAGACGTGCGTTGCCGCCATTAATCTGGGAATAGCCACCCGCCGGCGTCGCCCCATAGGTCGCCTGCTGACTCAGGTTATTGTTTTTGAAGGCGTCGACGTCGATGCGCCATGGCCCCGACTGATAGGTATAACCCAGGCCTGCCCCTTGGTTATCGGTAAAGCCGATCTCATAGGCCAGATTGCCGTAGAACGACTCGTAGCCATACGGCAGATTGCCGAACGGTACCTGAAAGAAGCCGCCGGTCAGCGAATGCGGGCTGTCGCTACCGAACTGGTAGCTGACCTCGCCGGTCTGGAGAAATCCTTCATCGCCGCCGAGAAACCAGTAGCTGGTGTCGTAGCTGATATTGCCGTGCTGACCGCTCGCTCCCAGGATGACATCCTGCAGATATAGATCGCCGCCGGTGCGCCGATTGGGTATGTCCGAGTCCTCGATCTGATAGCCGGTTTCTACACCGCCGTTGAAGGTCAAGACATTCGGCACCGACTGCTGTTGTTCGGGCGGTGTGGGCGTGGGGGCCGGCTCGGTCGCCTGTGGCGCGGTATCCTGCCGAGTCTGCAACTCGTGAAGCTGGTTCTGCAGGGCATCGATCTGCTGCTGGAGTTGATTGATACGATCCGGGCTCGCCTCGGTTGCTGCATGTCCCGCCACCGGGGATAAGATGCCAAGCGCGACGCTTGCCAGAATCGTTGTTCGTGAAATCGGCATTCAACTCCCTAAGCCAACATGTTTGACATGTATATGACGCGAGCGCCTTGCGGATTCGATGCAGCGACCGCGTTGTATCCAATATGGCGCATGGTTTGTAGCAGCTTTCATGCCACCTGCATGCTTTGCCCTGTCCGGCCAACCGGGGCGTAGAACACCGCCGGTTTTCTGTCCCCAGCCATGATGCTTGCCTCAATCAGAGGCATCACGATGGTGCTGGCATACCCCCTGGACCCAAGTCGAGTGCACGCATCGATCGTCCCCCATCATCATCAACATGAACAAGCGATCGACCGTCGTATCGATATGCTGGTTGCGGCGAGCCATCAGCGGGGTGGCTTCGGGATCGAGTACGACGAAGTCGGCCTCGTAACCGATATCCAGCCGCCCGATCCGGTCGTCCACATTCAGCGTTTCTGCGCCGGCGAGTGTGGCCAGATAAAGCAACCGCCCAGCCGACAGCGCGACCCCGTTAAGCTGGCTGACCTTATATGCCTCGGCCGCAGTCTCGAGCATGGAAAACGAGGTACCGGCCCCGACATCAGTGGCTAGACCGACGGTCAGCCGATTACAGCAGGCCCGGCCATAGTCGAACAGGCCGCTGCCCAGAAACAGATTCGAGGTTGGGCAGAACACGGTGGCCGCACCAGCCTGTGTAATGCGTTGATGCTCGGAGGCCGACAAATGAATACCGTGCGCATAGACACTGCCCCGGCGCAGCAGCTGGTAGCGATCGTATACATCCAGATAATCGCGGCTCCAAGGAAACAACTCGGCAACCCAGGCGACTTCGTCGACGTTCTCGGCGATATGGGTATGCACATAGGTATCCGGATAATGGCAGGCCAACTCACCCGCTGCCGCGAGTTGGGCATCACTGCAGGCCGGGGCGAAACGCGGCGTAATGGCATATGACAGTCGCCCGCAGCCATGCCAGCGCTCGATGAGTGCTTGCGAATCCCGGTAGCCGCTCTCGGCAGTATCGCGCAGCGCCTCTGGCGCATTGCGATCCATGAGCACCTTGCCGGCCGCCAAACGCATCCCCCGCTGTTGTGCCTCGCCAAACAAGGCATCGACCGAGTGCGCATGTACGGTGCCCAGCACGAGCGCGGCGGTGGTACCGTTACGCAGTAGCTCGGACACAAAGAATGCTGCGGTGTCCCGGGCGACTTCGGGGTCGGCGAATCGCATCTCGGCCGGAAACGTGTAGCGCTCCAACCAACTCAGCAGCTTCTCCCCGTAGCTGGCGATGATATCGGTCTGGGCATAGTGGATATGTGCATCGACAAACCCGGGCACGATCAGCTTGCCGCGCCGATCGACGACCTCGGCTTGCGCATCGAGCTCCTTCAGCAGATCCGACGCAGCGCCGATCGCCACGATCCGCCCGGCGCGTATAACCAACAACCCGTCCTCAATGATCCGAAGCGCTTCGGACGCGTCGTCGGCCCCCGGGTCGTACCGGCAATAGACGATCGTGCCGCGGATCGCGGCGCTGTCCTGTAGGTTCAATTGGGACTCCCGACTGCACACAGCCCAGTCTTCAACTGTCGACAATATGCAACAGCGAATGTCGACAATTTAGCCTGGCAGTTGTGCTCAGAAGAATGCAATGAACATGCCGGCCGGCGAAACAGCCTTGGGCAGCAGGCGCTCAGCGGGCATAGGCAGCGTATACGGCATGGGGCGACCCGCCGAGACGGGCCAGGTCGTCGGGGCCGTCAAGAACCGTATCGACATGCGCGCTCCGGCAGGCAATAGCTCGGGTCATTGCCTGCCGGGGCGAGCACCGGGCCGATTCGGCCGATCAAACCGTCTGACTAACCGGCTTCACTCAACGGGTGGCGCAGCACGATCGTATCGGCCCGGTCAGGGCCGGTCGAGATCACATCGATCGGCACGCCGGTAATTTCGGCCAGCCGGTCGAGATAGGCTTGGGCGTTGGCCGGCAGCGCGTCGTATTTCCGAAGCCCGGAGGTCGACTCCTGCCAGCCCGGCATTTCTTCGTAGATCGGCTCGCAGCTGGCCAGTGCCTCGGCGCCGGCGGGCGGTACGGTCAAGGTTTCGCTACCGCAGCGATAGCCGGTACATAACTGGATCGCGTCCAGGCCATCCAGCACATCGAGCTTGGTGATACACAGCCCGGACAGACTGTTGCTGAATGCCGCCCGGCGCAGGCCCACCGCATCGAACCAACCACAGCGCCGCGGCCGGCCGGTCACGGCACCAAACTCGGCGCCCTTGTCGGCCAGATGCTTGCCGTAGTGATCGTCGAGCTCGGTCGGGAACGGCCCGGAGCCGACACGTGTGGTATAGGCCTTGACCACGCCGAGCACATAATCGAAATAGGTCGGCCCGACCCCAGAACCCGTCGCAGCACTGCCGGCCGTAGTATTCGATGAGGTCACGAATGGATAGGTGCCGTGGTCGATATCCAGCAGCGCGCCTTGGGCGCCCTCGAACAGAATCGACTCGTCGGCCACATAGGCCTGGCGCAGCAGCTCACCCACATCAGCGACCATCGGTCGAAGCTGCTCGGCATGCTCGAGCGCGGCATCCAGGGTCTGCTGAAAATCTACGGCCGGATGGCCGAGATAGTTCTTCAGCACGAAGTTATGGAAATCCAGGGCCTCGCCCAGCTTGGCCGCCAGCAGTTCGCGCCGGAACAGATCGGATACGCGTACAGCACGCCGGGCGACCTTATCCTCGTAGGCCGGGCCGATACCGCGGCCCGTGGTGCCGATCGCGGTCTTGCCGCGCGCCGCCTCGCGGGCCTTATCCAGCGCTACGTGATAGGGAAGAATCAACGGACAGGCCGGGCTAATCCGGAGCCGGTCGCGTACCGGCACGCCGCGGCTGTCGAGCTCGGCCATCTCATCGAGCAGTGCCTCGGGCGACAGCACCACCCCATTGCCAATATGACAGGTGACGTTGTCGTGCAGGATGCCCGAGGGAATCAGCCGCAGGATGGTCTTTTCGCCGTTGATGACCAGCGTATGCCCCGCGTTGTGACCGCCTTGGAAGCGAACCACGTGGCGGGTGCGGTCGGTGAGCAGATCAACGATCTTGCCCTTGCCCTCGTCGCCCCACTGGCTGCCGATGACGATGACCCGTTTACCCATGTCTCTATCTGCCTTGTTGATTTAGCGAACGGACCTGCCAGCGTCCGTCGTTCGATTCCAGAATACGATCGCAGCCCGAGCCGTCGATCTCGGTATGCGCCGGTGTGGCCGTAACCACCCGTTCGCCGGCATTACGCAGCCGGCGTATTTCGGCCAGCAGGGCGTCGTCGTTGTTGTCGGCCGGAGCAAAAATGCCGCCGGACTGCCGAGCGCCGACGAAATCGCCCAGCGCGGCCAGCAAATTCAGATCCGCCGAAAAGCCAGTCGCTGGACGCGGCCGCCCGAAGGCCGAACCGACATCGTCATAGCGTCCACCGCGAGCCAGCTCGCGGCCGAGCCCCGGCGCAAAGGCCGCAAACAAAAGCCCGGTCTTGTAGCGATAGCCCCGCAGCTCGGCTAAGTCGAGAAACAGCGGCATGTCCGGATAATGAGCCTGGATGAGTGCGACCATATCGGTCATTTCGTCCAGCGCGTCATCGATGATCCGATCGATCCCCCCAAGTGCAGTCCTGGCATCGGCAAGAATCGTGGCCGGCCCATTCAGACCGATCAGCGCGGTCAGACGATCATGCAGTGCCGTATCCAGTCGGCCATCGGCGACTAGAGCATCCAGATCGGGCCGCGATTTGCGTTGTACGACGTCGAACAGCGTAGGCTCGAATTCGTCATCGACTTCGGCCAGTTCGACCAGGCGACGATAGATCGCCACATGGCCCAGATCCAGATAGGTCCGCTCGATGCCCATCACATGCAGCGTCTCCAGCATCAGCGACACGATTTCGAGATCGCTGTGCAGATGCGCATCGCCGAACTTCTCGACCCCGACCTGAAGCGGTGAGCGCGACCCACCCGGCTCATCCGGACGGGTACGCAGCACGCTGCCGATATAGCAGTAGCGCGCTGGGCCGCTCGCAGCCAAGCGATGGGCGTCGATCCGGGTTGCCTGGGTGGTCATATCGGATCGGACGCCCATCATCCGACCGTTGAGCTGATCGGTCAGCTTGAAAGTATGCAGATCGAGCTCGTGACCGGCCCCGGTCAACAGCGAGTCGAGATATTCGATCAACGGCGGCCGAATTAGATCGAACCCCCAGCGCCAATACAGGTCAAGCAGCGCACGACGCGCTGCTTCCAGCCGCCAGGATTCGGGAGGCACCGTCTCCTGGACGCCCTCCGGCAGTAACCAACGTTTGGATTGCATGAGTTCTAGAGTTGATGAACGAGCTGCAGCACGACCACGCCGATCGCAATCATCACCGCGCCGAAGATACGGAGCTGGCGGGGGGCGACCTCGGCCAGCCGCAGCATGGTGTCACGCCAGCGCTGTGGCGCGATGAAGGGCATCAGCCCTTCGATCACACACACCAGCGCCAGCGCTCGGATCAGATCGGCCCACATCGGAATGCTGGGCTACTACTTGCCAGCACCCGCGGCCAGCGCCGGGTTGAAGTACTGGAACAGTTTGCCGTCCGGCTTGAGCAGCAGGAAGTCATCATCGCCGATGCTGTCGCGATAGAGCTGCATGCTGCGATAGAAGCTATAGAAATCGGCGTCCTTCTGATAGGCATCGGCATAGATCTTGGCCGCCTGGGCATCGCCCTCACCGCGGGTCGACTCAGCTTGATTATAAGCCTTGGCCAGAATCACCGTGCGCTCGCGCTCGGCATCGGAACGAATTTCCTTGGCCGCCGCGTCGCCCTGGGCACGCAGCGTACGAATCACTTCCTGACGCTCGGAACGCATCCGCTCGTAGACCGTATCGCTGACCTTTTCCGGCAGGTCCAGCTTCATGATCCGGACATCCTTGATATCGATCCCGAGCTGCTTGGCCGCCTGATTCACCTGCACCTGGACAGCCGCAACGATCTCGTTGCGATCGTCGCCAACCGCCTGGCGAATGGTCCGTTTGGAGAATTCGGCGAGGATATCGTTCTCGACCGACTCGGTCAGCAGACTGCGCGCCCGATCGGCGTTGCCGTGGGTCGACAGATAGTATTTCACCGGATCGGCGATCTTCCATTTAACGAAGTAATCGACCGACAGGTTTTTGTTCTCGGACGTCAGCACCCGGTCGATATCGCCGGTCAGCGTCATCACGCGACGATCGAAGCGGTATACCCTTTGAATGAACGGCATCTTGAAATGCAGGCCCGGATCGTAGTCGGCGCCGACGATTTCACCCATCTGTACGACGACCACACGCTGGCGCGGCGTGACCACGAACATTGAGTCGTAGGCGACATAGGCCGCGATGACGACCACGATCAGAGCGACGATCTGCTTGGCACTCATGAGTTGCGACTCCGGCTGCGCAGGCGGTCGACGTTCGAGTCGGCATTATTGCCGCTGCTCGAACCGTTCATATCGGGCTCCGGAGGCACCGACAACGGCGGTTCCACGCTATCGCTGCCGGCACTACCGGAGCCGCTGTCGTTTTGCGAGCCCTGCGTCTTCTGGCTCTTTTTCTGTTCCAACAACTTCTCGAGCGGCAGATAGGCCATCGAGTTGGTATTGCTGTTGTTCAACACCAAATGCGAAGCCGATACAACGTCGCTCATGGTTTCCAGGTACAGACGATCCCGCGTGACTTCGGGCGCTTTCTGGTACTGCGTCAGCAGATCCGAGAATCGCTTGGCCTGCCCCTCAGCGCGGTTGATCTTGCGCTGCTTGTAACCCCGTGCCTCGGCCAACATCTGGGCCTTTTCACCCTGGGCGCGGGCGACGATGTCACGGGCATAGGCACGCGCGATGTTCTTGGCGCGCTCTTCTTCCTCGCGAGCCTTGATCGCTTCCTGGAATGCCCCTTGGACCGGCTCCGGCGGCTGCGCATACTGCACGTTCACTGCCAGAACCTCGATCCCGGCGTCATATTTATTGAGCGTGAACTGCATAATCCGACGCACGTTGGTCGGCAGTTTAGCCCGCGACCGGTCCGTGATCTGCGGATATTCATTCTGTTTCTGCTTAATCTGGCCGACCAGCTTCTGATCGATATCCTTGAGCCCGTTCTTCTTCTTAGGCTGGCCGGAACCTTCCTTGAGATCGACGTTGGACAACGCCGTATCGTCGAGCTGATTGACCTGAACCCCTTCCTGGATAACCTGATTCATATCCGAGGTGCCGACGATTTCGCGCACCGCCGAGCGCAGCACCTGCTGCACAGTCTGGTCCGGATCCTGAAGCTGGAACAGATAGTTCATTGCATCCGAGATTCGATACTGGACCGAGATCTCGACATCCACGATGTTTTCGTCTTTGGTCAACATGACCGCGCGGTTGCTGGCCCGACGCACCTGCTGAGTGTCGACCTTGGAGACCCGACTGATCGGGTACGGCAAATGCCAGTGCCAGCCCGGATCCGAGGTATGGGTGTAATGGCCAAGCCGTAGCACCACGCCTTTTTCACCGGGCTGGACCACATACAGCCCAGTGGCCAGCCAGATCACCAGCGCGATCGGAATCAGTGCAAGCAGGATCGCCGGTGCAAATCCGTTGCCGCCCGATCCCGAGCCACCGGATCCACCGTTATTGCCGCCGCCGCCTTTGTTAAAGCGCTCGCGAAAACGCTTCCAGATCTGATCCAGATCCGGCGGGCCGCCGCTGTTGCCACTGTTATTGCGGTTGCCACCGCCCCACGGATCCTTGTCCTTACCCTTGCCGGGCTCGTTCCAAGCCATGCTAGAAAGCCTCTGGTCGAGTCGGTTGCCGATTGTCGTTTGTTCGGAGTACAGAACTCCAATCGAGCGCCATCGCGTCGAAGGCCGGCGCGCGGAACGACAGCGCGTGCTCCAACCTTCCCCCTGTCATGCCTACAGTGAGCAAACCGCTCTCCTCATATTGGGCGGGCTCGCGAAGCCAAAGCCGAAAGCGTACCAGCAGGGTTACGTTCCGGCGTCTGTCGATCTGCGATTCCGCAAGTTTATAGCCCGCCTGAAACCCTGTCGAACGCTGTATCAACCTTCAATTGATGAAACAGCGTCGGCCATCGACAGACGCCCAACACCTCGCTTAGCCGGCGCGCGACGGCAGCCCGTTCTCGGCCAGCTGTTCAGCATCGATCCGGACCGGTCGACGCGATACCAGTACGGCGTCGAAACTCAGGCCGGCCTGGGCCACGATACGTTCCAGATCGCCCTGGGATGCCGTCACCGACAGCAGCGCATCGCCGTTGTCGGCATAGTCTTCCGTGCCTACCACGCCGAGATCGAACAACTGCGAGCGCAGCCAGCCGGCTGCGGCCGGAATCCGCAGGGTACCGACCACGGTATCGGGGTAGCAGAACGCGGCCAGCGCATGACGCAATTCTTCCAGGCCCTCGCCGGTGACCGCCGAGACATAGACCCGTTCCGGCCGACCATGGGCATCGTATTCGACGCGCGGCGTCTCGTCATCGAGCAGATCAACCTTGTTGAACACCTCGAGCTGCGGCACTTCGCCGGCGCCAATTTCGCCCAGTACGGCGTTGACCTCGCGGGCATGCGCACGCCGCTCGCTGTCGGCGGCATCGATGACGTGCACCAGGATATCGGCCTCTCGTGTTTCTTCGAGAGTCGCCCGGAAGGCTGCCACCAGTTCATGCGGCAGATCGCGGATGAAGCCGACGGTATCGGCCACGATCAACGGCTCGCCCACCGGTACGTCCATCCGCCGCAGCGTTGGATCGAGGGTGGCAAACAGCTGATCGGCCGCGTAGATCTCTTCGCCGGTCAGGCGGTTGAACAACGTCGACTTACCGGCGTTGGTATAGCCCACCAAGGATACGACGGGCGTGCGCGCCCGGCGCCGCGACGCCCGGCCCTGGTCACGCCGAGACAACACCTTTTCCAACCGCGAGCGCAGCATTTTGATGCGATCGTTGAGCAGGCGTCGGTCGGTTTCGAGCTGGGTCTCGCCCGGCCCGCGCAGGCCGATGCCGCCCTTTTGTCGCTCAAGATGCGACCACCCGCGCACCAGGCGTGTGGCCAGATGCTGCAGCTGAGCCAACTCGACCTGCAGCTTGCCTTCGTGAGAGCGTGCTCGCCGCGCGAAAATATCCAGAATCAGCCCGGCTCGGTCGAGCACGCGCGCATTGAGACGTTTTTCGAGATTGCGTTCCTGACTCGGCGACAGATCGTGATTGAATACCACGAGTTCAGCGCCGTGTTCGGTCACCGCCGCTGCAATCTCGTCGGCCTTGCCGCCGCCCACGAAAAAGCGCGGATCCGGAACACGGCGCGACCCTCCGATATGACACAGGACGTCGGCACCCGCGGATTCGACGAGCTCACGGAATTCGCGATCGGCCTCGGCATATTCGTCGAGGCCGAACGCCAAATGGACGATAACGGCCGCCTGGCCGGTGGGCGGCCGCTCAAACATGAGATTTAACTATCGTCGGACTCCTGCGACATTTCGTCGCGGATTTCGTTACGGACATTGCGCGACGGCACGATGGTAGAAATAGCGTGTTTGTAGACCATCTGATTGACGGCATTGCGCAGAAGCACCACGAACTGGTCGAAAGATTCGATCTGTCCCTGCAGCTTGATACCGTTAACCAGATATATCGAAACCGGCACACGCTCTTTGCGCAAGGCGTTCAGGAATGGTTCTTGTAATGTTTGGCCTTTTGCCATGGGAACAGACTCCAGGAAGTCAGGGGACAAAAAAAACAGTGAAATGTTATCACGAGTTCAACCGCCGCTGATTGTATCAACCATCATTCGACGGGCTCGTCTAGTTATGTTGTCGTCGTCACTTACAAGCCAGGTGGCCTGATCCAGTGATCGCAGCCAAGTCAGCTGCCGTTTGGCGAGCTGTCTCGATGCAATCACCGCGCGTTGCACGGCTTCGTCCAGATCGAAGACACCATCTAAAGCTTGCCACAATTGGCGATACCCCACCGCTCGCATCGCCGGCTGTGCCAGATCGAGATCGGGACGAGCGTGAAGTTTTTCAACCTCGCTCAGGAAACCCTCGGCCATCATGGTGGCGAAGCGAGTCTCGATATTACGATGCAGGCGTTCGCGCGTATCGGGGGCGACCACGAGCTTGGTCAACGACCACGGCAGGGGCTGCTCATTTTGTCGGGCATGTAAATCGCTCGGCCGTTCGCCGGTCAGCTTATGAATTTCAAGCATGCGCTGGATGCGCTGGGCATCGTTGGCATGGATCCGCGCAGCCGCGACCGGATCAAGCGCGCTCAGGCGTTCATGCAGCGCAGCCCAACCATGCCGCTCGGCTTCGGCGGTCAATTCAGCGC
Source organism: Salinisphaera sp. SPP-AMP-43 (assembly GCF_049568105.1). Classification (GTDB taxonomy): domain Bacteria; phylum Pseudomonadota; class Gammaproteobacteria; order Nevskiales; family Salinisphaeraceae; genus Salinisphaera. The sequence continues at coordinate 2,739,246 of NZ_CP145335.1, forward strand.
GGACCGATGCATCGCGCCCCGGCATATCCGACAGACCATGCTCGAGCGCTCGAAAATATAGCGATGTGCCGCCGGTCAGCAGCGGCAGGCGCCCCGCGGCATGGATCCGGGCGATCTCGCGCTTGGCATCGGCCACGAAATCGGCCGCTGAATAGGCATCGGCCGGGTCACGGATATCGATCAGCGCATGCGGCGCGCGCGCCAATGTCGCAGCATCCGGCTTAGCGGTGCCGATATCCATGCCGCGATACACCATGGCCGAGTCTACCGAGACGATTTCGGCGTTGCCCTGCTCGACCAGATCGATCGCCAGACCGGTCTTGCCGGAGGCGGTCGGTCCGAGAATGAAAACAACGGGCGGCTTGGAATCGGCCATTACTGGCCTCGCATGAACAGACGATCCAGACCGGCCCGATCGACCGTGACCCAGCTCGGCCGGCCGTGATTGCAGTGGCCGGCCCGGTCGGTATGTTCCATATCGCGCAACAGCGCATTCATTTCGGTGAGCGTGAGACGACGTCCAGCCTTGACCGCAGCTTTGCAGCCGATATCGGCGAGCACGTCGTCCAGCGCATCGCGTACCGCGGCCGCACCGCGCGGGCCACTATCCAGCTCGGCGACTACATCCCGCGCCAGAGCCAGATAGTCGCGATCGGCCAGCAGCGCCGGTACGCCTCTGAGCAATGCCGCAGTTGGGCCGCTGCGGGTCAGCTCGAAACCAACCTCGGCCAGACGCTCGCCCTGGGCCTCGACCGTCGCGGCCTCGCTTTCCGACAACGACAACGTCTCCGGCACGAGCAGACGCTTGCACTGAATCTGACCGGCCGAGAACTCGGCCTTAAGCTGCTCGTACAACACCCGCTCGTGAGCTGCATGCATATCGACCAGTACCAGCCCATCGGCATTCTGCGCCAGGATATAAATATCGTGGAGCTGGCCGATTGCATAACCCAGTGCCGGCGTATCCTCACGTGCTTGAGGCTCGGCCTGCGGCACTTCGACCGCGGCGGGTGTATCAGCAGCCATCGGCTGGGCGGTTGCCGACGCCGATGGAGCAGCATCCGCAGATGGCTTCTGGAAGCGATAGCTGGCAGCAGCCTCGGCCACGCCGGGTCGGCTGTCCTTAGCCCCGAAATCGAGCCCGCGCGGCGTCATGGTGCGCGCCGTTCGCTCCCCGGGCGTGGCCATCGGCTCGACGGCAGTCGGCGTCAGCTCGATCGAGCGCGAGGCATGGGGCGTGGCCTCGACCGCGGCCAGCGCACGCGACACGCTGCGATAGACGAAATCGTGCACCAGCCGCGATTGGCGAAAGCGCACCTCGGCCTTGGCCGGATGGGCATTGACGTCGACCTGGCGCGGATCGAGTTCCAGATATAAGACATAGGCCGGATGCCGCTGGTTATGCAGCAGGTCTCGATAGGCCAGACGCACGCCATGATTGAACACCTTGTCGCGGATCGGCCGCCCGTTGACGAAACTGTATTGACGATCGGCCTGGCCGCGGGAAAAACCGGGAGTAGCGACCCAGCCACGCAGGCGCATGCCGGCCGCTGCCTCATCGACCTCGACCGCGTGTTCGTCGAACTCGCGGCCCAGGATATGAGCTACACGCCGGCGCTGGCCGGCCACATCGTGACAGACCGCCAACGCGGCGGACTCGACACCGCCGTGGCGCAGCGTGAAACCGACATCGAAGCGCGACAGCGCCAACTGGTTGAAACTCTGACGCAGATGTTTGAACTCGGTGCCCGGCGCGCGCAGGAATTTGCGACGTGCCGGAATTCGCGCGAACAGCTCCCGCACTTCAATCCGCGTACCGGGCGCGCCGGCCGCCGGCCGCGGCTGGCTATCGATATGCGGGCTGACGGCATAGGCACGTTCGGCATCCGAAACCCGCGAAGTCAATGTCAGCTCCGCGACCGAGGCAATACTGGCCAAGGCCTCGCCCCGAAAACCGAGGCTGCCGACGGCTTCCAGTGCGTCGAGGCTGTCGATCTTGCTGGTCGCATGCCGGGCGAGCGCCAGCGGCAGCTGATCGACGGCGATACCGTGGCCGTCGTCGTCGATTAGAATCCGGCGCAGACCGCCTTCTTCGACATCGGCAGTGATACGGCTTGCGCCTGCATCCAGGCTGTTTTCGATCAGCTCCTTGACGATCGAGGCCGGTCGTTCGACGACCTCGCCTGCCGCAATCTGGCTGATGAGTTGATCGTCGAGCAGTCGTATGGCCATGGGTTACCGGCAACACAATCAGGGCGAATCAATCGATTAGTGTCCTGTAAGTCGGACGCGTTGGCAAAGCATCGGCACCAGACACATCACCACCCTGCCACCGATACCACGTATTGCTACGCATAGCCGCAACGCGCGACCCACACCAGCATGGACTGATCGCGCCGATCGCGGGTCGGCCAGAAACGATCGTTTTGTTTTCTTGACTCATTCAAGAAAAAGGCCAATGATACCTAGGCCATGAGTCGATACAGCACGCCAATCGTCCGAGAGCTACGTGACCGCGGTCTGCGGGTTACTGCGCCGCGGCACGCCGTCCTCGAATGGTTAATCGATCATCCGCATGCCACCGTAGAGCATGTTCACCAAGGCGTGCGGGAACGGATCGGCACCATTTCAAAGCAGGCGGTATACGACGTACTGTCGGCATGTCTGGAGGCGGATCTGGTGCGACAGATCAAGCCGGCCGGTCATCCGGCGCGTTTCGAACGACGCACCGGCGACAACCATCATCATCTGGTCTGTCGTGGCTGCGGCCGTATCGAGGACACCGATTGTCGAATCGGCACAGCGCCCTGCCTGACCCCTGAACACGATCATGGTTTCAAGATTGACGAAGCCGAAGTGGTGTTCTGGGGGCTGTGCAAGGACTGTCAGTCCGCTGCAAGCCCTACTATCGACATTCGCAGCTGATCGACCCAGGACAACGACGGAGATTAGTTCCGTCGCGCAAGCACCCATCGGGAGGATAAGACCGTGACAGACAATAACCGCAATATCGAAACAACGACCGGCGGCGAGCCGTTCCCGAGCGACGAGCATTCGCTCACCGTCGGCAACGATGGCCCGATCGTGCTTCATGACCATTTCCTCATGGAGCAAATGGCGGCCTTCAACCGCGAGATGATTCCGGACCGTCAGCCGCACGCCAAGGGCAGTGGCGCCTTCGGTCAGTTCGAAGTCACCGAAGACGTCAGCGCCTACACCAAGGCGAAGTTCCTGCAGAAAGGCGCCACCACCGCGATGGTCGCGCGTTTTTCGACGGTAGCCGGCGAATCCGGCAGCCCGGACACCTGGCGTGACCCGCGCGGCTTCGCGCTGAAGTTCTACAGCGAAGAAGGCAACTTCGACATGGTGGGTAACAACACCCCCGTGTTCTTCGTGCGCGATCCAATGAAGTTCCAGCACTTCATTCATTCCCAGAAGCGTCGTGCCGACAACGGCCTGCGCGACCACGACATGCAGTGGGACTTCTGGACCCAGTCGCCGGAATCGGCCCACCAGGTCGCCTGGCTGATGGGCGACCGCGGCCTGCCCTACACCTGGCGCCACATGAATGGCTACTCCAGCCATACTTATATGTGGGTCAACGAAGCCGGCGAGCGGTTCTGGGTCAAGTACCACTTCAAGACCGACCAGGGCATCAAGTGCTTCACCGAGGAACAGGGCGCGGAAATGGCCGGCGCCGATGCCGACTTCCATCGTCGTGATCTGTTCGAAGCGATCGAGCGCGGCGATTACCCGACCTGGACGCTGTACGTTCAGATCATGCCCTACGAAGACGCCAAGACCTATCGCATCAACCCGTTCGATCTGACCAAGGTCTGGCCGCACGAGGATTATCCGCTGCACAAGGTCGGCACCATGAAGCTAGACCGCAACCCGACCGATTTCCATACGGAAATCGAGCAGGCGGCGTTCGAGCCCAATAACATGGTCCCCGGCACGGGCGTGTCGCCGGACAAGATGCTGCTGGCCCGTACCATTTCCTACGCAGATGCCCATCGGGCGCGTCTGGGTGTGAACTACAAGCAGATCCCGGTCAACGAACCGACCTGCCCGGTTCGCAGCTACACCAAGGGTGGCGCGATGCGCATGCGCAACGTCCACGATCCGGTGTACGTGCCGAACACCAAGGGCGGCCCGCATGCTGATCCAGCCCAGTTCCCGGCCAACAACGTTTGGGAAGCCGACGGCCAGATGGTTCGCGCGGCCTATACCCTTCGCAAGGACGATGGCGACTTCAACCAGGCCCACGACTTGGTGACCAAGGTCATGGACGATGCTGCCCGTGATCGCCTGGTCAACAACGCGGTCGGCCACCTGTCCAACGGTGTAAGCGAGCCGATTCTGGAGCGTGCCTTCCAATACTGGAAGAATATCGACCAGACCATCGGCGAGCGCATCGAACAGGGTGTTCGTGAAAAACTCAAGGCTGCCTAAGGCCTGAGTATCGGTTGCGACCGATCAGGCGGCACGTCGGCTTCGGCGTGCCGCCTTTTTTATGCCGTGCGTCAGGCAAGACCACGCAGGCGTTTGCATCCAATCACTCCCAGAGGCCCAGCCAGCGACTACGCTCGACTCGCAGTCGACGCGCGGCCAGCCTGCGTGTCAGCGGGCCTGCGACCAACTCCCCCTGCCCCAGATCCAGCGGTAGCGCACGCTCCGGCACCCGATAACTGCGCAGGCTACGGCGATCATATAGCCCATGTAGATTGGCGAGCATCACATCGACCTGACGCTCGGCATCCCAGCCGGGCAGCAGCCGGCGGCCGTCCAAACTGGCGATTTCGCCGGTCCCGAATACCCACGGCGAACGCAGGCTCTGTAGGCGTCGATCGACACGCAGGCCTTGGTGGGTGGCCGGCAGCCCCAGTGCCTGGGCCAGCGGGCTCGCCACCGCAGGCGCGGCCCAAACCATATGATCGGCGGCGAACCGCCGCCCGTCCCGGGTATGCACGGCCCCGGCGGCCAGCGCATCCACCGACACTCGGGTGACGATATCCACACCACGCCAAGCCAGCCGCCGATATGCCGCACGATCGCGGCGACGATTGTGTTCCTCAGGACACAACAACGTGATATGGGGCGCATTCGGACGCGCCGACAGACCACCTGCGATTTCATGAGCCCGCTGCGTCCCCCCGACTACGACCACCGTAGCGGTGGGCTCGTGGCCGAGCACTCGAGCCAGCCCGATCAGATCGGTCGTCGAATGGCCAGACCACACTCGCGGCTGGTCAGATGCCGGCCGCGCGGCGAACGTCGGCAGCCGGCGCGACCCGGTATTCATGCTGAGTACGTCGTAGGTCAACACGGTCCCGTCGGCCAGCCATAGCCGACGATGCAGCGGCTTGGCACCGACCGCCCGCCCGGCGACCAGCGAGACCTCTGCCGGCGGAGCGATCCGCAATCGGTCCGGATCCATCGTGGCGCTCAACAGCGCTGCAGTTGTGCCTCCGTATCGGCCATCGTGGGGCGACACCAAGGTAATATCGACGAACGCCGGCCACTCGGACTGTCGCGCCAGCAGTCGCATATGGGCATGGCCCAGGCCCACCAGCACAAGCTGTTGGCGGCCGACGGATTGCGGCGCCACGCCTAACCGCGGCTGGCGAGCTGCTGATTCGAAGGCGGCGGAATCTTGAGCATTCGGCCGATCTGGATCGTACTACTGTCCATATCGTTATAGCGGCGCAACGCCGAAACGCTTACACCGTAGGTCTGGGCAATCTCGGACAGCGTCTCGCCCCGCTCGACCTCGTGTTCCTGGGCCGAAGCGATATAGGTGGCCGGACGATAGCTGGCGAAATAGCCTTTAATTCCGCGCAGCATCGCTGAGGCCAGCTCGTTCTGATAAGAGGCACTGGCCAGCTTGTGCTCGCTGCTCGGATTGGAAATGAAATTGGTCTCCACCAGGATCGACGGAATGTCAGGCGATTTCAGCACCATGAACCCAGCCTGCTGAACACGGCTCTTGTGCAACGGGCCAAGCGCATCCAATTGGCTCAACACCCGCTTGCCGGCATCCATACTCGCTTCGATGCTCGCGCTTTGCGACAAATCCAGCACGAAAGACGCCAGGCTGGAGTTTTTGTCTTTCAGGCTGATGCCGCCGACCAGATCGGCGGCGTTTTCGCGCCGCGCCAGCCAGCGCGCATGCTCGCTCGTGGCCCCATGTGGCGACAATGCATAGACCGACGCCCCCCGCGCACCGCCGCCGCCCGGCGAGGCATCGCAATGGATCGATACGAAAAAATCGGCCTTGTCGCGACGTGCGATGACCATGCGCTGGCGCAGTCCGACGTAGCGATCGCTCTTGCGGGTCAATACACCGCGCATATGCGGCTGATCGTCCACCATCCGCTTAAGCCGCCGGGCGATGGCCAGTGTCACGTTCTTTTCCAACAAGCCGTTGCGGCCATGGGCGCCGGGATCCTTGCCGCCGTGGCCGGCATCGATGGCCACCACGATATCCCGCGATGGCGGCTTCGGCGCGCTGGCCTGCTGGACACGCGTCGGCGCCTCCGAGCTCGGTGCTGTCCGTGCGATCGCCGCCGCGGTCTTGTCGGCCGTGGTCTGGCTATCGTCATTGGCCTCGAGCTCGGCGTTCTCGTCGTCGCTATCCGAGCTGACCATACGTAGATTGGGTTCGGCGCCGGCATTAGGGAACAGATCCAGCACCAGACGATAGCGATGGCCGTGGGACGGCGACAGCATGAAACTCTTGGCCCGGACCATTTTCGATAGATCGAGCACCACCCGCACGCCGGTGCCCTGGTGTATGCCGGTACGAATCTCGCGAATCAAGCCGCTGTGTCTCGCTTGGCCGGCAATATTGCCGAGATTGCGCGTATGCGGCAGATCGATCACCAACCGTAGCGGATGATCGACCATGAAGATATCGGGCTGGGTGTCGGCCGACAGATCGAACACGATGCGTGTCTTGTGGCTGGTCGCCGACATTCGCGCATCGTGCAACTTGGCTACCTGGGCCGTGGCCGGAGCAGCCGCCAGCACCAACAAACCGATAAAAATCAGTCGTTGCACGCTCTGAATCATCTGTCGCCCCGCCCCCAATCGTAGGGTTCGTGAGAACACGCCCGTTTCGAAGATTATCGAGCACCTATCGACACGGCAACTTTTCGCTTGCACAACAGATCGTCAGCGCGCATTGCTCGCGATCTTCTTGAACGATGCCAGTGGTCTAAACTACTGAAGTTTCGCGACTATCGCCCGTCCGGCCGCTGAACAGGGTCGCAGCTGGACGGCACGGCCGCTCTCGCGGTACGACAACGTCACGGCCAGATCCTGCGCAGGCAGAAAACCTTCCCCTTTCTCGGCCCATTCGACGAATACCCAGTCGCTTTCCGGCACCAGATCGCGAATACCGAGGAACTCGAGTTCTTCGGGGTCGCCGAGCCGGTACAAATCGAGATGGTAGGCTCGCCGCCCGGACAACTCATAGGGCTCGATCAGCGTATAGCTTGGCGAGACTACGGGCCCATCATGGCCGAGGTGGCTCAAGACCGCCCGCACCAGCGCGGTTTTGCCAGCGCCCAATTCGCCAGCCAGGGTAATCACCACCCCGCGCTCGGTCCCCCCCAGGGCCTGGGCCAGCGCCGCGCCGAGGGCGTCGGTATCATCCGGTCCGGGCAGCTCAACGATCACGGCCGATTCGGATTGACCTGGCGCCGGATACCTGAGAACAGGTCGCCTGGCAGCAGGCCACGCTCACCGTCGGCAGAGGCCGCGGCATCGCCGGCCAGCGCATGGACGTACACGCCGAATACGCCGGCCTCGGCAAGACTCAGGCCCTGGGCCACCAGCCCGGCCACGACACCGGTGAGCAGATCGCCCATGCCTCCGACCGCCATGCCCGGATTGCCCTGGGTACAGAGCCACAGTTCTTTGTCGGTTGCGATCAACGTGCCGGCCCCCTTAAGGGCGACCACTGCCTGGTAGCGATCAGCCAGCGCACGTGCCGCGCTGACCCGGTCCGCCACGACGTCGGCCGTAGACCAACCCAGCAGCCGACCGGCCTCACCTGGATGCGGGGTGAGAACCCAGTTCGATCGCTCTACATCCGATCGGGCCAGCCGGTTGAGCGCATCGGCATCGACCACAACCGGCTTATCCGCGGCGAGCGCACGCTGCCAGAGTGCATCGCCCCAGGCCGACTGGCCGAGACCGGGGCCCAGGGCGATCACCGACGCCCCCTCGATCAACGCATCCAGCCGTTCGCCACCGTCGTCGGCCAGCGGTTCGTTGCCGAGCCCCAGGCACATCAACTCGGGGCGGGCCTGACTCATGGCCCCGGCATGGTCGCTATGGCAGACCACACTGACCAGGCCGGCACCCGCACGCAGCGCCGCCTCGGCGCTCATCCGGATCGCACCGCCCATGCCACGGCCACCACCCAGACACAAAACATGCCCGTTGCTGCCCTTGTGAGCACTGCGCGCTCGTTTGGGCAGAACATGCCGCAGATCGCGATGCGTAATGCGACGCGCGATATACGGCTGGTCCTCGTAGAGTGCGTCGGGCGCATCGAGATCATCAAAGGCGAGCTCGCCGCAGTGGGCGGCCCCATCGCCGGTCAGAAGCCCCATCTTCAGCCCGATGAAAGTGATGGTGGTATCCGCGGTGACTGCGCGCCCCCAGACCCGACCCGTGCCGGCATCTACGCCTGAGGCGATATCGATCGACAATACGCCGATGCCGCGTGCCGAGGCTTCGTTAATGCGATCGATGGCTGCGGCCATCGGGCCGTCGACGTCGCGGTTCAGACCGGTGCCGAATAGGGCATCGACGACCAGGTCGCCAACGATCGGTTCGTCGATGAAATCTTCGATCCGCCCATCGGCTTCTCGGTAAGCATCAAACGCCCGGGCCGCATCCCCGGAAGCCTTGGACAGATCGATCGGCGCCACCAGCCGGACATTCCAACCCGCTTCCATGGCTCGCCGCGCGACCAAAGCGCCATCGCCACCATTGTTGCCCGGGCCGCAAAACACCACCAGGCGGCCCGGCATCGGCCAGTGCTGAGCGAGCTCGAGATAGGCTGCCCGCGCAGCGCGCTGCATGAGCGTGAAGCCGTCGACCTCGAAGGTATCGATAAAACGCCGATCCAGTTCGCCGACCTGCCGGGCGTCATAGACCCAGTACGGCAGATAGTCGTTGGTTTCGGTCATGTGGGTCGTCCGTCGATCCGATCAGCCTTGCCAGGCTCGGCGTACTCGGGCCACCAGCGCGGCAGTCGAACCATCGTGTTCGACCGACTCGCCCTCGCCCGACAATTCACCGACCAGCTGGCCGGCCATGGTCTTACCGAGTTCCACGCCCCACTGATCGAAGCTGTTGATGTTCCAGATGATGCCCTGGACGAAGACCTTGTGTTCATAGGCCGCGATCAAAGCGCCGACATGGTGGGCGTCGAGGTTTTCCAGCACCAGCATGTTGCTCGGCCGATTGCCGTCGAAACGACGCGCGGCCAAACGGTGTTGCAGGGCTTCGCCTTCCAGGCCTTGGGCCTTGAGTTCGGCCTCGAGCTCGGCGCTGTCGCGTCCACACATCAGCGCTTCGGCCTGGGCGATACAGTTGGCCACTCGTTCGCGCTCGCGCGGATCGCTCGCGGCATCCGGGCCCGACAACGGCAACACGAAATCCAGATCGACCGCCAGTTCGCCCTGATGCAGCATCTGGAAATAGGCATGTTGGGCGTTGGTGCCCACACTGCCCCAAATAGTCGGCACCGTAGCGACCGTGGCCGGCTCGCCCTCGCGGGTCACCGACTTGCCGTTGGATTCCATCTCCAGCTGCTGAAGAAAAGCCGGCAGTGAGGCCAGCCGTTGGGCATAAGGCACCACGCAATGGCTGGTCAGGCCGAGGAAGTTGTTGTTCCAGATGCCGGCCAGGCCGAGCATGACCGGCAGATTCTGATCCAATGGCGCTTCGCGGAAATGCGTATCCATTGCATGGGCGCCGCCGAGCAGGGTCTCGAACGTCTCTGGCCCGACCGCGATCAGAATCGACAGGCCCACCGCCGACCACAGCGAATAGCGACCGCCGACCCAATCCCAGAACCCGAACATGCGTTCGATGCCGAATTCCGACACGGCTTCGGCATTGGTCGACACCGCAACGAAATGCTTGGCGATATCGGCTTCAGCCGCCCCGGCATCGACCAGCCATTGGCGCGCCACACGGGCGTTGGCCAAGGTCTCGGCGGTGCCGAAGGATTTGGAGGTCACGATCACCAGCGTGCTCGCCGGATCCAGTCCGGCCAACGTATCGTCCAGATCGGCCGGATCGACATTGGCTACGAAATGCGCCCGCGGCCCGCTGCCGTCGGCCAGCGCTTCGCAGATCAGGCGTGGCCCGAGGTCCGAACCGCCGATGCCGATATTGACCACGTCGGTGATCGACTGCCCGTTAAAGCCAACCCAGGATCCGTTACGCACCTGGGCAGCGAACTCGGCCATGGCCCGACGAATTTCGTGGACCTCGTCGTACATCGGCGCGCCATGCGGCGCCCGCAGCGCCACGTGCCAAGCGGCCCGGTCTTCGCTGGTGTTGATCGCGCGGCCGGCGAACATGTCCTCACGAGCCTGGGGCACGCCCTGCTCTTCGGCCAGCGACAACAGCGCGCTCCGGACCGTATCGTCGATGCGCTGCTTCGAGTAGTCGAGCGTCACCCCGGCCGCGGCCACGCTATAGCGCGCGGCCCGCTCGCCATCGGCCGCAAAAAGATCCAGCAGCGACTGATCCGCCGTATCGGCGGCCAGAGATTTGAGGGACTGCCAACTGGGTTGGTCGGTCGGGTCGGACATCGATTCCAGCCTTTGCGCCCTATGACGCGAGTCAGACGAAACGTAGCGCTCGATCCCGCTGATCGAGCCCGTTGAGACTAGCTAAAAATCCGAGTCTCAGCCAGCCGCAGCCACACGGGTATCAACGCCCATATTATCGATCAGCCGGGTACGCCCGAGATAGCCGGCAGCCAGCACGCGGAACACGCCGGTCTGCTCGGTCGCGGGTACGAGGTCGGCATCGCGGATCTCGAAATAATCCGGATCGAAACCGGCATCGGCAAGCTGCGACCAGCCACGGGCCTCGAGCGCGCGAAAATCACGTTGGCCGGCGCGCAGGCGCGCCACCACATCCTTGAGCGCAGCCGACATGGCCAGGGCTTCCTTGCGTTGGTTGCCGTCTAGATAGTGGTTCCGTGACGACAGCGCCAGCCCGTCGTCTTCGCGCACCGTGGGCACCCCTTCGATGGTCACGTCCATACACAGATCGGCGGCCATGCGCTGGATCACCGCCAGCTGCTGATAGTCCTTCTCGCCGAAAAAGGCAACATCCGGCCGAGCGATATTGAGCAGCTTGGACACCACCGTGGCCACACCTTCGAAGTGCCCCGGCCGCCGACTGCCACAGAGCATCTCGGTAATCCCGGCAACCCGCACGGTGGTTAGGCTGGTGCCGCCGGCTGGATACATCTCATCCACGCTCGGGGCGAATATCGCATCCACTCCGGCATGTGCCAGCGCGGCCTTATCGCCCTCGAAAGTCCGCGGATAGGTTGCCAGATCTTCGTTCGGCCCGAACTGCAGCGGGTTGACGAAAATACTCACGATCGCCCGGTCGCAACGCTCGCGGGCCGCGGCGACCAGCGCCAGGTGGCCGGCATGCAGGTTACCCATGGTCGGTACCAGGCCGACCGTGCCGGACTCGGCGCGCCAACGCCGGACCGCATCGACGGTTGTCAGTGTCTCCATGATCGCATCGCTTGCTTGATTTATTTAAAACTATGCTCGGCGCGCGGGTAGCTGCCGCTCTTCACCGCCGCCACATAATCGGCAGCCGCCGTTTCCAGCGAGTTCGCCCCGTCCATGAAATTCTGGACGAAACGCGGTTTCTTGCCCGGTGACAGACCGAGGATGTCGTAGATCACCAGAATTTGGCCATCGGTATCCGGACCGGCGCCGATCCCGATCACCGGCACGCTGACCTCGGCGGCAATCGCCGCGCCTAGCGACGCCGGCACGCATTCCAGCAGAATCAGATCGGCCCCGGCCTGCTCGAAGGCCAACGCATCGCGCCGCATCGTCTCGGCGGCCTCGGCATCGCGGCCTTGGACTTTAAAGCCACCCATCTTATGCACCATCTGCGGTCTGAGTCCCATATGGGCACAGACCGGCACTCCGAACGTGGTCAGGTGCGCCACCGTGGCCACCAACTCCGAGCCGCCTTCGAGCTTGACCATTTGGGCGCCGCCCTCGGCCATCAACCGATGCGAATTGTGCAGTGCTTGCTGCGGCGTGGCATAAGTCAGAAACGGCAGATCGGTCATCAGAAACGCCCGCTCGAGTCCGGCGGCCGTGATACGGCTGTGATAGACCATGTCGTCGATCGACACGCCTACCGTGGTTGCTGCCCCCTGAATGACGTTGCCGAGGCTGTCCCCGACCAGCACCAGATCGACGCCGGCCCGATCTTCGAGGGCCGCGAAACTGGCGTCGTAGCAGGTCAGACTGGCGATTTTCTCGCCGTCGGCCTTCATCTGCACGAGGTCGGCGACGGTCAGGGGCTTGCGACTGGCCCGCTGCAAATGAGGATAAGGACTGGTATTCATGGCGCGGACTATAGCATCGGGCCGCAATCGAAAAACGCCCAGCCGGGCTGTTTAACCGCGCCCGGCAACCGATCCGCGCCGAGGGCGATCGCCTGGCTGCGCGAAGAAAGCGGCCCCGGGGCGATCGTAGGCACCGATTCCGGCGCGGCGCCGGGGTATGTTGAGGTGCCGTTCGAGCGCGGGGCTGGCATTGACGCCTCGTGCTGCAGCAAGACACGAGCCTGGATCTTGGCATGGCCCCCAGGCTCGAACCCAGGCTCGCTCCTAGGCTCGTTAGGCCGCCCCGCGCGCGACGCCGGGCATCGACCGCCCAGCCCGCAGAGACACGCGCTGCCCTGCCGCGAGGCCGCGTTGTTGCTTATTCGTGTCGCCCGACGATGCCGTGGGCGCCCGATTTCGCCTTGCCGAACAACGGCGCATGGCGCGGCCTCGTCCCCCAAGCGACACGCCTTGCCCGAGGGCCTGTTGAGGTTTCGTGCGAGTCCGCGCCCAGGGTTTTGGGGCGGCGAGCCGAGGCGCTGCGAGTGCGGCGCAGTGGCGCGACATCAATGCGCGGCAACGCTAGATTGCGGTCCAACCGTCTTTGTTTCGAAGGCTCGTGCCCAAATCGCGTCGGGCCGCATAAGGCGCCTTGATCGGGGTCACCTAGAACCGGCGGCTCGCGAGCCACGATATGGGCGGCAACGCAGCGCTCGGACCACACCTCAACACGCCCTAAGGCAGCGCCTGTACCGCCCGATCTTCTTCGATCGCGGCCAGTACTGCCTGATAATCGGCCTCACGGCCGACCAGATCCATCGCCTCGGCATTGACACGTACGATCGGCGTCACCGAATAGCCGGCAAAATAATCGCGATAGGCCGCCACCACTCCAGCCAGATAGGCGCGCTCGAGATGGGCTTCGGCCGGCCGGCCACGCTGGGCGATACGTGCCATGAGCGTATCCACCGAGGCATCCAGATAAATCACGCAATCCGGCCGCGGTGCCTGCCAGGCCAGACGCGCGTAGATATCCTCGTACAACGCCAGTTCGTCGCCGGACAGGGTCAGGCGGGCGAACAACGGATCCTTGTCGAACATGAAATCGGCCACGCAGCCGCCGCCGAACAGATCCGACTGACGCAGCGAATCGACCTGCCGCGCTCGCTGCAGCAAGAAAAACAGCTGGGCCGACAGCGCATGCCCACGGGGATTGTCGTAGAAATCGGCCAAGAATGGATTCTCGTCCGGATCCTCGGCCAGTACGCCGGCGTTCAGATCCGCCGCCAGGCGGCTGGCGAGCGTAGTCTTGCCGACGCCGATCGGGCCTTCGATGGCGACATAGCGACCGGCCCTCACACCCTGCTCTCCCAGGGCTCGATATCGCGCGTATCGACGGCGCGGCAGCGATCGATCACGCGTTGCCCGCCGCCAAGCGACAGCGCCGGCGCGATTTCGGCCAACGGCACCAGCACGAAGCCACGTTCGTGGGCCCGCGGATGCGGCAGCGTCAGACGCGGGCAATCCATGACCAGCGCATCGATGGCCAGAATATCCAGATCCAGCGTGCGCGGCCCCCAACGCACATCGCGTACGCGACCATGGGCCGCCTCGATCGCCTGTAGCCGGTCGAGCAGCGCCAGCGGGCTTAGGCCAGTCGCCAGCGCCGCTGCGGCATTACAGAACAGCGGCTGGTCCGGCGGCCCGCCGACCGGCACGCTGCGATAGAGCGAAGAACGCGCCAAGACCTGCAGATTATGGTCGGCCGCGAGTTCGGCGAACGCCCGCCGCAGCTGCGCGGCCGGGGCGTCGAGATTGCTGCCAAGGCCAATCCAGGCGACATGCCGGTCGCCCGTTGGCGTCACGACGAGCCGGCCGAGGCGGTCTTGCTGCGCCGGCCACCCCGACGCTTACGCCGACGCGCGCCTGGGCCGGAAGCCGGCTTCGGCGTCGACGGATCGTCCTGCATCACGGTCCACCAGTCGACCAGCTCCTGTTCGACCTCACCCACCTGGGCACGCAGCAACAGAAAATCATAGGCCGCCCGGAAACGCGGATGCGAGATCAGCCGGGACGGATTACGGCCGCGACGCTTGTGGAAGCGCGGCTGCAGCTGCCAGATCTCGCGCATCGGGATCGAGAAACGCTTGGGAATCGAAACCCGCTGGGTCTGGCGCGACACCACTTGGCTCTGGGCGCTGGCCAGAGCCGGCGCCGGCGGCATGCCGTCGCGCTCGAGCTCGGCTGCTCCTTCGCGCACTGCCGGCCATAGCAAGGCTGCGAAGATGAACGCCGGGGTCACCGGCTTGCCTTCGGCCATGCGCGCCGCGGTATTGGCGATCGCTTTTTCAATCAAGGCCTCGCTGGCGGCGCCCACCGGCGAATCCAGCACCGCCATAGTGTCGGTGAACAGCGGATGCAGCAGCCCGTAGTGACGCAGCCCGGCATAGACCGCCGGTCCGGCCGAATGCATCAATAGCTTGAGCACTTCGTCGAACATGCGCGCGGCCGGCACATCGGCCAACAGGTCGATCATGTCGGCCGGTGGCTCGGCCTCTGGATCGAGCCGGAGATCGAGCTTAGCGGCAATACGCACGGCACGAATCATGCGCACCGGATCTTCGCGATAGCGCACCCGAGCCTCGCCGATCAGCCGCAGCCGACGCGCTTCCACGTCGCTCAGCCCCCCGACGTAGTCGTAGATGCATTCGTCGGCAATATCCAGGTACAGCCCGTTGATCGCGAAATCACGCCGTCGGGCATCCTCTGCGATCGAGCCGAAAACGTTATCGCGCAATACGCGCCCGGCGTTGTCGAGTTCTCGACTGTCGTCGATCTCGCTGTTGCCAGGATCGGCGCGAAACGTCGAAACCTCGATCACCTCGCGCCCGAAGCGCACGTGGCAAATCTGGAATCGCCGCCCGATCAAACGGGCCTTGCGTCCGAATACCTCGACGATGGCTTCGGGTTCGGCATCGGTCGCGACGTCGAAATCCTTGGGTGCGAAACCCAATAGCAGATCGCGCACCGCGCCGCCGACCAGACAGGCTCGATAACCCGCATCACGCAGACCATCCAGTACCGACAGCGCTGCTTCGCTGATATCGCCGCGCTGAACACCATGCTCGCGCGGCTCGACAACTCTTAGCTCGTTAATGAATCCGCCCCAGAACGAACAACTTTAGCGCTGCATAGTTTACAACGTATTGGGGGGAGAACGCCCAATCATCGAAAATACCGCGCCCATTCGCGGTCGGCAGGGGGCCGAAATGGACCATCGAGACTATATCCGCTACGACGCGCTGGGCCTGGCCGAACTCTTTCATAGCGGCCAAGTCAGCGCAGACGAACTTCTAACCTGCGCTAGACAGCGCTTGGATGCGGTCGATCCGATACTCAACTGCGTGGTCACGCGCATCGACCCGCCGCCGGCCGCGAGTGCGCAGTGCGGCGACGGCGTCTTCGCCCAGGTGCCGTTTCTGCTCAAAGATCTGTTCCAGGATTACGCCGGCGTTCCGACAGGCTGTGGCAATCGCGCGCTCAAGCGCGCAGCCAGCAAGCCGGCTGCCCACGCCGAGATCGTGGCACGTTTCCTGGCGACTGGCGTGCGGTTATTCGGCAAGACCAATACCCCGGAATTCGGAGCCAAAGGCGTCACCGAACCCGAGGCGAACGGCCCGACCCGCAACCCCTGGCACGCCGATCACACCCCAGGCGGCTCCTCTGGCGGCTCGGCGGCGGCCGTGGCGGCCGGCGCGGTGCCGATGGCCGCAGCCAACGACGGCGGTGGCTCGATTCGGATCCCGGCGGCCTGCTGCGGTCTATTCGGCTTCAAGCCCGGCCGCGCCCGCGTACCCGGCGGCCCGCGGCATACCGATCTGATGCAGGGCGCAGCCGTCGACCACGTCATTACCCGCTCGGTGCGCGACAGCGCTGCCATGCTGGATGCCACGAGCGGCTACGAGCCCGGCGCGATCGTGCGCATCGCAGCGCCGGATACGTCGTACCGACAGGCCGCCGAACGGGATCCGCGGCCGCTGCGTATCGGCGTGATGACGGACTCACCGCTCGGCCATGCCCTAGCGCCCGAAACCGACCAGGCGCTAAAAGCCGCCATCGAGCAACTCGAAGCACTCGGGCATGGCGTCGAAACGGCCACGCCGGCGATCGACGGGCGCCAGCTTGGTGCCGACTTTCTATCGCTGTGGTTCGTACAGATGGCCGCCATGGTCGATCAGACCCGGGCCGACACTGACGCCCGCGCCGACGAGTTCGAACTCGACACCCGGGCCATGGCGCATCTGGGACGGGCCCTAACGGCGCTCGAATACGAGGCCATACAACGACGTCGGCTCGATTACCGCCGCGCCTTGGCAGCTTTCCACGACGATTACGACCTACTGCTGAGCCCTACTCTGGCCGGCCCACCCGTCGCCATCGGCGAATTGGACACCCCTGCCTGGCAACGCACGCTACTCCGCCCGCTGTTGCGCTTGCCCAGCGGCCGTGCTCTGTTGCGCTCAGGGATTGTCGCGCAGCTGGCCGAGGCCAACCTACGTCATGTTCCGTTCACCCAGCTGGCCAATCTCACCGGCACGCCCGCCATGTCGGTACCACTGTCGATTGGCGCTTCTGGCCTGCCCCAGGGCAGTCAGTTGGTCGGCCCACCCGGCAGCGAAGGCCTGTTGTTTCAACTGGCCGGCCAGCTCGAACGCGCCTACCCCTGGTTCGACCGACTGCCCCAGATCGCTGGCATCGATCGCTGATCAAGCGATGGCCCCAGTCGGTCGCGCAGGGGCTCGTTTTCAGACAACGATCGGACTCTTGTGAACCTGCGCCGGCGCTTAGTTCAATCGGTGCATCCAATAACCGGTACCACCGGCCAGCAATACGGTCGGCAAACTCGCAGCCAGCCATGGCGGCACCCCGTAGACCGGCCCGGTCGACGCCACGATTTCATTGATTAGAAAGAACAACAGACCGATCAATCCGCCCATGAACAAACGCTGTCCGGCGCTGGCGCTGCGCAGCGAACCAAAAGCGAACGGCAAAGCGAAGATCACCAGCACCCAGACCGTGAACGGGGTCACGATATTGCGCCATAACGCCAGCTTGTAATCGTCGGCATCGATGTCGTTGGCTTCGAGATAGTTGATGTACTGCCACAGCCCGTAGGACGACAGCTCGTCCGGCTGGGTCACCGCGAGCTCGAGTGTTTCCGGCTTGATCGCGATCGGCAGCAATGTTTGATCCGGTTTACGGGTCTGGCTGCTGTCGGCGTGCAACGCTGTGATGCGTGGCTGGCTGATCACGATCTTCTCGCCGTCGACATGGGCGTTGTCAGCCGTCAGCGCCAGTTTTAGCCGGCCGTCGTCAGTGATCTCGTAGGCATCCAGGCCGTCGATACGCCCGCCCGGCAGCACCGAATCGATACGCAGCACATAGCCGCTGGCCCGCAGCCAGAGCCCATTGTCCACCGAGCGCCGGGCTTCGCCGTGGCGGGCCTTGTCGCGTAGCTGGGTGGCGGTCTGTACGCCCTTGGGTGCGGCCAGCTCCCCGAGCACGACCGTGATCAGCGCCAACGCACAGCCCGCGATACCGACCGATACCGCCAGACGCTTCATCGACACACCAGCGCTGCGAATCACGACCAGCTCGCTGCCGGCCGCCAACGCCCCCAGCGCCAGCAAGGCGCCGAGCAAGGCCACCACCGGCAGCACCAGATAGATGCGCGTTGGCAGCATCAACACGCACCACACCAGCACCTTGATCAGGCCGAAGCTGCCCTGACCGAGATTGTCGACCTCGCTGATGAACAGCATCAGCATTAATAACGCCACGATCACCACAACCACCACGCCGGTGGCGGCCAGAACGGCTCTCGCGATATAGCGATCGATCAGATTCATGTCGCGCTCCTAGCGCGCCGCGACCGACGCCCGAAGCCGCTCTCACGCGCGATCAATACGAGGGCGATCCCGAACACCACGAGATGGACCCACCATTCGCCGATCAGCGGTCTTAGCGCGCCGGTTTCGATGGCCTGGCCCGACAGCCGAACGAGGTTGAGATAGACCACATAGAACAGAATGCCCACGATCACGCGTCCATAGCGCCCGGCCCGGGGCGGCACCCGCCCGATTGGCAACGCAATCAGGGTCAGGATAAAGATCGACAGCGGCACGGAAATTCGGGTCTGCCAAGCCGCGATCGCTTCCGGATCGTCGCTATTCATCAAGGTCAGCGTCGTCTGGGCATCGACATCGTCGTCGTCCGCGGTCTGCGGTGGACGCAGCCGCACGCCGTGTTCGGCGAACTGCACCACCCGATAATCGGCATCGCCGGGCACGCCTTCATAACGCCAACCATCGGTCAGCACCAGAGTCACGGCGTGTTGTCGGCTGACGCTCTGACGCGCCGTTTCGGCGGTCACGATGGTCTGCCGGTCCGCACCATCGCGCTCGCGCACCAACCGAATAAATACGTTGTGCAGACGACCCCGATCGTCCCGGCTCTCGGCATAGAACGACACGCGTCCGTCGTCGAAGCTTGCGAAACGTCCTGGTGTGACCGACTTCACGGCATTGGCCGCGGTCTGCGCACCGAGCCGATTCATTTCCCGCTGGGCATAAGGGGCAGCAATAATGGACATGGTCGCCGCAAATAGCGCAATTAGCGCCGCAAGCATCAGAAATGGACGATAGATCACCGATAGCCCGGCCCCGCCTGCCATCAGCGCTGCCATCTCGTTATCACGGCACAAACGACCGACCACCAGCATGATCGCCAGCAATACCGAAATCGGCATCACGATTTCGAGGTTGCTCACAACGCTGAGTGCAGCAAGGGTTGCGACCGTATCCACGGGGACTTCGCCGGCTGCAGCATCGCCGATGAAACGGGACAGACCGATCCCGAGAGTCAAGAAAACGAGCACCGAGGTGATGATCAGCCAGGTCTTGGCTGTCTCGCCGAACAGGTACCGGAAAACAACACTAGGCATGAATAGCCAAACCGGGGCAGATAACGGAATGTTTCATTAAGAAGCTAATTAAATAACCGGGGGATGATTTTTTCGAAAAATTATGTAGACTTCGCGCATTCGATATATTTGCTCGGGCCGTAACCACTTCTTTTGAAGGTCTACATACTTCGGGACCCGCGCTAACGCACACGTTACAAATCTTGGCTTTGCAGGAGAAACGCATGGAATATCTCGTCAAGAGCGGCAGCCCCGAAAAACAGCGGGTCGGCTGTGTCATCGTCGGTATCTTCGATCGCCGTAAGCCGTCGACGCAAGCCGAGGCTCTGGATGCGGCCAGTGGCGGCTTGATTGCTTCGGTCATGCGGCGTGGCGATATGGACGGCAAACTCGGCCAGACCACAGTACTGCATGGGCTGGGCGATCTGTTCTGCGATCGTATCCTGCTGGTCGGCTGTGGCAAGGAACGCGATTTCAACACCCGTGCCTATCAAAAAGCCTGCGCTGCAGCCGCTGCCGAGCTCGATGCCATGGGCGGCGTGGACGCGGCTTTCTATTTGACCGAACTGAATGTCCGCGGGCGCGACGATTTCGGTTGGAGCGTCAAACAGGCACTGCTGACCATCGAGGACAACTTCTATCGCTTCGAGGCCTGCAAGGGGCCCTCCTATGAAAAGCACAGCCGCAAACTCTCGCGGCTGGTCTTTCAGGTGCCGCGGCGCTCCGATCTACCGGCCGCCGAACGCGGCGTCAATGAAGGGGTGGCCACGGCCAACGGCGTGAAGTTCGCCAAGGACCTGGCCAACATGCCGGGCAACATCTGTACCCCGACCTATCTGGCCGACCAGGCAACCTCACTGTCCGATCGCATGAACGGGCTCAAGACCCAGGTGCTGGAAGAAGCGGATATGGAAGCCTTGGGCATGGGCGCGCTACTGGGTGTCTCCCGCGGCTCCTCGCAGCCGGCCAAGCTGATCGTCATGGAATACAACAACGGCACCAAGTCGGATAAACCGACCGTGCTGGTGGGCAAGGGCGTGACCTTCGATGCCGGTGGCATCAGCCTCAAGCCCGGCGCGGCCATGGACGAAATGAAATACGACATGGGCGGCGCGGCCAGCGTGTTCGGTGCCATGCAGGCCGCGGTCGAGATGAATCTGCCGATCAACGTGGTCGGCGTGATCGCCGCCACCGAGAATCTACCGGACGGCGATGCCTATAAGCCGGGCGATATCCTGACCAGCATGTCGGGCCAGACCATCGAGATCCTCAATACCGACGCCGAAGGACGCTTGGCGCTGGCCGATGCTCTGACCTACGTCGAGCGCAACTACGACCCGGATGCCGTGGTCGACATGGCGACCCTGACCGGCGCCGCTGTGATCGCATTGGGCCATGAAGCGGCGGCCCTGTACGGCAACAACAGCCCGTTGCGGCGTGCCCTGCGGGATGCCGGCGACCAGGTTGGCGATCGCGCTTGGCCGATGCCGCTGTGGGAAGAGTATCAGTCGGATCTGGACTCCAATTTCGCCGATATGGCCAATGTCGGCGGGCGCGCCGGCGGCTCGATCACTGCGGCCAGCTTCCTGCACCGCTTTGCCCGCAAGCTGCGTTGGGCGCATCTAGATATCGCGGGCGTGGCGTGGAAGTCCGGTAAGGAAAAAGGTGCCACCGGCCGTCCGGTCAGTCTGCTTACGCAGTATCTGATCGACCGCACCTACCAGGGCTGATCGACGACGACTCCCGATGACCGAAGTCTTCTTCTACATACTGGAAGATACTGCCGAGCAGGCACCGGCCCATTTTGCCTGCCGGCTGACCGAAAAAGCCCACGGCGAAGGTCATCGGGTGTTCATCCACGTGGCTGACGACGCCCAGGCCGAAACCCTGGATCGTATGCTCTGGTCGTTTCGCCAGGGCAGCTTTGTACCGCATGCCACGACCGCCGACCTGACAGCCGACGACGACCTGACCCCGGTCGTCATCGGCACCGGCGAGCCCCCAACCGGCTTCGATGATGTGCTGGTCAATATCGCCGGCGACGTCGGGGGCTTTTTTTCGCGTTTTGCCCGACACAACGAAATCGTTGCCCCAAGCCAGGTGGCCGATGCGCGCCAGCGCTATCGTTTTTACAAAGACCGCGGCTATCAGCTGACCACGCACAAGATCCCGTCCCGCTAGCGCGCACATCGTGCCCGGGGCCGGCTTTGGCCCCCGGGGGCTTGGAACAGCCGCCCAGCGGCCGCAAACTGAGCGGCTGATCCGCCCGTATCACGACACAACGAGACCCTCCATGGCCGAGATGGACAAGACCTTCGACCCACACGCGATCGAAGCCCGCTGGTATCCCGTCTGGGAAGAGCGCGGTTATTTCGCGCCGGATATGGGCGCCACCGGCGACCCGTTCTGCGTGATGCTGCCGCCGCCCAACGTCACCGGCCGTCTGCATATGGGCCATGCCCTGGACGACACTCTCCAGGACGCACTGACGCGCTACCACCGCATGGTCGGCGCCCCGACCCTCTGGCAGCCGGGCACCGACCACGCCGGTATCGCGACCCAGATGCTGGTCGAGCGCCAGGTCGAGGCCGAAGGCAGCTCGCGCCACGAGATGGGCCGCGAGGCCTTCGTCGATCGCATCTGGCAGTGGAAGGCCGAATCGGGCGGCCATATCACCACCCAAATGCGACGCCTCGGTGCCTCGGTGGACTGGTCGCGCGAGCGATTCACCATGGACGAGGGCCTGTCGAAGGCGGTCACCAAGGTGTTCGTCGATCTCTACAACAAAGGCCTGATCTATCGCGGCCAGCGGCTGGTCAACTGGGACCCGGTGCTGCATACCGCGATCTCTGATCTCGAAGTTGAGAACGTCGAGGTCGACGGCCATATGTGGCATTTCAAGTATCCGCTGGAAAACGGCGCCACCTACGAATACATCGAAACCGACGCCGACGGCAACGAGACCTTCCGCGAAACCCGCGACTATATCTCGATCGCCACCACCCGCCCGGAAACTATGCTTGGCGACGGGGCGATCGCCGTTCACCCCGAAGATACCCGCTACGCCCCGATCGTCGGCCTGCGCTGCGAAATCCCGGTCGGCCCGAAGGGTCAGCGTCGCCTGATCCCAATCATCACCGATGAATATCCGGATCCGGATTTCGGCTCCGGCGCAGTCAAGATCACCGGCGCCCACGACTTCAATGACTATGAAGTCGCCAAGCGCAATGGCATCCCGATGTATCGTCTGATGGACGACTCGGCGACCCTGCGCACCGACGGCGACCGCTACGCCGAAGCCGCCGCCCAGGCCGCCGAGATCGTGGCCAGTGGCGATACGCCGGAGGCCATGACCGTCGATGCCATCAATCTGGTGCCCGACGAGTACCGCGGCCTGGATCGCTTCGAGGCGCGAAAACAGATCGTCGCTGCGATTGATGCCGACGGCCTGATGATCACGATCGAAGACAAGAAGATCATGCAGCCCTACGGCGACCGCTCCAACGCGGTAATCGAGCCGATGCTGACCAATCAGTGGTTCGCCGATGCCCAGACCCTGGCCAAACCGGCGATCGAAGCAGTCGAAGACGGGCGCATCCGCTTCATCCCCGAAAACTGGTCCAAGACCTATTTCGAGTGGATGCGCAATATCCAGGACTGGTGCATCAGCCGCCAGCTGTGGTGGGGCCATCGCATCCCGGCCTGGTACGACGAGGCTGGCAACGTCTATGTCGGTGAAACCGAGGCCGCGGTCCGAGATGCCCATACCCTGCCCGAGACCGTACGCCTGACCCAGGACGAAGACGTCCTCGATACCTGGTTCTCGTCGGCGCTGTGGCCGTTTTCCACCCTCGGCTGGCCAGACGACACCGAAGCACTCAAGCTGTTCTATCCGACCAACGTCCTGGTCACTGGCTTCGACATCATCTTCTTCTGGGTCGCCCGGATGATCATGATGGGCATGGAGTTCATGGACGATGTGCCGTTTCGCGAGGTCTATATCCACGGCCTGGTGCGCGATTCGGAAGGCAATAAGATGTCCAAGTCCAAGGGCAACGTCCTGGACCCGATCGATCTGATTGATGGCATCGACCTGGAATCGCTGGTCGCCAAGCGTACCTCGGGCATGATGCAGCCGCAGAAAGCCGCCAAGGTCGAAAAAGCCACCCGCGACGAGTACCCGAACGGTATCGCCGCCCATGGCACGGATGCGCTGCGTTTCACCTTCGCGGCCCTCGCCTCCTATGGCCGCGATATCCGTTTCGACCTCGGCCGCGTCGAGGGCTATCGCAACTTCTGCAACAAACTCTGGAACGCGGCGCGCTTTGCCTTGATGCAGGTGCCGGACGATTTCGTGCCGGCCGCCGACGAGGCCGTGGCGCTGTCCACGGCCGACCGCTGGATCGTATCCCGCCTGCAGCGGCTGGAAGCCGACATGGCCGCCCACTTCGAGACCTATCGTTTCGATCTGGCCGCCAACGCCATCCACGATTTCATTTGGCACCATTTCTGCGATTGGTATCTGGAGCTGATCAAGCCGGTGTTGTCGGGCGATACGAGCGTGGCCGCCAAGGCCGGCACCCGGGGTACACTGGTCCGTACCCTGGAAACCATGCTGCGATTGCTGCATCCGTTGATGCCGTTCATCACCGAAGAGATCTGGCAGCGCGTGGCCCCACTGGCACGTGGCGAAGCGCTGGCTGAAACCGGCGACAGTATTTCGCTGCAGCCCTATCCGGTAGCCAACGAAGCCCGGATCGATGCCGGTGCCGAGGCCGAGATCGAATGGCTGAAAAAAGTCATCAACGGTCTGCGTACGATCCGCGGCGAGATGGATATCGCGCCCAAGCAGCGGATTCCGGTGATGGTAGCCCAGGTCTCCGATGCTGATCGCCAGCGCCTGGCGACCCATCGCGCGGCGATCGATTTCCTGGCCGGAGTCGAATCCATTGACGAGCTGCCCGAATCCGAGATTCCGGAGTCGGCGGTCGCCCTGGTCGGCGATATGCAGCTGCGCGTGCCGCTGGCCGGGCTGATCGATACCGAGGCCGAACTGGCCCGCCTGGACAAGCGTCTGGCCAAGCTCGATAAGGATCTCAACGGGGTCCGCAATCGATTGGCCAGTGATTCCTTCGTGTCCAAAGCACCGGCCGAGGTGGTCGACAAAGCCCGCGCCCAGGCGGCCGAACTCGAACGTGAACACGGCGAGCTGTCCGAACAGCGCGCCCGGATCGCGGCGCTCTAGCCGCGATTCCCATCAACCCGCGAGGTCCTGATCATGGCCGGTCGACTGCTACTGCTGTTTATCATTGCCCCGATCGTCGAACTGTTTCTGCTGATCAAGATCGGCGGCGTCATTGGCATCATCCCGACCGTCGCCCTGGTGCTTCTCACCGCGGCGATCGGCAGCCAGCTGGTACGACGCCAGGGCTTGGAAGTCATGAACCGGATTCGCTCGGCCCAGGCCCGAGGCGAAGCCCCGGCCCTGCCGATGCTCGACGGTGCGGCCTTGCTGTTGGCCGGGTTCATGTTGCTGACGCCCGGCTTCATCTCGGACGCGCTCGGCTTCGTACTGCTGGTACCGAAACTACGCCAGCAGCTGGCTCGCTCGCTGTTATCGCGGTTCGTGATTCTCTCGCCCGGTGGTATGGGCGGCGGCCCCCAGCGCGGGCCGTTCGACAACGACGGCACCATCGAAGGCGAGTATCAGCGCAAAGGCGAGCATGAGCGGCGCGAAGACAATCGTTTGAACCGACGCGACTAGCCCTACACCGAGGATGCCAAGCGCGCGCGGCTTCGATACGCTGGCGAAGTAGCCCACCCAAGGCCTGCCGATTCGTCATGTCGCCCGCGCTCGAAACGCCGCCGCTGGAATCTCATGCTATTGCCGGCGCCCTCAAACAGGTCCGGTCGTCGGTCGCCGAACGGCTCTACGATAAGGATCATGCGGTCAGCCTGGCCCTGGCCTGCCT
This sequence comes from Salinisphaera sp. SPP-AMP-43, assembly GCF_049568105.1. Classification (GTDB taxonomy): domain Bacteria; phylum Pseudomonadota; class Gammaproteobacteria; order Nevskiales; family Salinisphaeraceae; genus Salinisphaera. The sequence continues at coordinate 2,764,828 of NZ_CP145335.1, forward strand.
GCTGGCCGACGGACATCTGCTGATCGAGGACATTCCCGGGGTCGGCAAGACCACGCTCGCCCACGGCCTGGCTGATACGCTCGGGTTGGCGTTCTCGCGTATCCAGTTCGTCTCCGATCTGCTGCCCAGCGATATCCTGGGCGTATCGATATTCGATCGCAACGAAGCCGAATTCGTGTTTCGACCCGGCCCCATCTTTTCCCAACTGATTCTGGCCGACGAGATCAACCGCGCCAGCCCGCGCACCCAGAGCGCCCTGCTCGAAGCCATGGCCGAACGCCAGGTGACCGTGGAAGGCATCACCCATGTGCTCGAACCGCCGTTCAATGTAATCGCGACCCAAAACCCGGTCGATCACAGCGGCACCTTCGAACTACCGGATTCCCAACTCGATCGGTTTTTGATGCGGCTCAGCCTCGGCTATCCGTCGCCGGCAGCCGAACGACGCCTGCTGGCCGGTCATCGGCCGGCGCAACATGCGCCGCAGGGACGACTGGCACCAGTGGCCAGCCCGGCCGAACTGCAGGCCTGGCAGCAAGCTGCCGCTAATGTGACCCTGAGCGACGCCCTGCTCGATTATCTACTCGCCCTGGTCGATCGCAGCCGCCAGGATTCGGCATTCGAGCGCGGCCTGTCGCCGCGCGGCGGGTTGGCGCTGCGGCGTGCCGCCCAGGCCTGGGCACTGATCGATGCCCGCGACTATGTACTGCCCGAGGATATCCAGACTGTGCTGCCAGCCATCGCCGACCATCGACTGAGGCTGACCGACGCCAAAACTGATTCACCGGCCGCTTACCTACTCGCCCATGTGCCGATCGATGGTGGCCGATGAAGCCTCTGTTATATGCCCGTATTCCAGTGCCCGGCGCCACGGATAGCCGAGGAGCTGGCTTCTTTCGGCCCAGGCGCCCCCACCTAACCCGCTGTAACGGGCCTCGCTGGTTCAGCGCGCGCCGGGGCTCGATGCGCCGCGGATGTTAACCCCCCGTATCGGGCACCGCGTGGACGCCGCAATCCGGCGACGCGTGCCCAGCGGCGCCCCGCCGCTGCGTGTCCCCGGGCGGCGCATCTTCATTCTGCCGACCAAGACCGGCGCTCTGTTTGCGACCGTGCTGATCGTCATGCTGCTCGGCGCCACCAACTACGGCAACAACCTCGCTTTCACACTGACTTTCTGGCTCGGCGCCGCGGCCCTTGTGTCGATGCATCGCGCCCATCGCAATCTGGCCGGCTTGTATCTTCGGGCCGTACATGCCGAACCCGTATTCGCCGGGCAAGATCTGGTTTATACCGTGACGCTGGCCAGCGATGCCCGGCTACAGCGACGCGGGCTGCGCTTGAGATGGCCGCGCACGGCGCATATCTCGCGCCCGGTTCGGGTTCGGCGGGACAGTCCGGCTACGATCGACATGCCGGTTCCGACCCGGCATCGCGGCTGGCAAGCCTGCCCCGCGCTGCATATCGAAAGCCGCTACCCCATGGGCCTGTTCCGCTGCTGGATACGTCTGGCGCCGACGGCGCCGGCACTGGTCTATCCGCGCCCGAGCGGTGCCCAGAAGACGCCGCTCGGCGGAGCGCACGATCTGGCGGCCCCCCTCGAGCGCGGCCGTGGGGAGACCATGTTCGCCGGCCATCGACGCTACCAAAGCGGCGATTCGCCCCGACATGTGGATTGGAAGGCCAGCGCTCGCGCGGACCGCCTGCTGGTCATCGAGCGAGCCGATACCTCCGGCCCGACACAGTGGCTCGACTACGACACTCTGGCCGGGCAGGATCGCGAAACCCGGCTGAGCCAACTGACTCAGTGGATCATTGCAGCCGAGGATCAGGCCGTGCCCTACGGGCTGCAGCTACCGGGCCTACGGCTCGGCCCGGCGCGCGGCCGTACGCACCGACAGGCCTGCCTTAAGGCACTGGCGCTATTCTGATGCCTCGGCCTGCGCAGGCGAGCACCGTTACGGCTTCGATCGGCCGGGTCGAACGCGCCGGCCTGCTGATCGTCGTGGCCCTGATCAGTCTGCCGCATATCGCGCATCTGCCGTTTTGGGTGTGCCTGCTTACTGGCCTGCTATGGGCCTGGCAGGGGCTGGCTCTGTGGCGTGACTGGCGGGTGCCGGGGGCGGCTATGCGCGCCGTACTCACGATCGCGGTCGTGGCTGCAGTGTTCGTCGGCTTCGGCCGTATCAACGGCCAGCACGCCGGCGTCGCCCTACTGGTACTCATGCTCGCGCTCAAGCTGTTCGAGGCCGTGCGCTACCGCGATGCGATCGTGGTGCTTACGCTCTGCTGTTTCGTGCTCGTCACCCAGTTTCTGTTCTCCCAGTCGATGGCCATGGCAGGCTACCTGATCGCCGCGAGCTGGCTGGTCGTCACGGCCTTCATTCATTTCCATGCTGGGGACGACGCTGGCCCCGGAGCGGCCGCGCGCGAGTCGATCCGCCTGCTAATCCTAGCGTTGCCGGTCGCAGGCGCGTTCTTCGTTCTGTTTCCAAGGCTGCCTGGCCCACTCTGGGGACTGCCGGAGCCATCCGGGCCCCAAGGCACGACCGGCCTGTCCGATCAGATGACCCCGGGCGCGATCTCACGACTCGCCCGATCTGATCGGATCGCCTTTCGTGCGCGTTTTGCTGGTTCACCGCCGCCCCCGGCCCAGCGTTATTGGCGGGGCCCGGTGCTCTGGGATCTCGATAACGGCACCTGGCAAACCCGAGCCGACGCTGCCCATCGTCTCCCGGCCAGCCAAGTCGTACCCACGGGCGATACGCGCCGCGTCGACATCACGCTCGCGCCCAGCCGCCAGCCTTGGTTGATCGGCCTCGATGTACCGATCACGGCCGATCACACCCATCGAGCGACCCCCGGGGCCAGCCTGGTTGCGCCCGGGCCGGTGGACCGGCGGATTCACTATGTCGAGACATCGGCCACCCGCTACACGCTCGACGCCCGGTTATCGAAGGCTGCGCGCCGGCGCGCGTTGCAACTGCCGTCGGCCGGCAACCCGCGCAGCCATGCGCTCGCTCGGCGCTGGCAGCATCGATACGACGCACCGCAGGCGATCGTTGATGCAGCACTGACGATGTTCCGTCTTCAGCCGTTTCGCTATACGCTGGGCCCGCCGACGGTTGGGGATTCGGATCGCGTCGATGCTTTCCTGTTCGATACCCGGGCCGGCTTCTGCGAACATTTCGCCGGGGCATTCACTTTTCTGATGCGGGCGGCCGGCGTACCGGCCCGGGTGGTCACTGGCTATCTGGGGGCCGAAAAAGCGGGCTTCGGCGATTACTGGATCGTCCGCGACTCCGATGCCCATGCCTGGTCAGAGGTCTGGATCGCCGAACGCGGCTGGGTGCGCATCGACCCAACCGCAGCCGTAGCCCCCACACGCATCGATCGCGGCATCGACTCGGCGGTCGCCAACCGGGCCGACCTGGCTTTCATGACGCGCCATTCGAGCAACGGCGCCTGGTATCAGGCCCGGATGCTTTGGGATGCCGCCGAAGCCGGCTGGAACCGCTGGTTTCTAGCCTATGGTCCGTCGCTGCAACAACGTCTGTTCGCTGCGCTCGGCTTGAACGGTTTCGGCCCGGCGATCGCAATGCTGACCGGCCTGATCGTGGCCATGCTCGGGCTGATCTCGCTATGGCTTGGCTGGCGCATGCGCCCGACCCGCTCGACCGACCCAGTACTGCGCGCCTGGCACGGCGTGACTCGCCGGCTGGCACGCCAGGGTCTAGCGCCACATACCGGCGAGGCGCCGTTATCGTATGCCGAGCGCGTGGCTGCCAGTCGACCGACGCTGGCCGGGCCGATCCGCGATCTGGCCCAACGCTTTGCGCGTTTGCGCTATGGTCGCCCGATCGAGGCCGGGGCCGAGCGACGTGCCTTCATCAAGCGCGCACGCCGCTTTCGCCTCGGCCGTCTTCGTTGATCGCTTGGAGCCAATATGGATGATCGTCGTCGCTATTGCCCGGTCTGTACCTCGCCCCTGACCGCACGCGATATCGCAGGTTTCGAACGCCTGGCCTGTCCGGATGACCGCTGTGGCTATATTTTCTGGGATAACCCGATCCCGGTGGTCGCGGCCGTGGTCGAGCACGAGCAGCATCTGGTGTTCGCCCGCAATGTCCAGTGGCCCGAAGGCATGTACGGCCTGATCACCGGCTTTCTCGAGCCGCGCGAAGAACCCATCGAGGGCGTGGTCCGCGAAGTTGCCGAGGAGCTGGGCATCGAGGCGACCGTAACCGAGTTCATCGGCGCCTATGGCTTCGCTCGCAAGAATCAGCTGCTACTCGCCTATCATCTGGTCGGCGAAGGCGATATCGCGCTCAACGAAGAACTGGCCGAATGGTTTCATGTCGACAAGGCCGACGCCGAGTATTGGCCGGGCGGCACTGGCCTCGCGGTTCGCGACTGGTTGCGCCGCCAAGGCTACGACCCACAGCCCCGCGAACTGCCACCGCAGGTCGAGGCTTGGTTGAAAGCGCCGCCGGATATGGATTGAGCATCCGGCAACCCAAGGTGCATCCGAGCCTGAAACGTCGTAGGATTCAAATACCGAGTCCGAAAACGACAGGTGGGCCAGCCATGGCAGGCATCGTTCGTCTGATCTCGTGTCTGCTCGCTCTGCTGGTGGCCATTGTGCTGTTCGTGCACGGGCTTTTCGTGCAGACCGGTTGGCATGTTTCGTCGCTGGCCGCGATCGAGTTGTTCGGCCTGTCGCTGCTGTTTTTCGCGACCTCAACCGCATACGGGCTTTGGTGGCGTGCCACACGCTGACGCCCCGTCGCCGGGCGCGAGCGTTTCGCTGGTATGCGCTAGCCGTCGGCTGCGTGCAGCCCGTAAACGGCGTGATCGACGAACCGATCGTATAGCCATTCGCGATCGCGAAGCACCCCCTCTAGGGTAAATCCCAAGCGCTCGGGGACGCCCCGACTGCGGTCGTTGGTGCTCGCACAGCGAATTTCGATGCGATGCAGGCCGAGCATCGAAAACGCATGCGCGATATAGCTTCGGCAGGCCCGGGTGACGATGCCTTGGCCTTGTGCACTCGCGGCCAGCCAATAGCCAAGTGTCGCCCAGCGGTTCGCATGGTCGATCTGGTTGAAACCTACTATACCGACCAGCATCGAATGCTGCCGGATCGCCGTCTGAAATACGCCGTTATCGGCATACTGGCGGCGCGTCGATTCGATGAACGCTCGACTGTCATCGACCGTTCGGGTCGCATCCACCCAGGGATGCCAACGACGAAGATGTCGCCGGTTGGCATCGATCAGCGCAAACAAGGATTCGGCGTGGTGCGGCGCCAACAGTTCGAGCGCCAAGTCTTCGTCGATCGGATAGGCAAACATCGATCAGCCCTGTTCGGTTTGCCCGGTGCCTGGCGCTTGGCGAGCATCGACGCGGGTCAGCAGGAAGCCACCGATCGCAAACAGAACGACGATCGAAACGATCGACAGCCGTGAACTGCCAGACAAAGCCGCTGTGACGCCGACCAGTACCGGCCCGATCACCGCCGCGAACTTGCCCATCATGTTATAGATCCCGAAATACTCGCCGGCCTTGCCTTCCGGGATCAGCCGGGCGAAGTAAGAGCGCGACAGCGACTGCACCCCGCCCTGGACCAGACCGATCGCTCCGGCCATGACATAGAACTGCCAGACCGAGGTCAGGAAATAGCCCCAGGCCGTAATACCGGCATAGATCGCCAGCCCCAGATAGATCGCCTTCTTAGTCTCCCAAAACGAGGCCAGCCAGCCGAAGGCCACGGCCGCAGGAAAACCAATGAACTGAACCAGCAACAGCGCCACGATCAGGCTTTCCTGGCCGAAGCCCAACGACAGCCCGAAATCCACGGCCATGCGAATGATCGTGTGTACGCCATCGATATACAGCCAGTAGGCCAGCAGAAACAACCAGATTTCGCGCTGGCCCAGGATTTCGCGCGCGGTTCCCGCCAGATCGCGCAGGCCCTCACGCAGCGCATCGCGGGCAGCCGGCGCCTGCTGCGGCGAGGGTTCGCGAACCGATACGAACAACGGAATCGAAAATACAGCCCACCACACGGCAACGCTGAGAAAGGACCAGCGGATCGCATCGGCCCGTCCGTCCAGGCCGAAAAAGTCTGGCGCCAGCGTCATCGCCACGTTGAGCGCAAGCAGCAGCCCGCCGCCAAGATAACCGAGCCCGTAGCCAAGCGCGGAGACCCGGTCGTATTCCGCCGGCGCGGCAACATCGACGATCAGGCTGTCGTAGAACACCATGGCCATGAAGAAACCGATCGACGCCACGACGAACAGCAGCATCGCCAGCAGCCAGTGCCCACGGCCGACCCAGAACAGCCCGGCGGTGGCCGCCACGGCCAGTGCGGTAACCCAGAACAGTCCGGCTTTTTTGCGATGACGGCGATCCGCGATCGCCCCGCCCAGAGGCGCGGCAAACAACACCACCAGGCTAGCCAGCGCGCTGCCTAGCCCGAGCTGCAGCGTGCTGGTCTCCGCCGGATAATCGGCGCTCCAGAACGTCTTGAAGAACACCGGAAAGAAACCCGCTACGACCGTGGTCGCGAACGCAGAATTGGCCCAGTCGTAAAACGCCCAGCCCAGCCGAGCGCGACGCGACGCATCACTCAATGTCCAATCACCTTTGATAGCAGCAGTGCATCCTCACGCCCGTCCCGGCAGGGATAATAGTTGGGCCGACGGCCACGAGTCTCGAAGCCGTAGCGAACATACAGCCGACGCGCGGCCCGATTCGACGGCCGCACTTCCAGCAGCAGCTCGGCGGCACTCTCGCGCTCGGCCTGGGCGATCACGGCTTCGAGCAAACAGGCCGCAGCGCCCTGGCCTCGGGCGTGTTCCGCCACACAAAGATTGAGCAGATGCGCCTCGCCCACCGCGATCGAAGCCAGTGCATAACCGGCGATCGCAGCCCGGGCGTGCTGGACCACCCAGGCCCGATAGCCCACGCGCAGGCAATCGCGAAAGATCCGTTCGCTCCAAGGAAAATCATAAGCACTGTGCTCGATCGCCACGACCGCAGGCACGTCTCGGGGGCGCATGCGTCGTACTCGCCAGAGGACATCGGCGCGCGCGCTCATGTGCCCCAACTGCCGATATGCCGGGCGATTATCTTCAGATCGGCCCAGGCTTTGTTCTTCTGATCCGGGCTGCGCAGCAGATAAGCCGGATGATAGGTCACCAGTACATCCAGTTCCCGGCGCGGATAGCGATGCAGGCGGCCGCGCAGCTTGCCCAGCGGCGTCTGGCAGTCCAGCAGCGTCTGGGCCGCGACTCGGCCAACCGCGACCACCAGCTTCGGCGCCATCAGGTCGATCTGACGCTCGAGAATCGGCCAATCCGCAGCGACTTCATCGGCGGTCGGGTCGCGATTGTCGGGCGGGCGGAATTTGCAGATATTGGTGATATAGACGTTGGTATCGCGAGAGCAGCCGATCGCAAACAGCATGCGATCGAGCAGCTTGCCAGCCCGCCCCACGAACGGCACCCCCTGGGCATCTTCGTTCGCCCCCGGGGCCTCGCCGACGATCAGCACATCGGCATCGCGAGCACCGATGCCGAACACCGGGCGCGACGCACCGCGGTGGTCCTGGCGCCCGAGATAGGCTTCTAGGCCGCGCCAGTCGAGTGCGCCAAGTTCGGCACCATCAGCGCTGGACTCGGCCGCGGACACTGGCTCGCCCTGTATGCATACCTGATCCCCGGTCGGCGCATCGCCCGGCGCGGCAGCCTCGGTAACCTGGCTGGCTACATCGACATCGGCGACGGGCTCGTGGCGCGGTTTTTCGGGCGTCACAGCCACAGACTCATCGTCGGCCAAGGCGCTTTGGCCGGACTCCTCAGCGACCGCTGGCGGCCGCTCTCCTGGGCCGGTCGCGGTGCCGGCCAATGGTCCGTCATCGCGGTATTGCCAGTCCACAAGGCCCATCGCGGCCAGATAATCTTTGCGGCGCTCGTCGCTCGTCATGCATCAAAGCCTAAACGGTTTACCCAACTTTGCCAGCCCTCGCTCATCGCGCGGACATCGACCGACAGTCAGCTGCAGACAGCGACCCCAGGCTGACCACCATCACCGAGCTGGCCGGCGTTCCTGGCGATTGCAGCTCGCGTTGCGCCGTCGGGAGTCGCGCGATAATACGATCGACGGCACGCGCCTGGATCAACGCCAACGGCCGTTGCCCTGTGCCGTTATCGGCCACCCAGCGACACAGCGCCGGCGGATCGGCCGCCGTGAACACCGGACGGCCCAACTCCGCGCGCCAGAGCGCTGTGTTCACTGGCGCCACCACTGCGATCGGCCGATCTTGCAGCGGCTTTATCGCCGCGGCCAGCGCTTGGTCGAACAGACGCTGGGGCGTCAGCCGACGCGGCTGATCGAACACCCCCACCATGGCGATCGCCAAAGCGAACAACGACAGGACGACCGGCAGCACACCGGCACCGGCCGCGCCCAAACGCTGCCGACGTGCCGCCAGCACCGCCCCCACCACCATCGCGACAACCGCGACCGCGATCCCCCAGGCCACAGGCATTTCTACCCAGCCATGGCCGGCCACCAAGCTCCAACTGGCCAACACCACTGCCTGGGCCATGAAAACCAGACTGTAGAGATTGGACAATAGACGCCGACGATCATCCTCGGCCGGCATCAACGCCGGCGCGATCAGCCACAGCGCGATAAACGGCGCCATCGCGGTGGCAGCAGCAGCGGGCGTAGTGCCGGCCATCGTCAGTACCAGCACGGCGAACGCCAGAATGAGCAGATGGCGCCCGGCGGCGCCGCGATATTGCTGGTATGTCGCCCGCACCGCCGGGACGACGAAAATCCCCCAGGCCGCAACACAGGCCAGCACGAGCAAAGCCAATCCGTCGTAGCCAATCGGCGCCGACAGCGACTGATAGAGCCGTGCCAACATGCCTAGATCCGGCACCCCGAGAATCGGTGTCAGGGTCAACCCAGCCAGCACCAGGGCGGCAAGCGCGGTCCGCCGGTGGCTGCCGAGCAGCCGCCAATCACGGCGAACCCAACCATCATGCAACCAGGCGCCCGCCAATACCGCGATCGCATAGACACCGGCACCTTCGGCGACGAGCAGGCCGAGACCGGCGATCAGCGCGACCCAGGCCCGACTGCGCCTGTGGCCTATGATATGAGCCCGATACCCTGCCAAGAGCATCACCGCAGCGAGCTGGGCCACGATCCAGCCCGGCGGTGCGATCCAGCCAATGCTGGCAATACTTGCGGCAAGCACCCACAGCCCTGCCGCGGCACCGGCTTCGCCGCGGCCTGCCAGACGATAGACCAATCCCAGTAATAGCAACGCCGCCAGCGCATCGGGTAGGCGCAGCACAATCAGAGTGTCTACCGCAGGGAACAACCAGCCCAGCACGCCGGCCAAGGCTATAGCCAACACAGGCTGGCCAGCGGCCCGGGCTGTCGTCGCGGTCCGCACGAAGGAATCGATGCCGATCGCCGCCGAGTCGGCAAAGCGATCGACCCAGGCCAATGCCGATGCCTCTGACAGACCGATCGGCATACGCAGAACCTGCGTGGCCAGGACGGCCAATGCGATCAGCATCAAACCGACGCCAAGCGGCCCCGGCCAACTGCTTCGGGACGCTGCGGCCTGCTGGCTCATGGCGGGCCCCACAACCGCGAATCAAACCCCGCTACCGGCCCACGATCGCGCACACGGCAGTCGACGGGCAGGAGCGGCGGCTGGCTTGCGGGCCGGTATCGAGGCTCATTCATCGACGTTATCTGCCCAACGTGCGCCGTTACCGGCGACCGTATCAAGGCCATGCCGTTTGGACCGATCGCAGCCGCGCCCGTTCAGGAAGTCTTGTCGGTGCGCAGCCGCCGGCGCCGTTGCAGCGCCATGATCGGGCCCGACAGGGCATAGGCCAGAAATCCGAGAAACAGCACCCGCGGCGGGTCGATCATGATCAGCACGAAGCCCACGACCATGAACAGGATATAACGAAACGGCACCCGATCGCGGATGTTGAAGTCCTTAAAACTGTTATAGCGGACGTTGGAAACCATCAAAATGCCGGCGCCCACGGTCAACAGAAACACCGGGATGATCATATCGCCGCCCGGAATGCCGAAATCGGCGCCGACCCAGACAAAGCCGACCAGCACCCCAGCCGCGGCCGGACTCGGCAGCCCCAGAAAGGTCTTCTTTTCGACCGGCGCGCCGCGGGTGATATTGAACCGGGCCAACCGCAATCCGGCCGCCGCGGTATAGAAAAACGCAGCCAGCCAGCCCATCTTGCCGAACACATCGTTGTAGTCGGCCAGGGTATTCAGACTGTACATATACGCCAGCAGGCCGGAGGCCAGACCGAAGGCCACCAGATCAGCCAGGCTGTCGTACTGAATGCCGAAATCCGATTCGGAATTGGTCAGACGGGCCACCCGCCCATCGAGCATATCGGTGAGCATGGCCACGAAAATCGCAACCCCGGCGGCGGCGAAGCGATCCTGGGTGGCTGCGATGATTGAGTAGAAGCCGGCAAACAACGTGCCGGTAGTAAACAGGTTCGGCAGCAGATAGATGCCGCGCTTGCGACGGATGCCCTCAGGGCTCGTAGGTTCTTCTGACATAAATTTAGCCTAACGCATGAACGCCCGGGTTCGCGTATGCGCTGTGTTCCGGAAGTTCATGCCGCGCCACTCAGACGGGGATCCCGGCTGCCCTTAGCACCACAGCTGCCGTTTTGCTTGTGAACCAACTTCGCCAGGACACAGGCCCCGGCTCGCACATGATCGCCCAGTTCGACTTCCATGCGCGAATTCACCGGCAGAAACAGTTCCACGCGACGCGCCATACGGCGATTGCCACAGCAACGTCCTTGGCCGACGCGCTCGCCATAGCCACTACGACACGGGCGCTGGCCGAGCAGCGTACCGCGACGGATGGCCATGACCAGTTCATCGCCCTCGTCGGTCCGGATCATCGAGGCCACGCCGCCCAGCTGCTTGACCGTTTCACCGGCCAATTCGAGCACCGTGCCCTCGACCGGCGAACGCAACAGATAGGCACCGAACGGATTGACCCGGATCGTGACCTTGACCGCTTCGCGATCCAGATAGGGGTCGTAGCATTCACGCCGATGGATGACTGTGCCATCCACCGGCGCAATCACCGATAGCGGTTCGGCTGGCACATTGCGCGGCACATCCCGGAAATACAGCAGACTGGCCAGCATTAGCGCCAGCAGCGGCAACGCCGCCCAGACGCTGACGAACGCATTGATGGCCACGAATAGCACCGCCAATGCGCCCAGAATCAGCCACCCTTCCGGGACGATGAAAAACAGCGTTTTGCGCTGCATGCCGATCGCTTGCCTTAAACTCGCGTTCGGGGAGTCGTCGCTTAACGCGTCTTAGTTACGCGACTTGTCGACGATCTTGTCCTTGGCGATCCACGGCATCATGCCGCGCAGCTGCTCACCGACCTGCTCGAGGTCCGAGGCCGCGGCATTACGACGACCGGCCTTGAGCATCGGGCTACCGGCCTGGTGCTCACCGATGAATTCGCGAGCGAAACTGCCGTTCTGGATTTCGGTGAGCATCTTACGCATTTCGGCACGGGTCTCATCGGTGATCAGACGCGGGCCGCGCGAGATATCGCCATATTCAGCGGTGTTGGAGATCGAGTAGCGCATGTTGGCGATGCCGCCCTCGTAGATCAGATCCACGATCAGCTTGACCTCGTGCAGGCACTCGAAATAGGCCATTTCCGGCTCGTAGCCGGCTTCGGTCAGCGTTTCGAAGCCAGCCTGGATCAGCGACACCAGACCGCCACAGAGCACCGCCTGCTCGCCGAACAGGTCGGTTTCGGTCTCGGCCTGGAAACTGGTCTCGATCACGCCGGCACGACCGCCGCCGTTGGCCACCGAATACGCCAGCGCCACGTCCTTGGCCTGACCCGAGGCATCCTGATAGATCGCGATCAGGCTGGGCACGCCGCCACCGTTTTCATAGGTGGTGCGCACCAGATGGCCCGGACCCTTGGGCGCGATCATGATCACGTCGAGATCGGCGCGCGGCTCGATGAGCTGGTAATGGATATTGAAGCCGTGCGCAAAGCCAAGCGTGGCGCCCTGCTTGATGTTCGGTTCGATGACTTCGTTATAGAGCGCGAGCTGGTGCTCGTCCGGGGTGAGAATCATCACCACATCCGCAGCGGCGGTCGCCTCGGCGATGCTCGCCACCGCCAGACCGGCATCCTGGGCCTTCTTGGCCGAGGACGAGCCTTCGCGCAGGCCGACCACGACATCCACGCCCGAGTCTTTGAGGTTGTTGGCGTGCGCATGGCCCTGGGAGCCATAGCCGATGATCGCGACTTTCTTGCCCTGGATCAGGGACAGATCGCCATCTTTGTCGTAGTACACGTTCATGCTCACGGTCGCTCTCCTACTAATGGAAGACACGGCTGACGGCTTCAGCCGGTTTGAATTACAAATTGGCGGCGTTCACGCCGTCGCTCTCGGCACGGTAACGCAATCCGCCCTGGCCCGGGGTCATGGTTACTGCGCCGCTGCGGGCGAGCTCGACCAGCATGCCGGCGTCCTCGAGTAACGCGACGAAGCGGTTGAGATCGTCACCGCTGCCCAGAAAGCGCAGCAGCGTCAGTCCATCGTCCTCGCTGAGCTGAATGACATCAAAGCCTTCAGCCAAGGTCGCGACCGGTGTCGCTGCCGCATCGCGCCGCACCTTGATCAGCGCCAACTCGGTTTCCAGATGTTCGTCGCTGGTCATATCCAGTACGTCGATCACGTCAACCAGCTTGAGCAGCTGACGGTTGATCTGCTCGATCACGTCCTCGGTGCCAGAGGTCACCAGCGTCAGCCGCGACATGGTCGCATCCTCGGTCGGGCCGACATTGAGCGTCTCGATATTGAAACCGCGCTGCGAAAACAGACCGGCCACGCGCACGAGGGCGCCGGCTTCGTTGGCCATGAGGACTGAAATCACGTGACGCATAGCGGCCACCTTTGCATGCGCTGGCTGGCAAAGCGCGCAAAATACGCCGTTCCCAAGGGTGAAGCAAATTAAATCTGTCGAGCCCGCTGGGAAACCGCCGTTTTCGGTTACAATCAGGGGTTTTCCACGTCGTTCGGGACAACCGCCATGAGTGAAATAGATACTGCCCCCGAAACCTGCGACCGACATCCGTTGGCCGGGACCGTTATGACCGGCGCCGATATGATCGTGCAGGTACTGGCCGACGAAGGCGTGGATACAGTATTTGGCTATTCGGGCGGCGCGATTCTCCCGACCTACGACGCGATTTTCCGCTTCAACGAACAGCATCACGACCTGATGCCGCTGATCGTGCCCGCCAACGAACAGGGCGCAGGCTTCATGGCCTCGGGCTATGCCCGGGCCTCCGGCAAGGTCGGCGTGGCCATGGTCACCTCTGGGCCGGGTGCCACCAACGCCGTGACTCCGGTGCGCGATTCTATGGCCGATTCGGTGCCCATGGTCTTGATCTGTGGCCAGGTCGCCCGCGCGGCGATCGGCACCGATGCCTTCCAGGAAGCCCCGGTGTCCAACATCATGTCCAGCGCGGCCAAACATGTGTTCATGGTGACCGACCCGGACAAGCTCGAAGCCACCGTGCGTACCGCTTTCGAGATCGCCCGTTCCGGCCGTCCCGGCCCGGTGGTCATCGATGTACCCAAGGACGTTCAGAACGCCGAGTGCACATTCGAGGGCGCCGGATTGCTGGCCGTACCGGGCTATCGCCAGCGCATGCGCGCCCTGCGCGACAACAAGCTCGAAGACGATAAATGCGCCGAGTTTTTCAAGCTGCTGGGCCAGGCCGAGCGACCGTTGATCTACGCCGGCGGCGGCGTGATCAATGCCGATGCCGCCAATGAACTACGCGCAGTCGCCCAGGCCTTCGGCATCCCCGTGGTGACGACGTTGATGGGCATCGGCGCCTTCGATACCACTGACGCGCTGTCGTTGCATATGCTGGGCATGCACGGCACCGCATTCGCCAACTATGCGGTCGAGGACTGCGATTTCCTGATCGCCGTGGGCGCGCGCTTCGACGATCGCGTGGCTGGCCGGCCGGACTCGTTCGCGCCCAATGCCCAGGCGATCGCCCACTTCGATGCCGATGCCTCCGAGATCAATAAGGTCAAGGCGGTGGACTGGCACCATGTGGGTCTGTTCGGCCCAAGTCTGGCGCGCATTTTGTCCTATGGTCGCGAGCAGGGTTTTTCGACTGATCTGTCGGCCTGGCATCAACATATCGCCGCGCTCAAGCGCGACTACGCGATGAACTACGACCGCGACAGCACACTGATCCAGCCCTATGCCGTAGTCGAAGAAATCAACAAGCACACCGACGGGCGTGCGGTCATCGCCACCGGCGTCGGCCAGCACCAGATGTGGGCCGCCCAATACGCCGATTTCCGGGAACCACGGCTGTGGCTGACCTCGGGCTCGATGGGCACCATGGGCTTCGGCCTACCGGCGGCGATCGGCGCCGCCTGTGCCCGGCGCGACAAGCTGGTCATCGATATCGACGGCGACAGTTCGATCCGTATGAATATCGGCGAGTTGGAGACCGCCACCACCTACGATCTGCCGGTCAAGGTCGTGGTGCTGAACAATATCGGCGATGGCATGGTCAAACAGTGGCAGAAGCTGTTCTTCAAAGGACGCCTGTCAGCGTCCGACAAGTCGCTGCACAAAAAAGACTTCATCAAAGCAGCCGAAGCCGACGGTTTTGAATTCGCCGAGCGCGTGACCGATCCGGCCGCCCTGCCCGCCACCATCGAGGCGTTTCTAAACTTCAAGGGCCCGGCGTTTCTTGAAGTCATGGTCGACCCCGATGCCGGGGTTTATCCGATGGTTGGCCCGGGCAAGACCTACAAGCAGATGATTACCGGTGACTACATCGCCAACCGCTACGAGGATCGGCCGAGCGATACCGAAGTCGGGCCCTCGGAAATGTTCTGATCGGCTTTCGACGCCGCTCGACAAAAGACCGGCCTTGCGGGGCCGGTCTTTTTTTGCGCTTTTGAACGCCAAGCGAGTCGCGCCGGGCTGGCCTCGGTTTTAGTTGCCTGCGCGGCTCAACGCTTTGTGTACTGCTGGCTGCCGAACATGTTCTCGAAAGCCTGTTCGTCGGTCAGGTCGGTCTTGTGATCGGCCAGGACCTGCAGTCCGGCCCGCACATTGTCGCGCTCGCCGATCTGCTCGAACCAGCGTCGCACGTTCGGATAGTCGTCGATATTCACGCCCTGGGTGGTCGCACTGCGCAGCCAGGGCCAGGTCGCGATATCGGCGATCGAATAATCGTTGCCGGCCAGGAATCGGGTCTGGCCGAGACGCCGATCCATAACGCCATACAACCGGTTGGCCTCGTTTTCATAGCGCTTCTGAGCATACTCGATCGCCTGGGGCGCATATTTGTTGAAGTGATGCGCCTGGCCCAGCATCGGGCCAATACTGCCCATCTGGAACATCAGCCACTGGATCGCGTCATAGCGTTTGACCGGGTCCTTGGGCAGCAGCCGATCGATCTTGTCAGCCAGATACATCAGGATCGCCCCCGACTCGAACACCGCATAGGGCTTGCCGTTCGGGCCGTCCTGATCGACGATCGCCGGGATCTTGTTGTTGGGGCTGATCTTGAGAAAATCTGCGTCGAACTGATCGCCTTGGCCGATGTGGATCGGATGCACGACATAGTCGGCGCCGATCTCCTCGAGCATGATATGTACCTTATGCCCGTTCGGCGTGCTCCAGGTATACAAGTCGATCATCGCTGTGTACTCCAGTGACCGTAGAAGTCACTACTTGCAAAACCGTTTCGTATACCAAAGGTTGTGAAGTAACAACATGGATTCAAGCCAGGCCCTAGGCCCGGCTTACGGAAGACAAGGAGAGCTCAATGCACGTACTCGTCGTAGGGGCACACGGCCAGATCGGCCGTCGACTGATCCACGCCATCGATGGCAGCGAACATACGGCCCGGGCGATGGTCCGCGATAGCGCGCAGGTCGAGCAGATGCAGGCCATCGGCGCGACCGATGTCGTCGTCGCCGATCTTGAAGGCGACTGCAGCGAAGCGCTGGACGGCTGCGATGCAGTCGTATTTACCGCGGGGTCGGGCGGCCATACCCCGCCGGAAAAGACCGAAGACGTGGATCGCAACGGCGCGATCTCGATCATCGACCAGGCCGAAAAAGCCGGCGTTCGCCGCTTCGTGATGGTCTCAGCGATGAACGCCGACACGCCCGAAGAAGGCCCGGAGCACATGCTGCACTATTATCGGGCCAAGGGCGCGGCCGACAATCGTCTGCGCGAAAGCGAGCTGGAATATACGATCGTACGGCCGGGCAAACTCACCGAAGAAGACGGCACCGGCCTGGTGAATATCGCCAAGGATCTCGGCTATCGTGGCGAGATCCCGCGCGAGGATGTCGCCCAGGTGATTCTCTATACCCTGGATTCGCCGAATACCATCGGCCGCCACTTCGAAGTGCTTTCCGGCGATACGCCGATCGAGAAAGCGGTCCGCGGCGTCTAAGCCATGGCCGAGATCGCCACTGGCCAGTCGCGTGCGACGCGGCTGGCCTTCGATGCCGAGCATGCCTGCGCCGAATTGGCCGCTGCCGACCCGGTACTTGGCGCGCTGATCGCCCGGACCGGGCCTTACCGGCCGTCGACCCACGCTGCCCCGGATGTCTTTCATTCGCTGATGCGGGCCATTATTTATCAGCAGCTCTCTGGCAAGGCGGCCGGCACCATCCATGCCCGTGTCCTGGCGGCACTCGGCGGCCACGAAGCCCCAGGCGCCGCTGCGATCGCCGCGGCCGATGGCGATACCCTGCGCGCGGCCGGGCTGTCGGCGAACAAACTGGCCGGGCTGCGCGCGCTGGCGGCTGCCCAGCTGGCCGGCGAACTGCCCGATGAAAGCCGCATCGACGATTACAGCGATGCCGAACTGATCGAAGCTTATTCGGCGCTTCGCGGGATCGGCCGCTGGACGGTAGAAATGCTGCTCATGTTCCATCTGGGCCGGCCGGATGTCATGCCGATCCATGACCTTGGCGTGCGCAAAGGCTATGCCCTGCTCTATGGCCTGGACGTCCTGCCCAAACCGAAGGCTTTGGAGGCGGCCACCGAAGTCTGGCGGCCATACCGCTCGGTCGGCGCCTGGTTCATGTGGCGTGCCCTGGACACCGACTCGAACGCAGCTGCCCAGCCGCGCTAGAGCGTGTTGAGGTTTCATGTGAGCCCGCGCCAAAGGCTGTCGGGCTGCACGTCAATGAACAGCAACGCTGGATTGCGGCCCAAATCGCATCTAGCCGCGTTACGAGCTTTGGTCGTGGCGCGCCTAGAACCTGCGGCTCGCAACTCGCCAGCCACGATCTGAGATGGCAACACGGCGCTCGGACGTTGCCTCAACAGGCCCTAGGCGGCTACCGGCTCAGCTATCGGCACCGGCGGCTTCCAGAAACTGGTCGACCCAGTCGAACGCTGTGTGATTTTTTACGATCTGGCGCATGGCCTGCATCCGGCGCCGCCGCTCTTCTTCGGGCATGCTGTAGGCCTCGTAGATGCTTTCGGCCGTGGTGACCACGTCATGCGGATTGATCAATAGCGCATTTTCGCCGAATTCTGCGGCAGTTCCGGCAAACTCGCTCAGGATCAGCACGCTGCGCTGCTCGATCTGAGCGGCGCAGAATTCTTTGGCCACCAGATTCATGCCGTCCTTGAGAGGCGTGATCAAGGCGATATCAGCGACCTGATAGTGCGCCATCAACTCGGGGGGCGACATACGACCGAACATATAGTGAATGGGTACCCAGCCGGGCTCGGTGAATTCGCCATTGATCTCGCCGACCAACCGTTCGATTTCCTGTTTCTGCTCGGCGTATTGCGGCACGCGCTGGCGCGAAGGAATGACATGCTGCTGCAGCACGATCCGGCCGCGCAGTTCTGGATGCCGCCGCAGCAGTTCGCGAAAGGCTTCGAACTTCTCTGGCAGACCTTTCGTGTAATCCAGCCGGTCGACGCCGAGCACTACGGTAGTCTGATCGCGCCAACTGGCCCGAAATTCGGCCATGTACTCACCGGTTTCCTTGCTGCCGGCGACCTCGCTGATGTGGTCGTAATCGATGCTGATCGGTAGTGTGCCGATACGCAGTTGTTGCTGGTGTCGGGCCAACCCTTGGTCGCCGATCTCGATATCGACGCCGTTATCGCCGGCCGTGGTTTTTACCTCGTCGAACAGTGTCGTCAGCACATCCAGAAAGTTGATGCGATCGGTGACGGTTTGCAGACCGATGAAATCGTAGCTGAGCAGCGCGTACACGATTTCGCGCCACCACGGCAGATTGCAGAAGATATCCGCGGTTGGGAACGGAATATGCTGGAAGAAACTGCTGCGATTGGTGATCCCCAGCTCGCGTAGCTGGTCGGCGACGTTGACTAGATGATAGTCGTGCACCCAGATGAAGTCGCCAGCCTGGGCAACTTCGGCGACCCGCAAGGCGAACCGATGATTAACATCCTGATAGCTCTGCCAATAGTGCGGATCGAAATTGCAGGAGGTGAATCGGTTGTGGAACAGCGGCCAGATGACTTCGTTGGAAAAACCTTCGTAGAAACCACTGATCTCATGGCTGGTCAACGACACCGGCTCGAGCCGATAGTCGACATCTCCGTTATGCTGAGAGTCGAGCACATCGCGTAGCGTCTCGGTAGACTCATCGGCAACGCCCGGCCAGCCAACCCAGACGCCACCACGACGACGCATGACCGGATCGAGCGCGGCCACTAGGCCACCCGCGGCCGGGTTGGTACGCCAGCCCTCGCCTTCGACGTGCTCCAGTGAAAGCGGTAATCGGTTGGACACCATGACCAGGCGGCGAGCGCCGCCCTGATCGGTTTGTTTTGTTTTTAATTCACTATCGCGCATCGGCATGACGACACTACCTAAACCTGCCCAAGATTGGGCCATATTTCTGGATGTTGACGGTACACTAATCCATATCGCTGAACATCCGGATTCCGTTCAACCCTCAGACCGTCTAGGGGAAATCCTAGAGCAGGCCGCTGAGGCCGTGGATGGCGCCCTGGCGCTGATTTCGGGACGCTCGATCGCCGTGATCGATGCCTTGACCGAGCATGCCGCTCCGGCAGCGGCCGGCCTGCACGGACTGGAAATCCGAACCGCCGAAGGTGAGTATCGATCCGCCGAGCAGAACATACCGGCGCTTCAGGACGCTCGTGAGCAACTTGAATCATTGACAGCTTCTCATTCCGATCTCTTTATAGAGGATAAGAAAGCGACGCTGGCTTTGCACTACCGCGGCGCTTCCGAAGCCGCCACGACTGCAGCCCAGCGGACAGTCGAATCGATCGTCGCGGCCTCGGGCGGCGAACTGAGCCGGCTCGATGGCAAGTCGGTCTATGAGATCAAACCCGCCCACGGCGATAAGGGACACGCCCTGCACGAGCTGTTGGCAACCCCCTCGTTTTCGGGGCGACGCCCGGTGTACGTCGGCGACGATGTCACCGACGAAGCCGCGTTTCGCACCGCGAACGAACTCGGGGGGGTATCGATACGGGTGGGCGCCGACGGCGCGAGTGAGGCACGCTATAGGTTGAATACAGTAGACGAGGTATTGGAATGGCTGGAAGCCACGGCCCGCACGCTGGGCCGCGAGATCGAACCGCGAACCTGAACCTGGGCCTGATCGGCAACGGACAAATCGCTGCCCTGATCGACGATCGTGCCCGGATTGTGTGGGGGTGTTTCCCCGACTTCCAGGGCGACCCGTTGTTCAGCCAGTTGGTCGATGAAAGAGACCGCGGCTACTACGAGGTCACGATCGACAACTGCGCATCCGTTGAACAGCACTATCAACGCAATACGGCGATTCTCGAAACCCGTATGCGCGATACCAACGGCGGCGAGATCCGTTTGGTCGATTTCGTGCCCCAGTTCTGGCAGTACGGCCGCGAGTTCCGGCCGCTGATGATCGTGCGTCAGATCAAGCGCATCGCCGGTACGCCACGGGTCCGTATTCGCCTACGCCCGGTATGCAACTACGGCGCAGACGATGTACGCATCACCCGTGGCTCTAATCACCTGCGCTATGTCACCGACAATCGGGTGATGCGGCTGACCACTGATGTGCCGATCGGCTATGTGCTCGACGAACGCGCCTTCGTACCAAACGAAACCAACACGCTGATCGCGGCCTCCGATGAAACCCTGCCCGAAGCCCCGAGCGAGGTCGGTCGGCGTTTTCTGGAGCAGACCCGGGATCACTGGCGCGACTGGGTACGGACGCTATCGATTCCCTACGATTGGCAGCAATCGGTCATTCGCTCGGCGATCACGCTCAAGCTATCGACCTACACCGAGACCGGGGCCGTAGTCGCCGCCATGACGACCTCGATCCCGGAGGCCGCGAATACCGCGCGCAACTGGGACTATCGCCACTGCTGGCTGCGCGACTCCTATTTCGTGATCCGGGCGCTCAATCGGCTGGGTGCGACCCGCACCATGGAGAACTATCTCGAATACATCATCAACCTGGTGGCCAACGCCGACGACAACACCCTGCAGCCGGTCTACGGCATCAACGGCGAAGCCGAACTGACCGAGACCCAGGCCAGTCACCTGGCCGGCTATCGCGGTATGGGCCCGGTACGGATCGGTAACGATGCCTACCGACAGATCCAGCACGATGTCTACGGCAGCGTGATTCTCGCGGTCGCCCAGATCTTTTTCGACGAACGGCTGGTGCATCTCAAGGATGAAGCCCTGTTCCGGCATCTCGAGCCGCTAGGCGAAAAGGCCCTGGCCAATTACCGCACCCCGGATGCCGGTATCTGGGAATACCGGGGTCGCGAACGAATCCATACCCATTCTGCACTGCTGTGCTGGGTAGCCTGCGATCGGCTACGGCGCATCGCCGAACATCTCGGACTGGATAACGATGCCCAGCGCTGGCGCACGTCGGCCGACGAAATCCACCAAGCCATCTGCGACAACGCCTGGAACGAACAGCGCAACAGCTTCGTCGAATCCTTCGGCGGCGAAGACATCGACGCTTCGCTGCTGCTGATGAACGAACTGTCGTTTTTGCCCTCCGACGATCCACGCTATATCGGCACCGTGGAGGCCGTCGGCGAGACCCTGCGTCGTGGCGACTATCTATTCCGCTATGCCGCCGCCGACGACTTCGGTGCGCCGGAAAACGCCTTCAATATCTGTACGTTCTGGTATATCGAAGCGTTGTCCTCGATCGGCCGTCACGACGAGGCTCAGCATCTGTTCGACAACATGCTGGCCCACCGCAGCGATCTGGGCATGCTCTCCGAGGACATCGATCCGAAGACCGGTGAACTCTGGGGCAACTACCCACAGACCTATAGCATGGTCGGCATCATCAACGCCGCCCTGCATTTATCGCGACGCTGGGAAGAAGTGATCTAGATCCGGCAAAGGCTAAGGCGCCGGTCGCGAATACCGGCGCCTTGGCCGATCAGCGGTTACGCACCAGCACCAGCTTGCCGAGGTGCTCGCCGGACTCCATCGCGGCATGCGCCTGGTTGGCGGCCTCGAAATCGAAAGTCCGATCCACCACCGGCCGCAGTCGGCCGGCCTCGAACAGTGGCCGCAGCCGATCGTCAAACAGCCGGGCCATAGCGATCTTGCGCTCCAGCGGCAGGCTGCGCATGGTCATCGCGATCAACGACAGTCGGCGCATGAGCAATGTGCCCATGTTCAATGCCGCATCGGTACCGCCCATAATGCCGATCTGCACCTGGCGCCCTTCATCGCGCAGCGCTGCCAGATTGTCCGCCAACACCGCAGCGCCAACGAAATCCAGCACCACATGCGCGCCGCCAGTAGCCTCCTGTACGGCCTCGGCAACGCCATCCTCGCCGTCCACGACTCCGAGATCGTAGGCTGGCCCCAGCCCCAAGGATTTGAAACGGGCCGATAGCTCATCCAGCCGTGCCTGCTGACGACTGCTGGCGATCGCCCGGCTGCCCAGCGTGCTGATCAGCTGCAATGCGGCCTGGCCTACACCCGAGGTGGCCCCGCGTACCAGTGCCCACTGCCCAGGCGCGAGCCCGCCTTCCAAAAACAAGCCGCGATAGGCTGTCATGAACGCTTCGGGCACGGCCGCAGCCGAGGCATAGTCGAAATGGGCCGGCAACTTCATGGTGTCGCGTTCGTGCACCACGATGCGTTCGGCATAGGCACCGCCACCGATCAGCCCCATGACCGAATCGCCTTCTTTATGCGCGGTCACGCGCTTGCCTACAGCCGCGACCTCACCCGCATATTCCAGGCCAGGCCGGCGCGGATCGAAGCCTTCCGGCGGCGGATAAGCGCCCTTACGCTGAAGGATATCGGCGCGATTGATACCAACCGCCCGTACATCAACCAGGACTTCATCCGGGCCCGGCTTGGGCGCCTTGATGTCTTCCAGGGTCAGTCCCGGGTTGTCGTTTTTATCTTCGATCAGCCATGCACGCATTGCGATCTCGCCTCGATAAACGTGGTTGAAACTCCGCGGCAGCGACCATCGCGCCGACGCTAGCTCTGTGCCAAATTCAGCCCAATGACGCCGAGCAGAATCAGCACAATACACACCGCGCGCGCGATCGTGAACGCCTCACCAAAACCGAATACGCCAACCACGGTGATCAGCGCGACCCCAAGACCTGACCAGATGGCATAGGCCACACTCATATCAATGCTGCGCAGGGCCAACGCCAGACCTACGAATGAAGCGCCATAAAATACGATCATGCCGGTGACCGGCCAGAACCGGCTCAACCCGCCGGACATCTTGAGACAGGTTGTACCGATGACTTCAGCGACAATCGCAGCGGCGAGAATCAGCCAGTTCAACATCGAATATCCGGGCACGTATTGAGGCGCCAAGCCTAACGCTGGCTGAATATCCGGCGCCAGCCATGCCCTTTCGCGAACCGGGGTTTGCGTTAAACTCCATAGCATTCAAATACAAGTCCAGCCACGGGAGACCACTCGATGCACAAGACAATCAGCCTGCTCAGCGCCCTGACCCTGGCAGTCGCCATGATCGGCGGCTGCGCCAACTGGAGCAATTCCGACACCGGTACGCTGCTTGGCGGCGCGGCCGGGGGCGCGGTGGGCTCCCAGATCGGCAGCGGCACCGGCACCACGATCGCAACGGTCGTGGGCACCCTGGCCGGCGCAGCGCTGGGCAACAAGGTCGGTCAGCATTTCGACCAGAACGACCGCAAGCAGTTCGGCACCGCCCTGGAATCGAACCAGACCGGCAGCACATCCAGCTGGTCCGATCCGGACAACAACGAAAGTTATTCGGTCACTCCGACGCGGACCTACCAGCAGGGCAACCAGCCCTGCCGTGAGTTCACGATGGACGCCAACGTCGAAGGCCAAGCCAAGAAGGTCACCGGCACGGCCTGCCGTCAGTCCGATGGCACCTGGAAAGTCGTCAACACTTAATCGAGATCGACGACACAGACCGATCGAAAAGCCGGGCCCTGCCCGGCTTTTTTTATGGGAAATCATATGCGCGACCAACCCCGAGCGCGCCGCAGCGACTACCTCTGGTTCTGCCCTATGCCGACGCGTTGGATGGACAACGACGTCTATGGCCACGTGAACAACGTCGTCTATTACTCATACTTCGATAGCGCAGCCAATCGTTATCTAATCGATGCCGGTGGGCTCGATATACACCGCGATCCCGTGGTCGGCTTCGTGGTGTCGTCGCACTGTCGTTATCACGAGCCAATCGCTTTTCCCGAAACACTCGAGATCGGCCTGCGGGTGGACCGACTCGGCGATCGTTCGGTGACCTACGGCCTGGCGATTTTCAAAGCCGGCGCCGATACCGCCAGCGCCGACGGCGAGTTCGTACACGTGTTCGTGGAGCGGGCGAGCGGTCTGTCTACGGCCGTGCCCGACAAACTGGCGCATGCGCTCGACCAGATCCGTCGATAACACGGCCGGACAACGGCCGTTATCCATGCACTAACGACAGCGCGCTAGGGCCGGCCGATCGCGCGGCGGCAGGTTTCGAAAACAGTCGAGCCAGATACGGCGACCCAGCCAGCCTCCCCTGCCCAGACCTGCGAATACTCAATAGCGGGAACGACGAATATCCAGTCACGCTGCGGCTTGCGCCGAGAGCCGAACCGGCCGACGCATGGGAGACCATCCGACTATCGCGGCGTTAAGCGCCAACGCCTGTATCGTCGCTCGGCCACAGTAGCTGTATAAAAAAAGCCAGGCAGGTTGCCCTGCCCGGCTCGTCGTTCACAGGCGTTGGAAAAACGCTTCAGCCGCCGATCGGCGGGATGATCCGCTCGGCCGCCAGGCGATCGAACAGATCGAAGAATGCCGCCCGGGTCTCACGATGCTCGTAAAAACCGAAGTCACGACATTTGTTGATATCGTTGATGCATTCCTGGGTGCGGCCCAAATCACCGTCGGTATGCCACCAGGAGGCGAGCTGGTTTACATCGGCTTGCACCAGGTTGTGACGCTCGGCGATATCGCGCCAGGTGTCTTCGATACCGGCCATCTGCTGTTCGAGCGGCTGCGGCGTTTCTGGGCAGTCGGCCACGTCGAGCCCGAAGTATTCGCCGATCTCGGTCCACATACGACGCCAGCGGAAAATGTCGCCGTTGACCGTGTTGAACGCCTGGTTGGCTGCCCCGGGGGCGAGTGCGGCCCATTCCATCTGGCGTGCCAGTAGCAAGGCATCGGTCAGATCGGTGAGATAGTTCCATTGCTCGACCGTGCCCGGGAAAGTGAACGGACGGCCCGTTTCGCGACAGATCGTTGCATAGACCGCGAGCGTCGTGCCCATGTTCATGACGTTGCCCGGCGCATGGCCGATCACCGTATGCGGGCGATGGACGTTCCAGGCGATGCCATAGCGCTCGGCCACATCGAACATGATGTCTTCGAGCGTGTAGTAGAAATTAGGCCCCGGCACCCGGTCGGCCGATTCACGAAACGGCGTTTCGACTTGGCCGCTGCCATAGGCCTCGAACGAACCCAGATACTGCTTGGTGCCGGTCACGAGCGACACATGTTCCAGTTTACCCGGGTCCAGCGCGGCAAACAGATTGTTCATCATGGCGCCGTTGGCTTCGACGTTGTCGGCTTCGTTGTCGCGCCGCGTCCAGGTGCAGTAGAACACATGCGAAATCGGCAGCCCGGCCAGGGCATTGGCTGTGGCATCGGCATCCAGCAGATCGGCGCTGACCGGGATCACACCACCGGTCTCCGGGGCGCGGCGCGATAGTCCGTACACGGTCCAGCCACTGGCGACCAGATAGGCCGCCAGATTGCCGCCGGTGATACCGGTGGCACCGACGACAAGTGCGGTTCCTTTTTGCATCATAAACTCCGTTTGCGGCGCGGCCGCGGTGTTTTTAATCGTCGCCATCATTATCGATATTGTGCGTTGCTACAATCACATCATTCGCAAATCTTTATTGCATGAAAGACAACCTCGATCTCAACGCCTTGCGCACACTACGCCTTGTGGCCGAGGCCGGCGGCTTCACGGCCGCCGCCCATCGCAGCCATCGGGCGGTATCATCGGTATCGCGCCAGATCGCTGCGCTCGAACGCCAACTTGGCCAGACGCTGTTCTACCGGCATACGCGCGCCGTGGAACTCACCGAGGCCGGCACCCGCTATGTCGAGGCGATCGCGCCGCTTATCGATCAACTGGAGGCCGCAACCGATACGGTTTTCGAGCGCGACGGCGAACCGACGGGTTTGTTATCGATCAATGCCCCGGTGGCCTTCGGCGAACGACAGGTCGTGCCCTTGGTGCACGGCTTTGCCCAGCGCTATCCAAAAATCAAGACCGAATTGCGTCTGACCGACCAATTCGAAGACCCAGTCCGGGCGGGTCGCGATGTCACGTTCCGGGTCGGTCGGCTCTCCGATTCCGGTCTGGTGGCCCGTACCCTCGGCCCCATGCACTACATCGTCGCCGCCGCGCCGGACTATCTGGACCGATGCGGTTGGCCGACGACGCCGGTCGATCTGCTCAAGCACGCCTGTCTGCGTTATCAAGGCGAATACGGCCGTCAGCGCTGGTTCTGGCGGCCCACCGAAACACAACCATTCCAGCGCCTAGATATCGACGGGCCCTTGTATAGCGACGATGCCACCAGCCTGCGTGCTGCAGCGCTGCTCGGCCAAGGTATCGTGCTGTTCCCAACCTGGTTGATTGATCAAGAGCTGGCCCGCGGCGAGCTGCTGCCGTTGCTGACCGACTGGCAGTGGGAAGTCGCCCCGGAAAGCCGGGCCATACATCTGCTCTATACCGGGTCCCGACTACGCCCGCCCAAAACCCAGGCTTTCATCGATCACGTCCTGGAGACCGTCGGCGATCCGCCGATCTGGGAACGCTGGCAGCGGTAATGCAGCGTAACCGGCCGGGCATTGCTAGGCTGGCGTAATCGCTCCATAAAACGCCTGCTCCCCGTGTCCCAATCCCGACAGAGTAACGACCGGTCCGCGCTGACCGCCCGCGACTACCACGCGAGCGTAGTCAATCCCGACGACGGGGTAGAAATCGCGATCACCGTCATGCAACCGGCGTTGCCCCCCGGCGGCCATGCGCCGCTGATCCTGCATGGCCACGGTTTTGGTGGGACCCGGTTGACCGATCGCCAACAAACGTCGATCTACGAGTCGCTGTCCGGCGGCCCGCTGCCCTCCAGCGAAGCCGCTCGACGCGCGGCCAACGCCGGCTATTTCGTCATCAGTTTCGATCAACGCGGCTTCGGTGAATCGGGTGGACACGTCCATATCATGGAC
The DNA here is from genome assembly GCF_049568105.1 of Salinisphaera sp. SPP-AMP-43. Classification (GTDB taxonomy): domain Bacteria; phylum Pseudomonadota; class Gammaproteobacteria; order Nevskiales; family Salinisphaeraceae; genus Salinisphaera. The sequence continues at coordinate 2,791,721 of NZ_CP145335.1, forward strand.
CCGGACATCGAGGGCCGCGATATCTCGGCCATTCTGGACTGGGCCGAGCATGAGATGAGCCATGCCGATCGACTGGCCCGCCGCGACGGACAGCTCCTGGCCGGCGCGCTCGGGCTATCCTATGGCGGTGGTTTTCAATTCATCGGCGCCGCGGTTGATCCACGCTTTACCGCGATCGTGCCGACCGCGACCTGGCACGATCTACGTTATAGCCTGGCCCCGGACAACGTCGTCAAAACCGCCTGGGCCACCGGCCTGGTTGCCCTCGGTCTGCCGACTTCGGGGGTGGACCTGGATCCGATCATGTACCACGCCTTGCTCCAGGGCTTGGCCTCGCCGCTGACCGGCCGCGGCATATCGACTCGCGTCGCCCAGCGGCTCTACGATCACAGCCCGGCTTCCTACTTCGAAACGACCGACCGCGACGAGGCACTCGACCCGCGCGCCGAGCGCAAGCCACCACAGGTGGATGCACTGATCATCCAGGGCGTCGGCGATACCCTGTTCAATCTCAACGAGGGACTGGCCAATGCACACGCCCTGCGTGCTGCCGGTAATGATGTCCATTTGGTGGTCATGCGCCACGGCCACAGCCTGCCGTTTCTCGAAGACATCGATCGGATCGCCTACGAAACCGATGCCCATCTCGACTGGGGTGACCAGCGAGTCGAAACTGCGGCCCTAGAACTGGCTTATCTGGACTGGAAGCTCAAGGGCAAAACCCCGGCCGAACCGTTCCCCAAGACACTGGTGGTACTCGACGACGACACCCAGTTCGCGATGGATGAGCTGCCGATCGCCGACGACCGCGTGTTCGACTTCGAAGGCCAGGCGGCAACCGGCGGCCTAGATCTGCTCAAGAGCGTATTTCGCGAAGATACGCTCGGCGGGCTATGGCATCTGGTTACCGAAACGGCCAGCCAGGCCAGCGATCTGGTCAAGCGCTGGCTAAGCAGCGAACCAGATGCCCGCGACGATCGGGATACGGCACTACTCGCCAAGTTGGTCAATGCTCTGCCGGCTAACCAAGTGGACGAATTGGCCAGCGGCGGCGTCTTCCTGCCGGCCGAAACGATAACCGAGGATGGCTTGGCCCTGGTGGGTCTGCCGACCGTCGATATCGAGGTCCGCGGCGGCGGGCCGTCACCGGTGGCCTTCGTCGGCATCGGTATAAAACGCCCGGGCGCCGCGACCACGCTGCTGGTCAACAAGCAGCTCCGGCCGATTCGCGGGGCCGGCCGCCGCACCTTAGAGCTCAACGGCGTAACCACTCGACTGTACAAACACGATACCGTCGGCCTGCTGATCTATGGCTACCATCCACAGTTTCTGGCCAGCTTTTCCGCGATTCCCGGACATGTCGATGTCAGCGGCCGGCTGGGGCTGCCGATCATCGACCTGCACGATTAGCGACCGGCCCGGCTGTTAAGCTGAGTGTCTACACCGCGCAAGAGATAGCGCCATGTCGGCTCTTTCAATTTTTGGAATCGGTCTCGCGACCGCGATCGCCTTATTGGTGATCGTGTGGGTGATCCAGTTGTTCACCCGCGATGCAAGCTTGGTCGATGTGGTCTGGTCAGCGTCCCTGGGCGTGATCGCTCTGGAGTATGCCCTGGCTGGCGAGGCACCGGTCGCAGCCCGGCTGCTGATGTCCGTACTGGCGATTGCCTGGTCGTTCCGCCTGGCCGGCTACCTGGCGATGCGTATGAAAGGCGCCCCGGAGGATTCGCGCTATGCCGCCGCGCGCGCCTCCTGGGGCCACCGGGCTGATCTATATATGCTCGCCTTTTTCTTGCTTCAGGCCGTGATTGCGGCGGTGTTGTCGATCCCGTTCCTGGTGGTCGCTTATATGGATGACGGGCCTTCGTTGTTCACTGCGGCGCTGGCGGTCGTCGTCTGGTTCGTTTCAGTAGTCGGTGAAGGTACGGCCGATGCCCAGCTCAAGGCCTTCAAAGCCCGTTCGGAGAACCGGGGCAAGGTGTGTCGCCAAGGGCTTTGGTATTACTCGCGACACCCAAACTATTTCTTCGAATCGCTGCACTGGGTGAGCTATGTAGTGCTGGCGATTGGGGCCAGCTGGTGGTGGGCGACCCTCATCGGCCCAGTGCTGATGGCCGTACTACTGCTCAAGATCTCGGGCATTCCGACGGTCGAAAGCAAGGATGCCGCCGACAAACGCGAAGGCCATGATGAATATGTGCGCACCACCAACGCCTTCATTCCTTGGCCGCCCAAGGATTGACCGGCCGATACGATCTATGAGGAGCCAAGCGATTGGATAGTCTGCCCATCGAAGCCTGTGAACGCGGCCTAGTGCCGGACATCGTCGCGCGGGCCGGTATGCGCCGGCTGATCGGGGGGCGTCTAACCACCCCCGAAGCCCGCGACCCGGAGCAACGCGATGCCCAGCGACGCGCATTTTTAGAACGCGCGGCTTCCGGGCCAATCGCACAGAACACCGCCGATGCCAATGCCCAGCACTACGAACTGCCGCCGGCATTTTTCGAACGGGTACTGGGCGCACACCTGAAATACAGCGGTTGTCTGTTCGAACAGGGTATTACCGATCTCGACCAGGCCGAACACGCCATGCTCGCGCTGACCGCCGAGCGCGCCCGGATACGCGACGGCCAGCGGATTCTGGATCTCGGCTGTGGCTGGGGCTCGTTCTCGCTATGGGCGGCCCGGCGCTATCCGCATGCCCAGATTCTGGCCGTGTCCAATTCGAATGCCCAACGCGATTGGATCGCCACCCGAGCCGCCGAGCGCGATTTGCCCAATCTTACGGTCGAGACCTGCGATATCAACCACTTCGATCCGGGCGACAGCCAATTCGACCGAATCGTTTCGATCGAGATGTTCGAGCACATGCGCAACTACCGCGAACTGTTCGCTCGCTGTGCGCGCTGGCTAGACGCACACGGCCGGCTGTTCGTGCACGTATTCGCACACAAGCATCTTGCCTATCGCTTTACCGACGATTCCAGCGACGACTGGATGGCCCGCTATTTCTTCACCGGCGGCGTCATGCCCAGCGAGAATCTGTTCGCCCATTTTCAGCACGACCTGTTGCTGCGCGACCACTGGTGGCTATCGGGCCAGCACTATCGCGATACCGCCAATGCTTGGCTCAAGCGCATGGATGCCGCACGCGACGAGATTATGGATGTGATGCGACAGACCTACGGCCCAGACCAAGCCGAACGCTGGTTTAATCGTTGGCGCATGTTCTTCATGGCCGTCGCCGAATTGTTTGGCTATCGACACGGCAACGAATGGGGTATCGCCCACTATCTATTCACTCCGCGCCGGCCGGGCGCCGGCTAATTCATACGGTGGGCTATATCGACGCCCAGGACGAGGGGGAATTAGCATGCTCAAACCATCGGTGCCACACGCGCTCGGCGCTTCGTTATTCAGCCTGGCGGTCGGTGTCGTGCCGGTCGCCCTCGCCCAGTCGAACACCACCCAGATCAGCGCCAACGGTCTGACCTGCTTCAACGGCTATGGCTATACCCTGGACGGCGGTGACTATCGCTATACCGAGCACCACGAAGTTCGTCGCATCGACGGCCAGATCACGACCTGGAACGTCATCTATATCGGCCGCCAGGGCCGGGTGCTGGCCAAAAAACATATGGATTTTTCCGAAAATCCGACTGTGCCTGTCTATCGCATGATCATGCCGGCCTCCGGTTATCAGGAAGGCATTCGGCACCAAAACGGGCGCTGGCGCATGGCCCGGCGCGAGTCCGCGGATGCCAAAATCAAGACCAAGGCATTCGAGATCGACAAGCCGATGGCCGCCGATGCCGGTTTCAACATCCTGGTTCAGAACTACTTCGACACCCTGCAGGCCGGCCAGATGCTGCCCTTCAAGTTCGTGGCCGCCGGGCGGCAGTCGGTGATCGATCTCAAAGCCAACAAAACCGGCGCGACGACATTCGAAGGCCGGCCCGCTGTGAACTTCACCGCCAAGCTGGATATGTTTCTGGTCGGCTGGTTCGTCAGTTCACTGAAGCTGACCTACGATCCGGCCACCCGACGCCTGCTCGAATACCGTGGCATCGGCAATATCCGCGGCCGCGATGGCAAGGTCTATCCGGTACGAGTCAGCTATTACTCGCAGATGCCCCAAGCCGCGAGCGCACATGATGCACCTGCAGCCAGCTGTGGTTCGACAGACGCCGACTGGAACGCCTGAGCCGGCCATGAAAAAGGCCGCCCTTCCGGGCGGCCCTGCGATACGTCGATCCAGCCGGCGGTTTGGCTAGGCGTGGCGCGCGAACTCGGGCTGGCGTGCCAGCCAGGGCTGCATCCGAGCAAAGGCTTCTTCGATCTGTTCCATCGAGGTCGAGTAGGAAATCCGCAGCAGGTTCGACGAGCCTTCGCCAAAGGCATCGCCCGGAATCACGCAGACGCCGGTTTCCTCGAGCATGCGCATAGCCAGCTTGCCGGCATCGACACCGTTCGGCAGCGACGGCGCAATATAAAAGGCGCCCTGGGGCCAGTAGCCGGTCAGCCCTGGGGTATCGCCGACCAGATCGACCACCCGATCGCGGCGCCGGGCATATTCGGTAACCATCTCCGTGATGCACGACTGATCGCCATATAGCGCGGCCACACCCGCCCATTGGGCCGGAGTACTGGCGACCGTGGTGGTGAACATATGATAGCGCCGCAGCGTCCGAATGGTGTTCTGATCGGCTACGATCCAGCCTACCCGTAAACCGGGCATGGCGTAGGTTTTGGAGAAACTCGACACCACAGCGACCCCGTCGAGGTCAGTCGCACAGGACAGCACGCTCGGGTAATCGATATCGTCGAGGATAAGATTGTCGTAAACCTCGTCCGACAGGATCTCTACCCCGCGATAAGCGGCTTCCTGACACAGCCATTCGATCGTCTCGCGCGGATAGACCGTACCAGTCGGGTTCGACGGCGAGTTGAGGATGATGGCATGGGTGTTCGGGCCGATCATGTCGATGATCCGCTCGGGATCGATCTGGTGGCCTTCGCTGGCCTTGGTCGGCACCGTACGCACTTGGCCGCCGTTCATACGGATGAGCGGCGCATACAACAGGAACGTCGGATCCGCGATGATGAATTCCCGCCCGGGCGCGGCCATGGCGGTCAGCATCAGATAGATGCCTTCGGTCGCCCCGGTGGTGATCAGGAAATTGTCCTCGGTGAGCGTGCTGCGATACTTGGCGTTGTAGTATTCCTTCAACGCGGTCAACAACTCTGGGAGCCCAGCGTCCATGGTGTAGCCGGTCTGACCATTTTGCAGCGCATGGATATGCGCATCGATGATGTGCTGCGGGGTCGGGAAATCCGGCTGACCGATCGACAGATGAACGACGTCGTCGAGTTCTGCGGCCCGGTTGACCATGCGCCGGATCCCCGAGACCGGAATCGCATGCATGGCTGGGTTCCATACCAGCCGATCGCGGACATAACGCTTCTGTGGGTCCGGCGGCAGAACCTGCTCGCTGGATTCCAGATTCACAGCCATGACAACCTCTTGGTGACGGGTATAAGGGGATTTCCCGAGGAATCTTTACCGAGCGTAGGCACCCGTCTATCCCCGGGTCAAGCAAAGTGTTTTACCGGCGCGCAGTCGCTTTGTTGACGCCTGCTTTGGCGGCTAGGTACTTTGACTGGAATATTCTCCAGAAACCGCGCTTTCGCGCGCTACTCGTGCATGTCTGAAACCGGGTCCGATCCCTCTTACGGCGCTTCCAAGTCCGCCGCTTTGCGCATCACGGTATTGAGCGATGCGCCCGATGGCCCGCCCGGCATAGACCGCCTCGACGGTCGCGCCGAGATCGTCCTGGCCCATGACGAAGACAGCCTGCGGCGCGCCCTGCCCGGCAGCCAAATCCTGTTGGTTACCGATTTCCGTACCGATGCGCTCGAAGCCGCCTGGGACGCGGCCGATTCGCTGGAATGGGTACACGCTGCGAGCGCCGGGGTCGATCAGCTCATGTTCGATGATTTGATCGAGTCGGACATCCCGGTCACTAATGCCCAGGGCATATTCGATCGCAACATCGCCGAATACGTGCTGACTCAGATCCTGATGTTCGCCAAGGACAGCGCGCACAATCTCGTCTACCAACAGGCCGAGCGCTGGGTGCATCGCGATACCGAGACCATAGAGCACAAACACGTGTTGGTGGTCGGCGCAGGCTCGATCGGGCATGCGATCGGCCGGCTGTGCCGGGCCGCCGGGATGCAGGTCTCGGGCGTGGCTCGACGGGCACGCGAGGCCGACGACGTTTTCGATGCGGTCTACGCCCAGACCGATCTCGATGCGCTGCTCCCAAAGGCCGATTACGTGGTGGTGGCAGCCCCGCTGACCGAATCCACCGAAGGCCTGTTCGATGCGCCGCGCTTTGCTGCCATGGCCACACATGCGCGATTCATTAATATCGGGCGGGGTGCGATCGTGGTGACCGAAGACCTAGTGGCCGCCCTGGAGGCCAACGAAATCGCGGGTGCTGCCCTGGATGTGTTCGAAACCGAACCGCTGCCCACCGGCCACCCACTCTGGGCGATGGACAACGTACTGATCTCGGCCCATATGGCCGGTGACTTCATCGGCTGGCGCGAAGCCCTGATCGACCAGTTCATCGCTAACCTATCGCGCTGGCAAGACAGACAGCCGTTATTCAACCGGGTCAGCAAGCGCTACGGCTATGCCCCGTCGCAGGGCGTCGACGAATCGACGCCCTCGGCCTCGAATTGAAAACAGCCAATCCGACCCGATGCTCGGGCTGTTATCTGTGGGTCAGCGCCTTCGCGCTCGTCAGCTCCCAAAGCCTAAAGGACCGCATATGATCGAATCCTATCTTCTCAAACGCATCGCCGGTTATATCGACGGCCAGTGGGGCGAAGCCGATTCCGGCGAAACCGCCGAAGTCCTCAACCCGGCCAATGGCAAGCAGCTGGCCGAAGTGCCTTACATGCGCGCCGAGGAAACCAAGCGGGCCATTGCTGCAGCCAAGGCAGCAATGCCGAACGTGCCGGACGCCGCGACCCGCCGCGAGTGGCTCGAAGACACCCGCGATGCGCTGCTCGACGAAAAAGAAGAAATCGGCCGTATCCTGTGCCTGGAACATGGCAAGCCGTGGAAGGAAGCCCAGGGCGAAGTCGAGTACGCGGCGAGCTTTTTCGACTACTTCGCCGGCATGATGGAAGACGCGCTCGCTCCCGAGACGCTCGCGGAAAAAGTCAAGGACCTGACATGGACCGTGCACAAGCGCTCGATTGGCGTGGCCGGCCTGATCACGCCTTGGAACTTCCCGATCGGCATGATTGCCAAGAAGATTGCCCCGGCGATCGCTGCAGGTTGCCCGACCGTGACCAAACCGGCCACTGAGACGCCGCTGACCATGATCGCCATGTTCCAGCTCATGCACGAACGCCTGGATCTGCCCAAGGGCATGATCAACCTGGTCATGGGCAGCTCGAAGGATATTGGCGGCGAATTGATGAGCTCCCCGGATGTGCCGATGATCTCGTTCACCGGCTCGACCGGGGTCGGCCAACTGCTGGTCGAACAGTCCAAGGACTGGGTCAAGAAGCTCGGCCTGGAACTCGGCGGCAACGCACCCTTCATCGTGCTCGACGACGCCGACCTGGACGCCGCAGCCGACAACCTGATCGCCAACAAATTCCGTGGCGGCGGCCAGACCTGTGTCTGTGCCAACCGGATCTACGTCCAATCCTCGGTCTATGACGAATTCTCGAAGAAGGTCATCGACCGGGCCAAGGCGCTCAAGGTCGGGGACGGCATGGACGAGGACGTCGATATCGGTCCGCTGATCAACGCGGCCGGCTTCGACAAGGTCAAGGATCATGTGACCGATGCCCTGTCCAAGGGGGCCAAGCTGGAAGTCGGCAAGGACCCGAAGGAACTGGATTCGTCCAAAAACCTGTTCTACTCGCCGACCGTGATCACCAACGTCACACACGACATGAAGTGCTGCCAGGACGAGACCTTCGGGCCGCTGGTTCCGCTGATTGCCTTCGAGACCGACGACGAAGCACTCAAACTGGCCAACCAGACCGAATTCGGCTTGGCTTCCTATGTCTTTGGCAAGGACTCGAAGCGGGCCCATGCCATTATCTCGAAGCTCCACTTCGGTCACTGTGGTCATAACACCGGCACCGGCCCGGCCGCGCATGCACCGTTTGGCGGCATGCTGCAGTCCGGCGTCGGTCGCGAAGGTGGGCATGACGGCCTGATGGAATATATCGAACTGCAGACCGTGCCCTCGGCCGGCTAGGCCACAACGGTCGATTCACGATCGATCGCAGCTACGTCAGCATACGGCGGCCTTCGGGCCGCCGTTTTTTTTTGGCGATCATCCGACCATAAGACAAACCATTGCAGTTCAAGCCACAGCGGGCGTATGTTGCGGGTTGGACATAACCTGCCGGCAGCCTGCCGGTCACCATTCACGAGCTGTAATCGGAACCCCCTGTGAAAGCCTATTTCGACGACGTCCAGAACCAGCACGATCCGCAGAGTTATCTCAGCCGCGGCGCCATGCGCAAGCCGCAGGAAGTGCCGGCTCGTATCCCGCCACTTCTGTCGGCGCTCGAAGGCCTTTCGATCGAGATCGATACGCCGCGCGATCACGGCATGAACCCGATTTCGGCGGTCCATGACATGGGCTATCTGCGCTATCTCGAGTCGGCCCACCGCCGCTGGCCGGAGGACTGGGGGGCCGAAGTGATGTCCAACATCTATGTCCGCGAAGGCAACCCGATGAAGGGCATACTCGCGGAGACGGCCTATTATATCGCCGACGGGAGCTCGCCGATCGGCCCACAGACCTGGAATGCGGCCTATGCCAGTGCCCAGTCCGCGCTGTCCGCCGCCGACGACATTGCAGCTGGTCAGAAGGCGGCCTATGCTATCTGCCGCCCACCGGGCCACCACGCCCGTCCGGACGCCGCCGGCGGCTTCTGTTTCCTCAACAACGCCGCCATCGCCGCCAACCATCTGCGCGGCACCTTCGACAAAGTCGCCGTGCTCGACCCGGACATGCATCATGGTCAGGGCGTGCAGGAAATCTTCTACGAGCGCGACGATGTCCTTTACGTCTCCATCCACGGCGACCCGACCAACTTCTACCCCGTCGTCAGTGGGTACGAAGAAGAACGCGGCGCCGGCAAGGGCTATGGCTTCAACGTCAATCTGCCGATGCCGCACGGTTCGAGCGAGAGTTTCTTCTTCGAGAAATTCGACGAAGCATTGACCGCGATTCGGCTGTTCGAGGCGGATGCGATTGTCGTGGCACTCGGCTTCGATACCTACTACGAAGATCCGCAGGCCAAGGTATCGGTCACGTCGGAAGGCTTTCAGCGCATGGGCCGGCTGCTTGCCGAAACGGGCAAGCCGATTTGTGTTGTTCAGGAAGGCGGCTACGACGTCGATCATCTGGGCGTTAACGCCACCCACTTTTTCAACGGTCTGTTGACGCAGGGCTGATCGGCGACGACAGCACAGCACGGACGGCCTGCGCCGGTCGACCGCGACGGGGCCGCTACTTTTAGCGCCCCGTCGTTGTTTTCAGGTTTTTTTTCGCCGACGCCCTCTGCGTCGACGCCTCTCTTGATCTTAAATATTTGCCCGGTTTTAGATATTGTTCGGGCCCCCTCGGAAGGCAGATAGACACCCTCTTTTCAATAGCCAAAGACTATCGACAGCATTTTAATAATAGATTTCATTTTGGCTCCTAGGTCATGAAGAATTAGACTTTCGTTCTAGACCTTTAGTCTAATAGGAGTCGATATGTCCCTTATCAACACGTTCGTCAAACCGTTCAAGGCCTCCGCCTATCACAACGGTGAATTCGTCGAGGTTTCAGACGAAACGTTGAAGGGTCAGTGGTCGGTTCTGTGCTTCTACCCGGCCGACTTCACTTTCGTCTGCCCGACCGAGCTTGAGGACCTGGCCGACCTGTACGAGGAATTCTCCTCGCGCGATGTCGAAGTCTACGGCGTATCCTGCGATACGCACTTTGCGCACAAGGCCTGGCATGACACCTCAGAGGCAATCAGCAAGGTCCAGTATCCGCTGATCGGCGATCCGACCGGCACCCTGGCGCGCAACTTCGAAGTGATGGTCGAAGACGAAGGTGTGGCCCTGCGCGGTACCTTCCTGATCAACCCTGAAGGCCAAATCAAGCTGTTCGAGGTTAACGACGAAGGCATCGGCCGCGACGCCAACGAAATGTTGCGCAAAGTCCGCGCGGCACAGTACGTGGCCGCCCACCCAGACGAAGTCTGCCCGGCCAAGTGGAAAGAAGGTGAGGAAACTCTGAACCCGTCGCTGGATCTGGTCGGCAAGATCTAAGCGACTCGAACCCCCACGGTTCATAAGGCCGGCCGCAAGGCCGGCCTTCCTCGCATCAACGGAGCGATCCTTCCATGTTGGATGACAACATCAAGCAACAGCTGACGGCCCACTTCGATAAGATCGAGCACGACATCGAGATCGTAGCCTCGGCCGACGAGGGCAAGGGCTCGACCGATATGCTGTCGATGCTCGAGGAGCTGGCCGCGCTATCGCCCAAGATCTCGCTGCACGAATCCCGCGACGACAACGAGCGCAAGCCCTCTTTCAACATCACCCGTGCCGGCAGCGACATGCACCTACGCTTTGCCGGCATTCCAAGCGGCCACGAGTTCACTTCGCTCGTACTGGCGCTGCTGCAGGCGGGGGGACATCCGGTCAAGGCCAGCGACTCAGTGATCGCGCAGGTCGAGAACCTCGACGGCGAGTTTCATTTCGAAACCTATATCTCGCTGTCGTGCCAGATCTGCCCGGATGTCGTACAGGCGATCAACGTGATGGCCGTGCTCAATCCCAATGTGCATGCCACCATGATCGACGGTGCCCACTTTCAGGACGAAGTGGAATCGCGCGACGTCATGGCGGTGCCGACGATCTTCCTCAACGGCGAGGCATTCCATTCCGGTCGTATCAGCTTGGAAGAGATCGTCAACCGTATCGACGATAGTGCTGCCGAGCGCGATGCCGCCGAAATCGACGCCAAGGATCCCTTCGACGTATTGGTCGTCGGCGGCGGCCCGGCTGGCGCATCCGCAGCCATTTATGCCGCGCGCAAGGGCATTCGCACCGGCGTAGTCGCGGATCGTTTCGGTGGCCAAGTCTTGGATACCGCCGCGATCGAGAACTTCATCTCGGTACAAGAAACCGAAGGCCCGAAGCTGGCGACCCAGCTCGAGCAGCATGTGTTGTCCTACGAGGTCGACATCATGAAGCCGCAAACCGCGGCCGAGTTGGTACCGGGCGATCTGTTCGAGGTCAAACTCGACTCGGGCGCCAGCCTGCAGTCGCGCTCGATCATTTTATCCACCGGTGCCCGCTGGCGTCAGATGAACGTGCCGGGCGAGGAAGAATATCGCAATCGCGGTGTCGCCTACTGCCCGCACTGTGACGGCCCGCTCTACAAGGGCAAGCACGTCGCAGTGATCGGCGGCGGCAACTCCGGGGTCGAAGCTGCGATCGATCTGGCCGGTATCGTTTCGCATGTGACGCTGGTCGAGTTCGAAGACAGTCTGCGCGCCGATGCCGTATTGCAGAGCAAGCTTCGCAGCCTGGGCAACGCAACCATCATCACCAGCGCCAAGACCACCGAAGTGGTCGGCGATGGCAAAAAGGTCACCGGGTTGAAGTATCTCGACCGCACCAACGACGAGATGCACGATATCGCCCTGGAAGGCGTGTTCGTCCAGATCGGCCTGATTCCGAACACAGATTGGCTCAACGGCGTAGTCGATATGACGCCACGCGGCGAGATCATTACCGACGAGCACGGTCAGACCTCGATCCCTGGCGTGTTCGCCGCCGGCGATGTTACGACCGTGCCCTACAAGCAGATCGTGATCGCCATGGGCGAAGGCGCAACCGCCTCGCTCGGCGCTTTCGACTATCTGATTCGCAAGTCGGCGCCGGTCGAGAATGCAGCCGAGCCGGAAGCTTCCGAGACCGCTTAAGACCTGGCGCACCCACATCGATCGTTCGGGCGACCATTTGTCAGCCGTGCGGCCTGTCGTATTCGGCAGGCCGCTTTTTTTAAAGAGTTTTAATGCTGGAATTGCAGGCGATCGACGACCGATTCGCCTGAAGCCGATCGCTCGATCCGATCCGGTGGCCCTCGGCTTGACCGGATAACGTAGGGCGCAATGCCCGATGAAACCATATCGAGCCGCTGAATCGACGTCTTCGCGCCTGGCCCAGAACCCACCAGCGCAAACGCCGCACTACACGCCGCCCCCGGTCTCGCTAGGTTTGTTCGTCAGCCTGCTATAAAAACCCTACGCGAACAGCTGCCGCCTTGCTGCACACGGGATATCTAGACACGCCGCCGTCTTTGGTTCGGTGTACAGCCGCCCAGAACACTCGTCACGTGATAACCGCCGCGTTCAGCTGGAATATGCCCGAACCACGGGCCCTCAACCGGCGCGCGAAGCCTCGGCACGCAGCGAATCGTTCAGCACTTTGATCGTGATCGTCATCCCCTGATCGACACGGGTCTGAATGTCGGCATCGATCTGACGGGCCAGTTCTGTCACCAGTTCTCGGCCTTCGCCCCCTGCGCCGTTGTCCAGCGCCCCCCGGCCGTCGTCGGCGACCACTAAAGTCAAGTAGCCGGATTCGTTACGCAGCGTAACGCGCACCGTACCCGATTCCCCCTCCGGGAAAGCATGCTTGGTGCTGTTGGCAATCAACTCGTTCACAATCAAGGCTAGCGGAATCGCCCGATCGAGATCGGCATGCACCGGCTCGGCATCGGTTTCAATATTGATACCGGCCTGCTCGGAGGCATAGAACGCATGCAGGTTCGCGCAGAGCTCTTCCAGATACTGGCCGAAATCGATATCCCGGGCGCGACCGGATCGGTATAGATACTGGTGTAGCTGGCCGAGCGTGGTGACCCGGTTGCGTACCGCACGAAAACGTCGCCGCGCCTCGGGATCATCGAGGCGCGACGTCTCGATAGACAGCAGATTGCTAACCACCTGCAGGTTGTTCTTGACGCGATGATTGAGCTCATCGAGAAGGGTTTCTTTTTCTTTGAGCAGCACGTCCTTTTCACGAACCGTACGCTCGAGAGCCTGTTCAGCCGCGCCCCGCTCATGCGCCGATGCGAGCACATTCGCCAGCGACTGCAGAAACGCGACATCGTCTTCGTCAAACGAATGGCTACTCGACGTATCCGCCTCCAGCAGCCCAAACGGCTCGCCGGTTCCCTGGATGATCACATTGATCGCTTTGTCGACCCCATGCTCTGCAAGCAGCTCTGGCGTGCGGAAACGCGAATCCTGTCCGAGGTGGTTCGAAATCACCGGCCTGCGCGTATGCAGCGCATAGCCGGCTGGTGAATTCAGCCCTCCCTCGATAGTCGCATTCCCCACCACGCCGAGTTTCCAGCCGACCCCGGCATAGACAAAAAAATCGTTTGTCTCTGGCCGATAAACCAGAACCTTGGCCAGGTTCGAAAGCACCCCCTTGGCCGCCAGCCGGGCCGCATCGTGCGCTAGGTGCTCGAGGTCGCGATTCTGCAATGCCTGCAGCCCTAGTTCCGAAATCAACGACTGCTGTCTTAGACGGTACTCGATCGTTTTCTTTGGCATGTCTCAACTAAGCAAAAAACGAAGATCATCCTGATTCGAACGTACTGGAGGGTCCCAACCCACGAACGGTTCGCTACGCCGGCATGCCCGCCATTCCCTGCCCCGGTCCGCTGAACGAATATGTGGCCGGCATGCCCTCAGTTGTGCCGGACACTGCGGTGGCCGCTCAAAGCCGGAGCGTAAGGCAAACCGCCCTGTCAGACGTGGGGTCAATGCGCCGCATTCCAGACCGGGCACGACTTTAACGTTTCGGTCGATACGCTCTGCGATAGCATATCGCAATCTGGCCTTGTATCCGTACGCCCAGCGCGCAGCTTGGCCGGGGTGGCGACCCCTGGTCACATGATCCCGTTCAAACATATAAGAAAATATCTCGATTATTCACTCAAGTTTCGTCGGGGTGGGTCGATAAGCATGGGAACAATGTGGCCTGCTTATCTGTGAACGTATGAGTCGCTGCCCACCCTCAATCGCTCGAAACGAATCACTACGTCTGGCCGAAGTACGCGCCCTGGGGTTGCTCGATACCCCGGCCGAGGAGCGATTCGACCGGTACACGCGTCTCCTATCGAGCGTCTTGAGCGCACCGATCGCCCTGATGACGCTGGTTGAAGAAAGCCGCCAATGGGCCAAGTCTTGTATCGGCACCGACCTTGTCGAGCTTCCGCGCGAACATTGTTTTTGTGCACACGCGCTGGACCAGTCATATCTCGAGATTGCTGACGCTCAGCTTGATGCCCGGTTTTGCGATAATCCCCTAGTGTTGAGCGCCCCCTATTTTCGCTTTTACGCAGGGGCCACGATCAACGGCCCGAGCGGGCAGCCCGTCGGCACGATCTGTATTTTGGATCACCAGCCGCGTCGCCTGTCGGACGACGAACGCGAGCAACTCATAGCGTTTGCTCGACTCGTCGAGCACGAGCTCAACCAGCAATCGCGTTTTCGCAGCTGGGCGAATTCAGTTCAGTACGAGACGCTGCACGACGCACTGACCGGTCTGCCAGACGCGAGCCTGTTCGAGCAGCAGCTCGCCCAAGCACTGACCGAGGCCGCCCAACAAGACCAGCCGCTGGCTGTTGCCCAGATCCGGCTGACCAATTTCGAAGCGTTGACCACGCTCGAAGGTCGCAGCGGCGGCGATGCCGCGCTACAGAGTGTCGCCGAGCGCCTCCAGCAACGGCTTCGGTCCAGCGACTGTATTGGACGTCTTGGCACCGACCGGCTCGGCATGGTGATCCCCAATCTTGGCCGGCCCACCGATACAGCAGCCCGTATTCACAAACTGGTTGAAGGCCTGATCGCGCCGGTGGAAATTAACGGTTCGTTCCGCCCAATCCGGATCGCGGCCGGTATCAGTTGCTACCCCAACGACGCCGTCACTGCTGCCGGACTGCTGGATCTGTCCGATGCAGCGGTCGATGCTACGAGCGGCGAACAGATCGGGGTCCGCTTTTACTCCCCGGCGGGCCACGCCTTCGCTGCGCGCCAGCACGATCAGACTTTTCGTCTGGGCGAAGCATTGCAGCACAATGCGCTGCAGCAGTTCTATCAGCCAATCATCGACTGCCGCAGTCAACAACTCGTCGGCTTCGAAGCATTGGCGCGCTGGCACGACGACGTCTACGGCCAGGTCAGTCCGGCTGAATTCGTACCGCTGGCCGAAGCGCATCCCGAACTCTGTCGCGAACTCACCCGGTGGTCACTCGAACAGGCCTGTCAACAAGCCACCTGCTGGCGTAACGACGGCCAATTCTTCGACTATATTTCGGTTAACGTACCCAGCGGTGAACTCTATCGTCGTGATTTCATTCGTCTCGTCACCGACATCTTGAACCACTACCGCCTCCCGCCCGAGTGCCTGACCCTTGAAGTCACCGAACAGAGCCTAGTCGCGGACGTCGATACCGCGATCGATATCATGAGCGCCCTACGGCGATTCGGTGTGCGCTTTGCTGTAGACGACTTTGGAACCGGCTATTCATCGCTTCGGTACCTGCAGCAGCTGCCCCTGGATATTCTCAAGATCGACCGGAGCTTTATCCGGCCGATCATAGAAGATCAGATCACACGCAAACTGACCCACGGCATCCTTCAAATCGCCGATACCTTGAGCCTGTCGGTCGTGGCCGAAGGCGTAGAGACACTGGACCAGCTGCAAATACTCCGACAACTGGGATGCAGCCAAGCCCAAGGTTTTCTATTCAGCAAGCCCATGGCAGCCGAGGATATCGCTTTCTCCGCCCCGGCGATCGAGGCGGCTGTCGGATAAACTGGCCAGGATGCGGCGCCCTTCCGGCTCGACCGGGCGCCCGCATATCGGACTAAAACCCGCCGGAGCCGGCGGCGCCGCCCAAGCCAGGGCGCCGCAACCCGGCCGCTACGATGCACTACGCCTGACCGAGCGGACGCAGTGCATTACAACCGAGACAACAGCTCCTGCTTTTTGGCCACGAACTCGTCTTCGGTCAACACGCCCTGGTCGCGAAGCGCGGCGAGGCGCTCGAGCGCTTCAAAAATAGCCGTGCTTTCCGACAGACGTTCGCCGGCCACTGCGCCGCCCGGCATCGAGCCCGGGGCCGACGTTTCGTCCTCAACACTTTCAATTCGTTTCAGTTCGGCCAACGCCAGTGCCGCCTGGGTGCTGGTCAGCACTAGATCAGCCGGGCTCGCGCCGCTGTGCTGAGCGATGCCAGTGAGGCGATGCTCACCGGTGTCGTACCACACGATGGCTCCGTCATATCGAATCGCGAATCGGCAGGCCGCCTCGAAATACGCATAGGCCAGCCGCTCGGTTTCGCCGGAGATCGCCGGCTCGCCGAGCTCGGCGGGCCACCAAGCATGGCGCAGATTGCCCGGAGTATCCCAAGCCCGCGCATGATCGCTGATTCGACGGTGGATCGTGTCCGGTGTCGATTCTCGAAGGAGACGCGACAACGCATGACACAAGGCATCAATGCGGTTTTTGAGCAAACCGTCTGCCGGATCCGTGATCATGATCAAACCGCCCCGCATCCATTGGCCCGGCCCTCGGTACTCGGGATGATCGAACATCGCCATATCACCACCGCCGGCAGACACGGCCTCGAACAGATGGGCCACGGCTTCGTGGCTGAAACCATACTGCTCGGCCAGCCGGGCCAGATGTTGTTCGGTATTCGTGGGCGCATTCATAGGGGTTTGCAGGCATTCACCGGATCAGACACGACCCAGCTTACCTGGACCGGACCGACATCAACCATCCCGCCTGTTTGTCGATGGCCACCGACCGGCTGGCCGATATGACGGGTCAGCTGCGCCGATATCGGACGCCCATCACCGCCACGCCAGCCCAACCGGCAAGCTTGTCACGACGCCAGCAAGCCCCCCGGCGCCAGTCACGCCGAAAAGACGTGTCTGGCACCAATGCACGCCCCGGGAGCCGGTTACCGGTCAGATCGATACCAACACGCGTTTTTCCAGGCGCTGCTGTGCTTGATCGACAACCACCGCGAAGATGATGACCAGCCCCATGATGACCATTTGCCAGAAGTTGCTGATCCCGGACATCACCATGCCGTCATTGAGAATACTGATGACACAGGCGCCGATCACCGACCCTAGAATGGTGCCACGCCCGCCGGCCAAGGCCGTACCGCCCAGCACCACTGCTGCGATCGCTCGCAGCTCATAGGTATCGCCAGTCATCGGGTGCGCCGTCTGGAGCTGTGAAGTGACGATTAACCCCACGATCGCGGCGCACAGCCCGGAAAAGGCATAGACGAACAGCTTGACCCGGCGTACCGGCAGCCCGGAAAACACCGCGGCGGACTCGTTGCCGCCGATGGCATAGATATAGCGGCCTAGCGGTGTCTTGCGTGCCAGCACGAACGCGAGCGCGGTCAATCCGGCCAAAATCCAGACTGGCGTACCGATGCCGAGAAACGTGCCGCTGCCCAAAACGAAAAAACCGGTATTGGTCAGTTCTTCATGGCCGGCCAATGACGAGAAGGTGGAACCGTCGTTGGACAACAAGGCCGCGCCACGGATGACATAGAGCATACCGAGCGTGGCAATGAATGGCGCGACATTGAGATAAGTGATCAGCAGCCCGTTGATCAGACCTATACCCAGGCCGACCAAGCAGGTCACGGCAATCACCGAGGGGACGCTCAAAAACAACACCTGGTCGCCGATCGGAATGCCTTCCATGATCAGATAACCGGCGACCATCCCGGCAAAGCCGACAACAGAGCCGACCGACAAATCGATTCCGGCCGTGAGGATAACCAGGGTCATGCCGATCGAGAGGATGCCGAAAATGGTGATGTGCTGTGCCATGATCAACAGATTGTTGACCGTCAGGAATCTCTCGGTGGTGACCGCGAAATAGATCAACACGGCGAATAACGCCAGAAATATACGCAGACGGAGAATCAGCAGTACAACACGCGACGTGGTACTGGCCCGCGTGTTCTGTGGCATGAGCTGGGTGAACAATGACATCCTTGGTTCGCCTTATTAGGAAATCAGAGACTCGGCGGTACCGGCCGTGGGCGCCGAACATTCGACGATCCGGTCGCGAGTCGCATCGGTACGTGGCAGATCCGCAGTGATCCGGCCGGTCGACATCACGATGATGCGATCCGATACCGCGAGCGCTTCGTCGAGTTCCGAGGTGGTATAGATCACGGTGACGCCTTCATCGGCAATCGCTTTCATCGCCTTGTAGATTTCGGTCTTGGCGCCGACGTCGACGCCACGCGTCGGCTCGTCGAAAAGCATGACCTTTGGTTTGGTCAGCAGCGCCTTGGCAATCACAACTTTTTGCATATTGCCGCCCGACAGCGATGTCATCGGTACGGCCGCACTGGCGCATTTCACACGCAGCCAGGCAATCATGTCCTCGGCATCGGCCTGCTCGCGCCGTCGCTGTATCCATGGCATCAGCCGCGACCAGGCATAGCGCGACAGCGACGACAACGACATGTTCTCGCGCACCGACATACCCTGGATCATGCCTGCGGTCTGGCGATCCTCCGGTACCAGCGAAATCCCGGCCTTGAGCCGCTTGATCGCACTGGACCGACTCAGATCGGCGCCATCGAGCACGATTTGCCCGCTGGCGTTGCGCGCAATGCCATAAATGGTTTCGACGAGTTCGGTACGCCCGGCGCCCATCAACCCGTAGATGCCGATCACCTCGCCGCGGCCTGCCTGAAAACTCACGTGATCCAGAGCATAGAGACCGTTGGTACGTTTTAAGGTGAGATCGCGGACTTCGAAGTTCGGCGGATAGCCCGAGCCCGGCTGATTGTCGAACGCCCCGGCCGAGCCGCCGACCATGGCCGATACGATCCAGGGAATATCGATGTTGGCGATCAGATCCTCAGCGACCTTTTCACCGTTGCGCAACACGGTGATGTGATCCCCCAGGCCGACCACTTCTTCCAAGCGATGGCTGATATAGATGATGGCCAGCCCTTCGGCACGCAGCGCGCGGACCACCTCGAACAAGACATCGACCTCGGTCTGGCTCAGCGCCGAAGTCGGCTCATCCATGATCAGCACGTCGACGTTTTTGATCAGTGCTTTGGCGATCTCGACCAGCTGCTGCTGACCGACATAGAGATCGCCGAGCCGGGTATCCGGATCGATATCCAGCCCCAGCCGCTTGAGCTGCTCGGCAGCACGCCGCTTCTGCTCTTTGGCCGTGATCAAACCCAGTCGTTTGGGTTCGTGGCCGATAAAGATATTTTCGGCCACCGACAAGTCGGGAAACAGATTCAATTCCTGAAAGACGATACCGATCCCGGCCCGCTCGGCAGCCGCAACGCTGTCGAGATGCACGGGCTCGCCCTTGACCGACACATAGCCTTCCGAGGGCGTTTCGGCACCGGCGAGAATTTTCATCAAGGTCGATTTGCCGGCCCCGTTTTCACCGATCAGGCAATTCACCCGGCCGCCGTAGACCCGATAGTCGACGGCGGCTAGCGCCGTAGTCCCGGGGTATCGTTTGTACAGATCGTGGGTCTCGACCACGACCTGGGCGCCCTCTTGATTGGCCATCGTTTTCTCCACTGGCAGATCGAACAACGCGAGGTGCCACCCTGCTGGGATCAGGGGGCTTCGAACGCCACCGGCGTGATCTCGACCGGACCGGCGGCCGGGCCGCCCCAGGTCGCATAGGCACCGGTGATCGAAATGTCGGCCCCCGGCGCCAATTCGCCGGACGCCGACTGTACGGTCTTGACGACCTGCTCGTTCAGCGCAGAGGCCAGATCGGCAAAGTCGTCCTGGTTGTTGAAATCGCTGTAGGAAAGCTTCGGATAGCCGTCGCGAACGTCGGTGCCGGGGATGACCGGGCCGATCAGCACCGTCACCTCATCGCCGTCGGCAGTTTTAAGCGTGAGCTTGCCGGCCCTGGAGTCGCGATCGATCGCCTGCACTGTGCCTGTTAGCGACACCCAGAAAGTGCAGGGAAACGCCTGCGATTTCTGAATGCCGTACTGCTTGCAGACCTGGTCGAAGGACCGCTCGCCCGCCAGCGCCTTCTGCACCTTGGCCAGAGCGTGCGCATGGGCCTTGGCATAGGGCACGATCTGGTCCGTGTACAGACTCGGCGCATCGCGCTTAGTCGATTCCTGGCCCGAACGAATCTTGGCGAGTTCCTGCTGGCTGACCAGCGCGAAACCACAGCTCGAGACAATTATCAGACACAGCACGATAAGACGGGCGGCTACGATCATGATCCAACTCTCCTTAACTCGCGATCCGTACCGGATACGGCTGTCTTATTTCTGCCCGTAGGAGAAATCCTGCACCTGGTCGGCGTTGTCCTGGGTGATCAGGATGCCGCGGTACAGCTGGCGTTCCGACTGGCCGGTACTGCCGGTCTCGAGGTACTTGTCGAGTTCGCTGACCCCGTCGCTGGCGATCTTCTGAGCCTGAAGCATGGCGGTGGCGTAAAGCTTGCCGGCTTTGATCGCGGCCATCTCGTCGTTGCTGCCGTCCATGCCGGCGACCGTGACATCGCCCTTGTTGGCGTTTTGCAGCGATGCGATGGCACCGAGAGCCACCGGGCCGTTACCACAGATCACGCCGTCGATATTCGGATGCTCTTGCAAGATCGAATCCATATTCTCCTTGGCATCCAGCAGCACGCCCTTGGCGTCTTGACGCGCGACCATTTTCAGGTCCGGATACTGGTCAAGCACGCGATGGAAAGCCTTGGAGCGGGTCACGCAGTTGTTGTCCGCGAGGTTGCAGGTCAACTCGACGTACTGGCCTTTCTCACCGACCTTCTGCACGAACTGGCGGGCCACCTGCGAGGCTGCCTGTACGTTGTTGTGCGACAACTGGGCGATGGCGATGCCGTCCTTGGGGATCTCGCGATTAATCAGCACTACCGGCACATCGTGCTGCTTGGCATAGCGCACCGCTGCCACGCTCGACTGCGAATCGGCGTTGTCGAGAATGATGCCTTTAACGCCCTTGGCGACCACCGAGGTGATCAGTTCGTGCTGCCGGTTCACATCCTCGTTGTGCGACAGCACCAAGGGGGCGTATCCCAGCGATTTCGCTTCTTGCTTGGCTGCCGTGGCCTCGGCCGCGTAGTAAGGGTTGTCCAGAGAGTTCACCAGAATCGCGATCTGGCCTTTTTGCTGGTCGCTGTTATCGGCAGCACCGGCCGTCACAGACACCACCGACACACAGAACGTCATTAACAGCACCGCAGCGCAATGCCAGCGCGCCAGGCGCCGACGATAGGGATAGCCATTCATTTTCGATCTCCTCTTGCTTATCGCTTAAATACGGCATGTCTATGGCGGCACGCCGTGTAGACCACTCAGCCGGGGCTGCGAAGCCGTGTACATTTTTACTTGGCTGTAATTTTATGTTCATTACGACTTTGGTCTATGACAGCCAATATGCGAGTTTTAGCACCGCAAACAAACTAAAACGACAATCCATCTGCGATGCCGGGTTGCACATTTATAATTTCTACGAATATATTGTTCGCGCTGTGGCTCGTCGGCTTGAACCGAACCGCCACCCAACCACGTCATGCGAGGACATCATGTCGCAGAACTTGAGCAGCGATCTCCGCGAGCGCGAAGCATCGAACACCCCTATCAATGTCGGTTTGATCGGCACTGGTGAAATGGGCACTGACATCGTGATGCAGGTCGCCCAAATGCCCGGCATTCGGATCGCCGGTGTCGCCGAGGTCCGCGCCGAAGCCGCACGCAAAGCAATCGAAATCGCCGGCCATGCCGCAGGCGATGCCGAGACCGCAGACAGCGAGTCGGCTGTCGAGCAGTGCATTGCCAACCGACGCATCGCGATCTGCGAGGACGCCGAGGTGATCTGCCGCAGCGCCAGTATCGATGTGCTGATCGATGCCACCGGCAACCCCGGCGTCGGCGCCGAGCTGGCCATGCTGGGCATGGAACACGGCAAGCACATCGTCACCATGAACGTCGAAGCCGACGTCACCATCGGCCCCTTCCTCAAGCGTCAGGCCGAACGCGCCGGCGTGGTTTATTCGCTAGGCGCCGGCGACGAACCGAGCTCGACCATGGAGTTGATCAACTTCGTGCAGAGCCTGGGCTATCCGATCGTCTGTGCCGGCAAGGGCAAGAACAACCCACTGCGCATTGACGCCGTGCCCCACGAATACGAAGAAGAAGCGTCGCGCCGGAATATGAACCCGCGCATGCTGGTCGAATTCGTCGACGGCTCGAAGACCATGATCGAAATGGTCGCGATCGCCAACGCCACCGGGATGACCCCAGACGTGGCCGGCATGCACGGCCCCGGGGCCGGCCTCGACGATTTGCAGGACGTACTCTGCCCGCGTGAAGACGGCGGCGTGCTGCACCAGCGCGGCGTGGTCGACTACAGCGTTGGCGAAGGCGTTTCCCCGGGTGTGTTCTGCATTGCCGAAATGCGCCACCCCCGGGTACGCGAACGCATGTCCGATCTCAAGCTCGGCCCTGGCCCCTACTACACCTTTTACCGCCCCTACCACCTGACCAGCCTCGAAGTGCCACTCAGTGCCGCACGGGCGGTGCTCTACGGTGCTGCCGACATGCAGCCGCTGGACCAGCCGACCGCCGAAGTCGCCGCGTTGGCCAAGAAGGATCTCGCGGTCGGCGATACGCTCGACAAAATCGGCGAATACAGCTACCGCGGCTGGGCTGTGAGCAGCGAAGACGCGCGCAAGCACAATGCCCTGCCGCTCGGGCTGGCCGAAAACGCCGTGGTCCGCAAGCCCATCGCTGTCGGCGAATACCTGACCTACGACAACTGCGAGCCGGTGCCCGGCGCCCGGATCGTCGAATTGCGCAAGCGCCAGGACGCCGGAGAATAACGGGCATTATCGACATCGCAAGCACCGGCCGAGGCGAGTCTAGCGGCCCGCCTCGGCCGATCAGCAAAGGAGCCCTACGTGAGCGACTTGGTTATCGGCATCGACTGCAGCACTACGGCCACCAAGGCCACGGTCTGGGATCGATCCGGCACACTGCACGCCGAAGCGCGGGCGCCGATCGAGCTGTATACGCCGGCGCCGTTCCAGTTCGAGCAGGATGCACGCCAGTGGTGGCAGAGCTGTCGCGATGCGCTGGCCGACATCAGCAGCCGAATCGATATCCGACGTGTCGCCGCGCTGTCGATCACGCATCAGCGTGAAAGCTTTGTCTTGCTCGATGCCGACGATAAACCGCTGCGCCCGGCCATTCTCTGGCTGGACGAACGCGCTCGGGAGGATGTCAGCCAGCTGCGCGAGGCGCTCGGGGCCGACGAGATCCGTCGCATCACCGGCAAGGACCCGGATCCCACGCCGGCCCTCTACGCCCTGCACTGGCTGCGACGCCACGAACCCGAGACCTATGCACAAACCGCGCGTGTGGTCGATGTGCATGGCTATCTCAACCGCTGGCTGACCGGCCGACATGCCACCAGCTGGGCTAGTGCCGATCCGCTCGGCCTGCTCGACATGGCCTCACGGCAATGGTCCCAACCGTTACTCGACACACTCGATCTGTCGCCCGACCAACTCCAGAGCCTGGTCGCCCCGGGCGCACCGGTCGGCGAACTCACCGCCGAGGCTGCCGAAGCCACCGGTCTGGCCGCTGGCCTGCCGGTGATCGCCGGTGGCGGTGACGGCCAGTACGCGGGCCTGGGCGTGAATGTCTTGAATCGACGCCGAGCCTATCTGTCGCTCGGCACCGGGGCGGTATCCGGGATCATGGCTGATGAATATCGACCCAGCCCTGCCTATCGCACCATGAGCGCTCCGGTGCCGGAGGGCTATATTCTCGAAACCTGCCTACGCACCTGCGGCCACCTGGTGAACTGGCTGCGCGACACACTCGGGAGCACCGATCCTAGAGCAACCACTCTCGAGACATTGGAAGCAGCTGCCGCCGATACGCCGATCGGCGCCGACGGCCTGTTGCTGCTGCCTTACTGGGGCGGCGTGATGTCGCCCTATTGGGACGAATCCGCCCGCGGCGCGTTGATCGGCCTGTCCGGCGATCATGGCCATGGCGCGATGTATCGTGCCCTGCTGGAGGGGCTGGCCATGGAACAGTGGGTAGCCACGACTGCGGTTCTCAACGCCAGCGAACGGGATATCGACGAAATCGCGGTGCTCGGCGGCGTGGCCGCGAGCGATCTGCTCTGTCGCATCCTGGCCGACGTGATGAACAAACCGGTGGTACGGGCCGCCACTGCCGAGCCACCCTGCCTGGGGGCCGCGATCGCGGCTGCTGTCGGCAGTGGGTGGTTCGACGATTTCCACGCCGCCGCGAACGCCATGAGCCAAGACGGCGACCGAATCGAGCCGAACCCGGCCCACGTCGCACGCTACGACCAGCTCAAACCGATTTATGCCGATCTGTACCCAGCGGTTTCGGATATTACGCACCGACTGTCGGCATTTCGCCGCACTGGCGAAGGCTGACCTGCCTGGCAGGCGACAACTGGTCCACTGGATCAATGGAGCACGTTATGGATATGTTTCGACTGGATGGACAGACCGCCCTGGTCACCGGCGCCGGCAGCGGCATCGGCCAGGCGATAGCGATCGGTTTGGCCGAGGCCGGCGCCGATGTCGGCTGCTTCAGCCGTGCCACCAGCGCCGGCCTGGCCGAGACCATCGAGCGCATCGAGGCCCTAGGCCGCCGGGCGATCCGGCTGACCGGCTCGGTCACTGACGAACAGGATCTCACCGCTGCCGTAGAAACCCTGGAGGCCGAGGCCGGGCCGTTGACCGTTGCCGTCAATTCGGCTGGCATCGCCAGCGCCTATCCGGCCGAAGACATGCCGATCGAGGCCTGGCAGCAGGTCGTCGATACCAACTACACCGGATTGTTCAAATCCTGTCGGGTCGAGGCCCGGGCCATGTTCGGCAACGGCGGCGGCTCGATCGTCAATATTTCTTCGATGTCGGGCTGGATCGCCAATCGCGGACTGACCCAGGCCCACTACAATTCCTCCAAGGCCGCAGTCAGCCATCTGACCCGCAGCTTGGCGACCGAATGGTGCGATCGCGGCGTACGCGTGAATGCGATCAGCCCCGGCTACACGCTTAGCCCGATGAACAAGCGTCCGGAAGTCGCCACCCAGCGCCAACAATTCGCCGACGAGACACCAATGCAGCGGCTGGCCGAGGTCGAGGAAATGATCGGCCCCGCGGTATTCTTCGCCAGCCGCGCGTCGTCGTTTTGCACCGGCAGCGATCTGGTCGTCGATGGTGGTTTCGTCTGCTGGTGAGCACCGCGCACTGCCGCGCGCACGAACGAACGCGACCCGTGCCCCAAGCCTGGGCCGGCCCATGACAGCCTCACGGGCCGGCTGCTATGGCCTCACGACATGATCAGCCCGCCGTCGACATTAATCGCCTGGCCGGTGATATAGACCGCATCCTCGGAAGCGAGAAACGTCACCAGCCCGGCCACATCGCTGGCCTGGCCGGCCCGCCCCATGGGCACGCCCTGCACCCATTCGGCCATCAGCTCACCCGGGCCATAGTCACCCAGCAGACGGCCCCAGGCCTGGTCGTTGTAGGCCCACATATCGGTTTCGATAATGCCGGGACAGAACGAGTTGACAGTGATGCCCTCGGGCGCGAGCTCCCGCGCCAGACTCTGGGTTACGCCGACCACACCGAACTTACTGGCCGCATAGTGCGGCGTGTACTTGAACCCCTGGCGGGCCTGGCCCGAGGCAGCGTTGATCAGTCGCCCACCGCGGCCGGTACGCCGCATGCGAGCCGCACCTTCCTGACAGCACAGGAACACGCCCTTGGTATTCACCTCGAGCGTACGGTCCCATTCGTCTTCGGTCATATCTTCGAGCCGGGCGATCGTGATGATCCCAGCATTGAACACTCCGACATCAACCGCACCAAATGATCGCTCAGCGACATCGAACATTTCGATGACTTGCTGTCGATTCGTCACATCTGTGACGTGCCCTACCACTTCGGCAGTGTATTTTTCGCATAGCCTATCCGCGGCTTCATGCACGAGTTCCTCGTTCGAACTCAGCACAATATTCGCGCCTTCCGAGGCAAACCGCTCGGCAATCCCTAGGCCGATCCCGCGACTACCGCCGGTGATTACGACTGTCTTATCGATGAACCGTTGCATATCTCTCCTCCATCTGATTTATGAACATATAAAAATATTATAATATGTTTGTTCATACCATGGTCGACCCAGGCAGTTGTCGCCCGCAGACACGGGGCCATCCCGTGCCGAAACCTGATTCGACTCTTGGCCGGCTTGCTACGATGGCGCGATCGCATACGCCGCTATGGCACGGCGCGGCCCTCCAAACGACCATACTCATGAGCGAAATCGACGAACGTGACCTGAAACTCGCAGTCCGCGCGGCCTGGTATTACTACATCGAGGGCCAAACCCAGGAACGTATTGCCCAAAGTCTGGGCATCAGCCGGGTCAAGACCACGCGCCTGCTTGCGACCGCTCGCGAGACCGGTGTCGTACAGTTTCGGATTCAATCCGAAGACACCCCTTGCCTGGCGCTGGAACAGCGCCTGAAGCAGACCTTCGGCCTGATGGACGCCGTGGTGGTGCCCACCCCGATCGAGTCCGAGAACGTCAATCGCATTATCGGCCAAGCCACGGGCGACTACCTGTCCGAATTCTTTGCCGACGACATGAGCATCGGTATCGGCTGGGGACGCACCCTGACCTATGCGACTCGGGCCATGAGCACCCGCCCATTGAAGCAGGCCAGCGTCGTCTCTCTACTCGGCGCGCTGACCCACCCGCGCGGGCTGAACCCGATGGAGTGTGCCTGGCAGTTCGCCCACAAGCTCGGCGCCGACTGCTATGTGCTCGCCGCACCGGCGTTTCTCGCCAGCGCCGAGCTGCGAAGCGCGCTGCTGGGCCAACGCGAACTGTCCGATGTCATGGCCCGGGCCAGCCGGGTCGATGCGGCCGTAGTCAGCGTGGGTGAACTGTCGCTGACTGCCCCGATTGCCCGCTATGGTTTCCTAGAGCGCGATCAGGTGCGCGAGCTGGTCGAGCGGGGGGCGGTCGGCGACATCCTGTGTCATTTCATCGATGCCGAGGGCAACGTCGTCGATCACCCGATCAACCACCGGGTTGCGGCCTTCGATCCGGCTCGGCTGGAACAGATTCCCAATGTGATCATGGCCAGCGGCGGCCCGCAGAAAGCGTTGCCGCTGTATGCTTCGCTCCGCCTCGCCCGACCCAATATCGTGATCACGGACCACGACACCGCTGCCCAGGTACTGCAGTACGCCGAGCCAAGCTAAACGTATCGCCTGCGGGGCGTGCGGCTTCGACCGGCCACCCGATATGCTCGGTCGCCGAACCGAAGCGGCTGGGGCGCCTTCGATTGGCGAGCGTTACGATCCGGGCTGCGACGCCGCCTCGGCACGGCAGCCAGGCGGCACGACGGTTGCACAGAAACGCTCGAACCGGCATATATCCCGCCATGAGTGCCGGCGACACGAACCGCATCCGCAAGATCGTTCATGTGGACATGGACGCCTTCTATGCCTCGGTCGAGCAGCGGGATAACCCCGAACTGCGCGGCCGGCCGGTGGTCGTGGCCAAAAGAAGTCCGCGGGCCGTGGTCACGGCTGCAAGCTATGAAGCCCGGCCGTTCGGCATCCATTCGGCCATGCCGGCGATGCGCGCAGCGAAGTTGTGTCCGGAGGCGGTTTTTGTGCCGCCCGACTTCACGCGCTACAAGGCCGTTTCCGCCCAAATCCGCGAGATATTCCATCGTTATACGCCACACGTCGAACCTCTATCGCTCGACGAAGCCTATCTGGACGTCACTGAGCCGTTAATCGCCTCGCCGTCGGCGACTGACACCGCCCGGGCGATCCGGGACGCAATTCGTGACGAAACCGGGCTAACCGCCTCGGCCGGTATCGCGCCGAACAAATTTCTCGCCAAGATCGCCTCGGACTGGCGCAAGCCCGACGGGCAGTTTGTGATCAAACCGCATCAAGTCGCACGGTTTTTGACCGATCTGGAAGTCGGCAAGATTCATGGGGTCGGGCGGGTGATGCGCGCCAAGCTCGCCGAAATGAACATCGCCACGGTCGGCGACCTGCGCGAGATCCGCCCCGCCGTGCTGGTGGATCGATTCGGCCGCTGGGGTCAGCGCCTGTCCGAACTGGCCCAGGGCATCGATGACCGGCCGGTGAAATCGCATCGCGTAGCCGCCCAAATCTCGGCCGAAGACACGCTCAGCCAGGATCTGCTGCTTTCAGAGCTGGCTCCGCATATCCAGCGCCTGGCAGACAAAACCTGGAACAACTACCAGCGCAAGGCCTCGCGGGTTGCCCGTACGATCGTGCTCAAACTCAAGACGTCGGATTTCCAGACTCTCACCCGCAGCTATACACCGCTCGCGCCCCCGGCTTCGGCGCTCGAGCTGGCCGATATCGCCTGCGCACTGCGCGATCGCGTCGAGCGCGATCCGGAGGAACGTTATCGCCTGGTGGGCGTGGGTCTGTCCGGCTTCGTCGAGGATGACAGCGGCATGCAGCAGACCACACTGTTCTAAGCATGCATGGCATACGGCTGCCTGGTTTGACGAGCGGCCGCGGCTTTGCTGCGATAGTTCGTCTAGGTCGCAAAACAGTCGAATCAATGGCGTATTGGCTCTATTACTGGCCCAGCATCCCGGGCCGCGGCGAATTCATTCGGCTGGCCCTGGAAGATGCCGGCACACCGTATACCGACGTCGGTCGCGAGCGAGGCGCGAACGCAGTAGCCGAAATGCTCCATTTCGGCGAGCACTTCGCGCCGCCGATTCTGGCCGATGAGCGCGAATCGGTGTCGCATGTCGCCCATATCCTGACCTGGATCAGCCGTCCGCTGGGGCTGGCGCCCGCCGAAGAGCGCGATTTCCGGCGTATGCACCAATTGCAGCTGACGATCACCGATTTGGTGACCGAAATCCATGCGACCCATCACCCGCTCGGCCCTAGCCTGTACTACGAAGAGCAGCAGCAGGCCGCACAACGAGCCAGCCGGCTGTTTCTCGACGATCGCCTGCCCCTGTTTTTGGACTACTTCGAACGTACGCTCGACCAGAATCCGTATGGCAACGAATGGCTGCTGGGCGAACGCTGCACTACCCTGGATTTGTCGCTGTTTCTGGTACTGCATGGGCTGAAATTCGCCTTTCCGAAAGCCATGGGCGAACAAGAGATACCGGGGCTGCGCCGGCTGCGCGACCGCGTCGCCCGCCGACGGCGGATTCGCGATTATCTGGACAGCGATCGTTGCATCGCCTTCAACAGCGACGGCTTATTTCGATACTACCCGGAGCTCGACAGGCCAGTTCAATGACTCAGGACTTCTGGCTCGAACGCTGGACCCACGGCGAGATCGGTTTCCACCAACCGCAAGGCCAGCCGCTTTTGCAAAAACATTGGCCGGCGCTGGATCTGGTCCCGGCCAGTCGTATTCTGGTGCCGCTGTGTGGCAAGTCGCAGGACATGGTCTGGTTAGCCGAACGCGGCCATCGCGTGACCGGCATCGAACTCAGCGACATCGCCGCCCGGGATTTTTTTGCTGAGTCGGGGCTGGACTATCGACGAATAAGCCGTGGCCCGTTCATGGCCTATGCCGGCGAGCGCATTGAGATCCTGGTCGGCGACCTATTCGATCTCGCCCCGGCAGAACTGGCGCGCTTCGAAGGGTTCTATGATCGCGCGGCCCTCGTTGCGCTCCCCGAAGATACACGGCGGGCCTATGTCGACCATCTGATGAGCGGCCTACGCCGCGGCGCCACCGGACTGCTGATCACGCTCGCCTACGATACATCGCTCATGACCGGTCCGCCCTTCAGCGTCGACGACGAGGATGTCGGCGAACTGTATGGCCGCTATGCTCATGTCGATCTAATGGCCGAACAACGCGGCCTGGCTGCAGACGATCCGCTGCGTCAACGCGGCCTGACTGACGCCCGCGACTCGGTCTATCGCATCGTACGGCGCTGAGCGCGCCCGAACTTCGATCCGCCGGCCCGCCTGACGCAGCCGCCGAGTTCGCCGACGCTAATGTCTGCTGGAACGCCGGCGACCCACGGTCCCTTCGCCTGTGTTCGGGCAGCCTGGGCAGCGTGCACCGGGTACACGCCAGCCCAATACCGCCTATCTAGAACGCCGCGCGCCGGTAGCGCCGATAGCGCGGGAACCAGAAGTTACGTTCGACCGAGGCCTCGATCGCCTCCTCCGACGACGACAGCGCCACGCCGTCCTCCTGGGCCTGTTTGGCCACAGCAAAAGCAATCGCCTTCGACAGATCGCGAACCGCAGACAGCGGTGGCAGCAGCGCGCCCTGGTCCGAAGACGCCAGCGGCGAGTTATCGGCCAGCGCCCGGGAGGCCGCCATCAGCATCTCGTCGGTGACTTTCGAGGCATTGGCTGCGATCACACCCAACCCAACCCCAGGGAAGATATAAGCGTTGTTGCATTGGGCGATCGGGATCCGGCGATCGCCGATTTCGACATCGTCGAACGGGCTGCCGGTAGCGACGAGCGCATCGCCCTCGGTCCAGGTCAGGATTTCTTCTGGCGTGGCCTCGACCCGGGAGGTCGGGTTCGACAACGGCATCACGAACGGATGCTTACACTGGCTGTGCATCTGCTTGATCACCCGCTCGGAAAACAGCCCGCGCTGGCCGGAGACACCGATCAGCACGGTCGGCTCGGCGTTGTCCACGGTGGTCATCAGCGCATCATCGCCGAGATCGCCGCTCCAGTCGGCCAGATCGTCGCGCTTCTGGGCCAGCTTGGCCTGGAAGCGATACAAACCCTCCATATCGTCCGTGAGCAACCCGGCTTTGTCGATCATGAAGATGCGCTGACGCGCTTCGGCGTCGGACAACCCCTCGTCGGTCATCGCCACGATGATCTGCTCGGCGATGCCACAGCCGGCCGAGCCGGCACCGACGAACACGATCCGCTGCTCCGAGACTTTTTCCTTTTTGGCCTTGCAAGCCGCCAGCAGCGAGCCGACACAGATCGCGGCGGTGCCCTGGATGTCGTCGTTGAAGCAGCAGATCTGTTCGCGATAGCGCGCCAGTAGCGGATTGGCATTGGTCTGGGCGAAATCCTCGAACTGCAGCAGCGCCTTCGGCCAGCGCCGTTTGACCGCCTGGACGAACAGATCGACGAACTCGGCATAGGCTTCGTCGGAAATCCGTTCGTGGCGCCAGCCCATATACATGGGGTCGTCCAGCAGCTGTTGGTTGTTGGTGCCGACATCCAGTACTACCGGTAGCGTATAGGCCGGCGAAACCCCGCCACAGGCCGTATACAGCGAGAGTTTGCCAATCGGAATGCCCATGCCGCCGATGCCCTGGTCGCCCAGGCCCAGAATACGCTCGCCGTCGGTGACCACGATCACCCGAACATTGTCCTTGGTCGCCGAACGCAGTATATCGTCCATGCGATGGCGATCCGGATAGGAGATGAACAGGCCCCGGTGATTGCGATAGATCTCGGAGAACTGCTCGCAGGCCTCGCCCACAGTCGGCGTATAGATGATCGGCATCATCTCTTCCAGATGCTCTTCGAGCAGCCGGAAGAACATGGTTTCGTTGTCGTCCTGAATACCGCGCAGATAGATATGCTTGTCGAGATTGGTATCGCAGGCCTTGTATTGTTTATAGGCGCGCTCGACCTGCTCCTCGATGGATTCCACGTTCTGCGGCAGCAGCCCGATCAGATTGAAGTCGACCCGCTCGTCGGCAGAAAACGCGCTGCCTTTGTTGAGAAGCGGCATTTCCAGCAGCGTCGGGCCGGCATAGGGGATATACAACGGGCGTTTTTCGCGATCAGTCATGGAATCCGTGCGCATCATGTATGGACTGGCGCCTAGGATAACCATTCATGCCACGTTGGCTAGCGACAACTATCGTCGAAGGCCCGCGAGCAGCCACGAGCCCGACCGGGTTAGGATTTCGCATGCCATGCACGTCGATCTCGCTGCCATGATCATTCGCCCGGCCGGCCGAGGCATACCGACCCGTTCCGAACCGTGCCCTGCGGCCCCAGTACGGATCCGATCGTGTCTCTGAGCGCCCTGATCACGCTGGCCGTGATCGCCCTAGTACTGGGCACGCTGGTGATGAGCGCGCTGGCCGCCGACATGGTCCTCATGGGCGGGCTGTTGATTCTGCTGGCGACCGGCATCGTAGCGCCGGAGGCTGCCCTGGCCGGTTTTTCCAATCCCGGCCTGATCACCATCGCTGCGCTGTATGTGGTGGTCGCCGGCCTACGCGACACCGGCGCTACCGAACTTCTGGTCGCCCGTATGCTCGGCCGCCCCCAATCGGTACGACATGCCCAAGCCCAGCTGATGCTGCCGACCACGTTGATGAGCGCGTTTTTAAACAATACCCCCGTGGTAGCTGCGCTGATTCCGATCGTCAGCGACTGGGCACGCAAAAACCGGCTGCCGATCTCGCAGCTGCTCATGCCGATGAGCTTCGCCGCCATTCTCGGCGGCACCTGTACCCTGATCGGCACCAGCACCAATCTGCTGGTCAACGCCTTGCTGGTCGATCAGGCTGGCCACGGGCTCGGCATGTTCGAGCTGGCCTGGATCGGCTTGCCGGTGGCGATCGCCGGCACGGCGCTGATCATCGGCGCGAGCCGGGTATTGCTGCCGAGCCGGGAAACGATCGCGACCCGCCTCGACAATCCGCGCGAATACAGTGTGGAGATGGTGGTCGACCCGGCCGGCCCGCTACCGGGCCAGACCATCGAGGCCGCCGGGCTACGCCAGTTGCCCGGTATGTTTTTGGCCGAAATCGAACGCGACGGCCAGTTGTTGCCGGCCGTTTCGCCGCGTCAGCCACTGGCAGCCGGCGACCGGCTGGTATTCGTCGGAATCGTCGACTCAGTGGTCGATCTGCAACGGATTCGCGGGCTAATGCCAGCCACCGAGCAGATCTTCAAGCTCGACAGCCCTCGCCGTGCCCGGGTGCTGATCGAGGCCGTGGTCTCGCATAGCTGCCCGCTGGTCGGGCGTAGCATCCGTGCCGGTGGTTTTCGTACTCGCTATCATGCCGTGGTGTTAGCCGTGGCCCGCGATGGCGAACGCGTCCGGCGCAAGATTGGCGATATCGTGCTGCGCCCGGGCGACACGCTGTTGCTGGAAGCCCGGCCCGCCTTCGTTCATCAGCAGCGCCACTCGCGGGACTTCTTCCTGGTCAGCCAGATCGACGATTCTCAACCGCCCCAACACCAGAAGGGTTATATGGCGGTGGCGATCGTCGCGTCGATCGTGCTCGCCGTGGCGTTCGGCTGGATCAGCATCCTCAAGGCCTCGCTGCTGGGCGCAGCCGCCATGCTGCTGACCCGCTGCACGACCCCCGAGACCGCCCGTCGTGCCCTCGACTGGCCGTTGCTGATCGCCATCGGGGCTGCGATCGGCATTGGCAGCGCAGTCGAAAGCACAGGGCTGGCCGGTGGCTTGGCCGGCAGTTTCACTAGCCTGGCCGGCGCCGATGCCCGCGGCGCGTTAACCGCCCTATTCATCAGCACGGTGCTGATCAGCGCCGTGATCACCAACAACGCCGCCGCCGTGATCATGTTCCCGATCGCGGTCTCCCTGGCGCATGGCGCCAACGCCGCGGTCATGCCCTATGCGGTGACCGTGATCATCGGCGCCTCGGCCAGTTTTCTGACCCCGCTGGGCTACCAGACCAATCTGATGGTCTATGGCCCGGGCGGTTATCGTTTCAGCGATTTCCTGCGGCTGGGGCTGCCGCTTACGTTGCTGGTAGGCATCCTGACCGTGATCATCGTGCCGATTGTCTGGCCATTTTCGGCCTAGACCCACCCGCTATCGGGCGCCGGTGGGTCCGTCGATAGACCGCGCCGATTAGCGCTGGTTATCGCGCCAATCCGATGCCTGATACCAGGGCCGCTCTTCTGCGGCCGGCGAGCGGCCACGCACGGCATCCGCCAGTTTTTCAGCCATCATGATCGTCGGCGCATTGAGATTGCCGTTGGTGATCCGCGGCATGATCGAGGCATCGATCACCCGTAGGTTGTTCACGCCGTAGACCTTGCCCTGGCCGTCGACCACGGCCTCATTGTGGGTACCCATCGCGCAGGTGCCCGACGGGTGGTAGGCCGACTCGCCCATCTGACGCACCCAGGCATCGATCTCATCATCGGACTGGGCATCCGGGCCCGGGCCGAGTTCCTTGCCACGGAACTGATCGAAGGGACGCTGCTCGATGATCTCGCGGGTCAGCCGGATCGAATCGCGCATTTCCTGGCGATCCCGCTCGGTGGCCATATAGTTGAACAGGATCTTCGGCGCGGCCTTGTGGAAAGACGAGGCCAGGGTCACCTCGCCGCGCGATTCCGGGCGCATCGGCCCGACGTGGGCCTGGAAGCCATGGCATGTGGCTTTGGCGCTGCCATCGTAGGACACTGCCATCGGCAGGAAATGGTACTGGAGATTAGGATATTCCACGCCGGGCCCGCTGCGGATGAAGCCGCCGGACTCGAAGTGGTTGGTCGCGCCCAGGCCTTTTCGTGTGAGCAGCCACTCGGCACCGATCTTGCCCATGGCGGCAGGGTTCTGTGCCGAGTAGAGCGTGATCGGGGCCTTGCACTCATACTGGACGTACACTTCCAGATGATCTTGCAGGTTCTTGCCGACGTTGGGGTTGATGTGCACCGGCGTAATACCGTGTGCGCGCAGCTGATCGGCCGGGCCGACCCCGGACAGCATGAGCATCTGCGGCGAATTGATCGCACCGGCACACAGCAATACTTCGCGCTCGGCCTCGATCTTCGAATAATTGCCGCGATGATCGATTTCGATGCCGACCGCGGTCTGGCCGTCGAATAGAATCCGGCGGGTATAGGTGCGGGTCATCACCTTCAGGTTCGGCCGACGCATCACCCCGCCTCGCAGATAGGCATTGGCGGTCGACCAGCGTACCCCGTCCTTGGTGGTCATGAACATCGGGCCCACGCCTTCCTGCTGGTAGCCGTTCATATCCGAGGTATAGGGATAGCCGGCTTCCATGCCCGATTCGATGAAGGCGTGATACAGCGGGTTCTGGCCCGGGCCGGTAGTCACGTGCAGCGGCCCGCCCGCGCCGTGGTATTCGTTTTCGCCCTGGTCGAAATCCTCGGCCTTGCGGAAATAGGCCAGCGCATTCTTGTAGCGCCAGTCTTCGAGCCCGAAATCGTTGGCCCAGTTCTCGAAGTCCATGGCATTGCCGCGCACATAGGCCATGCCGTTGATCGAGGACGATCCCCCCAGCACACGCCCGCGCGGGCAGTGCAGGGTTCGATTATTCATATAGGGATCGGGCTCGGTGTGATAATTCCAGCTGTAGGTATCGCCGCTCATCGGATAGGAGAACGCCGACGGCATATGAATATAGATGCTGTAATCCATCGGCCCGGCTTCGACCAGCAACACCGAAACATCCTTGTCTTCGGTCAGCCGGTTGGCAAGCACGGCCCCGGCCGAACCGGCGCCGACGATCACGTAATCGTATTTCTTGTCGCTAGTCATGCGAACGAACCCTCACTTGAAGTCAGTACGGCGCCTCAACCGCGCCTTGCGCCACGAACACGCTCTTGATGCGCGAATAGCCGTCCAAGGCCCGACGGCTGTTTTCCTTGCCGATACCGGAACCCTTGATGCCCCCGAACGGCATTTCGATCGGCGTGATGTTGTAGTGATTGATCCAGCAGATCCCGGCTTCGAGCTCACCGATCACCCGGTGGGCCCGTTCCAAATCGCGGGTGAACAGGCCAGCCGCCAGCCCGTACTCGGTCGCGTTGGCGCGCTGGATAACTTCCTGTTCGTCGGTGAACGACAATACCGACATCACTGGGCCGAAAATTTCTTCGGTCACGATGGTCATATCGTCGCGGCAGCCGTCGAATACGGTCGGCGCGACGAACACGCCGTGTTCACAACCCTCGACCTGGATACGCTCGCCACCCGTGAGTAGTTGCGCGCCCTGGTCTTTGCCGGCCTGGATATAGTCGAGCACGATCTGGCCGTGCTCCGGGCTGATCATCGGGCCGACGTCGGTATCGGCGTCGGCCGGATTGCCGATCTTGAGCTTGGCGACGCGAGCCAGGAGTTTGTCGAGGAATGCTCCGCGTACCGCCTCATGCACGAATACACGCGTGCCGTTGGTACAGATCTCGCCCTGGGTGAAAAAGTTGGCCAGCAGCGCCCCGGAGACGGCGTTGTCCAGATCGGCATCGTCAAAGATCACCAGCGGCGACTTGCCGCCGAGTTCCAGCGACACGGTCTTGAGCGTGCCGGCGGCTGCGGCCATGACCTTCTTGCCGGTATCGGCGCCACCAGTCAGCGAGATCTTGTCGATGTCGGCATGGCCGGTGATGGCCTGCCCGGCATCGCCAAAGCCCGGTACCACGTTGAGCACGCCGTCCGGCACACCGGCCTGTTTGGCCAGTTCGGCCAGGCGCAACGCCGACAGCGGCGTCAGCTCCGACGGCTTGAATACGATGGTATTGCCTGCGGCCAGCGCCGGCGCGGATTTCCAGCAGGCGATCTGTAGCGGGTAGTTCCAGGCCCCGATCGCACCGACGACCCCCAGCGGCTCGGGCCGGGTATAGAAAAAGCCGCCGTCGACTTCCTGATACTCACCCTGGATCGAGGCCGCCTGCCCGGCAAAGTATTCGAGACAGTCTGCGCCGGAGTCGACATCGGCCTCGGGCGTTTCGGCAATCGGCTTGCCGCCATCGCGCATTTCCAACTCGGCCAGTTCGTCGCGATGCTCACGCAGCAGCTGCGACAACCGATGCAGGATGCGCCCGCGCTCGACCCCACTCTTGGCTTTCCAGGGCCCAAGGGCAGCGCGTGCAGCTACCACTGCGCGATCGATATCGTCGGCTGTGGCCTGGGCCACACGGGCCAGCGTCACACCGGTGGCAGGATTGGTCGTTTCAAAAAAGCCCCCCGATCCTGATTCGACGTATGCGCCGTCGATCCACAGCAGCTTTTGCGCATCGGAATTGCTCATACCGCTCGTTATCCTGCCTTCATAGACTGTTTTGAAAACCGTTTAATGCTATCACGCTAGGGCGCGCCGTCTGCGTAAGCTTCGTTCACCGGGTTTTCAACACAGACCGGGGATAAGCTTGTGGACAACCCGATCGAGCCCGTAATAGGCGACCAATTGACCGGGCTTGCAGCAGATTGGTCAACGACTGACCACGCTGTGTTCGGCTCGCCGAAGTGAGCCGATCTCCCAACAGGTTCGCAGAGCAAATCGGCCACGAGCATGCCACGCCTTCCGACCCGTGCGAGGTCCGATATTCAGCGCCTGGCCTTGCCGAGCCATAGCGCCGAAGCCCTACGCAAAGCTCGACACCGGAATCCAGGTTGGATGGTTGCGAGCACAGACATTCACCCACTCGCCTTAGCTGTCTTGTGCCAGTCGCCACCGAGCAGTTTTTCACAAAGACGCTGGACAAGCCTGTGCATAACTTATGCGTGAACCACCGCAATCCCAGAGGTCGCAGGGGTTGGCGCAGCATTGGTCAAAAATCGATCAAACCGCTTAGGCCACCGAAGTCGCCGGCCCCATACCGGAGGGCAACGCCCGTGATCGACTCGCGATCTCGGGCGTTGCCGGCAGGCGATCGCCTAGGACGGGGCGTCGCCGGTTTCTTCCGGCGCGGCATCGTCGCCACGGCGACGCCGCTTCGGCCGATACTCCGTGTCGGCGCCTTCTTCGCCGTCTTCCAGCAACCGTACATTGGCCGCCGGCGAATGACCGTGCCGATCCTCGCCAAACCAGAGGGTCTGGTGTGGGAACGGAATCTCGATGCCGGCCCGATCAAAGTGGATTTTGACCAAACGGTTGAAGGCACGCCCGACGCCCCACTGCGTCCCCGGCTTAGTCTTAATCATGATCCGGATGTTGACCGAACTATCGGCCAGCGCCGTCACCCCGGGCACGGTCATGTCCTCGAGAATATTCGGGCCGTGATCCGGATCGGTCTTGAGGTCATCGAATGCCTCGCGCAGATAGTAGATGGCGTTATCGATATCCTCGCGATAGGCAACGCCGTACTCGGTACGGAAATAAGCCCAGTCGCGCATGAAGTTCGATACCACACTGGCCGAAGAGAACGGCACGATGTGGTAGGCACCGTCGATATCGCGGATCGAGACCGAGCGAATGGTCAGGCGTTCGGCGGTCCCGGTCACCCCACCTACGGTCACGACGTCGCCGGTGTTCATCGCATTTTCGAGCTGGATGAACACGCCGGTGATGATGTCCTGGACCAACTTCTGGGCGCCGAAACCGATCGCCAGACCGAAGACTCCAGCACCCGCGATCAGCGGCCCGATGTTCACCCCAATCTGCGACAGCGTGATCATGATCGTGAAGGTCGCGATCAGGATCGCCAGCGCGTTGCGGAACAACACCAGCAAGGTCTGCTGCCGAGCCGTGGGCGCGCCGCGGCCGGTGTTCGGACTCAACCGATGCTCGATCACGCTGGCAGCGACCAGCCACAGCAGCGCCGAGGCCACCAGAATGAGCGTCACCTTGGCCGAGACCGAGAGCATGGTCAGGCCCGCACTCGAGCTGAGCCAGCCGTTCAGGTCGAACACCGTCCAGGCGTTGGCGATCATCGCGATCACCACGATCATGATGACCACGCGGATCACCTTCAGCGCAGTCGGCACATAGGAGTTCACCCGGGCTTCCAGCATCGGAAGCTTGTCCCGAATCGAATCCGGGAACACCATGCGATGCCCGATCGCCCGCGACAATAGCCCGGACAGCCCCACCCCGATACCGGCGATGAGCGCCGTCTGAATCGTGGCCGAAAGCATGAACGGCAACGCGCCCGCTGGATCGATCTGGCTGGCCACGAACAGCCAGGTGAAGTAGATCACCGCCAGCAGCACCCAAAGCCGAGCGAACAGGCGATACAGCACCGAGAAGAAACCGATCGACGCCGTCTCGGCCTTTTGCTTGAGCCGCTCGGTCAACAGCTTGCGGTTGGAGAAGATGACCTTGAGCGCATAGACATAGGCCGCGCCCATAACCAGGAACGTCAGCACCGCGCCGAGGAAGAACGACAATTGCGCGTTGACGATCGGCACGGCAACCAGCAGGCCGTAACCAATCACGCCGACGAACCAGCGCAGCCGGATACTCCACCAGCCGGCTATGCTCGATTCGATATTGAGCAGGCGCAGACTGTCGTAGCGGGCCGCGAACAAGGCCCGAATGGCGACCTTGACCAGCTCGACCAGCACGAAGGCATTGATGAATAGCGATTCACGGGTGCCCATCGTGCCGTTGTCGCCGATCGCATACAGACCAGCCATATAGCCTGCCCCACCGGCCAGCAACACGACCACGATATCGACCACGATCCCGACCAGAATCGCCGAACTCCGACGGACCAACGAGCCGCTACCGCTCTTGCCGCGTGCGGCGAAACGCCCGATCGCGGCAAAGATCGTACTGGCCAGCAAGCGCAGCACGAGCAAGGCGACCAGCGTCGCACCCACCACGATCGCGAACATCAGCAATGCGTCGAAAAACACGCTCGCCTTAAACGAGACCGCGCTGTGCTGGGCGTTGCCGCTTTTGGCCAAGTCCACCACGACATTCCAGGCCGCACCGATACGAGCGCCTATCGTC
Organism: Salinisphaera sp. SPP-AMP-43; assembly: GCF_049568105.1. Lineage (GTDB taxonomy): Bacteria > Pseudomonadota > Gammaproteobacteria > Nevskiales > Salinisphaeraceae > Salinisphaera. The sequence continues at coordinate 2,831,600 of NZ_CP145335.1, forward strand.
TCTGACCAGGAGGCCGTGATTTCCGCGAATCGCCGGGCAAAGGAAACCCGCTTCTCCGAGGCGGCCTTTTGCTGTTCGGCTTGGTCAGGTGCTTCGATGGCAGCCGCTGGCGTATCGCCAGCCTTGGCCTCGGGCGATTCCGCGACGGCGCCCTGTCCTTCGTGGGCTGCGGCCTGACGCAGCTGCTGAATCAGCTGTTTTCGCGTCTTGTTGTTTTCCAACAGATTGGCCAACTGGTCCAGTGAGACCGATTGCTCGGCTGTCTCCTGGCTCGGCTTGGCCGAGGGCTGCGCTTGAGCCATCGGCGCGGCCAACATGACCATGATCAGGGAAAAGCCGATAAAGACCCGCATCAAACGAGCCATGGCAGACGACGCATCGTGTTGCTCCATGGACACAATCCTTTTTCCGCGACTTGCCTTGTGAACGCGTCTGCAACGCGATCGCCGCGAGAGAAACGCCCCTAAGGGTTCAAACTGAAAGCGGTATGATGCCGACATGTGGTAGTGCAAACAATCGCTCGCGATTATTTGAAGAAATCCATAGGCCATTGAACACCGGCTGGCGTTCTAGCTGTTACGGCCTATCCTTGCAGTCCAAGCGAGCATGTCAGGACATGGCCCGGCCGCGGCCCGAATGCTGCGGCGACCGATATCTCCCAGACATTGACGCCCAACGCTTTAGAGCATCGAACGAGGCGCATGGCGGCGCATACCGATTCAGGAAGGCGCGTAGCAGCATAGGGGCGACCTAACGGAACGCCCCGGCAACACGGCACCCCGGCCGAACGAGAGCGATCGCACGCCCGGCCCTGTCAGACCCTAGGCTTGGCGAACGTTACCCTCGCACCGTGGCCGGAACCGGCGATCACCATCGATCATGCCCGAAACCTTTGGCAGCCGAGCTGAAATCACCCACCTCGGTGGCCACCCCCTGGACCGCCACCGTAGGCGGCGACGAAACATGGTCGTTCGCATGCAGCAAAGCAGCGATCAGACAGGCCACCGCAGCAATGGCCCAAAGCATGCGCCGCAGCGAGGGCAGGCGACGGTCGAGTTGCGCGGACAGCAACATAGCACGGCATATTGACAAGAATCTCCCCCAATCTAACGCCGATCGATGACCGGATTGTGACGTTTTCGATACGCCCATCGCATCGAACCCCGACAGCGCATCGGCTTCGATTTCAAGGTTCGATCCTCATCGCATCGACCAAAAAAAACCGCCGATCGCAAAGGCGACCGGCGGTTTGTGGGATCACTCCGACCGAATGCTGATCAGGCCGTTGCGTTGAGTGCCTTGGCGAAGATATCGACGCCTTGGTCGATCTGCTCGCGGCTGGCGACCAACGGCGGTAGCCAGCGGATCACCTGTTTCTTCGGGCCGCAACGCAGCAGCAGTAGGCCATCGGCTTCACAGGCCTTGGCGATGCGCTCGGCGCGATCGCCATCGGGCTCGCCATCCTTGTGGATCTCGACGCCGATCATAAAGCCCTTGCCGCGAACATCGACAATGCATTCATGGTCGGCCTTGAGCGATTCCAGGCGCTGCTTGAGGTGATCGCCGGTATCGCGCGCGTTCTCTACCAGGCCTTCTTCCTCGATGACATCGAGGGTCGCCAGTGCAGCCGCGCAGGCCACGGCATTGCCCCCATAGGTGCCGCCCTGGGAACCGGGCCAACCTTTTTCCATCAGACCGCGCGGTGCGGCAAAGGCAGATAACGGGAAACCGGAGGCCAAGCCCTTGGCGGTCATCACGATATCCGGCTCGACGTCGAAATGGCTATGCGACCAGAACTGGCCAGTGCGCCCGTAGCCCGCCTGAACTTCGTCGACGCCGAACACCATGCCGTGATGGTCGGCACGCTCGCGCAGGCCCTGCATGAACTTGGTGTTGGCCGGCACGAAGCCACCCTCGCCCTGGATCGGCTCGATCAGCATGCCGGCGGTGTCCTTCGGCGCGCTGATGGTGTCGAAGATATAATCCAGCTCACGCAGGCAGAAATCGGTCGCCGCTTCTTCCGACCAGCCATAACGGAAGGTGTTCGGGAACGGCGCGACGATCACGCCCCCCATCAGCGGCTGCAGGCCGGCCGTGTACGCGGTGCCCGAAGTGGTCATCGAAGCCGCGCCCATGGTGCGGCCGTGGAATCCACCATGGAAGACCACGATGTTGGGTCGGCCGGTGGCATGTCGCATCAGCCGCATCGCGCCCTCGGCAGCCTCGGAGCCGGCGCTGGCATAGAAGACCGTGTCGATCTTGCCGGGCATCTTCTCGGTGAGGCGGGCCGATAGATCCTGGATCGGCTTGTGCATGATGGTGGTGTACTGACCGTGGATCAGCTTGCCGACCTGCTCCTGGGCGGCTGCGACCACTTTGGGATGACAATGCCCGGTACTGGTGACGCCGATCCCGGCGGTAAAATCCAGATAACGATTGCCCTCGGTATCGAACAGATAGCAGCCCTCGCCACGCTCGGCGTAGACGTCGGTGGCCTGCTTGAGCAGAGGGGACAGGTTACCGGTGCGATTCGCCGTCATGGCGGTTCTCCTGGCTGTGGGTTCGATGGATGCCGCGAGGCTAGACTGCCTGCGCGGCGGTTGCAATCGACTTTAGATTGAGTGCAGTACGCGTACTGGCCGTGCACGGACTCAGGCGTTACGGATACCTGCGAGGACCGCATCGCCTATGGCGTCGGTCGCCCGCGTATCCCCGGCATGGGCGGCTAGATCGTGGCTCACCGCAGCGCGCAGACGCGTACCCGCTCGGGCCGCGGCCGGATCCACTTCGCCCATCCAATCGAGCATCATTGCTGCGGTCAGCAGCATGGCAGCCGGCCCGGCCTTGTTCTGGCCGGCGATATCCGGCGCGCTGCCGTGGGTCGGCTCGAACATCGGCGGGCGCGAACGATCCGAGGGATTGAGATTGGCCGAAGGCGAGACCCCCATACCACCGTTCAGCACTGCGGCGAGATCGGTCAGAATATCGCCATGCAGGTTCGAAGCCACCACCACATCGAACATCCAAGGGTGGGAGACGAACTTCATGCAAGCTGCATCGACCAGCTCGTGGTGGGTGGCGACGTCCGGGTAATCCTCGGCAATCTTGGCGAACATCTCGGTATACATATCGCCCCAGAATTTCTGGGCATTGCGCTTGGTCACCAGGCAGACCTGGCTGGCACGCTGGCCGGCGCCGAACTGGCGCTCGCGTCCTTCCTCGCCACGCTGGGCCGCTCGTGCCTGGGCCTGTTCGAAGGCATGACGAATAATGCGCTCGGTGGCCCGATGCGTGAACACCGCCGTCTGGGTGACCACTTCGTTTGGCGTGCCGGCCGCCAGCCGACCGCCCTGGTTCACATACTCGCCTTCACTGTTTTCGCGAATGACCAGCATGTCGATGTCGTCGGCTCGCGGATCGGCCAGATACTGCGGGGCCCCCTCGAGACGCCGGACCGGCCGCTCGCAAACCCACTGATCGAACCCCTTGCGGATTTCCAGCAACGGCGCCAGCGAATCCGAGTCCGACAACAGATAGCGATCGGGATGGCTGGTCGGCCCGGGATCGCCGAGCGCACCGAGCAGGATCGCATCGTAGTCGGCCAGCCGCGTAAGATAATCGGCCGGGGCCGATTCGCCATACGCTTCGTGCCAAGCGTGCGAAGGCCAGTTGAAGGTGTCGTAGTCAATATCCAGATCGTCGTCGGCCGCCGCCAGCGCATCGAGGGCACGCGTGGCCTGGGCAACGACTTCCGGGCCGATTCCGTCGCCGGGCAGAACGGCGACTCGCCATGTCTTTTTCGCAGTCATGCAGCGAGGCTACCACCGCATGTTCGTCACGCCTATAGACGAAAGCCGTGCCGGGCGCCAACCCCGGCTATCATGGTCGGGCTGCGCGCCGTGCACGGAAGAACACGCGCAATAGATCGGCGCTCGCTTCGGCCAGTACGCCCCCGGTATGAGCCACACGATGATTGAGCCGGGGCTCGTCGAGCACCTGGAATATCGAATGCACCGCCCCGGCCCGAAAATCATCGGCGCCATAGACCACGCGAGCGATACGGGCATGGCCGATCGCTCCGGCACACATCGCACAAGGTTCCAGCGTGCAGTACAGCGTCGCCCCCGGCAGTCGGTAGTTGTCGACCATACGACAGGCCGCGCGGATCGCAGCGATCTCGGCATGCGCAGTGGCATCCGCGGCTTCGATCGGGCCGTTGCGCCCGTACCCCAGGACGACTCCATCGCGGACCACTACCGCGCCAACCGGCACCTCGCCGGCGGCCTCGGCCGCACGAGCCTGATCGAGGGCCAGCCCCATCCAATAACGATCGGCTGCCCGAGCATCGTCGGGCATCGGTGTTTCGGACATCGACAAGGACAGCGTGGGCGGCGCGCCTAGGATACGCCAGACGCAGGTGCCGACTCGATGCCAAGCCGAACGGCCAGCTCGCCCAGTTCGCGTTGCAAGAAATCCAGGCATAACCGAACCCGGGGCGCCAGATGGCGCCGATGGGCATACAGCGCATGAATATCGGCAACCGGCATTGGCGCCCGATCGAGCACCGTAACCAGTCGGCCGGCGGCCAGATCGTCGGCCACGTCCCAAATCGATTTGAGCACCAGCCCAGCCCCGGCCAGCGCCCATTGATGGGCGGTACGGCCCTCGTTGCAGGACAGCCGTCCACCTACGCGTACGTTGCGGCCATCGGCAAACCGCCATTCGCCGACCGGCGGCTCGCCCATGACGATACAACGATGCGATGCCAAATCTTCAATCACCCGAGGATAGCCGTGGGCCCGCAGATAGGCTGGCGCGGCACAGATCACGCGACGATTGGGCGCCAGACGTTTGGCGATCAGGCTGGACTCGGCGAGTCGACCGAAACGCACGGCCAGATCGATGCCGTCCTCGACCAGGTTGATCCGATCATCGCTGGCATGCAGATGAATCGACAGCGTGGGGTGTTCCCCGGCAAAGCGCGCCAACAGCGGCGCCAGCCGATCGGCAAAGGCGACCGTGGTCGTGATCCGTAATACGCCTACGGCGCTGCCCGTGCCCCGCAGGGCTTCGGCCTCGGCAGTTTCAATATCGGCCAAAATCTGCTCGCAGCGCTGCCGATAGCGCGCGCCCTCGTCGGTCAGCGACAGATTGCGCGTAGAGCGATGCACAAGGCGGGTGCCAAGACGCTGCTCCAAGCCGGCCAGCCGGCGGCTGACCACGGCCGTCGACAAGCCGAGGCTGCGGCCAGCCGCAGCCAGGCTGCCGGCCTCAACCACCTGGACGAAAGTCCGCATTTCCACACAGGTATCGGCCATCGCACCGTCTCCATCAATGTTGCATATATTGCAACAGTTCATTGACCTTGCCGCCACTTCAATTCGCCAAGCGCAAGATTTAACGTTACAACACAGGCATGGCAACGGCAGGTGATCATGGCGTCATTGACCAATACGCAGGTGCTCGTAATCGGTGGCAGTTCGGGCATTGGCTATGCGGTGGCACGCCGCAGTGCCGAGGCTGGGGCCGCTGTCACGATCGCTTCACGTTCGGCCGACAAGCTGCAGGCCGCGGCCGATGAAATCGGTCACGGCGTCACGACGGCGCCTCTCGATACCGGCGATAACCAGGCCGTTGAACGTTTCTTCGCGGAGCGTTCGGCCTGGGATCACATCATCGTCTCATCGGCTGCTACGGCGCGCGGCGGTATGCGCACGATGTCGTTGGACGATGCGTATCGCTCGATGGACAGCAAGTTCTGGGGCAGTTATCGCACCGCCCGAGCGGCACGGCTGACCGAACACGGCACGCTGACTCTGGTCTCCGGCTATCTATCGGAGCGCCCATCGGCCGGCGCGACCCTGCAAGGCGCGATCAACGCCGCCATCGAGGGGCTGGTCCGCGGGCTGGCCCTAGAACTGGCGCCGGTACGCGTGAACGCGGTTTCGCCGGGCCTGATCGATACCGCGCTCTGGAACGAGATGGCAGCGCCCTCGCGCCGCGAACTGATGACTCAGACCGCAGACAGCTTGCCGGTCGGGCGTGTCGGGCGCGCCGGCGATATCGCCAATGCCGTGCATTATCTGATGATCACCGGCTTCGCGACCGGTTCAGTGGTACGCGTCGACGGGGGCGGAGCCATCGTCTGATGGTCGCCCTCGACCACGTTACGCTGCGTACCAATGCGCTCGATGCCACCCGCGATTTTCTGGTCGAGCTGCTCGATCTAAACGTGGGCTATCGTCCGAATTTCGGTTTTCCGGGCTACTGGCTGTATGCCGATGAGAGGCCGCTGGTACATCTCATTCCCGGGCCGGGCGGTGCGGTCGAACGCAACGCCGAAACCATCGACCATGCTGGTTTTCGCGTGGCCAACGTCGAACCGATACGGCAGAAGCTCGAGCAGCGTGGCCTGCCCTATTCCCAGCAAACGATCGCCGAGCTTGGCGAGGATCGGCTGTTTACGCTGACGCCGACCGGCCTTCTGATCGAGCTCGTGGCTCGCAAGGACCACCGATCATGACGCTCGGAGACGTTCACCATGCCGCGTGTCGCGGCCCGCGACACGCGCCGCATGATCGATTCTATGCCCGATTCATCGTTTGCAAACAGCATACCCACAAGAGCCACCAGCTGGATGGCAGACATCGCTTTTCGTTACATCCGACGATCGGCCAGCTGTCGTACCTGTCGTCCCATGATTCGTCACGCCACGTGTTTTTTCAGCCAGCCGATATGAATGCCTGTACGGCACACCGGCGGCACCTCGCCCCAGCCCTATGAGCTGTTGGTGAGACAGCTCGCTTCGAGATCAGCGATGCGGGCAACGCACCCGATGCCAGCCCCGGCACGCTGTGTTATCGACGAGCCGAGAGACAACACAGCGAATACGCCCGAAGGACTGATGCTCGCGAACGCAGTGTCTATATTTTTTGCATTCAGATAAGGACGATTCATGAGCACCGACAAGCGAACCGCCTTGGTGGCCGGTGCCGCCGGCATCATCGGCGATGCCACCATCCGCGACCTCACCGAACACGGCTGGCGTGCCCGCGCGCTCGGCCGCAATAAAGTCGACGGGTTCGACACCATCTCGGTCGATCTGAGCGATGCCGAGGCGACCCACGCCGCGCTCGCCGCGGCCGCCGATACGACCCATGTGTTCTATTCTGCCCTGGCCCCGGACGACAATCTGTCGATCGAGGCCGAGCGCAACGGGCGTATGCTCGGCCATCTGATCGATGCCCTGGAGGCTGCCGGCGCACCGCTGGCGCGCGTGATCATCCACCAAGGCTTCAAAATTTACGGCATTCATCTGGGCGCCAAGGTCCGCACTCCGGCCCGGGAAGCCGATCCGCCGCATATGCCGCCGAATCTTTATCAGGCCCAGGAAGCCCAGCTCAAAGCCCGATCCGACAAGGCCAGCTGGGACTATGTCGCCCTGCGTCCGGATCTAGTGGTCGGCGATGTCTACGGCAATCCGATGAACATCGCCCTGGTGATCGGCGTCTATGCCGAGATCTCACGAGCGCTCGGTATTCCGCTGCGTTTTCCCGGCAACGACTCGGCCTATCGACAGCTAGTCCAGGCCTGCGATTCGCGGCTGTTGGCCCATGCAGCGCGCTGGGCGGCCACCGAGGCGCCCAGCGGCGAAGCCTATAACGTGACCAACGTCGATACCTTCCGCTGGGATCGGATATTCGAGGACGTAGCGGCCCACCTGGGACTAGAACTGGCCCACCCGGTACCGCTGACGCTGACCGAACACATGGCCGATAAGGCCAGTCTGTGGCGTGAACTGGCCGAACAACACGACTTGATCGAGCCCGATCTCAACAAGCTGGTTGGTTGGGGCTTCGGCGATTTCATCTTCAATACCGAAACCGACGTCGTCTCGGACACCAATAAGATCCACGAGGCCGGCTTTACCGAGCGCATGGATTCATCGAAATCCCTTCTGGCCGCCATCGACCGACTCAAGGCCCGGCGGGTCATTCCCTGAAACCGCACGGCTTGAAACCAGCCGGCACGGCCCGAGGATGAGTCCAGACAAGCCGTCGTTCACGACGCCATCGCACATTGACCGGGTCACATGGCCCGTGCCCGTCTTTCCACTTAAATGTCTACAAAGGACAACGCATGAAAATTGAACTCAACGGCAAGACTGCTCTGATCACCGGCTCGACCGGCGGCATCGGTTTGGCTATCGGCAAGGGCTTGGCCGAATCCGGCGCAACCGTGGTCCTCAACGGCCGCAAACGCGAGCGCGTAGATGCTGCGATCGCCGATCTAAAGGCCGCGGTCCCGAACGCCGACGTTCGCGGCGTGACCGCCGATCTCGGCACCGCTGACGGCTGCAACGAAGTTGTCGAAGCCGAGCCTAACGTCGATATCCTGGTCAACAACGTCGGCCTGTTCGGCCCGCACGATTTCTTCGATGTGCCAGACGACACCTGGCAGCAGTTTTTCGACGTCAACGTGATGTCGGGCGTGCGTCTTTCGCGGGCTTATGCACCGCGGATGCAGGCCAACGGCTGGGGCCGGATCGTGTTCATGTCGTCGGAGTCGGGCATCAACATCCCGGCCGATATGATCCACTACGGCTTTACCAAGTCCGCCAATCTATCGGTCTCGCGTGGCCTGGCCAAGCGCCTGTCCGGTACCGGGGTGACGGTCAATGCCGTGCTGCCCGGCCCGACGCTGTCCGAAGGCGTACAGGACATGCTGCGTGAAGGTCAGGAACAATCCGGCAAGTCGATGGAAGCGTTCGCGGCCGATTTCGTACAGAACGAACGGCCGAGCTCGATCATCCAGCGCGCGGCAACCGTCGAGGAAGTCGCCAATATGGTGGTCTATGTTTGCTCGCCGCTATCCTCGGCAACCACGGGCGCGGCGCTGCGCGTCGATGGCGGTGTGGTCGATACTCTGACTTAAAAACATACCGCGACGATCGGCAAAACAAAGCCCGTACGCCGCAAGCGTACGGGCTTTGTTTATCTTAGGGGTCTTCGAGTGGGCCCCAGAACGCTAACCCTGATCCTCGCTACTGGCCTTACGCCCGATCGAGGCCGGATTGTTGAAGGCCTTGAGCAGCTCGTCATAGGACAACGTCTCGCCGGGCGGGTCTTCGTTGTCCAGTTTGGGCTTGGGCGCACCCGGCTGTTTGAACCAGTATTCCGCGCTCTTCTTCGGATTGAGCTTAGGCGGCGCAATTTTTTCGAGCTTGGCAATCTCGATCCGGTGCATGACGTTATCCATGTCTTCAGCAACCGCGTCCATGCCTTCCTGGGGCGTGAGCGAACCACTGTTGATCTTGGCGATATTCTTCCACCAGGCGGAGGTCAGCTTGCCATAGGCCGGCACATTCACCCCGGTCGGCGTCCAGTATTTATGCGCCGGACTGCGGAAGAATTCGACCAGGCCGCCAAGATAAGGCGCGGCTTCGCCCATCGGCTTGGAGTTGATATCCGAGGTCCGGAACGGTGTGAGCGCCGCCAGGCTCTTGCGTAGCGATACCGACTTGCAGATACAGAACTGGGCATAGAGCCAACTCGCAGCGCGTTTTTTGGCATCGGTGGCCCGCGGCAGCATCCAGGAACCGCAGTCTTGGTAACCGAGCTTCATGCCGGCTTCCCAGTACGGACCATGGGGCGACGGGGCCATGCGCCATTTCGGTGTGCCGTCATCGTTGACCACCGGCAGGCCGGGCTGGGTCATGCTCGGCGTGAACGCGGTATACCAGAAGATCTGCTGGGCGATATGGCCCTGGGCCGGCACCGGGCCGGATTCGGAAAACGTCATGCCGGCGGCTTCGGGCGGCGCATATTTGTCCAGCCATTCCTTATATTTGCGAATAGCATAGACGGCGGCCGGGCTGTTGGTCGCCCCGCCGCGTTCGACCGAAGCCCCGACCGGATTCAGATCGTCGTTGACCCGGATACCCCAGTCGTCGACCGGGCGGCCGTTGGGCAGGCCCTTGTCGCCGGCGCCGGCCATCGACAGCCACGAGTCGTGGATACGCCAGCCCAGCGACGGCGATTTCTTGCCATAGTCCATATGGCCGTAGATGCGTCTGCCGTCGAGGTTCTTGACCTTGTTGGTGAAAAAGTCGGCGATATCTTCATAGGCCGACCAGTTGACCGGCACGTCCAGGTCGTAGCCGTATTCTTCCTTGAACTGTTTCTGCAGATCCGGCCGGTCGAACCAGTCCTTGCGATACCAGTACAGATTCGCGAACTGGCCGTCTGGAATCATGTACATCTTGTCTTTCCAGGAGACAAAGCTCTTGCCGATGAAATCGTCGACATCGAGCGTCGGCAAGGTGACATCCTTGCCCTCACCGGTCATGTAGTCGGTGATCGAGATCACGTCGTCCATGCGCACATGGGTGCCGATGAAGTCCGAATCGTTGATATAGATATCGTAGAGCGAACGGCCGGTCGCCATCTGCGATTCAAGCTTACTCACGACATCGCCTTCCTGCATGATGTCGTGCTTGACCTTGATTCCGGTGATCTGCTCGAACGCCTGGGCCAGTATTTTGGATTCGAACTGATGGGTGCCGGTAACTTCGGAGACGGCAGTGATGGTCATGCCCTTGTAAGGCTGGGCCGCGTTGATGAAGTACTCCATTTCCTTCATCTGCTGGTCGCGGGTCAGCGTCGAGGGCTGCAGAAAGTTGTCGACCCAGTTTTCGGCGGCTTTTTTACCGCTCGCGCCCTTGCCATAGTTCTTGTAGTCGGGAATCTTGCCCAGGGGCGGCAATTCATCACTGCCGGATGACGTCGCGGCCGCCGCGCTCGACCCCACGAACGGCACTGCGGCCATCCCGGCCGCGGCCGCCGCACCGCTGCGCAAGAAATTACGTCGATTGGCGTTGAACCCCCGCGGCGTCTTCGACGCCGCCCGACCCTTGGGATCGTCCTCTTGCTTTTTAGTCATCTCGATCTCCTTCCGATCGCACTATGAGCCGGCCCGCATAACCACGAACCGGGATTGTTCCCGGGCAGCCCCGTCTGTCCGATCAACGCAGGGCGCCCGGCTTTGAATTGTTATTGTTTCGTCAACCGAACAGCACCAATACGGCCACCAGCACCACCACCAAGGCCAGCAGATACCAGCTGGTCAGCGGCACCAAAGCCACCCATAGCGCTGTGAGATAAGCCGAAGCCAGCAGCCCGATGAACAGCCGGTCGCCGCGTGTCGTGCGCATCGGAATGATCCAGCCGCGACGTTCGCGGGTCGGCGATATGAGCTGCCAGACGGTCATGCCGACCAGCAGACCGGCAATGGTCGCGAAAAAGATCGCGGTCGGCAGGGTCCAGAGCATCCAATGCATGGGCAAACTCCTGTTCTGGTACGTACTAGACGCGGCCCAGCGCGAAACCGGAGGCGATCCGGTGGCGCACGAACCAGATGACGATGATCCCCGGGATGATGGTCAAGGTCCCGGCAGCGGCGAGAATGCCCCAGTTGGTGCCCGAGGCAGTGAAAGCGCTGCCCATCATGGTCGCGATGGGAGTGGCGTTACTGGTGGTCAGCGTCTGTGCGAGCAGCAGCTCGATCCAGCTGAACATGAAGCAGAAAAAGGCAGCCACACCGATGCCCGAGCCGATCAGGGGTAAAAAGATCTTGATGAAGAAGCGCGGCAACGAATAACCGTCGAGATAGGCGGTTTCGTCGATCTCGCGGGGCACGCCAGACATGAACCCTTCCAGAATCCAGACCGCCAGCGGCAGGTTGAACAGCGTATGCGCAAGTGCGACCGCGAACACCGTGTCGAACAAGCCAATGCTGTGATAGAGCTGGAAATAAGGGATCAGAAACACCGCCGGCGGCGCCATCAGATTGGTCAGCAGCCAGAAAAAAAGATGCTTATCGCCGAGAAAGTCGAAACGGGAAAAGGCATAGGCCGCCGGAATGGCCAGTGGCAGCGTGATCGCCACGTTGAGCAACACATACGACAGCGAATGCAGAAACGCCCCCTGCCATTCGGGACGGCCGAAGATCGTCCGGTAGTGCTCGAGCGTCCACTCGTGGGGCCACAGCGATAGCTGGCTGATGATTTCGTGGTTGGTCTTGAACGACATCATGACCAGCCAGTACACCGGGATCAGCAGAAACAGGATGAATAATGCGAGGCCGATACGACGTACCATCTCATTCACTCCCCTGGCTGGTACCAACCCGGGTTAGCACCAGATAGAACACATAGCTGATCAGTAGAATGATCAGGAAATACAACAGCCCGTAGGCCGCGGCCTTGCCATACTCGAACTGGCCGATGGCGGTATTGGCCAGCATCTCGGTCATGAAGGTGGTCGAATCGCCCGGCCCGCCGCCGGTTACGGTCAGTGGTTCGGCATAAACCTTGAAGCTGTAGACGAAGCGCAGCAGGATCGCGATGGTCAGCACACCGCGCAGCTTGGGCAGCTCGATATAGCGGAACACCGCCCAGCGCGAAGCGCCGTCGATACGCGCGGCCTGATAGAAGGCGCCCGGAATCGCGCACAGGCCTGCATAGCACAGCAGCGCGACCAGCGACGTCCAGTGCCAGACGCTCATGATCACGACCGTGAACCAGGCCGACAGCGAGCCGGTCGAATAGTTGTAGTCCAGATGCAGCCAGTTGTTGACGAAGGCCCCGAACAGGCCGATATCGCCACGGGCGAAGATCTGCCAGATCAGACCGACCACATTCCAAGGCACCAACAATGGCAGCGCCAGCACCACCAGTACCGGGCCAACAGCACGACCGGTGCGCGGCATGGTCAAAGCCACCCCGATGCCTAGTGGCACCTCGATGCCGAGCACGATCGCGGTATAGATCACCTGGCGAAAGAAGGCGCCACGAAATTCATCGTTGGTCAACGCTTCGCGAAACGCCTCCCAGCCGATGAAGGCATGGTTTTCCATGCTGAACACGATCTGGAGGCTGTAATTGACCACCGCCATGAACGGGATCAGCGAAGCGAACGCCACCAGCAACGTCGCCGGCAGCACGAGAAACCATGCCTTGTTATCGGAAAAGCGATTGTCGTTCATAGCTATACCTCGCTGCCGATCAGACGTTCGTTGCGATACAGACAGACCCACTGCCATGGGAACGTCACGGCCAATCGGTCGCCCAGGGCCGTCCCGGCCTCGACCGGCAGCTTGATCTTGATCTCGTGGCCTTCCAGCTCTCCGGTGACCAAACGAAACTCACCCATATCGGCCACCCGCCGTACAGCGACCGGCATGCCCTCACCGTCGTTGGCGCGATTAACGAACTCCGGTCGGATGCCGAGCTTGTAATCGCCCTCGCCGTGCGCGCGTGCCGCTGAGGCCTGCGCCTCGGTCAACGCGATGCGTTGCTCGCCGACCACGGCCTGCCCGTCGTCGATTCTGCAGGGCAGAAAATTCATACCCGGGCTGCCGATGAAATAGCCCACGAAGGTATGCTCCGGGCGCTCGAACAGCGCCTGCGGCGTACCGACTTGTACGATCTCACCGTCCGACATCACTACCACCTGGTCGGCGAAGGTCAGTGCTTCGATCTGATCGTGGGTGACATAGATCAGGGTATGGTTGAACTGCTTGTGCACTTCCTTGAGCTGGCGTCGCAGGCGCCACTTGAGCTGCGGGTCGATCACGGTCAGCGGCTCATCGAACAGGATCGCCGAGGTGTCGTCCCGCACCAGACCGCGCCCCATCGAAATCTTCTGCTTGAGTTCTGCCCCCAGCCCGCTGGCGCGTTTTTTGAGCACGTGATCGAGATCGAGCATGGCCGCGACTTCGCGCACCCGTTTATCGATATGCGAGCGCTGCACCCGTCGGTTGCGCAGCGGAAACGCTAGGTTGTCGTACACGCTCATCGAATCGTAGAGCACCGGAAACTGGAACACCTGGGCGATGTTGCGTTTTTCCGGCGACATCTCGGTCACGTCCTGGTCGCCGAACCAGACCCGGCCTTCGGAAGGTTTCAGCAAACCGGAACAGATATTGAGCAGCGTGCTTTTGCCACAGCCAGACGGCCCAAGCAGGGCATAGGCACCGCCGTCTTCCCAGCGGAAATCCATTGGCTGCAGCGCATAGTCGCCAGGCTCGCCGCCTCGGCCAGCATAGCTGTGGGCGACTGCGTCGAAACGGATCAAAGCCATAGTCGAATTCCTAGCGTTGCCGGTTTGCGGCGATTTCCGGCGAATGCACCAGCTGCTCGTCCAGGTCGAAGACGAATAGCTTCTCGGTATCGAAGGCGAGCGCGATCTCGGCGCCCAGTTCGTACTGATGCACGCCCGACTCGACCGCAACCCAAGGACGATCGGCGATATGGCAATGCACGTAGGTATCCGAGCCGCTGATCTCGGTGACGTCCACCGTCGCCTGCATACGGTGACTCGAAGCTTCACGGTCGATCGATAAATGCGCCGGCCGGATACCGAACAGATAAGCGCCATCGGCCAGATCGGACAAAGCTCGCGGCCGCGTGGTACGCAATAGATCGGCGAGCGTCAGTTCCTGGCCGGCGAGCTCGCCGGCCACGATATTCATCGGCGGATCGCTGAATACGCTGGCCACGTGGGTGGTGGCCGGTGCGGCATAGACCGAGGCCGCATGGTCGCACTGCAGGAGCCGGCCCTGTTCGAGTACTGCGGTGCGGCCACCGAATGCCAGCGCTTCCCAGGGATCGGTGGTCGCATAGACGACCATCGAACGCCGCCCTTCCAAAGCCCGCGGCAGCTCTTCGCGCAGGGTTTCGCGCAGCTTGTAGTCGAGATTCACCAGCGGTTCATCGAGCAGCACCAGTTCGGCGTCGCGCACCAGCGCACGCGCCATAGCGGTTCGCTGCTGTTGGCCCCCGGACAACTCGGCCGGTAGCCGATCCAGCATGGTTTCGATACGCAGCCGCTCGGCCTCGGTACGCACCCGACGATCGATATCCGCAGATGACATACCGGCGATACGCAGCGGCGAAGCGATGTTTTCGTAGACCGTCAACGACGGATAATTGATGAACTGCTGGTAGACCATGGCCACATTACGCTTACGCACGGGCCGCCCGGTCACATCCTCGCCATCGATCAAAACACGGCCGCTGGTTGGCTTATCCAGACCGGCCATCAAACGCATCAACGAAGTCTTGCCCGACAGCGTCAACCCCAGCAGCAGCGATAACGCCCCACTTTCCAGCTCGAGATCCGTCGGTGCGATATGGGTTTGTCCCCCGACCACCTTGGATACGTTGTCGAGCACTAGCGACATCGTATTGTCCTCCTAACGCACTGTGCTCCGACCCACCGGAACACGTATTTTTCTTAGTGGTGCCAGCCGATCCCGAAAGTCGGCTTAGGCCCTGGTACACGGCATGCGCCGCGACATATTTATTTAGTTGCGTTCGAGCATAGTGTTCGGTTTCGAAAACGAACAACTAGGCAAAGGTCGTAGTCGAAACCTAGCTGGGCCGGTGCGTCCGACTAATCGGCGATATGGACCGCGACCCCGTTTTCGGCTAACACCTCAGCCAGCGCAGGCGGTGGCGCGCTATCGGTAAACAAGGCATCGATGCTATCGACGATATTGCCGGCCCGAACCAGGGCATGACGGTTGTACTTGGTATGATCGGCAAGCAAGAACACCCGTCGTGCATTGGCGATGATCACGCGCAGCAGCCGTACTTCGCGATAATCGAAATCGAACAAAGTCCCGTCTGGTTCGATCCCCGAAATGCTCATCAGCGCATAATCAACTTTGAAGTTGTTGAAAAAATCCAGCGTCATCTCGCCGGTCACGCCGCCATCGATCGCCCGGCACGTGCCTCCGGCCACCATGACCTCGGCGTCCTTGCAGCCCGAGAGCATGCTGGCAATCTGCAGATGGTTGGTGATCACCCGCAGCCCCTTATGATCGCTAAGCGCACGGGCCGCCTCTTTGGTCGTGGTGCCCAAGGTTAAAAACAGCGAGGCATGATCCGGGATTTCCTGGGCCACCAGTTCCGCAATCCGGCGCTTGCCTTCCAAATTGAGCACTTGGCGTGCTTCGTAGGCGATGTTTTCCACCGTCGACGGCAGCCCGGCCCCGCCGTGATAGCGGCGTAGCAAACCGGCTGTACAAAGCGCATTGACGTCGCGGCGGGCAGTCTGCTGGGTGATGTCGAAGCTGCGGGCAAGCTCTTCGATTGCCACGAAGCCCTGCTGCTCGACCAGATCCACGATTTCGCGTTGGCGCGGCGTGGGCGCTCCCTCCTCCGAGGTCACACGGCTGGACGGTGTCATGGCATGTCTCCTTTTCGAATCCGTTCGGGTTGGCTCGTTTTCGATCGCGCCAGGGTCCGATGTCGCGCCGCTATGTGTGCCCCGAACCGCCAAGCCTCGTCCGTACATCCCAGAGCGGGCTATCTCACCGGCCGACGAACGCCCGCGTATCTTGATGATCGTTCGCATATTAGCCAGAGCACAGCGATTGCAAGCTACAACTTTTGTTGTATTTTTGTTTTCGTTTTCGAACTTTAAAGTTTTATTCCGAACATGAGGCGGCCCTGCTATGAGCTCTGCGCAAACATATGATCTGATCGTGGTCGGTGGCGGCATCAACGGTGCCGGCATTGCACGAGACGCCGTCGGACGCGGCTTGTCGGTGCTGCTGTGCGAAGCCGACGATCTGGCCAGTCATACCTCATCGGCCTCGACCAAGCTGATCCACGGCGGCCTTCGCTATCTCGAACAATACGAATTCAAGCTGGTCGCCAAAGCGCTGTCCGAGCGCGAAGTACTACTCAACGCCGCCCCCCATATCATCTGGCCGCTGCGCTTCATCCTGCCGCACCAGAAACACCTGCGCCCGGCCTGGATGATTCGCACTGGCTTGTTTCTCTACGATCATCTGGGCGGGCGGCAGACGCTGGCCGGCTCCAAGGGTGTGACGTTCAACGATCATCCGG
The DNA here is from genome assembly GCF_049568105.1 of Salinisphaera sp. SPP-AMP-43. GTDB lineage: Bacteria > Pseudomonadota > Gammaproteobacteria > Nevskiales > Salinisphaeraceae > Salinisphaera. Next base: position 2,848,518 of record NZ_CP145335.1, read on the forward strand.
CCGGCGCCCCGCTGAAATCCGAGTTCGCCAAAGGCTTCGTCTATTCCGACGCCTGGGTTCAGGACGCTCGCTTGGTCGTACTCAACTGTATGGATGCGGCCAATCGCGGCGCCACCATCCTGACCCGCACCCGCTGCGAAAGTGCTAAACGCAGCAACGATGGCTGGCAGGTCACGCTCAAGACCGAGAACGGCGAAACCATCGAGGCCAAGGCACGCGGGCTGGCCAATGCCGCTGGTCCCTGGGCGGTGCGGTTTCTGGATGACGTCACGAACATGGACCATCAGTACGCGCTGCGGCTGATCAAAGGCAGCCATATCGTGGTCGACAAACTGTTCGATCACGACTATGCGTATATCTTTCAACAGCCCGACGGCCGCATCGTGTTCGCGATCCCCTATGAACAGGATTTCACCCTGATCGGCACTACCGACGTCGAACACCAAGGCGCGCCGGGCAAGGTCGCCATCGAAGACGACGAGATCCGCTACCTCTGCGAATCCGCCAATCGCTATTTCGAGCAGTCGATCGCGCCCAAGGATGTGGTCTGGAGTTATTCCGGCGTACGGCCGTTGCTCGACGACCGCGAGGACAACGCCAGCGAGATCACCCGCGACTACCGGATCCAGCTGGATACCGAAGCCGCGCCCTTGCTCAACGTATTCGGCGGCAAGCTGACCACCTACCGCCGGCTAGCCGAGGATGCGGTCGACCAGATCGCCCCCTCGCTGGGAAATCAGGCCAAGGCCTGGACCGGCCAGGGCCACCCCCTGCCCGGCGGCGAACAGTCCAAGCCCCAGCATCTGTTCGAATCGCTGCAGCAAAGCCACCCGTTCATCCCGCTCGGCATGGCCAATCGGCTGGTCTTCAACTACGGCACGCGGGTCGAGACGATCGTCGGCGACGCTCAAAGCCTGGACGATCTGGGCGAGCATTTCGGGGCCGATCTATATGCGGCCGAAGTCGATTATCTCTGCAAACACGAATGGGCCTGCACCGCCGAGGATATCCTCTGGCGCCGCTCCAAACTTGGCCTGCGCTTGAGCGATGACGAAAAACACCGGCTTGCCGAATATCTCGAGCAAGCCATCCAGGAACCGGTCCGAGAGATGGCAGGCTCATCATGAGTGCGGCTATCCCCGTCCGCCTGCCTAGGCTTGCCGCCGGCCCGAGTGGGCCGTCGGCCTGTACACAGGCCAAGCCGAAGGCGGGCGGCGCCATCACGATAGCCACGCCAGGATAGCCAGCGACCGGCGACCGGGACCCGACCGTATGTTTCCAGCGCACTTCCGCCGTCATGGCGGAAGCGGCGCGCCACGACCTATTTCAATCAATATACCTACGGCTAAAGAACTTCATGGGAATTATAGAAACGATCCTGGTCCATGAGATCGCTGGCACGGCTTTTCTGACCCTGCTCGGCTGCGGCGTGGTCGCGAACGTGGCCCTCAACAAAACCGGCGGTCACGGCAGCGACCCGATCGTCATCTTCTTCGGCTGGGGCCTGGCGGTCTACGGCGGCGTATGGGTGGCCTACGATACCGGCGCTCATTTGAACCCGGCGGTGACTCTGGCCCTGCTGATTGGGCCAGCCAAGGAATATGCTTCCGGCATTCCGATCACGTTCGCCACCACAGTCGCCTATTTCTTCGCCGAAATGGTCGGTGGCTTTCTGGGAGCCGTGGCCTGTTATCTGGCCTATAAGAAACAGTATGACGACACCGAAGACGGCGCGACCAAGCTGGCGACGTTCTCGACCGGGCCCACCATCAAATCCTATGGCTGGAACCTGGTGACCGAAATTATCGGGACGTTCGTTTTGATTTTTGTCATCATCATGTTCGGAAACACACCGAACCAACTGGGGCCACTCGCGGTCGCTCTGCTCGTGGTATCGATCGGCGCCTCGCTCGGCGGCCCCACCGGATATGCCATCAACCCGGCGCGTGATCTCGGCCCACGAATCGCCCATGCCGTTCTTCCGATCAAAAACAAGGGCTCGAGCAACTGGGCCTATGCATGGGTGCCGGTGATCGGTCCGATCATCGGCAGTGCCCTCGCAGCGCTGGCCGTGTACGTCTATTGACCGGCCGAGAGCATCCAATCTTTCCGCACAGACGATAGTGAGTGAACGCCAATGAGTGACGAAAAAAAATACATTCTCGCGATCGACCAGGGCACGACCAGCTCGCGCTCGATGTTGTTCGATCACGATGGCCAGATCGCCGGCGTTGCCCAGCGCGAGTTCGAGCAGATCTTCCCCCGTCCGGGCTGGGTCGAGCACAATCCGCGCGAGATCATGACCAGCGTGCTAACCACGCTGACCGAAGTGATCAACAACACCCAGGTTGATGTATCCGAGATCGCTGGCATCGGCATCACTAACCAGCGTGAGACTACGGTGGTCTGGGACAAGCACACCGGCCAGCCGATCTACAACGCCATCGTCTGGCAATCGCGTCACTCGGCTGAAATCTGCGATCAGCTGCGCGAAGCCGGCCATGCGGATATGATCCGCGACAAGACCGGCCTGGTGATCGACGCCTATTTCTCGGGCACCAAGCTGAAGTGGATCTTCGACAACGTCGAAGGCGCCAAGGAAAAAGCCGACAACGGCGATCTGCTGTTCGGTACCGTCGACTCCTGGCTGATCTGGAACCTGACCGGCGGCGAAGTACATGTGACCGATGTCACCAATGCCTCGCGGACCATGATGTTCGATATCCGCGAGCGTCGCTGGGATCCGGAGCTGCTAGAACTGTTCGGCGTGCCCGAATCGATGCTGCCGGAGGTCAAGTCGTCCAGCGAAGTCTATGGCTATGTACTGCCGAAATACTTCTTCGGCAACGAGCTACCAATCGCAGGCATCGCCGGCGATCAGCAGGCCGCCCTGTTCGGCCAGGCCTGCTACTCCCCGGGCATGGCCAAGAACACCTATGGCACCGGCTGCTTCACGCTGATGAATACCGGCACCGAGGCCACGGTCTCGGAAAACGGGCTGCTGACCACGATCGCCTGGGAAGTCGACGGGCAGATGGAATATGCCCTCGAAGGCGCGGTGTTCGTCGCCGGCTCGGTCATCCAGTGGCTGCGTGACGGCCTGCGCATGCTGGGCAAGTCCTCGGACTCGGAAGCCTATGCCGAGCGCGCCGGCGACAACGACGGCGTCTACCTGGTACCCGCCTTTACCGGCCTGGGCGCGCCGTATTGGAATTCCAATGTCCGCGGTGCGATGTTCGGGCTGTCGCGCGGCACCACCAAGGAACATTTCATTCGCGCAGCCGTGGAATCCATGGCCTATCAAAGTGCGGATGTATTGCGGGCCATGCAGGCCGACGCCGATCTGCAGCTGACCGAACTGCGGACCGACGGCGGCGCGATCAACAACGATTTCCTGGCCCAGTTCCAAGCGGACATCCTGGGCGTGGATGTGCTGCGCAGCCAGGTCAGCGAGACCACGGCCCTGGGTGCAGCCTATCTCGCCGGGCTGGCGCTCGGCTTCTGGGAATCGCGCGAACAAATCGCCGAGCAGTGGGCGATCGAGCGTCGTTTCGAGCCGAACATGAACGCCGAAAAGCGCGACGAGCTCTACGCCGGCTGGCAGCGCGCGGTCGAGGCCACGATGGGCTTCCGCGTGGACTCCTAGTCGCCACGTACAGCCTGCCGGGCAAGCCCCGTCGGCCCCTGGTCGGCGGGGCTTTTTTATGGGTGCGAAGACAACTCTCCGCGCGCGATGGTTGCCACCCGCCACAGGTGTGGCACCGACCGCTACGGCCGGTTTTGCAGCAGCCGGCAGCGCCGGCGTGCAAGCGTTGGCGGGTTCGCCGAGCGCGCTATATCGCCGGGGCACGATTTGCGCTATGACTTGGTAACCGAGGCATGCGGCGCGGCTTAGCGTGATCCGCGTATGCGTCGTGGGATCGACAACGATATCAATGAGGAGAGTCGTTATGTGTGCAATCGCAGCCGCCGAGGTCGAACTCACCCCCGGCGTACGTCAGTTCATCGACACACCGCGCCAGATCCTGATCGACGGCCGCTGGGTCGCCGCCGAATCCGGCGAAACCTTCGATGTCTACAACCCTGCCACCGACGAGGTCATCGCCCGGGCCCAGTCCGCGGCCAAAGCCGACGTCGATAAAGCCGTGGCCGCGGCCCGCAAGGCCTTCGACGATGGGCCGTGGACCCGCATGTCGCCCGCCGAGCGTGGCCGTATCGTATGGCGGATCGGCGATCTGATCATGGATCATGCCGAGGAACTCGCCCAGCTCGAAGCGCTGGACAACGGCAAGCCGATCGCCATCGCCCGCGCCGCGGATATCCCGCTGGCTGCCGAACTGTTCCAGTACATGGCCGGCTGGGCGACCAAGCTCAACGGCGAGCAGATCGGCCTGACCGTCCCCTATGCGCCCGGCGCCGAGTGGCATGCCTATACGCGGCGCGAACCGGTCGGCGTCTGTGGCCAGATTATCCCCTGGAACTTCCCGCTTTTGATGGCGGCCTGGAAACTCGGCCCGGCCCTGGCCTGTGGCAACACGGTGGTCATGAAGCTGGCCGAGGAAACCCCGCTATCCGGCTTGAAGCTCGCCGAAATCATGCAGGAGGCCGGCGTGCCCGACGGCGTAGTCAATATGCTCACCGGTTTCGGCGAGCAAGCCGGCGCACCGATCGCCGCTCATCCGCAGGTCGACAAGATCGCCTTCACCGGCTCGACCGAGGTCGGGCGCCTGATCGTCAACGCCGCCGAAGGCAACCTGAAGAAGGTCTCCCTGGAGCTGGGCGGCAAATCGCCGAACATCGTGCTCGACGACGCCGATCTCGACAAGGCGATCCCCGGCGCGGCGAATGCGATCTTTTTCAATCACGGCCAGTGTTGTGCTGCCGGCTCGCGGCTGTTCATCCACGAAAAAGTCTATGATCAGGTGGTCGAAGGCGTGGCCGAATACGCCCACAACATCAAGCTCGGCCCCGGCCTCGACCCAGAAACCCAGATGGGCCCCTTAGTCTCTCGCACCCAACTCGAACGGGTCACCGGCTATCTCGACGCTGGCAAACAACAAGGCGCCCGAGCGGCGGCTGGCGGCGAACGCGGCGAAGGCAGCGGCTATTTCGTTAAACCGACGGTACTGGTCGATATCTCCGACGAGATGAGTGTTTATCAGGAAGAGATCTTTGGCCCAGTGGTCGCCGCGACCAAGTTCTCGAACGTCGATGCCGATCTCATCAAACGCGCCAACGACACCGTCTTCGGTCTTGCCTCCGGCGTTTGGACCCAGGATATCGGCAGGGCCCATCGGCTGGCCGCCCGGCTGCGGGCTGGTACGGTCTGGGTGAACTGCTACAACATCTTCGATGCTGCCCTGCCCTTTGGCGGCTTCAAGCAGTCCGGCTGGGGCCGCGAAATGGGCGAGCAGGTCCTGAACAATTACACCGAAACCAAGGCCGTAGCGATCTCTTTGTAGCCGGCCCGCGACCGTTGCAATGACCGGCCCTGCGGGGCCGGTTTTCAAGCCCACGAAGATCAGGAAATCGGCGTTTTTCGAGATCGCGGGCGCTTTTATCTGCGGTTCGGGTTATATTCGCGGCATCAGCCTATCGAGATCGACAGCGCTATAGGCTGGCCACATCGCAGTTCCCAGGGCTTGACGTCGTCGTCATAGTAGGTGGTGAGGGGTCGCATTCGCAGGCGAGCTACCGATCACTCGCTAAAAAAACAGCCTCACTATCGAACGCCTCTACAACCGATCGGTTGCACCTCCTACCGCGGGGCGCCCGCGCTGCTCCATACCACCTCGTTTTTATTTTTAAGTCCATACGTCGACAACGGATGTATGTCGACGGGAGACGATATGCATAAAGATTTCGCGGTTCACGTCGTGGATGACGATCCCGGCGTACGAGAATCAATCAAAACCCTGGTCTCGACGGCCGGTTTCCGTGTCTACAGCTATTCGAGCGGCACAGCCTTTCTCGAGCGCTGCCAATCTGCCCGGGGCTGCGCCCTGGTCGATCTGCGGCTGGGCGATATGACCGGTATCGAGCTACAAAAATCCCTTATCGCTCGCCAGGCGAGCGTGGATGTGATTCTGGTCAGCGCCTTTGGCGATATCGGGCGGGCCGTCGAAGCCATGCGGCTGGGCGCGGTCGACTTCATCGAAAAACCATTCGACCCGGACCTCATGCTCGACAAACTCGGCAAGCTCGCCCGAACCAACGACATCAGCCACCAACTACAACGCGATGCCCGCCAGCATGCTGCCTTGATCGACACCCTCACACCACGCGAAAAACAGGTGATGCGCGGCATCGTCGAGGGCCGAGCCAATAAACAGGTGGCCGGCGATCTCGGCATTAGTGCACGCACAGTCGAAACGCATCGCGTTCATATCATGCAGAAAATGCAGGCCGACTCACTGGCGCACCTGGTCCGTCTGTGGCTGGTATCGGCTCGGCAGCAACCGGAACAAGAACTGCCGGCAGTCAGCTGACGAGCTGGCTCTACGACCGGGCTCGGGGCCATTCGCCCAGGCGTTGTCGATCAGATTTATTGATATGTCGTTCGAGCGCTGCGTTGGCCTCGAGCCGGGCGTGCGCCATCAACCGGGCCGCCCAGCGCCCCGGTCAATCTTTCAACGACCTAACCCTTCTTGCGCAACAGCAATAGCTGTCTAGGACGGTCGCCCAATATTGGAATGCGCCGATGTGCGGCTCGAGCCGACGTCGATGAGGTTGTCCCCCGGCCACCAGTACGGCTCGTACGCATAGGGAATATCGAGCAGCTGCAGGCCGCCGGCTAGCATGGAGGTAAAAAAGAAAAAACGCCGAGGCTTACCATTGGTCGGCTGCGGATACAGCTCGATGATACGGCGCGTGATGCGCGTATCGTATGCATACAGATCCGCGTCGTAATGTCCGACGATCAAACCACGCATCAGCAGTGCTCCGAATAGCGTGGCCTCTTTGACCAGCAAGTGACGGGCGTCGTCGCCGCAGGCCACGGGCAAATCAGCGTTACCATCGAACAGATCGGCATTTTCTGGGTCCCGGACCCAGCCCTTGATTTCGTGCCAATAGCCGTTTTCCGAATCCGATCGAATGAGGTACTTCATTAGTCGTCACTCAGTTCGAACCGATCTCGTCCGGCCGGGCAACGTGCCGAATGCCGACGGACAGGCCAGGCCGTATTCGGCGCCCGATCCGCCTCAGTCCGCTGCGCCCTAGCCCCAACGGCTGAACGACCGTTGGCTCGAATATCGGCTCGTATATGTCACTCATCTTGTTATTACTTATAACAAATAAGCAACTATACGTCTGGTCGACGATCGTCGCGACGGGTATGCCTCCTGGCCGCTGACGGCCCGCTACGAAAACGGGGCCGCGCACGGCCCCGCTCGCCCCCGTCCGACAGATTCAACTCAAATGATGGGTTTCCTGTCGTTCATAAACCGGTGTGGCGATACCTTCCATGCGCGCCTTGAGCTGCAAGGCCAGATAGTGCGAATAATGACGCGACTGCGCCAGATTACCGCCGTGAAACCACAGCCCCTCCTGCTGGGTCGGCTTCCACATGTTGCGCTGCTCGCCTTCCCAGGGGCCAGGATCCTTGGGCGTATCCGATCCCAGGCCCCAGACCTTGCCGACCTTATCTGCCACGTCCTGCGAAATGAGATCGGCAGCCCAGCCGTTCATCGAACCATAGCCGGTGGCATAGATAACCACGTCCGCCGGCAGCTCGCGACCGTCCTTGAGTACGACGCTGTCCTCGGTGAGGCGCTCGACGTCCGAGCCGCTGGCCAGCTTGATCTTGCCGTCGATGATCAGCTGCGAAGCCCCAACGTCGATGTAATAGCCCGAGGCACGGCGTAGATACTTCATGAACAGGCCGGAGTCGTCCGGGCCGAAATCAAGCATGAAGCCGGCATCTTCGAGCTGCCGATAGAATTCGGCATCTTCTTCGCGGATGGCATCGAACGCCGGCTTCTGGAAATCGGCCATGATGGCGTAGGGGATCGAGGCAAACAGCAGATCCGCTTTTTCGGTGGTAATGCCGTTGGCCACGGCTTCCTCCGAATACAGCGGCCCGAGTGCATGCTTCATCAGCGACTCCGAACGCGAGATATGCGTGGACGAACGCTGGACCATAGTGACGTCCACGCCGTGCTCGGCCAGGGCTGCACAGATGTCGTGTGACGAATTATTAGAGCCGATAACCACGACCTTCTTGCCTTCCATGCCATCCGGCCCGGGATGCTCAGAGGAATGCTGCTGGAGACCCTGAAAGCGATCTTGGCCGGCGATTTCGGGCACGTTCGGCTTGGCCGACATGCCGGTGGCGAGCACCAGCTGCTTCGGCTGCAGCGTGATCTCCTCGCCGTTTCTATCGACAACTACGGTCCAGCTCTGGGTGCTGTCGTCGTAGCTGGCGCGCTTGGCTTTGGTCGAGCCCCAGTAGTTCAGCTCCATAACCTTGGTGTACATTTCCAGCCAATCGCCGACCTTGTCCTTGGGCGAAAACACCGGCCAGTTATCGGGAAACTTGATATACGGCAGATGGTCGTACCAAACCGGATCGTGCAGGCACAGCGATTTGTAGCGCTTGCGCCAAGAGTCCCCCGGGCGCTCGTTTTTCTCGACGATCAACGCCGGCACGCCGTGCTGGCGCAGCCGTGCCGCCAAGGCGATACCGCCCTGTCCGCCGCCGATGATCAGGACATACGGCTGGGTGGAGACCCCAAGTTCGGCCAGCTCGGCTTCGCGTTCCTCAGCCCAGGTCGGCTCGCCCTGGTGCGCGCCGTGTTTGGCCCCGAACGGGCGATCACGCCCTAACGGTTCCTCATAGCCTTTCAGCTCGTGCATCGTGGTCAACAGCGTCCAGATCAGACCGTCCTTAAGACGAACATAGCCGTAGCCGCGGGCCACGGCGGTATCGAATTCGATAAAGCCTTCGGTGACGCCGTTTTCATGCGCCGGTTCTTGGCGGTCATCGACCGTCCAGTCGCCCGGACGCACCTCGGCGAGTCGATGTTCGAGCATGTCGCGGATCTGATCCTTACCCTCGACCGTCTTGAGGTTCCAGGTGAACACGACCAGATCGCGCCAGTAGCAGTCCTCGGTGAACAACTCCAGCGCATCGTCGATATTGCGGTTGGCCAAGGCCCGGTTGAGGGCCGATAGTACGTTCTGAATCTTAGTGCCTGCGGCAGTGTCGAGCATGGGTTCTCCTCCGTTGTGCATGCGCGGCTTCAGGCCGCGTTCTTGAGATCAATCAGGATTTTGAGCTGGTCGCCTGCCGGGTCCATGAGAGCGTCGAAACCGCTGCCCACGGCATCGTCTAGGGTCACCGTCTTGGTCACGATGTGCTCGGCCGGAATTTGGCCGGACTCGATCAGGCGCGCCACCCGCGGCCAGTAATGGGTGGGATAGGCCCAGGAGCCGCGTACGTCTACGTCCTTGAAGGTCACGTCGAACCAGTTCAGCGGGTTTTCGCCGGGGTGCAGCCCGGTCTGCACGATCACCCCGGCCTTGCGTACGGCATCCAGCCCGGTTTTTAAGGCATGTTCGTTGCCGGCGCATTCGATGGCGATATCACAGCCGACATGGCCCTCGGTGGCGTCGCGGATCGCATCGCCCACGTTGTGTTGGGTCGGGTTGAGCGCGATCACGCCGGGCACTGCCTGTTCGGCAAGCCGCAGACGGGTTGCGTTGACATCGGATACGAACAGCTGGGTCGCGCCGGCTGCGCGGGCAGCCATCAAGGCCAGAATCCCGATCGGCCCGGCGCCAGTGACGAGCACGCTGTCGCCAGCCGCCACCCCACCCCGATCGCATGAATAGACTGCGACCGCGGTGGGCTCGATCAGCGCGGCCTGGCGGTCGGTCAACGTATCCGGAATCACCTGTACGTTGTAATCGTTGACCAGCGCAGCCTCGGCCATGCCACCGGACTGCCAGCCCAACCCCACCAGCGTCAGCTGTGGGCTCAGATGGAACAGGCCGCGCTCGGCGTAATAGTCGCCCACCCGCGGCATCAGCAGCGGCTGGATCGAGACCCGATCACCGGCCTTCGCATGGCTGACGTTGCGGCCGACGGCCGTCACCACCCCGCCGAACTCGTGGCCCAGAATCTGTGGCGCCGTGGCGCCGGTATAGGGATGCGGTGTGGTGGGTACGAATACCGGCCCATACGCATACTCATGCAGGTCGGTCCCACAGATACCGGCAAAGCGGTTGGCGACCACCACCTGATCCGGCCCGGGCTCGCCCGGCGGATCCACCTCTTCAATACGCAGATCGCCAGCTGCGTGAAAACGCAGTGCCTTCATATTGTCTCCTCGCTGTTCGCTCTCGTTTTGCCGCAGTCTTTCGCGCCGCGGTCTGTGCCGGTCTGGCGCAAACAGCGTGCCGATCATCAAAGCACTATTATTTCAATAACTTGCTAATAACCTCCGGGCCCATGCCCGAGGCCGTTGCCACACTCGCTGCCACAGCTGTGGCAGCGTCGCAGCTGGCACGCTAGTGAGCACGCAGGCGCTTGAGGCGACGATGCACGGTCGTACGGTCCACACCGAGACGACGCGCAAGTTCGGAGACATTGCCGTTGCAATCGGCCAGCTGAGCTTCAAGACCCACGGGGTGCGCAGCAGCGATCTCCTCAGGCAAATCATCGGCTTCGATCAGCGGTGGCTCGCACAGCGCGGCCGCCACCGCGAGCGCATTGCGTAGCTCGCGGACGTTGCCCGGCCAGGCATGGGCTGCGAGCTGGCGATACGCGTTCGTGGACAGCCGGTAGCGCTCACCGTGCTCGCGGCCGATTTCATCCAGTACCGCCTGGGTCAGTATTTCGAAGTCGATACGTTCGCGCAGCGGCGGCAGCTTCAACACTGCAGCGTTCAGCCGGTAATAGAGATCCTCGCGAAACGCGCCGTAGGCCACACGCTCGGCCAATGGCGCATGGGTCGCCGAGATGAGATGCATCGCTACCGGGCGCGACTCGAGCGCCCCGACCGGAGTCACGCAGCGTTCGGCTAGTACGCGCAACAAGCGACTCTGCAGGGCCAGCGGCATATCGCCGATCTCATCCAGAAACAACGTGCCGCCGTGGGCGGCCTCGATCAGCCCACGCTTGCCGGCCCGGGCGGCCCCAGTGAAAGCATTCGGGGCATAGCCGAACAGTTCCGACTCGATCAGATGCTCGGGGATCGCGGCACAATTGACGGCCACGAACGGGCCCGGATTCGAGCGTGCGTTGTGCACCGCGCGTGCCATCACTTCCTTGCCGGTGCCGGTTTCACCTTGGATCAGTACCGGTAGATCGCGCGCAGCAAAGCGTGCCGCACGCCGGGCCAGCCGGCACATGTCGGGATCCTCACCCGCCAATCGAGCCAGTGATTCGGGCAGTGCGTCGCTCGGCTGCGACGCGGGGCCTGGGTGTATCACGCGCGGCCTGGGTTGGGCCGGCGGCTCGGCACTGGCAAACAGCTGCGGCTGGCCGTTGGCAAACACAATGCGATCCCGCGCGGGTTGGCCGCGCATGTACTGGGGCAGCGCATCGGCATCCAAATCGAACAGCGATTCGATCGAACGCCCGATCAGGGCAGAGCCCTGTGCTTCGGCAAGGCCGATCCGGGCCGACAGTGCACCGAAAGCGGCATGCGTGAGGCCGCGGATCATGCCCGCGCCGTCCACCGCGATCGCGGCCTCCGGATCACTATCGATGAAATCCGGCGCGCGCGACAGCCGCAGCAGCCAGTGGCCCTCGCAGCGACTCATTAGATTGGCCAGCTCAACCCGCCGCGCGGTAGCAATGACCAGATGACGCGCCAGCTGCTGGCTCGAGCGTGGCACTGCCGAGCGCAGTTGCGAAATATCCACCACCGCGACCAGTTCGCCCAGCGTGTCGAATACGGGCGCCGCCGAACAGGTCAGGCCGATATGCGCGGCATCGAAATGATCGTCCTGGTGCACCGTGATCGGGCGCTGGGCGACCAGTGCCGCCCCGACTGCGCAGGTGCCCGCTCGGGCTTCCTGCCAGTCGGACCCCAGATACAGCCCGGCGTCGCGCAGCGCCGGGTCGAGCTTGGGATTGCGATAATGGGCCACCGAAATACCGCGCGCATCGGACAGCAGCAGCACATAATCGTGCCCGGCGACCTGCTCGTAGAGATGTTCCAGCGCCGAAGAGCTGATCCGAATCAACTCCTCGGCCTGTTGCTGATGCTCGCGCAGCACCGGCGCGGTCACGATATGAGCCTGGCCGCGCTGGCTTGGATCCAGTCGGTAATCGTTGAGGCATCGCAGCCAGGAATGGCGTACCAAATCATCACGGACCGAGGGCTGGCCGGCCGCAACACGCTCAATCTCGCGCAGATGTTCGGTAATCGAAGTCATCGTCGCTTGATCGTGACATGCCCAAGCCGCTGCCAGACAGCCGACGATCGTCTAGCTTTTACAGCCCGGCGAGGCCTGCGTATTCAGCGCGCTGGCAGCGACATCACAGCCTGCCTGCCTGCCGGTCTTGGCGCGGCACGCATCGTGTCATCGCCGCTTACGCATCGGGTTTGTCGGCCCTTCGCCTGGCCATGTCCAAGACGCCGGTCAAAAGCGCGGGCAAGAACGTCACGGTCGTGAACAGGGTGAACAACAGCCCGAACAACACGATCGCCCCCAGCCCGCGATACAGCTCGGTGCCGGCGCCCGGCAGAAACACCAGCGGCGCCAGGCCAAAGGTGGTGGTGATCGTGGTCATCAGAATCGGGCGCAGCCGGGTGGCCACTGCATCGTGGACCGCGGCAGCCGCGGCCATGCCGGCAGCCGCGTTAGCGCGGGCCTTTTCGACGATCAGAATCGGATTGTTGACCACCGTGCCGACCAAAATCAGAAAACCGAGCATCGAGATCAGATCGAACGGCGAGGCAATCGGCGGCAGGCCGACGAGCGGCAGCCAGCCGCCCACCGTATTGAGCAGCCACAGCCCAACGATACCGCCGGCGATGCCGAGTGGCACGGTGGTCAGAATCAGTAGCGGGTAGCCCCAGTGGGTAAAGATCGCCACCAACAGCAGATAGCAGATCAACAGTGCCACGAGATAATTGGCAAACAGCGCATCGCGGGTGACTTCTAGCTCGTCGGCGGCACCGGAAATACTCAGCTGCAGGCTGTCGGCGATCGCGCCCTGAGCGCTCAGGTGGTCGATGATATCGCGCTGAACCCGAGCTACGCCGGCCTCCAACGGCACGCTGGGCGGCGGGATGATGCGCAAGGTCACCGTGCGCCGGCTATCGAGCCGTCGGATGACGTCGGTATCGACCGTGGGCACCACATCGGCCATTGCCATCAGCGGCAGCACGCCGGCCGGCGTGGCCACTGGCAGCCCAGCAATGGCATCGACTGTGTCCGGCTTGCCGGCGACGTCGTAGAGATAGATATCGACCTTGTCATCGGCGAAGTAATACTCGTCGACATAGGCGCCGTCGGTCAGCGCGGCGACCGTGAAGCCGATGTCCGCAGGTGTCAGGCCCAACTCATCGACGCGGGCGAAATCCGGTTCGATACGCAACAGCGGCTGGGCGAGCGTGAGCGTCGACGGCTCGGCGCGCAGCTGTGGGTTGTCGAGCACCGCCTCGGCTCGGTCGTAGATCGCCGAGGCCGCGGCATAGATCGGCGCCAGCTCGCTGCCCGCGATATCGATATTGATCGCCCGGGTACCGCCGTCGTTGGAGGAGATGATCGAGCCTTTGGTCGCGAACGCTCGCATGCCGGGATAGCGTTCGAAGCGTTGGGTAAAAGCGCTCATCAGCGCCTCAATGTCGGCCGGATCGACCGGTTCGGCGATGATGCGCATTTCATCGGGCGCCACATCCATATTCAGATAGGCGATCGGCGGCACCGCCTCGTCGCCTGCCTGCATGTCGCCGTCGGCATCGGGCACATAACGCAGAAAATAACGGCGGATGTCATCCGAAATCTCGCCCATAACCTCGAGGTTATAGCCCGGCGGCGGCAGCATATAGGCGAACGTTTTGGCCTCCTCGCCCTCCGGCAGGTATTCGGCCGGCGGCGTGAGCGTGACCAACCCGAGCGTGAGCCCACCGGCGATCAATGTCATCGCGCCGTAGCGCCGCCTCCGGCGGGCGATGATCCAGCCGGTCAGCGCCAACAGACGGCTTGGCGGGCGAGTATTTCCGTGGTCGCTACGCCATGCCGTCGGCACGTGGCGCAGTAGGTGTTTCGCTGCGGTCGGCACCACCAGAATCGCGACTGCCATCGAAGTCAGAATCGCCGCCGATATGGCGATCGAGATATCCGAATACAGCTGGCCGGCCTTCTGCTGGATGAACAATACCGGCGCGAACACTAGGATCGTGGTCAATGTCGAGGCCGCCACCGCCGGCCATACTTCGGTCACGCCTTCGACCGCGGCCGCGAGCCGATCGCGTCCGGCCGCCCGTAGTCGGGCGATGTTTTCGAGTACGACGATGGCGTTGTCCAGGGTCATGCCGATGGCAAAGGCGATGCCGGCCAGCGAGATCACATTAATGGTGCGGCCGAACAGGGCCAGCCCGATGAACGCCGAGATCGCACAGATCGGTATCGCAGCCACGATGATCGCGGTGGCCGATAGCGAACGCAGGAACAAAAACACCACGACCGCGGCCAGCAGCGAGCCGATCGCCAGATTACGCCAGACCGAAGCAATGGAGTCGGCCACATAGACCACGTCGTCGGCCGAGCGCGTCAGCTGCATGCCGGCCGGAGCCAGTACCCGCGTGTTGAGCTCGGGTACGAGTTCGAGCATGGCCTGCTTGATCGCGATGACGTTCGAGCCCGGCTGACGCCGCACCATCAACCGTACGATCGGCTGGTCGTTGTAGTAGGCCAGCTCGCGGACCTCGGCATGATCGAGCGATATCTCGGCCACGTCGCCCAGGGTGGTCACGGTATCGCCGCGCCGATCCAGTACCACCGACGACAGTTCCGAGACCTCGGCGAAGCGCCCCACCGTGCGCACCAGATAGCGGCGTTTGCCGGCGTTCATATCGCCACCGGATACATCGTCGTTGCGCTGGCGAATCGCCTCGCGCACCGCAACCAGCGGAATATGGCGCGCCGCCAACCGGGCCGGATCGATTTGGATACGAATCTGGCGCTCGGCCCCGCCCGAAACCTCGACGTCGGCCACGCCGTCGACCTGTTCCATGCGATGCCGGACTTCGTCGTCGACGAAATCGCGCATGAACGCCATATCCAGCCCGGCCGGATTGCCGGCTACCGGCGCGACGTTGAAATACATAAAAGAGTTCTGGGAAAACGAAGCCGCTACGACTTCCGGTTCGTCCACTGCTTCGGGATAGCTGGGCACCTGCATGAGCGCGTTGGTCACGCGGATCAGGGCCTCGTTGAGATCGGCCGAGAACGGAAACTCCAGCTCGATCTGGGCTTCGCCGGTACGCGCAGTGGCGACCATCCGCTGCAGGCCGATGATATTGGCCAGATATTCTTCCTGCTCGATCAGGATTTCGTTTTCGATATCCTGGGGCGTCGCCCCCGGCCAGCTGGTGGTCACGGTAATGGTGCGCACCGCCAGATCGGGAATCATCTGTACCGGAATCCGGAACACCGCCAGAATCCCGAACAGGCAGATCAACAACACGATGATGGTGGTCAGCGTGCCGCGTTTGATAATGGCTTCGAACATGGCTCAGCGCCCTGCGTCGATCAGACCATTGGCGCCGACCATATCGAGCCCCGGCCCGGCCCGCGGCTCGGGCAGTCGGGCGCGCCGGTCGCGGCCATCGATATCGCGATCAACCATCGGCAGCCGTTCGACGACCTCGATCGCCTGGCCCTCGCGCAAGTCTTCGTTGCCGCGCACGATCACTGTATCCCCGGGTTCCAGGCCGCTGCGCACTTCGACCCGACCGGCCGCCGAGCGTCCGAGCGTGACCTGGCGCCGGGTCGCACGCGGCTGTCCTGCATCATCGATCCGGGCCGTCCAAACCCGAACCCCGCCGCCTGGCACGCGGGTCAGCGCATCGCGCGGTATCTGGACCACCGGCTGTGGGCTGGCCAGATCGAACACCCCGCGTATCGACATGCCGGGCGTGGCCCGCTGGTCGCTGTTGTCGATAATGCTGCGCACCAGAAAGCTGCGGGCGGTCGCGCTCACCGCCGGCACCACTACATCGACCGCTGCCGAAACCGGCCGCGCAGGCGCTACCTCGAACTCGATCCGGACCGGCGTGCCGGCTCGGATACGTCCGAAATATTGCTGCGGTGCCGTGATGTCGGCATGCAGCGTATCGGTAGCCACCAGCCCGAGCAGTACCGTATCTGCAGTTGCATACTCGCCGGGCTCGACATAGCGATCGCGGACCACGCCAGCAAACGGCGCGATCACGGCGTGTCGATCGATCACCTCGTGCTGACGCGCGATCGCCGCCGTCAGCCGGCGGACGACCGCGACCTGGGCGGCGGCCTCTGCCTCGCGCGCGGCCCGCTCGGTTTCGGCCACGGCATTGCTACCCGCCAGCCGTCGGGCCTCGTTAGCGAGTCGACGGGCTTCGGCAAGCCGGGCACGGGCCGCGGCCCGCTCGGCTGTCAACGTATTCAGGCTCAGCGATTCCAGCTCGCTGTCGAGCGTAATCAGGGTATCGCCGGCCGCGACCCGATCGCCGGCGTCGACGGCCACCTTGGCCACTAACCCAGCAATCCGGGGTGTGATCTCGGCATCGCGGGGCGAGGACAACGTGCCGTGCAGCAAGACACTCTGTCGCCAGGGGCGTTGCTCGGCTTCGGTCACGCCAACCGGCGTCGCAGCATCGACGGCCGTCGCCCAAATCAGGCTGGTCGCGATCGCCGCCAGCCAATGCATGGTGCGCCATCCTCGTGCCGATCGATCGCCGGTGGCTGCCATATCGTCGTCCTCCTGCCCCGGCCTCAGCCGTACCCGAAACATGCTCTCCCCGACGATAAGCGAAAGCGCCGACCGGCGCGCTGTCGTTCCGATCGCCGGTGCTCAGCGGCGATATCGACACGGCGGTTGGCTTGCACGCTAGAATCGCGGTTTATATTGCGCTCAATCGAGTCGAGAATGTCCGATATTCGCAACCCCGAACGCCCTGCCCGCACGCTAGAGCGACCGCCCGCGCCTCGACCGGGGCCGACCGCGATCGCCGGACTAGCAGCCGTGACGCTGCTCGTCATCCTATTCGTCTTCCAAGGCCTCCAGCTGGGCCTGTTATTCATCGTGGCGCTGGGCTTTGGCGTCGCCCTATATCACGCCCGCTTTGGTTTTACCTCGGCGTTTCGCCAACTCATGGCCGTCGGTCAAGGCGAGACCTTGCGTGCCCATATGCTGATGCTGGCCACCGCAAGCCTGTTGTTCGCACCGCTGCTGGCACTCGGCACGACCGCCTTCGGCGGGCCGCTGGCCGGCTATGTCTCGCCCGTGGGTCTGTCGGTCGCCTTCGGCGGTTTCATCTTCTGTATCGGCATGCAGCTCGGCGGCGCCTGTGCCTCCGGCTCGCTGTATACCGTCGGTTCCGGCCAAACCTCGATTCTGATCACGCTGGCGGGCTTTATCGTGGGTTCGGTCTGGGGCGCGCACGACTTCGGCTTTTGGCTGCAGCCGGACTTTGTTTGGACAACGGTCTCGCTGGCCGATACGCGCTGGGGCTATACCGGCGCGGTGGTCTTCCAGTTCATCATTATCGCGGCGATCGTCGCCGCGACCTTTGTAGTTGAAAAACGGCTCAATCCACCGCCGCGCGTCGGTCCGCCCAGCGAACACGGCCTGGTTCGGGTGTTGCGCGGGACCTGGCCACTATGGGCCGGCGCCTTAGTACTGGCGGTTCTCAATGCGATCACCCTGTGGCTGTCCGGTAAGCCCTGGGGTATCACCAGTGCGTTCGCACTCTGGGGTTCGCAGGCACTGAGCGCACTCGGCGTGGACGTCGGCAGCTGGTACTACTGGTCGGGCCCGCATGCCGGCGGCCTAGATACGCCGATCCTGGCCGATCGCACCAGCATCATGGATATCGGCATCATCTTCGGCGCGATGGCGGCTTCGGCCTGGGGTGGGACGTTCAAGATCGCGACCGATCTGCCCTGGCGAATCATCGTCGCGCGCCTGCTCGGCGGTATTCTGATGGGCTACGGCGCCCGTATCGCCTTCGGCTGCAACATCGGCGCCTACTTTGGCGGTATCGCTTCGTTCTCGCTGCATGGCTGGCTCTGGGGAGCCGTCGGCCTGGCCGGCACGCTAGTCGGCATCAAGCTGCGCCCATTGTTCGGCATGGGCGTGCCCAAACTGAGCGACAGCAGCTGTTAAACACAGGCCCGCCGGCCTGCGGTGGCCCACGCTTCGGGCCACCGCAGGCCGGCGGTGTTTGTCGCCCCTAGCCTGGGGACGAGTCTCGAACGGCACCGTGCTAACATCCGTTTAAATAATTGTTCTAATCGTTCGCGAGCCAACCGCTGCGTTCCCGATCCATGAGTACGACCCACTCGCGAAACAGCGACTTCAATCTGACCGATCGACTGGTTTCCGACATTTTTTCGGGGCGTTACAAGCCAGGCGATTTCATTCCCAAGGAAATGCAGATCTGCGAGGAGTTTGGTCTGAGCCGGACCGTAGTCCGCCGGCATCTGTCGCAGCTCGTCGATGGCGGCATCATCGAACGAATTTCCGGCTATGGCTCGCGGGTTCGCGAATACTCCGAATGGCATATCCTCGATCCGCTGGTCACTGAGTGGATGACGCGCTTTGCTGCGCCGAACGAAGAGATTCAACGCGAAGTCCTGTCGTTCCGGCTGAGCGTGGAACCCCATGTGGCGATGGCCGCGACCCGCCAGGCCAACGCCCATGATCTGGTCGCCATCGAAGAAGCCTTCAACGGCATGGCACGTACCCTCAACGACGCCAAGAACGGCGAACGCCGCCGTCTGGATAGCGAATCCGACGTGGCGTTCCATGTCGCGATCTTCCGGGCGACCCACAACATCGTTTGGTCCCAGCTGTCGCATATCCTGCGGCCGTCGATTCATTTGTTGGTCGTCGAATCCAACGTCAGCGCGAGCGATCCGGAAGACAGCCTCGAACGTCATCGCCGGCTCATGGAAGCGATTCGCATGCGCCAGGTCGATGAAGCCTTCTTTGCCGCCCATGCGATTCTGGAAGGCACAAGCCTTGCCCTGGGGCTCGAACATACCCAGCCGGATGTAATCCCGGCCCATCTGCGCGGCTGAGGGCCGATCGAGCGGGTTTGATTCCAGCCCTTCGGGCCGGCTCGTCGTCGCTTTCGGCCAGCATCGCCGCCCAAGCTCATAGCTGAGCCTCCGCTCCGACGGCCTGGTCGTCCGGCCAATCCGTGCCCGCTCTTGAGCCGGCATCGACTCGAGCCATGCCGGCACGGCCGTGATCGGCATGGCTCGCGCCTGCCCAGATCCCTGGCCGCAACTCTGGTCGGCTGAATAAGTCTGTATACGACAAAAGTTCATGTTGAACATATAAAGCCCATGTTTGACATTAACCCTGCCGGCCACCCGACGACTGCTCTGCCCCTGATATGGCCTTATCCGAGATGATTGGGGCCGCGGCTACGGCAGGCGGAACGGCCGAGTTTAAGTAAATGACAACGTTGTCAATTGGATGCGCCCGAATTCGGGGCGTCATTAAAAATAACTAAAGGAATCGGGCTGATCGCCGCGCAGGCGTTATACAACGCCGCCAATACAACCCGAGGCCGCTTAAGGCCAACCGCCGTGCGGCAAAGACTAGAACGAAACCAGCGAGCCGGCGAATGCCCAAGACCGGCCATTACGCCACGCCTGCGAGACAAGGAGGACAACCATGACCCGTGAGCCGATTACGCGCCGGGAGAAACTCGGCTTCGGTATGGGCGATGCCGCGAACAATATGTCGTTCGCGGCGGTCGTCATGTACCTGTCCTATTTCTATACCAATATCTACGGCATCTCGCCGGCGGCGGTCGGCACTATCTTCATCTCGATGCGAGTGATCGATGCGATCACCGACCCGATCATGGGCATGATCGCCGACCGCACCAGTACGCGCTGGGGGCGTTTCAGGCCTTATCTGCTCTGGTTTCCGCTACCCCTGACGGTCAGCTGCATTCTGATGTTCACCACGCCGGACTGGGGCAATACCGCCAAGGTCATCTATGCCGCAGCCACATACTCGGTGATGTCGTTGCTGTATACCGCGGTCAACATCCCCTACTGCTCGCTGGGCAGCGTAATTACCGACGACAACCAGGAACGCGTGTCCTGCCAGTCGTATCGGTTCGTGATGGTCGGCATTGTCTATATTTTTCTGACCACCTGCGTACTGCCGCTGACCCAGTTCTTTGGCGGCGGCGATGATGCTACGGGATTTCAGATCACCATGACCGGGGTGAGCGTGATCGCGCTCGGCATGTTCATGTTCTGTTTCGCCAATGTGCGCGAGCGGATCGTGCCGACCCAGGAACAACGGCGCTCGTTCAAGGCCTCGCTGGCCACAGTGGCTCGTAATCGTCAGTGGCTGATCATCTTAGCGATCACCTTCTTCGAAGCCCTGCAGTTTTTCGTCCGCCAGGGCGCGACCATCTACTACGCCCAGTACGTGATGGATTTGGGCACCACGCTGATTTCGGTATTCATGACCGCGGGCGTGGTCGCCAGCATTCTCGGCACCGCTACCTCCGGTTTTTACACCCAGAGTATGCAGAAGAAATGGGTGTTCTGCTACAGCTCGCTGCTGCTGGCGGCCGTGTCTGTTTTGTTATTCCTGGTTACTGGCACCAGCGCGCTGCTGATGGGTCTGTTGTTCTTCGTCATCAACTATCTGCATGGCATCGGCGCGCCGATTTCCTGGGCGATGATGTCCGACGCTGACGACTACGGCGAATGGCAGAGTGGCGAGAAGAACACCGGCACCACCATCGCCGGCAATCTGTTCTTTCTCAAGCTGGCGCTGGCGATCAGTGGCGGCCTGACCGGCTATCTGCTGTCGCTGGGCGGCTATGCCGCGGATGCAGCCCAGCAGAGCGATTCGGCGATCCTGGTGATCGTGCTGCTGCTTACGCTGATCCCGGCACTGGTCAACGTGCTGCTGGCCGCTGCGATCTGGGCTTTCAAGGTCGATGACCGCATGGTCGCGCGTATCCGTACCGAGATGAATACCGCTCCGGCCGATCGCGACGACAACGGCTACGGCGATCTCGCCTACGACAGCTCCGGGCGCTGAAGCCACCACTAATTAAAACAACCTAAAGAATTCGAGGAGTTTTGAGCATGCACGCCAAGGTCACGGCCCATCCGCGTTTTACCCGAGCGCGTATCGACGATCGCCTGTACGGCGCCTTCATCGAGCATCTCGGCCGCGCGGTTTATGGCGGGATCTACGAGCCCGATCACCCCAGCGCCAACGCCCACGGTTTCCGTACCGACGTGCTCGATCTGGTACGCGAGATCGGCGCACCGGTGGTGCGCTATCCCGGTGGCAATTTCGTGTCTGCCTACAACTGGGAAGACGGCATTGGCCCGGTCGAAGACCGCCCCACCCGGCTGGATCTGGCCTGGCATACCCGCGAGTCCAACGAGGTCGGCATCCACGAGTTCGCCGACTGGTGTGATGCCGCGAACATAGACATGATGCTGGCAGTCAATCTCGGCTCGCGGGGCATCGACGCGGCGCGCAATTTCGTCGAATACGTCAATCATCCCAGCGGCAGCTACTGGAGCGATGCCCGGATCGCCAACGGCCGGGCCGAGCCCTGGGACGTCAAACTCTGGTGCCTCGGCAACGAAATGGACGGGCCCTGGCAGATCGGCCACAAGACTGCCGAGGAATACGGCCATCTGGCCAATGAGACCGCCAAGGCGCTGCGGGCCTTCGATCCGTCCCTGGAGCTGGTGGCCTGTGGCTCGTCCAACGCCGAAATGCCGACTTATCCGGAGTGGGAGGCCACCGTGCTCGACCGCTGCTACGAGGCGGTCGACTACATCTCGCTGCATATGTACTTCACCAACTATGCCGACGATCTGCGCGACTACCTCGCTCTGTCGCAGAAGATGGATCGCTATATCGGCTCGATCGCCGGGGTAATCGACTACATCCAAGCCAAGAAACGCTCGCGCCACCAGGTCGCGATCTGCTTCGACGAATGGAACGTCTGGTACCACAGCACCGAACAGGACAAGCAGGTGCTACAAGGCAGCGACTGGCCGTTCGCCCCGCCGCTGCTCGAAGACGTCTACAACTTCGAAGACGCCCTGCTGATCGGCTGCGTACTGAATACGCTGATCCGCCGCGCCGACCGGGTCAAAATCGCCTGCATCGCCCAGCTGGTCAATGTGATTGCCCCGATTATGACCGAAACCGGGGGTGTCGCCTGGCGTCAGACCATCTTCTATCCCTATGCCTTCGCCGCTCGCCATGGCCGCGGCACCGTACTCGATATGGATGTGGACGTTGCCTGCTACGACACCGCCGGCGAAGCCAATGTGCCGATGCTCGATATCACTGGCGTACACGATACCGACGCCGGAACAGTCGCCTTGTTCATGATCAATCGATCGCCCGACGATGCCTTGTCGCTCGATATCGATCTACAGGGCTTCGGAACCGCACGGTTGATCGAACACCAAGTACTCCAGCACAGCGACCTCAAGGCCGCGAATACCGCGAGCCGGCCCAACGAAGTCGCCCCGGTCGAGGGCGAGAGCTTGGCATGCGAGCAGGCCCGGCTGAGCGGGCGTCTCGATCCGTTGAGCTACCACTGCGTGCGTATCCAGGTCGGCGCGACCACCGCAGCCTGAGTACTGCCTATGCCTGCCATCGGCGTCTGCGCAGACAGCCGGTGGCGGGCGATCCCACATACCGGCGACCGATTAAAACCAAAGTCTATGTTGAACATATAACAGACATGTCAGACATTGGTTGCCAGCTACAGGAGTTGAAATACATGAGCGACGGACAGAACAGTAATCCTAAGCGGCGATCCCAGGCCTGGTTCGGTGGCCACGACCGCGACGGTTTTCTGCACCGAAGCTGGATGAAAAACAGCGGCCTGCCGGACGATGCCTTCGACGGCCGTCCGGTGATCGGCATCTGCAACACGTTCTCCGAGTTCACGCCCTGCAACGCCCACTTTCGGGATCTGGTGGAGCACATCAAGCGCGGCATTCTGGATGCCGGCGGCACCCCGCTGGAGTTCCCGGTGTTTTCCTGCGGCGAGACGCTGCTACGCCCGACCGCCATGCTGTTCCGCAATCTCGCGGCCATGGATACCGAAGAAGCGATCCGTGCCAATCCGATGGACGGCGTAGTGCTGATGTGCGGCTGCGACAAAACCACCCCGTCGCTGATGATGGGTGCGGCCAGCTGTGATCTGCCAACCCTCGTGGTTTCGGGCGGGCCAATGCTCAATGGCCGCTTCAAGGGCCGCCAGCTTGGCTCGGGCACCGACGTCTGGAAGTTCTCCGAAGACGTCCGCGCCGGCAAGATGTCGATCGACGACTTCCTGGCGGCCGAGGCCGGCATGCATCGCTCGGCCGGCCACTGCATGACCATGGGCACCGCCTCGACTATGGCCTCGATGGCCGAGTCGCTGGGCATGGCCCTGCCCGGCAACGCGGCTTTTCCGGCGGTCGATGCCCACCGCAATCGCTTGGCGCGGATGTCGGGCCGGCGCATCGTCGACATGGTCGAACAGGACGTCAAACCGTCTCAGATCCTGACCCGCAAGGCATTCGAAAACGCGATCCGGGTCAACGGTGCGATCGGCGGTTCGACCAATGCCGTCATCCATCTACTGGCCCTGGCCCGCCGCGTGGGTATCGATCTCAATCTGTCCGACTGGGACAAACTCGGCCACGACGTGCCCTGCCTGGTCGACCTGATGCCGTCCGGGCGTTTCCTCATGGAGGATTTCTGCTACGCCGGCGGCCTACCGGCATTGATGAAACAGATCGAGGATCTGTTGCACACCGATGCGCTGACCGTGAACGGGCATACCGTCGGCGAGAACCTGGCCGAGGTTGAATGCTTCGACTTCGATGTCATTCGCAAGCGCGACAACCCGGTCAACGAACGCGGTGGTATTGCAGTGCTGGAAGGCAATCTCGCGCCGGACGGCGCGGTGCTGAAACCTTCGGCGGCCACAGCCGAACTGATGACCCACCGCGGCCGTGCTGTGGTCTTCGAGTCGATCGAAGACTTCAAGGCCCGGGTGGACGACCCTGATCTGGATATCGACGAGACCTGTGTGATGGTCCTCAAGGGCGCCGGCCCCAAGGGTTATCCGGGCATGGCCGAGGTCGGCAATATGCCGCTGCCGACCAAGATTCTCGAAAAAGGCGTCCGCGACATGGTCCGCATTTCCGATGCCCGCATGTCGGGTACGGCCTTCGGCACGGTGGTGCTGCATGTCTCGCCCGAATCGGCTGCCGGCGGCCCGCTCGCGCTGGTCGAGAACGGCGACATGATCGAGCTGGACGTCGATAGCCGGCGTCTGCATCTGGATATCGACGAGGCCGAACTGGCTGTCCGCCGCCAACGTTGGCAGGCACCGGCTCCGGCCATGGACAGCGGCTACCAGAAACTCTATTTCGACCATGTCCAGCAGGCCGATCTCGGGGCCGATCTGGATTTCCTGGCCGGTTGCCGGGGCGCGGCCATTCCACGGGAAAACCATTGATCGGCTTCGGATTCGCAATGGCGATACAGCGCCGACCGCGGTGCCAGGAGTCATATCCATGACTACCGCGGCCGTCTATCCGAGTCTGCACGACAAAACGGTATTCATCACCGGTGGCGGCAGCGGTATCGGCGCCGAGCTGACCCGTGCCTTCGCCCGCCAGAACGCCAATGTGCATTTCGTGGATATCGCAGACGAAGCCAGCTACGACCTGGTAGACGCCCTGCGCCAGGAGTCGGCCACCTACCGGGTAGCGTTTACGAACTGCGACATTCGCGATATCGACGCCTTGCAGCGCACGGTGCACAACGTCGAGGCCGAACACGGCGCCATCGGCGTGCTCATCAACAACGCCGCCAGCGACGATCGCCACGACTGGCGCGACATCAGCCCCGAATACTGGGACGAGCGCATGGCGATCAACCTGCGCCCGCAGTTCTTTACGATCCAGGCGGCAGCACCCGGTATGGCCAAAGCCGGCGGCGGCTCGATCATCAATTTCGGTTCGATCAGCTGGAAAGTCGCCCTCGGCGACATGCCGGGCTACACCACGGCCAAGGCGGGCGTGCACGGGCTGACGCGCACCATGGCCCGCGATCTCGGCGCCTCGAATATCCGGGTCAACACGGTCATTCCGGGGGCGATTTTGACCGAGCGCCAGCTCGACAAATGGATCGACGCCGAAGACGAAGCCCGTATCCAGGCCAACCAGTGTCTCAAACAGCGGCTGCTGCCCGAGCACGTCGCGCCCACCGTGCTGTTTCTCGGTGCCGACGACAGTGCCCAGTGCACAGCCCAGGAATATGTCATCGACGGCGGGTGGTGCTGATATGGATGTACTCGAACTCGACGATTGCCTGCCCGAGGATCTGGAACAGGCCGTACTTGTCGGACGGGTCTGGCGGAGCGCTCCGGTCGAGGGCCCGGCGCTGGTCACGGTGCGCAGGGGTGAACTGATCGATATCAGCGCCCAGGCGCCAACCATGGCCGACCTGCTCGACCGCGACGACGTCGCCGAGATCGTGGCATCGGCGCCCGGCGAAGCACTGGGCCAGGTCCGCGACTGGCTGGCCCAGTCGCTGGAAACCGAAACCGGCGATCGCCTGCTGGCCCCGGTCGACCTGCAGGCAGTCAAGGCCTGTGGGGTGACCTTCGCCGTCAGCCTGCTCGAACGTGTGATCGAAGAACAGGCCGGCGGCGATCCAGCCAAGGCCGCGGATGTGCGGGCCCAACTGCACGAGCTGATCGGCCACGATCTCTCCCAGATCACGCCGGGTTCGCAAGCCGCTATGGATCTGAAGGCCGCCCTGGTCGAGCGCGGCGCCTGGTCACAGTATCTGGAAGTCGGCATCGGCCCGGACGCCGAAGTCTTTTCTAAATGTCAGCCGATGGCCTCGGTCGGCTTCGGCGCGGAAGTCGGCCTGCATCCGAGCTCGGCCTGGAACAATCCAGAGCCCGAGATCGTGTTGGCCGTCGATGCGACCGGGCGCACCCGCGGCGCCACTCTAGGTAACGACGTCAACCTGCGTGACCTCGAAGGCCGCAGTGCCCTGCTGCTGTCCAAGGCCAAAGACAACAACGGCTCGTCATCAATCGGGCCATTCATCCGGCTGTTCGATGAGCACTTCACGATCGACGATGTACGGCGCGCCCGAGTCCGGCTAATTATCGAAGGCGAGGACGACGGCTTTCGTCTGGATGCGGCCTCGGATATGCGCGAGATCAGCCGCGATCCGCTCGATCTGGTCACCCAGGCCCACGGTGCCCATCACCAGTATCCGGATGGCTTCGTGCTGTATCTGGGGACCATGTTTTCACCCACCGCCGATCGCGACGGCGAAGGCCAGGGCTTCACCCACCACGTCGGCGATCGCGTGACCATCGGCACGCCGCGGCTCGGCGCGCTGATCAATCGGGTCAACCGCAGCGACGCCATCGCCCCCTGGACTTTTGGCGTACGGCGATTGATGCAGCATCTAGCGCGACGCTCTGGCATCGCGCCGAAAACCGATTCTCATTATTCGACTCAGGAGTCTTCCATGCCCGAAATTACCGGCCAGCAATTCATCGACGGCCAGCGCGTTGCCGCTGGAAGCCACACACTGGCCAGCCGTGCGGCCGAAGACAACGCCCCGTACAAACAGGATTTTTTCGAGGCGACCCCCGAGGAGGTCAAGGCTGCTGCGAACGCGGCACAGCAGGCCTTCGATACCTTTTCGACTACCGATCCGGAAACCCGGGCCCAGTTCCTCGAAGTCTGCGCCGACGAGATCGAGGCTCTCGGCGATGCCGTGATCCGCGAGGCCATGCGCGAAACCGCCCTACCCGAAAAACGCCTGACCGGCGAAGTCGGCCGTACCACCGGCCAGCTGCGGCTGTTCGCCAAGGTGCTGCGCCGCGGCGATTATCTCGGCGCGCGGATCGATACCGCCACCGATGCTGCCCCGGATCTGCGTCAGATCCAGCAGGCGCTCGGCCCGGTGGCAGTGTTCGGTGCCTCCAACTTTCCGTTTGCGTTCTCGGTCGCCGGCGGCGACACCGCCTCCGCGCTGGCCGCCGGCTGTCCGGTCGTGGTCAAGGCTCATCCAGGGCATATGGTGACCTCCGAGATGGTCGGCACGGCTCTTCAGACGGCCGTAACCAAAACTGGCATGCCGGCCGGCACCTTCAACATGATCTTCGGCGACAAGGTCGGTGCCCAGCTGGTCCAGGAACCCGCGATCAAGGCGGTCGGCTTTACCGGTTCGCAGAACGGCGGCCGGGCCCTGTTCGATCTGGCTGCCCAGCGCGACGAGCCGATTCCGGTGTTTGCTGAAATGTCGAGCGTGAATCCGATGTTCATGCTGCCCCAGGCGATCGAGACCCGCGGCGAGACGCTGGCCGAAGGCCTGGCCGGCTCGGTCACGATGGGGGTCGGCCAGTTCTGTACCGGGCCCGGCGTGATCATCGGTGTGAAGTCGCCAGCCATGACCCGTTTCGTCGAAACGTTGGGCGAACAACTCAAAGCCAAGCCCGGCCAGGTGATGCTCAACCACGGCCTGCTGGATAACTATCAGCGCGGCGTGGAACGGCTCAAGGGCCTGTCCGGCGTTGCCGAAGTCGCGGTCGGCACCGCTGAGTCGAATCAGGCCGCCGCCCGGCTGTTCACTGCCGACAAGCATCAACTCTTTGACGCGGCACAGCCGTTGATGGAAGAAGTCTTCGGCCCGAGCACGGTGGTCGTCGAACTCGACAGCGAAGACGAGTTGGAAGACGCCGCCCGGGCGCTCAACGGCCAGTTGACCGCGACCGTCACCGGCGAAGAGACCGAGGTGGCCAACCACAAACCGCTGGTCACCGAGCTCACCCGACGCGCCGGCCGGGTGCTGTTCGACGGCTTTCCCACCGGCGTAGCGGTCAACGATGCGATGGTCCACGGCGGGCCCTACCCAGCGACCACCGATCCGCACAGCACGTCGGTCGGCACGCTGGCGATCGAGCGCTATCTACGCGCGGTCTGCTATCAGAATGCACCGGCGGCCGTGCTGCCCAAGGCCTTGGCCGATGACAACCCGTTGGGCATCCGGCGGTTGGTCAACGGCGAGATGAGCAGCGCGGCACTATAATACGGGAGATCGATCATGCAGCTGATCCAGTTCGAAACCGCCTCCGGCCAGCGCCGCGTCGGCGTGGTCGATGCCGATCGGGTGCGCACGGTCGCCGAGACCGATAGCGTGCACGATCTGGCCCTGGCTGCGATTCGTGCCGGCCACGGTCTGGCCACCGAAATCGAACAACGTGGCATCGCCGATGGTCTGGATAGCCTGGAGGCACTGCTGGACGCCGGCCGGGTGCTGCCCCCGGTCGACCACGCCGATCCGGCCCACTGCCTGATCACCGGTACGGGCCTGACCCATACCGGCAGCGCGGATACTCGCAATGCCATGCATGAGGGCTCGGCCCAGCCCGATCCAGACCATCAGACCGACTCGATGAAGGTCTTCAACTGGGGCCTGGAAGGCGGCCGGCCGGCGCCGGGCCAGGCTGGCGTGCAGCCGGAATGGTTCTATAAGGGCGACGGCCAGATCGTGGTCCGCCCTGGCGCCGAAATCCCCGGCCCGGCGTTCGGCCGGGATCTCGGCGAGGAACCCGAGATCGCCGGGCTGTATGTGATCGCCGACGACGGCACTCCCTGGCGCGTCGGCTATGCGCTCGGCAACGAAGTTTCGGACCACGTGACCGAGCGCCAGAACTATCTGTATCTGGCCCATTCGAAACTGCGCTACTGCAGCTTCGGGCCGACTCTATTGACCGGCGAGCTGCCCCAGTCGGTCGAAGGCACCAGCCGCATCTGGCGCGGCGATAGCGTGCTTTGGGAAAAACCCTTCGCTTCCGGCGAGGCCAATATGAGCCACAGCCTGGAAAACCTGGAATATCACCATTTCAAGTATCGCCAGTTCCTACGCCCTGGCGATGTACACGTGCATTTTTTCGGCACGGCGACCCTGTCGTTCGCCGACCAGATCGCGACCCGCCCTGGCGATATGTTCGAGATCGAATCGCCGATTTTCGGCGCCCCATTGCGCAACCCTGTCAGCCAAAGCGTTACCACCTTCGCGCCCGGTGGCGTACGGGCCCTGATTTGAGCGTCATCAAACCCGAGACCGGAGGCTCGCCTATAAGCTGAAAATAAAAAAACCGTTATTTACAGATCACCTTCTACAACAACACAGGGTGATTCCAAGCGAGGAGGAGAGCATGCGAAGCGATCGCAATCATAAGACGGTGCTGTATCACGGCGCGGCCGCTGCTGCGCTGGCCGGACTCATGCTGGGCAGTGCCACAGCCTGGGCTGCCGACAGCGCCAACGACGGTTCGAGCCAGCCGGATCATCTGGCGGTGACCCAGAGCGATTTCGGCCAGACTCCAGACGGGGAGAAGGTCCAGCGTTACCACATGACCAATGCCAACGGCATGTCCGTGGATGTCATCACCTTCGGCGGCCGGATTCAGTCGATCGAGCTGCCGGATAAAAATGGCAAAAGCACCGATATCGCGCTGGGTTTCGATAACGTCAAGGACTATATCGACCATTCCAGCGTCTATTTCGGGGCCACCATCGGCCGCTACGGCAACCGGATCGCCGGCGGCCAGTTCAAGCTCAACGGCCAGACCTACAATCTACCCAAGAACAATGGCCCGAACACCCTGCACGGCGGCACCAAAGGCTTCGACCAGAAAGTCTGGGCGGCCGCGCCGATCGATACGGGCGATCGCGTCGGTGTCGAACTGACCCATTTCTCGCCCGACGGCACCATGGGCTTTCCCGGCAATCTGGCGGTCACCGTCCGCTATACGCTGGATAACGACAACGACTTGCGCATCCACTACTCGGCAGTATCGGACCAGGATACGGTCATCAACCTGACCAACCATGTCTATTTCAATCTGGCCGGGGCCGGCAGCGGCACCGTGCTAGACCAGGTCGCCATGATCAACGGCGACCGGTTCACGCCGATCGACAAGACATTGATCCCGACCGGCCAGCTCAAGCCCGTGTCCGGCACCCCGCTGGATTTCACCACGCCCACGCCGATCGGCAAGCACATTCATGCCGACAACCCGCAGTTGAAATATGCCGAACCCGACAAAGGCGGCTACGACTTCAACTGGGTGCTCAATACCCAGGGCAACCTCGACGATCTGGCCGTGCGCGTGAGCGATCCCCAATCCGGGCGCACGGTGGAAATGTATACCACCGAGCCCGGCGTGCAGTTCTATACCTCCAACTTCCTGGACGGCTCGTTCAAGGGCGCGCATGGCCACAAGTTGGGGCACTGGGGCGGTTTCACGCTGGAAGCCCAGCACTATCCGGATTCGCCGAACCAGCCGGATTTCCCGACCACCGAACTCAAAGCAGGACAGAAATACACGCAGACCACGGTCTACAAATTCCTGCCTGAATAAACGCGCTCTGCCCGGCCGCCCCGGCGGCGGCTGGGTCAATAACAAACACGAGCGCTTAAGCGAAAACCAACGGAGGAGCCATCATGACCGATTCATCAGACCCCAACGACAACGGCATCGATATCGGCCGGCGCCGGATTCTGCACGGCGCGCTAGGCGGTGGGGCCACCCTGGCCACTATGGCCGCCGGCATGGGCATAAGCCCGGCCGCACTGGCAGCTGGCAAGCACGACGCCCAGCTGCCCGATCATCCAAACTACAAGTTCGTATTCGTCAATCACGTCACCACCAACCCGTTTTTCGTGCCCACGCAGTACGGCGCGGCGGATGCCTGTGCAGCCTTTGGCTGCAGCTATCAATGGACTGGCTCCCAGACCTCCGAACCGCGGGAAATGGTCAATGCCATGCATGCGGCCATCTCCTCGGGCGCGGACGGCATTGCTGTGGCCCTAGTCGACCAGAGCGCCTTCAATGCCCCGATCGATCGGGCCCTGAAAGCCGGCATCCCGGTGGTCTCCTATAACGCCGACGTCGACAACGACCGGCTGGCCTATATCGGCCAGAAGCTGTTCGATGCCGGCAAGGCACTGGGCGAACGTATCGTTCAGGAGGTGGACTCGGGTGATGTCGTGGGCTTCATCGCGACCCCAGGCCAGCTCAATATCCAGCCCCGAATGAATGGCGCCAAGGCCGCCATCGAGGCATCCGGCAAGGACATCACGCTGCACCAGGTCGCCAGCGGGCCAACGGTCAACGAAGAGTTCAACCGCATCGAGTCGTTCTATCTCGGCCATCGCGACATTAAGGGCATGTTCGCGGTCGATGCCGGCAGTACCGAAGGCATCGCCAAGACCATGAAGAAACATGGTCTGGCCGACAAGGGCATCAAGGGCGGTGGCTTCGACATGCTGCCCGGCACGCTCGACGGTATCGAGGCCGGCGATCTGAGTTTCACGATCGACCAACAACCGTATATGCAGGGCTTCATGCCGGTCACGGAACTGTTTCTCTACAAGGTCTCGGGTGGCCTGAGCGGCATGGCCAACATCAACACCGGCCTGAAGTTCGTGACCAAGGACAACGTTGGTCAATACCTGAATACCAAGAGCCGTTTCGAAGGCAACTCGAACAAGCAAAAGGTTCTGTCCCGCTCCGGCCCCATCTCGAGTTGAGTAGCTGATTTATGGCAACGCAAAGCAAAGCTCAATCGCCTGACCGGCCAGCCGAGCGATCGCAGGATGCACAACGGCGCCAGGGTTCCTGGCGCCGTATCCTGGCCGCGACCCTGGGTCGACGGGAGGCGAGCATCGTCGTCGCCGGCATTCTGCTGGTGATCTATTTCCAGAGCACCACCGGTTACTTCCTGACTCAGGACAATATCGGCACGCTCGGCCAGTATGCTGCCGCGACCGCGATACTCGCGGCCGGCGAAGTGCTGGTGCTGATCAGCGGCGAACTCGATCTGTCGGTCGGCATGGTCTACGCCATGGCGCCGTTTCTGATGTTCTTCGCGCACAGCGCCGGCATTCCGATCGTACTCGCGATCATCCTGGCTCTACTCGGCTGTGGCGTGGTGGGTCTGCTCAACGGCCTGATTACCGAGCTGCTACAAATCCATTCGTTCGTGACCACCATGGGCATGCTGTTTTTGCTCAACGGCTTCACGCTAACGATCTCCGGCGGCTATCCGGTGCAGCCGGAAGCCGGCGAATTCGCCACCATGATTTTCGGCGGTAGCGCGTTCGCAGGGATCGCCTGGGCCTTCGGTATCGCCGTGGTCTTCCAGCTCATTCTCACGCGTACCCGCTGGGGGCTGCATACGATCGCGGTCGGCGGCAACCTCAACGGTGCCACCGAAGCAGGCATCAAGGTCACCTTCGTCAAGATCCGAAACTTCACGGTCTGCAGCATGCTCGCCGGGTTCGGCGGCATCCTGGACAGTTTTCAGATCGGATCGATCACGCCCCTCGCCGGCGGCACCCAGATCATGTTCATGTGCATCGCCTCGGCGGTGATCGGCGGCACCCTGCTCGCCGGTGGCGTGGGCACCATCATCGGCGCCTTCTTCGGCGCCCTGGTCATCGGCATTCTCAAGGACGGCTTCACCCTGGCCGGGGTTTCGGCCTATACCTTCGACATGATTCTGGGCGCGGCCATCCTGATCACCATGATCGTCAACGTCCATATCGGACGCCTGAAGCTTTTTGGTAAAAAATCATGACGCAACCAAGCCAACCACTGTTGCAGGTCGAGAACGTAGCCAAGGAGTTCGGCCACGTCACGGCCCTGCAAGACGTCAATCTACGGGTCGGCAAGGGCGAGGTGCTGGGTCTACTCGGCGATAACGGCGCCGGCAAGTCGACGCTGATGAAGATCCTGTGCGGGCTACACCGCCCCACCCGCGGCCGTATCCTGTTCGACGGCGAGCCGGTCCAGCTGCACTCGGTCACCCATGCCCGTTCGCTGGGCATCGACTGCGTACATCAGGATCTGGCCCTGATCCCCCAGCTCAACGTCTACCACAACATGTTCCTACAGCGGGAATCGTTGATCGGCGGACCGCTGGCGATCCTCAACAATCGGCCGATGAAGGAAAAGGCCCGCAAGTGCCTGACCGATATCGGGGTCAATATTCCGTCCGTGGATGTGCCGATCGGCCAGTTGTCCGGCGGCCAGCGGCAGGCAGTGGCCGTAGCCCGCTCGGTCTACTCCAATGCCCGACTACTGCTGCTCGACGAGCCGACTGCAGCCATGGGCGCCAAGGAAGGGGCGATGATTCTCGACGTCATCAATCGCCTGCGTGCCCAGGGCGAAGTGTCGATCATCATCATCGCCCATAACTACGGCCATATCTTTGATGTCTGCGATCGAATCAATCTGTTGCAGAACGGCCGCATCACCTTCGACAAGGCGACCAACGATACATCGGTACAGGAGCTGACCGATATCGTGGTCAACGAATATCGCAACGTCGCCAAGGAAGCACGCGCCTAGGTCCAGGCCTCAGGCCGGTCGTTGCCACTTTCGGGGCCGGGCCGGCTTGCCGCCGGCCGGGGCCTTTGGAAGAATGCTCTGCTGCTCTAGACATACCTCCGACCGGACTCCTGCCCATGACTGATTCGCAAGCCCTTGGCCCCAAAGCTCAAAAGCAAGACCGGCGTATCGTCGTCATGGGTGTTTCGGGCAGTGGCAAATCGAGCATCGGCGAGGCCGTCGGGGCGGCACTCGATATCGAGTACCTGGATGGCGATCGCTATCACCCCCAGGCCAATATCGATAAGATGTCGACCGGTGAGCCACTGGACGACGACGATCGCGCCGGCTGGCTGACGATATTGACCGACTTGATCGCCGATTATCGTCGACGGGGCGAGTCACTGCTACTGGGCTGTTCGGCCCTCAAACGGGATTACCGCGACCAGCTGCGCCTGGGTGATCCCGATCTGATCTTTTTGTATCTGGACGGCGGCTTCGACGTCATTCTCGGTCGCATGCGTCAACGCGAGCACTTCTTCTCGGCCGACATGCTGCAGTCACAGTTCGAAACACTCGAACCGCCGACCGACGACGAAGCGGTACGCATCGATATCGATACCGATTTTGACGACGTCATCCAAGCCAGTACGGTCGCCCTGCGACAACGGCTGAATAAGGACACCGAATGAGCGAAACGCTGACGCCCCATCTGCGCCTGAGCATGACTCTGGGCGAGGGCTTGCACTGGGATCCAGAAAATCAGGCGCTCTACTGGGTCGATATTATCGGCGGCCAGTTGCATCGACTGGCCCCCGACAGTGGTCACCATACGACCGTCGATCAGGGCGAGGCGATCACCTGCGTGGTACGTCGAACCGACGGCGGGCTGCTGGCTGCGATGCGCTCTGGCATCTGGCTGCTGGACGACACCGGGCACAAGCAACAGCAGCTGGTCGAGGCCCCGGAGGACACCCATGACCATCGCTTCAACGACGGTGGCACGGACCCGGCAGGCCGATTCTGGATCGGCACGATGAACGAGGCCCAGTCGGCCGCCGATGCCTCACTATACTGCTACGACGGCCAGACGCTGAGCCCGCGGCTGTCCGATATGACGATCACCAACGGGCTGGCGTTCAGTCCCGACGGGCGCTGGATGTATCACACCGATACGCCGACCCGGATCATTCGTCGCCATCCTTTCGATGCCGATACTGGCAAACTTGGCGCCGGCGAGACCTGGGTCGATCTCAATCGGCTCGATATCGAAGGTTATCCGGACGGCGCAGCCGTGGATGCCGAGGGCTATTACTGGACCGCCCTGTTCGGCGGTGCGGCGGTAGCTCGCTTCGATCCCGCTGGCACGCTGGTCTCCCATCATCCGATGAGTGCGCTGCAACCGACCATGCCTGCCTTTGGCGGCACCGATGGGCGCACCTTGTTCGTCACCACGGCCCGCGAAGGGATGGACGAAGACACGATCGCCCAGTGGCCGGATTCCGGCTCGCTGTTTTCGATGCAGGTCGATACGCCGGGGCGCCCGGCCCCAGCGTTCAAGGCTGCGCCCGCAAACGCCTGATGCAGGGCGGGCCACGGGATTACCCGTGCTCGGTTTCACGGGCATGCTCGACCGGCACCGCAAATGGCTGTGCTCAAACGATGCGCGGTGCTGCTTGAGCGCTCGAGCCCAGACTGGCCGTAGCGCAGAACGCCGATGGTCGATTGTCATAGGCGCCCAGCGCGACGGCACGAGCGCCGACGAACGCAAGCACGACGACAGCCCAGCGTGGCAGCGCCCGCACCTAGCACAACGGCATCATGTTCGTACACGTTTTTTGCAGGCGTTTGGCACGGACTTGCATGGAATATCAGCAGGCCATAGGACAACATCATGACGATTCGTTTGGCACTCGTCGGTTTCGGCAAGATCGCCACCGACCAGCATCAGCCCGCCATCGGCGCGAATGATGACTTCGAACTGGTCGCGGCAGCCGATCCGCGGCTCGCGACCGACCCGACGGCCAACCCGGCACAGTTCGCCGATCTCGACGAACTACTCGATGCAGATCTCGGCATCGACGCGGTCGCGCTCTGTGTGCCGCCCCAGCATCGCTTCGCCATGGCCTGCCAGGCGCTCGCCGCCGGTCTGCATGTACTGCTGGAAAAGCCGCCGGGCATCACCTTGTCGGAAGTGGCCGACCTCCAGGCCCGCGCCGGCCAGGCTGGCGTAACGCTCTATGCCAGCTGGCATTCCCGCCATGCCCCGGCCATCGAGCCGGCCCGGGAATGGCTGGCCGGCCGCGATATCCAGGCGGTCACGGTCGAATGGCGCGAAGACGTCAAGGTCTTTCATCCCGGTCAGGGCTGGATCTGGACCCCAGGCGGGCTCGGCGTATTCGATCCGGGCATCAATGCCCTATCGATTCTCACCCACATACTCGAGCGGCCATTCGCACTGCGCCGGGCCCGGCTGGATATTCCCGGTAACCGGGCCATGCCCATCGCTGCCGAGCTGTCATTCCAGCAGGCCGACGGCGTGCCGATCGAAGCGGTCTTCGATTTTCGTCATACCGAGCAACCCTGCTGGCGCATCTGCGTCGACACCGACGCCGGCCGCCTGGAACTCACCCAGGGCGGCGCCGCGATGGCCATCGACGGGCAACCGCAGATCGACGAAGACAAGGCCGAATACGCCGGTGTTTATGCCCGCTTCGCGGCGTTGATCGAAAAGCGCATCTGCGACGTCGACGTGCGCGCTTTTCAGCATGTGGCCGATGCCTTCATGCTGGGCGAGCGCCGCACGGTCGAAGACTTCAACGAATAGACGAGCACATCCCGTGCGCATACACCTATCGCCCTGTCTGCTCCCCGAGGCCTGTCATGTCTGAATCGTTGTCTCCCTGTCTGTCGGTCGGCTGCCATGTATTCGGCCACACTACCGACGGCGAACGCGTCGACCGTTATCGCCTGACCAACCGGCGCGGCATGGTCGTCGATATTCTGACCTACGGCGCACGTATCCATGCCGTCCAGGTGCCGGATAAGAACGGCCGTGTGGACGACGTGGCGCTCGGCTTCGAACGCGTCGCCGATTATGAGACAGCCGGCCAGAGCTACTTCGGGGCCACCATCGGCCGCTACGGCAACCGGATCGGCGGCGGCACTTTCGAACTCGATAGCCAGACGCATCGGCTATCGACCAACGAAGGGCCGAATACGCTGCACGGCGGCCAGCGCGGCTTCGACCGCCATAACTGGGCGGCCTGCCCGATCGAGACTTCCCACGAAGTCGGCGTCGAACTGACCCACGTTTCGCCAGATGGCGATATGGGTTTCCCGGGCACGCTCGCGGTCACCCTGCGCTATACCCTCGACGAGGCCAACAACCTGCGCCTGCACTACTCGGCGATCGCCGACGCCGATACGGTGGTCAATCTGACCAACCATGTCTTTTTCAATCTGGCTGGCGCCGGTTCGGGATCGATTCACGATCAGATCGCCTTCATTAACGCCGATCGAATCACCGCCGTCGATAAGGCCCTGCTGCCGACCGGCGAACAAACCCAGGTTGCCGGTAGCGCCTTGGATTTCACGCATCCCAAAGCGATCGGTGCCGATATCGAGGCCGAGTCTTTGGCCGAGCTCGGCGGCTACGACCACAACTGGATACTGAACACCGAAGGCGATCTCTCTAAGTTGGCCGTGCGAGTAATCGATCCAGCCTCCGGACGTAGCCTGGAGATGTATTCCACCGAACCGGGCGTCCAGTTTTTTACCAGCAATGGGCTCGACGGTTCGGTGAGCGGCAAGGATGGGCAGGCCTACGATCGGCATGCGGCTTTCACCCTCGAAGCCCAACACGCCCCCGATTCACCGAACCAGCCTGGTTTTCCTTCGACCCGTCTCGCGGCCGGGGAGAAATATACCCAGACCACGGTCTATCGGTTTTCGCCAGGTTAAACAAACGCTCTCGGCCGGGCAGGCGTATCGAGGGCCGGCCGAGATCGGCACGCCGTAACGTGAGTGCTCGTGGCTCATCGATTGCGCTGATCGACAGCGACCCGGTCTATACCTCGACCTCCACCGTTCAGCGACGCGCAATTGTCGCCGGCCTATACTCTCGCGCCTGGCAATAGGGCCATGGCTTGGCCGGCACGGTTCAGTCTGTCGGCCGATTGTTCGTTACGCTGTGATCGATTCAAATACACTGCCTTAGATACGGCCCGGCCCGGTATCGGTCGGTGTTGGCCCAAGGTCGCCTTGGTGTCTTCGGCTGGTCGTTGTACACCCATGCACAGAAGCTAGATCGCGTTATCGTCTTGAAGTCGCTCCCCTCGACCAAGCCGCTGCCTATCCTCATGTGCCCGCTCGACTCGGTGGTGCTCCATGTCTAAACGCCCATCCGATAGTGCTCGCCCCGGCTTCGTCCGTAGCTATGGCCTGCCGGCACTGCTATGGCTGGCCATCGCAGCGGTCGGGTGGATCGCCGTGGACCGATTGCCCGAAGACGAACCGGCCCCGGAACAGGCCAGCGCATCGAGCGCGTCGAGTCAGCCGCAGGACGAAACGACGGGGGCAGCGCCGGCGGTCACCAATCGTGACAACGCGACCAACGCCCCTGCACAACAGTCTTCAGCGCAGACTCAAGCCTCGGCCAAGCCAGGCCAGTCGAGCCAGTCGAGCCAGTCGAGCCAGTCGAGCCAGTCGAGCCAGTCGAGCCAGTCGAGCCAGTCGGCAGATGATGCGATGACGGCTGAGCGCGCAGAAACCACCGCATCGCCCTCGGCCGAAACCGAACCCAAGCCGGAGACCGGTGACCAGACGGCCCAGGCCGATAAGACACGCCCAGCCGAACAACACGAACCGGCGGCCGACAACGATACAGCTACGACCACCACCGCCAAGACCTCATCGACGGCCGAGCTGTCCTCGCCCTCTGCGGCTTCGGGACACATCGTACGGGCCCAGCTGACCAGCGGCATCGAGAATAAGGAACCGGTCGACCGGCTGTCCGGCATCGTCCATAGCGACAACAATCCTCGTCGCTATCTTTACTATTTCACCCAGCTCAAGGGCATGGCCGGCAAAACCATCACCCATCTGTGGTGGCACGAAGGTCGGCTCATGTCTCGGGTCACGCTGCAGATCGGCAGCAGTTTCTGGCGAACCTATTCCGCCCAGCGGCTGACCCTCGATATGACCGGGGACTGGCGAGTGGTGGTCAAAGACAGCCAGGGGCGTATTCTGGAAAACGTGCATTTCGTCTACCAGACGCCATAACAGCCCGACCGCTGCCCCGGCGAGCACCGCCGGCTGCAGCGAGTTATCGCAGGGCCCTATATCGCTTGCCGGGCAGACCGCGTTCGAGTCATCGCTCAGTCGGTATGACCCTCCACGGCTGCGTACACCGCGCTAACGGCCGCTCATCCCTGCTACGAGATACGGCGACCCGCGCGGGGACGGGCCATTTCCCGATCCGGGAAACGGCCCTGTCGTAATCAGCTATGGCCGCGACCGCGGCTTTGGCCATCGCTGCCATACCAGCTCTTGCCGGCATGCCCGTGCGGGCCACGATCGCGATCGCCTGCCGTCGCCTGTTCCAGTGCATCGGCCCAGGCTGCGACGTCGGGCGTACCGAGGCCGGTCGCCGGCTCATAGCCCTCGGCCGCCGACCAGAACCAGTTATCGCCGTGGGTGATGTCATTGAGCGGCGCCCCGCTGCCATAGCCGTTGCGAGCCTGCAGACGGTACAGCTGCGGGTTGACGAAGCCGAGGCGAGATCCCGCGCTCTGGGCCAGAAGAGCCGTAATGCCGTTGAGCTGCGGTGCCACGAAGCTGGTGCCGCCATAACCACTGATCAGACCACCGTCTACGGTGGAATAGACGATATAGCCCGAGTACGGGTCTGCGTTCATCGATATATCAGGCAAATTCCGCCCGGCAAAACCCGACTTGAGCTGCAGAATGTCTTCGGCCGGCGTCGCTGTGCGATCGATCAGGATCTGGCCGGGCTGGCTGTTCTGCATACCCGCCACACCCTGCTGGTAAGCCGGGCGCGGCCAGAACACGCTCACCCCGCCGCCAGCGCCCCCGGCAAAGATACCGGCCGCTACCGGATCCAGCCCGTAGCAATGGGCATAGAAATCGGTCAGATAATCGTAGGCCCAGGCGCGGGGCTCGGACACCTCGATATCGTAGGTCGCCGAATCCCCGTCCGGGCAGCTGCCGGTCAGCTGCAGCGGGCGGGTCGTACCGCCGGCGGCCGTCATATACGGCGAGGATGCGGGCGAGTCGACTGACAGGGTCTTGGAGTAGTCCGGCGCCGGCAGCTGTCGATCGGTATCGTAGGCCCCGGAATCGCCGGAGGCCGCATACAGGCTGATGCCCTGGGCCGCGGCTTCCATGAACGCCTGGTTGAGGGCGCGCAAGGTATCCCGATAGTCCACGCCGCCGTTGAGTTCCGGGGTATAGAAGATTTCGGGCAGCCCCCAGCTGTATGACAAGGTATCGACGCGGTTGTCAGAAACCACCCGATAGAACATATGGATGCCGCCGGCATCGGAGTTCGGCGCGTCGTAGACCACGATATCGGCAAACGGTGCCAGCCCGCCGGCCTGTTCGACATCGAGATTGGTCTCGCCGGTGCCGGCCTCTGCGCCATACTCGCCGCCGCCGTCGACATGTATCTGGGTAATACGATCCGGCTTGGTCGCCAGCCCGACCGTGTTCCAATAGGTTTCCACGTCGGTAGGCAGGAAGTCGGCATAGGTCGCGATCCCGACGGTTTGCCCGTTGCCGTTGATCCCGGTGCCGTAGAGCGGATTCACATCATAGATTTCGGCCACGTCGCCCACGGTAAAATTACCCGGATCGTGGGTAGCGACGGCCGTACTCGGCGAGCGCGCCGTCAGATCCGCCTCGACACTGGTCGCAGGTCGAGCGGTATGCAGCGATTGATATTGATACTGATTGCTCAGCCCGACGACCGTCAGCACCCCGTTGCTGCGCAATAGCTTCGGCATGCGCGGCGCATGGTCCGGCCGGTGGAAGGCGCGACGCATATGCCGGTTGTGGCCGATCTTGCGGTAATCGTGCATCTGCACCGAAAACGCGCGTTCGAAGGCTGCGGACGGCCCGGAGACCGTCATCGCCAGGTTATCGCCGAACAGTTTGTCGATGCGCAAGCCCGAGCCGTTCAGATAACGAGCGACTTGCTTGAGCTGACCGCGCGGCGGTGCATAGTGACGTGCGAATTCCGCCACGCTCAGAAAATCGTGGTAGTGCGGCCCCGGGCTGATCGTACGCTGGATATACCGTTCGAGCTGCTTTTGGTGGCGCAGCTTGAACACGATGGTCGCGGTCATGTCCTGGTCGGCCGCCATGCTTCCGACCATGGCGGCCTGTTCATCGCCAGCCTGGGCTGTGCCGAACGCACAGGCCAGTCCGAGCGCGGCACCGGCCAGCGCCGTTTTTCTGCTAGTCATCCTGATATCCCCAATTCCCTGAATAGTCTTGGCACGAAGTCGTGCCTGCATGCCCCAAAGCATGCATTCGGCGTCACGCAATAGTTGCGCCAGCGCTAACGCTTCAAGGCTCGAAGCGTTACCCGCATTACCCTTCTAGACAGCTGGGGATCGAGCGTCTACCCGAAATAAGTCGGAGGCGACCGAGCGCCGGACCGGCGATGCCACTCCAAGACGACGCCAGGCTGGGCGAGCTCAACAGCCGATTGCGCCGCCCTCGCCCGGCCGGTCCGGCCAGACTATGCCGCGTCGGCCATCGAACCCGGCGGGTTGTGGCCGGACCGGCCCGAAGCATGGCTCGTCGTGGACGCAGCCGCCGGGGCCATGGCCGGCTCGAAGCGCTTGAGCCGCAGCGAATTGGTCAAAACGAAGATACTGGAAATACTCATCGCCCCGGCGGCCACCGCCGGATTGAGCAGCCAGCCGGTCAATGGATGGAGCACACCGGCGGCCAGCGGAATCAACAGCACGTTGTAGCCATACGCCCAGATAAAGTTCATGCGAATGGTGCGCATGGTCTGCCGCGACAAGGCGATCGCATTGACCACGCCGGCCAGGTCGGCCCGCATCAACACTACGTCGCCGGCCTCGATCGCGATATCGGTGCCCGAGCCGACGGCCATGCCGACATCGGCCTGGGTCAGCGCCGGGGCATCGTTGATGCCATCGCCAACGAAGGCCACGGCCTGGTCATCGCCCTGCAGCCGCTTGATCTCCTCAGCCTTGGCATCCGGCAGCACCCCAGCCACCACACGATCAATGCCGAGTTCGTCGGCGATCGCATGCGCGGTCGCCGGGGTATCGCCGGTCAACATAGCGACTTCCAAGCCCATATCGTGCAAGGTAGCCACCATATCTGCCGCTTCGGCCCGGGCCGGGTCGGCGACCGCGATCAAGGCCGCCAGCTGGCCATCGATGGCGGCATACAACGGCGTCTTGGCGCTCGCGGCCATCTGCTCGGCGCGCTCGGCGAACCGATCGCGGTCGATACCGAGACTGTCCATATAGCGCGACGCCCCAACCTGAACATGCCGCCCGGCCACGCGGGCCTCGACGCCGTAGCCGGTATGGGCGGCAAATTGCTCGGCGTCATCGAGCGACAGCCCTTCGTCGTGAGCGGCGGTGACGATCGCCTGGCCGACCGGGTGCTCACTGGTGGCCTCGACCGCCGCCACCAGACGCAGTACCTCGTCGCGCTCGAAGGCATCGACCGTTTCCAGATCGGTCAACGCCGGGGCGCCTTCGGTCAACGTGCCGGTCTTGTCGAGCACCACGGTATCGACATGGGACAACTGCTCGATCGCGGTGCCGCGTCGAAACAAGACGCCGAGCGCCGCGCCGCGCCCGGTGCCGACCATAATCGCAGTCGGCGTGGCCAGCCCCATTGCACAGGGGCAGGCGATCAGCAGCACCGATACCGCCGCTACGAATGCCAATGCCAGTGCCGGGCTCGGTCCGAACACCAGCCAGCCGGCGAAGGTCGCCGCCGAGACTACCATCACGATCGGCACAAACACCCCGGCGATCTTATCCGCTACCGCCTGGATCGCCGGTTTTTCGGCCTGGGCATCTTCAACCATCCGAATGATCTGGGCCAGCACCGTATCGCCGCCGACACTGGTGGCCCGGATTTCGAGCGTGCCGTTGCCGTTGACCGTGCCACCGACGACTTCGGCCTCGGCGTTTTTCTCAACCGGCACCGGCTCGCCGGAGATCATCGATTCATCGACATAGCTGTGGCCGGCGATAACCGTGCCG
Source organism: Salinisphaera sp. SPP-AMP-43 (assembly GCF_049568105.1). Classification (GTDB taxonomy): domain Bacteria; phylum Pseudomonadota; class Gammaproteobacteria; order Nevskiales; family Salinisphaeraceae; genus Salinisphaera. The sequence continues at coordinate 2,891,422 of NZ_CP145335.1, forward strand.
TCGACCGGCACTCGCTCGCCTGGGCGCACGGCCACCATGTCGTCGACCGTCACTTCGCCAACATCGACTTCCTGCCAGTCGCCGTCGCGCTTGACTCGCGCGGTCTTGGATTGAAGCTTCATCAAGCCTTGCACGGCCTGCGAGGTCCGGCCGCGAGCCAGGGCTTCGAGATAGCGCCCGAGCAGGATCAAGGTCACGATCATGCCCGCAGCATCGAAATAGGTATGCGCCGAACCGGCCGGAAAGATCCCCGGGGCGAGCAGTGCGATTAGGGAATAGAAATACGCCGCATTGGAGCCGATCATCACCAGGCTGTTCATGCCTGGCGCAGCATGTTTCAACTCGGCCCAGCCCTGGGTATAAAAACGCCAGCCCGCATAGAACTGGACTGGCGTAGCCAACACCAATTCGACGATTTTCCAGGCCTTGGCTGGCAATACCGCATCCATCGCCGATCCAACGCCGGGCAGCATATGCCCCATGGCTACAATGAACAGAGGAATAGTGAAAGCCGCAGCCACCCACAAGTCTTTTTTCAGCCGCTCGGCCTCGGATGGCTCGTCGGATGGCTCAGCGGCCGCGGGTTCATCCAACGCTACCGGCGTGTAGCCGGCTTTTTCCACGCATGCAAACAGCGTTTCGCGATCGGTCGCGCCGGCCAGATAACGTACCCGGGCCCGCTCGGTGGTCAGGTTGACAGTGGCCTCGATCACGCCGTCCACGCGCGAGAGTTTTTTCTCGACCCGCGAGACACAGGCGCCGCAGGTCATGCCGTCCACGCGGAACTCGATCTCCTCGGCCTGCGGCGCATAGCCGGCATTTTCCACGGCCTCGAACAGCGCCGACACATCGTTCTGGCGCGTATCCAACGAGACCTGCGCGCGTTCAGTGGCCAAGTTGACCGAGGCCTCGGCGACGCCTTCGACCTTACGAAGTTTTTTTTCGACCCGCGATACGCAGGCTCCGCACGTCATGCCATCGATGCGGAAATCGACTGTTTTTAGAGAATCGTCCGTCATGGTGGGCTCTCCATTATCGCGCTCGCGCCGGACGCGCTGGGCCGTGTCGGCTTCAGCGGTACTTCAGAACGTCCATCAGTTCGGCGACGATCGCGTCTTCATCGCCGCGCTCGTGGGCGGTCACCACGTGATGCTTGAGATGACCGCGCAGAATCTGATCGCCGGTCTTGGATAAGGCACCGTTGATGGCCTTGATCTGTTTGAGCGCATCGACGCAGTAGACATCGTCGCGTTCGAGCATGCGCAGCACGCCATCTACATGGCCACGGATCGAACGCAGACGCGCGCGAACATCGTCGCGCACGTCGGCGTCGATCGCCAGGTGATCGCAGGATTGCTTGGATTGGTCTGCCATCAGGCCATTGTGGCTTCGTAGCCTTCTTCGCGAACCGCAGCCACCAGCGCCTGGGTATCGGCATCGCCTTCGATCTCGGCGATTCCGGAATCCAGATCGACGTTTACAACCTGTTCGACACCGTTGACTTCCGCCAGGGCCTCGTTAACGGCGCTGACGCAATGCTGGCAATTCATGCCTTCGATCTTGAGTTTTGTCATTGCTCTCTCCTTGCCTTGATCCACCCCTAGGGGGGTGGGGTACCCTTCGCCACACAGACTAGGCCGATGCGCTGGCGTCGTCAAACGATGATCGAGACCCGACACATATCGATCGGGCCTGGCGACACCCTGCGTATGTAACTAAGGATGAAAGACTTATGACGCTGACCACGCTTTCCTGGATCGTTATCGCACTCGGTATTCTCACGGCTTTAGCGATTGCTGCCGACATCTACCGACAGCCGCAACACATGAGTGTGATGAACGTCACTTGGCCGATCACTGGGCTCTATTTCCCGGTCGTCGGATGGTGGATTTATAAGGTCATGGGCCAGCCCGACGGCATGCCGGACCATAGCGCACACAGCGGCCAGCCACATGATCACGGCGACGATAGCGGCGGCTGCGGCCATCATCATGCGCCTAAACCCAAATGGCAGAGTGTATTCGTCGGCGTCACCCATTGTGGGGGCGGCTGCACGCTGGGCGATTCGGTCGCGATTCCGATCGTCGCGCTGACCGGGTTTACGGTCGCCGGCTCGGTTCTGCTCGGCCACTTCGCCGCCGAATTCGTCGCCGCCTATCTATTCGGCATCCTGTTCCAGTTCCTGCCGGCCATGAGCATGGGCGAAAGCAACCCGCTCAAGGCACTGGTTCAGGCGGTCAAGGCCGATACGCTATCGTTGCTGTCTTTCCAGATCGGCATGTACGGCTGGATGGCACTGGCTTCGCTGGTCTTGCTGCCCCAGGAGCCGCATGCCGGTTCGGCGGTGTTCTGGTTCATGATGCAAATTGCCATGGTGATTGGCTTTGCCACGGCCTACCCGGCCAATTGGTGGCTGATCAACCGCGGCATCAAGCACGGCATGTAATCCCGCATCGACCGGCCGCAGGCCCCCTCCCGGGGGGTACAGGGCCTGCGGCGCGGCGCGCTGCCCAAAACGCATCTGTTACTGCAACGAGGCGATCTAGTGGATAGTCAGGGCGATATCGCCGCTGCCCGTAGCGATATCGCCGGCATGGCTGCCACTGCCGTAGACCGCGGAAAAATAGCCCCTATGGGACTGCCGATTCCGGTCGCCGGGCCAGTTCGCATCGATATCGCCGCTGGAAGTTTTCGCCGTTACGTGCATCGAAGGTGCCCGGGACGTCGCAAGCTCGATATCGCCCGATCCGGATTTCACCGACAACGTCTGTACCTCGGATAAATCCCCTGACAACGTCGTATCGCCGGACCCGCTGGTGAGTCGTAGCGAGCCGATCTGATGCAACTCACGCCCGGTGATATCGCCGGAGCCGGTGCGTATATCCAGCGTGCCCTGCACATCCTGTAGCTCGAAATCGCCCGAACCGGCCCGGCCATGCAGAGCGCCCTGTAGCTGTCGCCCGGTAAAATCTCCAGAGCCTTGGCGGGTTCGAATCGAGCCGACGAGATTCCGGACCCGAATCGAGCCGGACCCGCTTTTGAGCACCGTATCACCCTGCTGATCCGCGATCGTGATAACGCCGCTGCCGGTCGTAGCCCGCAGCGGACCACGGGTTCGGACCGTCGCGATGCTGCCCCGCTCGACCGCGACCCGGGTATCGCCTACCACGTCTTCGACGCTCACCAGGCCCACCTGGTTATCGAGATCGAGCACGGCATTTTCAGGCAGGCGTATGACGAGATTGACCGCCAGCGACACGCCTTTATGCGAATCCCCGGTGACGATATCCACGGGCTGTCCATCGTAGCGGATATGCGTATTGCCACCCCCCCAAAATACCTTCAAGAACGTGGCTACCCCGTTAACGAGCGAGCCGTGCTCATCGTGTGTCGAGTCGTTCATCGGCCCGGTATAGCGATAGACCCGGTACTGCGATAGCGGATAGACGACCGCTAGATGAGGCTGACTCGAACTGCCAGTGAGCGCCAGCCGAACCGAGTCGGCGAGCTGCTCGGCCTGCGTGGACTGATCGGCGCTTGCATGCACGATCGCGGTTACCCCCGGATGGCCATCGGCCGGACGCACCTGCACCTGTCCGAGCAGGTTGTCGACGCGCAATGTCTGACCGGTCTCGAGTGGAATCGCGCGCTCGATGCGACGGCTGGTCTGTGTATCCGCCCACGCCCCCGAAGCGCCTCCGATCCAGACCATGCCCCCCACTACAAACGCCACCGCCAGATTCCTTGCCCTCATATTGCCTCCCTTGTGACTTGGTGTTTTATATAACCAGCACACCAAGGCGTCAAGCCAAAACCATGCCTGACGGCGTTCGAGACCTGATCTACAGTGGTCGACCGTTCAAGACAGGGCACCCGCCATGCTGGCGGCATGACACCACCATGCTTTCGCCGGCGTCTTTTTGCGCCAGATCAAGTCTTACGCTTGGCGAGGCTGCAAAACTTCGACTGAAGAGTTACCCATCGTGGCTAAAGCAAACACCATGTGACCGCGTCCCGGGTTGCTGGATCGGCCGCTCCGGCTCGGCAGCCCCACCACAGGAAAGCCCTATGTATCAGTCTATTCTGGTGCCCTTCGACGGCTCGAGCTTTGCCGAGGAAGCCCTTCGACTGGCCAATTATCTCGGTAACGACTCGGAGGCCACCATCTATCTGCTCGGCGTCACCGAACTGCTACCCGCCGGAGACGAACTGGGGCGGCTGGCGGTCGGTGTATCGCCGATGGAGCCCGACCGAGAAGGCCTAGAAAAAGTCGTGCGAGAGGAACTCGAACAGGCTTGGGCCAAACTCGATAACCCCAAGGCACATCCCGAGTTCATCGTAAGCTGGGGGCAGCCCGCCCGGGCGATCGTATCGGAAGCCGAGAAAAACGCGGTCGAGGTGATCGTGATGGGCAGCCGTGGCCTGAGCAACCTCCAGGCGCTCGCGGTTGGCAGCGTATCGCACAAGGTCATGCACGTTGCACCTTGCCGAGTCATCACCATCCACTAACGCCTGCTATTGATGTGTCGTACGAATAGCGCGTTACGCAGCGGCTGAAAACAACCAAGAAATTGCCGAATGAGGCCGCACAAACAGGGCCTCATCGCACCATGCCGGCGAGCGACCACGAGGGATGACCTCATGACCCGCTCTGCACGCATGCTTCGCGGCAGCCGTGCCGTCAGCATCCACCATGGGGCGGCCTGGCGGCGTTGCCATACTGGCTCCTGCGCCAGCAATGCCGGTTATTTCGAAGGTCTAGGCGGGCCCGCCCAACACCACGGCCTCGCTCGATCGGCAGGCTGTTCGCAGGGACGCCAGCCCGTGGCCTGCCGCCGCGGCAGAAAGTTGAGCCAACTGCCTTAAAATCGACCGTTCAGCGACTTAGTGCCGATGGTAGGACACGGGCATGCCGGATTCCCCGACCAAGCGATCGGATGCCCCAACGGCCCGGTCTCGGCCATCGTGCTTGGCTTGGAACAAAGCCTGATCTGCCAGTGCAAGCCCCTCGCTGGGGCGGGTATCGGGCCCGGGCACGAGTACCGCATAGCCGACGCTAATAGTCAGCCGCTGGCCTTCGGCCTTTGGATTTTCGATATCCAGAGCGCGTATAAGCGCACATAGCTCCTGGGCGAAATTGGCGGCTTCCTGTTGCGTCATGCCACAGGCGACGACCACGAACTCCTCGCCGCCGTAGCGCGCCAGAAAATCCGACCCCCGCTTGAAACTGTCTGCCAGCGTTCGGGCCACGCTGATCAAGGCCTGATCACCTATCAGATGCCCGAAATGATCATTATAAGCCTTGAAGTCGTCGATATCGATGAAAAACAAGGCGATCGGCTCGCTCGACCGGGCCGAGATCTTCCACAGTGTATCGATGCGGGTATCGAAATGACGGCGGTTGTAGACGTGGGTGAGCGCATCAAGCGTGACCAATTCTTCCAACGAGGCCCGCGTGGCTTCGAGATCTTCGTTACGTTCCTTGAGTTGCCGGTCCAGAGAGACCCGGTCGGTCACGTCTTTCTGGAAACCAATGAAATGGGTCACTTCACCCTCAGCATCGTGGATCGGCGACAGGCTCAGCTCGTTCCAGAACAGTTCGCCGCTGCGTTTGCGATTCGGCAATACTTCCAGAAAGCCCTCGCCACGGCTCAATGCATCCCGAAGCCGGGTACGCTGGCGGGTCGGCATATTATCGGCCCGAAGAAACCGGCAATTGCGCCCTAGCACGTCGGCGGCGCCATAACCGGTCATTCTCTCGAATGCCGGATTGACGAAGATCAGCGGCATGTCCGGTACGCGTGCATCGGCGATGGTGATGCCGTCGCGCGAATCCATAACAGCCTGCTTGAGCAACTCGAGATCGAGAACGGGTTCGTTGGTCAACTTCACGGGCAAACACCCTCAATCGGGCTCGGAAAAGCCGGGCACACGGTTAAGCACGTTCAGCCGTATCGACAATTGCTGCGAAGTCGCGGCCCTGCAGGCGGCTACCCGATCGGTCGGGAGTGGCCGGTCAAAACCAATGACATGGCCTCGCCACGGCGCGACGCTGTAGCGGTATGCGCTACAACACATTCCGGGACGGTACTAACGCAGCCCCAAAATTTTCGTTACAAAACCTCAACACGGCTTATGCCTATATAAACGTCGAGGCTGACTCTATAGCCGTTTGTTAGGCAATCAAGGACTTTTAAGTCAGTGTGTTCTTTGGCTTGTTCAGTTCGAGAACTGCAGACCTTACAGCAGACCACCGGCCGGTCCGAAGCCAACACACCATGTGCCTTCATAGGCAGGGGTTTTCCCGGATGGCACGCGATAAATGATATCGGCCGATTCCTGAATGGGAACGCTGAAATCTTTTGAGCTGAATCTTGCCAAAGTCTGTTTCAAAAGCGTTTTCTAACGAAAAAAAAACGCTAAAAAATGAACGCGCGCTGAACTTTTGTCTAGAGTTTCTCTCTCCCAACATCGGTCATGCCGCGGTCGGCGTGTGCCTATTCCCGTGCAGTGAGTGGTTGACTCCCTATAGGCTCCCGATACTCTCGGCCGGTTGGCGGCTTGGCTCGGGCTGGCCCTGGCTCATACGGGTAACTCAGCCCCGCACGCCCGTTGCCTCCGAGCAACTCCCTGGGCTTGTTGCGGGGTCGTCCGTGCGCCGCCCTGCTGCCCCAAATCGTAGCCGGCAAGGCGCGAGCTATCGGTTCTGGGCGTGCCACGGTCAAGGCGCGTAACGCGGCCCAATCCCATTTAGGGCGCACTTCTTCGAAACAACGGCTGTTGGCTGCAATGCAGTGTTGCCGCTGGCTGACGTCGCGCCACTACGCGGTACTCGCAGCGCCTCGGGTTGCGGCCCAACAGTCCGTGGCGTGGACTCGCATGAAATCTCAACACGCCTTAGGGTGTTTCCCGACCGATCCGTTGTCGTTTGAATAATGCCTGGACTTCACGAATACCTGCTGTTCACGGCGGCCGGCCTGTTACTCAACATTACCCCCGGCGCCGACATGCTATACGTCATGACGAATGCAGCACGTTATGGTCACGGCCGCGGCATCGTGAGCGCTTTGGGGGTTTTCACGGGTACGCTGGTTCATATCGCGCTGGCGGTGGTGGGTCTGTCGGCGATGTTGGCGGCCTCCGCTTGGGCGTTTTCCGTCGTCAAATATCTGGGAGCAGCTTATTTGGCGTACTTAGGGCTGCGACTGCTATTCGCCCGACCACAAGCACGTGGTCCAATCGGTCCGGCCCTATTGCCCGAATCGACCCCCGGACGCTTCAAGGTCTTTCGAGACGGGGCACTGATCAACCTGCTCAATCCCAAGATCACGTTGTTTTTCGTGGCCTTTCTTCCCCAGTTTATTGTGCCGGGCGCGCCGGACCAGGCGCTGGCGTTCGCGGTTCTTGGCCTAACCTTTAATATCACCGGAACCGCGGTCAATTGCCTGGCCGCGCTATCCGTGGTCAGCCTGGCCCGGCTTTCGTTCACGCACCGGATCCGCAGTGTCATGCAACGCAGTGTCGGCGCCCTATTCGTGGCGCTCGGCGTACGTCTGGCAATCACTGGGCATGCCGCGGACTAAAGCCCGCCGATGCGCCAGCCGGCTAGCGCGGTTTCGATCACTCAGCGATCGTTTTATCGTACACAGAGCAGATCCGGGCTCGGAGCTGGCGATGTTCAAATCCTGTTGTCGCGAACGTATCCTGCCGCAGTTCGAGCATTCCCGCCTGGCCGGTATGCTGGCCTGGCACTGGGGCAACGACCGGTTCGATCGCCCGGCCATCGATTTCGCTGATTTCGCCGAAGGCGTCACCCTGCACGATTGGCATTACGGCCTGCTCGACAATCATCCATTGGGTGCGACCGACCACGCCGAATGGCTGGCCATAGCCCAACACGGGGTGGCGATCGACTACTCGAGAGACGCTGTCGACATCGTCGCCAAACGCCATCTACGCCGCCTGATCGGCTCGCCAGCGGATCACGCTACCCAGGCGCTACTCGATCGTCTGACCGCCAAGATCGAGCAGCGCACGCAGCGTTGCCCCTATCCGGCCGCCGCTTTCGCCTGGGCCGACTGCCTTACCCGCTTCTGCGATACCGTGGCCTTCCACTTCGGCTTTGAGCACTTAGGCTGGCATCGTGCCTCCGTCTGCGCGATACGAGGCGACGACACCGAGGTCGAAATCGCCTACGAGATCACCGCCAAGGCCGGCATCCACTTCGAACCTTGGCCGTTCTCGCCGCCCGAATTCGGCATGCCGCTCACCGCCTTCGCATCTGCCGGTTACCCGGACCGTCTCGAACCAATCGTGGTGTACGCCCACTGTCGGCCAGCCTAACCTAGAGTACAGCTGCCTCGGTATTGTGCAGTTATGCCGATGGTCCGAGACGGCCCCACCGCGCGGCGCTCCCGAAATCCGGTGCTGCGGCGCCACAGGTTCGAACCATCGCTCGTCCAAAACCGTGGCTCGCGCCCGCAGACAACGATTGGCTCGCTACGACGCACTCGGACGAAACCTCAAAAGACCTAACGGCTACCAGGCATCCAGCTCGGCATCGACGTTCGTCAGCCAGCCGGGTAATTGCTGGCCATAGCCGCTGCGATAACGCTCGAACATAGGATGGGCCGTATCGGCAAGACGCATGATCACTTCCATGAGCAACCAAGCCGCGCCGATGCGAATCAATACCGCCAGCCGTGGCGTCTGCAGTGTAGTCTGGGCTCGGGCCGCGACATAAGAGGCCGCCAGCGCGGTGGCAGCCGAGCGCGAGGGCAAGCCGCCGGCCAACGGCGCCAGATCGATCGCCGGATGGCCGCGGCCAAAACGCGCCCAGTCGAACTGCACCAGGCTGCCATCGCTGCGGCACGCCCAGTTGCCGGGATTGCTGTCGCCGCAGATGGTGGCCCGTGGCTCGAATAACGCACCGGCCGCCTCGCGTAAGCGCTGGACGCGCCGAGTGTCGCGGCGATCGAGGCCGAAGACCCGACTGCCCTGCGCGGCGGTCTCAGCAGGCCAGGCGAACTCATGCCGAGGCCCGGGATAAAACGGTGCTTCATGCAGACGCGCGAGGCGCTCGACCATCGCATCCCGATCGGCCGGCCAGGCGATCGCCCCAGGCAGATACTCGAGCGTCAGCCGTGCAGCCTCGGGGTCGTAATCGAACACGGCCGGGGTGGCGACGCCGTGCTCGACCAGCTTGGGGGCGATCGCCCGATAAAAATGGCATTCGACCGCGGTAGCACCGGTTTTGACGATGCGCTGGCTATGCCCGGCGCCGATCACCTCGACTTCGGCCCATGCGAGCCGGATTGATCACCGACACGACACGCTGCCGGGCGAACGCAACCGCGGCGTCAGCCGATCACCACTCGGCGAAACTGCCGTCGGCATGCCGCCAGATCGGGTTGCGCCAGCGATGGCCGACTTCGGCCCGCTCGCGGACATAGTCTTCGTTGATCTCGACGCCCAGCCCCGGCCCGTCAGGAATACTCACGTATCCGTCTTCGTAGGCAAAGACCTCCGGATTGCTGATGTAGTCGAGAATATCGTTGGACTGGTTGTAGTGGATGCCCAGGCTCTGCTCCTGGATGAACGCGTTATAAGACACGGCATCGAGTTGCAGATTGACCGCCAGCGCAATCGGCCCGAGCGGGCAATGCAGGGCCAGCGCGACATCGTAAGCCTCGGCCATGGCCGCGATCTTGCGCGTTTCGGTGATACCGCCGGAGTGCGACGGATCCGGCTGGATGATATCCACACAGCCGCCTTCCAGAATCGGCTTGAAATCCCAGCGCGAGAACAGCCGCTCGCCCAGCGCGATCGGCGTGCTGGACAGCCCAGCCAGTTCCGGCAGCGCCTCGTAGTGCTCGGACAGCACCGGCTCTTCGACGAACATGAGCTTGAACGGCTCCAGTTCGCGCATCAGCACCTTGGCCATCGGCTTGTGCACACGGCCATGAAAATCCACGCCGATACCGAAATGCGGCCCGACCGCTTCGCGGATCGCTGCGACGTTGTCGAGTACGTCGTCGACTTTGGCGTGGCTATCGACGAACTGCATCTCTTCCGAGGCGTTCATCTTGATCGCAGAGAAACCCAGCTCGGCGCGTTCGGCCGCCATCGCCGCCGTATCCCCCGGCCGATCGCCACCGATCCACGAATAGACTTTGATCCGATCGCGCAACTTGCCGCCCAGCAGCTGATGCACCGGCACACCCAGCGCCTTGCCCTTGATGTCCCATAGCGCCTGATCGATCCCGGCCAGAGCGCTCATATGGATCGGACCGCCGCGATAGAAACCGCCGCGATACATCACCGTCCAGTGGTCTTCGATTCGGTGCGGATCGGCGCCGATCAGATAGTCCGACAACTCCTCGACCGCAGCAGCCACCGAGGCGGCCCGCCCTTCGACCACCGGTTCGCCCCAGCCGACGATGCCCTCGTCAGTCGAGATCTTGAGAAAACACCACCGCGGCGGCACGAGAAAGGTTTCGAGCTTGGTAATCTTCATGTCGAGTTTTTCGAATCAGGAATGGGTCGAGACGGTCTGCCAGGCATCGGCAAACGCCTTGGCATTGGTGGCGACGGCGTCAGCCGTCATGCCGGCCTTGTACAGCGCCGACCCGAGGCCGAAACCGGTGGCACCGGCCGCTACGAATTCAGCCATGTTGTCGGGGCTGATTCCGCCCACCGGCATCAGCGGCACCTCGGCCGGCACCACGGCCCGCCAGGCCTTGACCACCTTGGGGCCGATCGCCTCGGCCGGAAACAGCTTGAGTGCATGGGCGCCGGCATCCAGTGCGGCAAAGCCTTCGGTAGGTGTGGCCACACCAGGCGCGCTCGCCAGCCCGGCCCGGGCCGTGGCTTCGATCACCGCCGGCTTGGCGTTCGGCGACACGATAATCCGTCCGCCGGCATCGCGTACCTGGCCGACCTGCTCGGGCTGGAGCACAGTGCCGGCCCCCACTAGGGCCGCACCGCCGAGCCGGGTCGACAGTTTTTCGATACTCACCAGCGGATCAGGCGAATTCAGTGGAATTTCAATCACACGAAAGCCGGCTTCGAACAGGGCATCGCCGATCGACTCGACTTCGGACGGCTGCACGCCCCGCAGGATCGCGATCAGCGGCAGATCTTTGAGATATTCGTTCAACATGGCAGCGCCTCCGGCGCAAGATGGTTGCTCAGTGGCTCAGCAGCCCGGCCGCATCCGCGATGCGCCACAGGCCGGTGCACGCGGCATCGGGAACGTCGGCGACGTCATCGATATCGAAGCGGGCGAGCGCGCGGCGATAGCGCCCGCATAGGGCTTGGTCGCCGATCAGCCGCAGCGGCGGCAGCTCGTGGTGTGCGGCCAGCACGCTGCGCAGTTCGTCGCCGATCAACAGCCCGGACAGATAGTCCGGCGTGGCTTCGGCACTGAGTTCGCCGGCCAACATGCGGCTGCGGGTAGAAAACAGTGTGGCCGCCACCCCGGCTGCGCCGGCATCACGGGCGGTATCTACACCGAGTTCGAAGGCCGCGGTATCCACCGGCGCGGTATCCGGGCCGGCTGGCTTGCCGAGGATGGAATGTTCACGCAGCACGGCGAACAGCTCACCGGTCATATAGGTGGTGAATGCGTTCAAACGCTGGTCCGCGATCCGAACCCATTTGCAATGCGTGCCGGGCAGCACCAGCAAGCCGCGCTCGGCAAGCTCGGGTGCGATGGCAAGCGCGCCGAGCACCTGGGTCTCTTCGCCGCGCATCACATCGGGCAGCCGGCCGGCGCCCGAGGGCTGCATGACCCCGGGCACGATATGCAGTGGCACCGGCTCGGCCTCGACCCGCAGTAGGCGTTTGGCGAGGCTGGCCAGATCGGCCGGACAGTCGACGTATTCGGCCTCGGCCCAGCCGCCGCGGCTACCGATCATGCCGCAGGCGAGCGCCGGCAACTCGCCGTAGGTCGCGACCCAGTCGCCGACGAGCTCGCGGAACACAGTAGCGAAATCGCCATCGGCGATCTGCATGATGCCGCGCTTCGCGCTCCGGGCATCGACCACATATCCCTGATCTGCGAGCAACCAGGCGCGCAGGGACGACGTTCCCCAATCGACGGCAATCAGCCGCGGGGTTGGCTTGGCATCATCGGTCATCAGACTATTGTACGCCTTGCGCGACCGATCAGGCAGCGGTATATGCGACAAATCGGGTCAAACACATCGAACTCCTCAAAAGCTGTAGTAAAAACGAAAACGATTGTCGTAAAAGGTCGGTGCATTCGGATATTCGACCACGCCCAGTACATTTTCGACTCTCAGGCCGGCCAGCTTGGGCGAGATATCGCCGAGATCCCAGGAAAAACCGGCATACCAACCGGTACTGCGCTGATCATCGACTTGCTGGCCCACGAACGAATCGTTGGAAAGCGTGCCCTTGCCACCATCGAAGTAGTAATCGTAGTAGTGCCCCTGGCGGGCTTCGTACTCGATGTACTTGCCATAGATGCTCAGGCTGTCGAGCAGGTTGACCGATAGCGATGCGCCGCCGGCCCAGCCCGGGCCGCTCTCGGCGATACCGGTGAAACCATCGGTATACAGCACGCCGGACTGGTCGTTATAAGGGTGCAAGATCTGGCCGTCGTTGAAGCTGCCGGCATGGGTCGGAGCATAGTTGCCGACCAGGGCGAAATCGACGTATTTCGTCTTGAAACCGAGCTTCAGGCCATAGATTTCGCCGTCGATGCCTTCCTCGATACGGCTGTCATGGATGTCGTAAGCCTTGACCGCCTGGGCACGCACATAGGGGTCGACCCGCCCCGCCCACGCGGTCGACACGCCGGACCGAATATAGCCGAGCTCGGCATAGTCCAGGTTTTCGGTTTCGTCGAAGGCGAAATGATAATACTGGCCGACCCACTCGCTATTATCGCGCTCGATCCGAAAATTAGTACCGGCCGACCAAAACCCGTCGACATCGTCCAGATAGCGATTGGCGCTGACGAAATCGCGGGCACTGCCGCGACGCTCAAAGCGCGTGATCTTGGCGCCGAAAAGCTGCCAACTGCTCTGGCGGTCTGGATTGCTACCCAACTCGAACGGCATGAACTGGTTCGGCGGTGCGATCCGGCGTGCCGCCGATTTACTGCGACGCGCGGCGGCCCCGTTCGACAGCTCGGCATCGTCGCCGCTAGCACCACCGGACCAACGTTTGGATAGCGCCAGCGGATCGATCAAGACGGTCCCACCTTGATAGGCCCGGGGCAAAAACGAGAACTGATCGTCGGAGGCGAACGGCAGATTGAGCAGCTGCCGCCCGACCCGGATCTGGGCGCCCTGGGTATTGTACTGCGCATAGGCTTCCGGCAGATTCGTGATCGACTCGCCACAGACCAGATTGCAGTTCAGTCGTGTCTGTTCTTGGTTATCGCCGTAGAACGACGAGGTATAGACGAACTGGGCGCCAAACGACAGGCCGTACCACTGCCCGGTATCCAGATTGATCTGGGCCCCATAGGCCGTGCTTTCCAGGTTGTGCTGGTCGTGATCGTTTAGATGCGCCCCATCCTGGCGCGGATACGGCAGATTGGCGTTGTGCCAGCGCCGGAAATCGTAAATGCCAACCCGGCCGCTGACGGTCGAATTGGAAATGGCATCCGCCAGCGAATGCCCCGCGGCCCCGGTGCCGTCGGCCGCGACCGCGGTCCCCGACAGACCGCCGGCGGTCACGACCATGGCCGCGGCCCAGGTCGCGCCCGCGTATTTGTTCGTCAGTATGCTCACCCTGTATTCCTCCATTTGTTATTGGTCTGGGCCGAACGCTGGACGAACGCCCCCCTCGGGCCCTCGCCCGCTTTTGACACGATGGCTGCGTCTAGGTGGCGCTAGTCGTGGTAGATCTGGCTGCGCCCGCCGTCCATAACGAGATCGGTCGCGTTGACGAAACGCGCTTCGTCGCTGGCCAGAAACAGTGCGGCATAGGCGACCTCCTCCGGCTCGCCCAGCCGCTTACACGGCAGAATCTCGATCTGTCGGTTTCGCTCGCCCTCGGGGTCGGCCAGGCTGTCCAGCCAGGCTTCGGCCGCCGGCGTGCGAATCAGCCCCGGTGAAATCGAATTCACGCGGATACCACGGTCGGCGTATTGCACGCCCAACGCCTTGGTCAGACCGATCAGACCGTGCTTGGCCACCGGATAGGGAAACGCACCGGGGATGATCTTGTGACCGTGGACCGAAGCGATATTGACGATATGCCCATAGCCGTTGTCGCTCATGCCCGGCAGTACGGCCTGGATACAATGCCAGGCCCCTTCGAGATTGATCTCGAGACAGCGCTTCCAGTCGGCCTTGGTCAGACCCATCGGCTCGGCGAACACATTGGCGCCCGCGCAGTTGATCAGGACATCGATACGGCCGAAGGCCTGGCTGACCTCGGCCATAGCCGCGCCGACCCGGTCATCATCGGTCACGTCGACACACCATGCCTGGACTCGGCGACCGTTGCGGCCATCCAGCCGTTCGGCCTCACGCACCGCCGCTGCCTCGTCGCGATCGATGAGCGCGACATCGGCCCCCTCGGCAACGAACAACTCAACGATCGCCAGACCGATTCCACTGGCGCCGCCGGTCACCACGGTCTTTTTATCCTGCAATCTCATGATGATTCCTTGGTTGCCGGCTCGCGCACCAGCCAATCGGTGAATGTCCAACGCTGGCCTTGCCGGTCGATCACGATTTCCGGCCAATCGCCGGTTCGAGTCAGCCATTGGATGCCGCCGTCGGTCAGCAGCCCGGTGTCCTCGCTCTTACTGCCGGGCAAGGTCGGGTTGAAGGCAAACGCCTGGTTGGCCACGACCTGTCCGGTCGTGCCGGGTGTGAGTACCAGATCGCGACAGCCATAGCCGGCCGGCCCGCCTTGATGGTGGCGTCGCCAGCCATCGACCACGCCCACCTGGGCATAGGCATCGGTGATGGCCGCAAACAAGTCTTCAAAGCCCAAGCCCGGCTGCAGCACGGCATAGGTCTCGGCGTGCACTTCGGCCAGTTTGGCCAGCACTTGCCGAGCATGCGGGTCCGGCTCACCGAAATGCACCAGCCGGGTCAGGCTGACGTTCAAGCCATGCCGCTCGGCACCGAGGGTGATCAAACAACGCTGCGCGAGGCGGCGCCCGGTCGGGATCGGATGCGGGAAACGATCGATCCGATCATCGAACGCCACCAGCGTACAGACCGGGCGAATGCCAAGCGCCAGACAGTCGTGCAGGATCTCGGCCTCGACCTCGCGCTCGCTCTGGCCCGGGATGAGCCGCCGGGCGACCGCTTCGACCACGGCGGCGGCGTCTTGGCCAAGGGCCGCGAATTTCTCGCGCTCGTCGACATTGAGCGCAAACCGGTACGGCAGCAGTTCGCTGCCGATATCCCGAGCATCGGCCCGAGGCATATCACTGCCCAGTCGCGCGCTGCCGATTATCGACCGAATAGTGGCGTTTTCGTCGCCATACCAAGGATAGGTCGCCGGTTCGAGGACGAACGGACAAGGCTCCTCGGCCAGCAGCCGATCGATCTCGTTGTCAGGGGCAACCAGATATACGCCCTCGGCCGTGATCAGCAGGCTGGCCACCCCCGCTTCCGAGCGTTCGACCACATAATAGGTCGCCCCTTCGGTCAGCCAGGCGACATTCTCGCGACTGTTCAGAATCAGGGCATCGATGCCCCAGTCCGGCATGGCCTGACGCAGTGTTTCGAGCCGTTGGCTCATGCTGCCTCCTGGGATTGGCGATTGGCCTCGGCCAGCACCAGATCGGCCGCGCGATCGGCTACAGCCATCACGGCCGCGTTGGTGTTGCCACGGATAATGTTGGGCATCATCGAGGCATCGATCACACGCAGCCCGCGCGTACCCCGGACCTCGAGTTGCGGGGTGAGTACGGCCATCGGATCGCCGTCGCGCCCGATCCGGCAGGTGCCCACCGGGTGGTAGCCGGTCTTGACCATGCGCCGACAGTGGTCGGCGATTGCCTCGTCGGAGGTCACCTCGGGGCCGGGAAAGATCTCGCGATCAACCATGGATTGGATGGGCTCCTGTTCGAGCACCCGGCGGGCGAATCGAAAACCGGCGATGGTGCGGCGCAGATCCTCGTCGACCGCATAAATCTGCGTATCCACGATCGGATTCGCCTGTGGATCGGCCGAAGCCAGGCTGACCCGGCCACGCGATTCCGGGCGCAGCAGCAGGGAGTTGATGGTCACGCCCGGGCCGGGGTCGGTGCCGGTCACATCGCGATCGAGATAGACCGTGGGCACACAGAACATCTGGACCGACGGCGTGCCCCCGAGGTTTTCCGGGTCGAGAAACGCACAGGTCTCGACGCCGGTGGTCGTCACCGGGCCACTCCGGAACAGCAGATACTGTAGCCCGGCCTTGACCATCGGCCAGCCCTTGTCCTGGCCGTAGTAGCCGTAGGCGCCGCGGGTAGTCGCCACCACCGGGACTTCATAGTGATCCTGCAGATTTTGCCCGACCCCCGGCAACGCAACGCGGGTCTCGATACCATGGCCGGCCAGTTCGTCGCTCGGGCCGATCCCGGACAACATCAACAATTTTGGGGTCTGGTATGCCCCGGCGGCCAACAGCACCTCACGCTCGGCGGTGAACGAACGACGGCTGCCCTTGCGCTCGGTTTCGACCCCGGTCACCCGGTTCTGGTCGAACAACAGCCGGGTCACCCGCGTCTCACTGAGCACAGTCAGACGCGGATCGTCTTCCAAGGGCGCGATGAACGCATCATAGGCACTGGAACGACGGCGCGTGCGCCAGTCGATGGTGTGCTGCATGAAGCCCACCCCGGCCGGATTCCCATCGTTGAAGTCGGGGGTGTAGTTCAGCCCCATGCCCTGCATGGTTTTCACATACGCCCGACTCATCGGACTGAAATGGCCGAGATGCGAGACCTTGAGCGGCCCGTCAACGCCGTGGTGCGGTGCGCCGAGGTGATCATTGTCTTCCTGGCGCGCGAAGTACGGCATCAGTGTCGACAGCGACCAATCCGTGCCTTCGCTATGGGCGTTCCAGTCGTCATAGTCCTCGGCGTGGCCGCGCATATAGACCATGGCGTTGACCGTGCTGCCCCCGCCCAGAACCTTGGCCTGGGGCACCACCGGCCCACGCCCGTTCAACTGGGCCTGGCCCTCAGTGTGGTGCATGGTCAGATACGTGTCCTTGGCCAGAAACTTCATGTAGCCGGCCGGCATGGACATGATCGGGTTGGCCTTGGCCGGGCCGGCCTCGAGCATCAATACCCGGGCGCCGGCTTCGCGAACCAGCCGCGACGCCATGACACAGGCCGAACTACCGCCGCCGACCAGGATATAGTCGTAGTGCATATCCATTAAGAAAACTCCGTTTCCAGATCCGCTCGTTGGTTGTCGTGAGCGACGCGGTGACGCTCGCCCGGATCGGCCGGCGTGATCAGGAAGAACCAGGACAGTGCTGCGCTGAGCACATACAGACCAGCATAGATCCAGACCACACCCGTGATACCGACCTCGGCATTGAGTACTCGGTACAGCGCCGGGCCGATGAACGTCGACAAGCCGGCGGCCAGACAATAGATCGCCATGGCGTTGCCTTTGTCCTGTTTGTCGCACAGCGCCGCGATCAAGGCCGCGGCCGGCACATAGCCGCACAGTGTGATGCCGTACAAACAGGCAAAGACCAGCGACAGAACATAGTTTCCGCCGGTCCACTGGGGTACGAAATACATCAGCAGCATGCTCACTGCAGACCCCAGACCGCCGATGAACGTCAGGATCTTGCGCCAGCCGATCTGGTCGCTCAGGCGACCGATGATCGGATTAAAGCTCATGCCGACCAGCCCCATGATCGTAATCAGGGCCAGATAGCCAGACTGGGAAAAGCCCATCTGATCGGTAAAGAATCCCGGCAGGAAGATGAAGAAACCGAAATACGGCGTGGTGTTGATGATGCGCACCATACCGGCGATACCCACCCGCGGCTGGCGTACCAGGATATCGATACCGCTCAACAGAATACGACCGGTACTGTGCTGCGCGCGATACTCCTGGTCGATGAGCGGCGCGAAACCGGTGCTCTCGCGCAGGGCCAGCAGCCCGATGGCCAGGCCGATACAGACCAGCACCAGCGACAGCCAGAACGTCGCATATTCGCCGATCAGGGGGATAGCGCCAAACGCCACAGCCGAGCCCAGCGTCGGCAGCCCGCCGGTAAACACGAACCAGAACCAGCCGGTCGCCGAGCCTCGTTGTTCCGGCTTGGTCGCAGCCTGAATCCAGACCAGAAACGCATAGGCGAACATCGGGTAGGCCACGCCGCGAATGCCATAGGTCAACAGACTCAGCTCGAAGCTCTCGGCCGGCATGGCCACGGCCAGAAACAGAATCTCGAAGATGATCCAGATCGCCCCGCCGATGATCATCACGCGACGGGGGCCCCAGAGCGTGGACAGCGCCCCGGCCAGCCAGGAGCCGATGGTTACGGTAATGCCGTAGAAACTGATGATGGTGGCGGCACTGTCGAGCGTGAAACCGTGCTTCGCCAGATGCGGCGCCAGGTAATTCGACTCGACCCCGTCGCCGATCATGAAGATCAGGACCGCGATATAGCCCCAAAACAAGGCGGGGGGCATCCCCATCCGATCCAGCCGGCCGGATATTCCGCGGCTCGTGGTTGTCAGCATACGGTTCTCCGTTCGCATGAGCCGGGCGGTATACCCAGCAATCCTTTAGGGCGGCACCTGCCGCGACCTGTCGTACAATAAAGATCAACCTGTAATACAGGTATTCGACCATCGGCGAATACGCCTATGCGCGATTAAGATATGAAATGTCGAATCCAATCGACGGGGAACGCCAATGAAAGCTGAGTCTCTTCTCGGGACCCTGGGCCGCCAGATCGCCGCGGGCGATGTTCTGGCCGAACTGCCCAGCGAGAACGCACTCGCCAAACGGTATGACGTATCGCGCACGACGGTTCGTGCGGCCATGCAGGGGCTGGTCGCTCGCGGACTAATCGAGATTCGCCCGGCCTCGGGCGCCAGCGTGCGCGATCACGAACAGTGGGACTGGCTCGACGACGACGTACTCAAATGGGTCTGCGACAGCGGCAACCGGCACATGATCCACCAGGCCGGCTTCGATGCCCGGCTATTGATCGAGCCTTCGATCGCCGCGCTCGCGGCCGAGCATGCCCGGCCGGCCGACCTGGCTGAAATGGATGCCGCGATCACGGCCATGGAAGGCGCCCATAGCGACTCGGAATCGTTCCATCTGGCCGATATGGCCTTTCACCAGACCATGGCCCGAGCCAGCCACAATCCGATTCTGTCCCGGCTGGGGCGCGCGCTGGAGTCGGTGCAACGCACCTTGTTCGAGCATTCCTATCGACCCAACCAGAATGAGATCGAGCTCACCGTGGCGCTACATCGGGAACTGCTGGAGGCGATTCGGATACGCCAGCCACAGCAGGCCACCGAACTGTCACGCCGCCTAATCGAAACCTGCGACCGCCGCCTACAGAGCAACGACGGCGAACCGCCGCAGCCGGCGGATCGGCCCTCGACGACCGCCTGATACGAACAGGCCGGGGATCTACCCCGGCCTGTTCACACGTTCAATGCTGTGCCGCTGCGTTACTCGCCGCGTGGGAAACGCTGTGCTTCCTCGACCTCGTTTAGGTCCATATGGTTGCGCATATAGCGTTGCGAGGCATCCTGCAACGGCTGGTGATCCCAGGGATAGTAATGCCCGTTGCGCAACGCCTCGTAGACGATCAGGCGCTGGGCCTGGCTTTCCCGCACCTCGGCGTCGAACTGCTCTAGATTCCAGCGTTCATTGACCTTGGCCTTGAATACCGCCAGCTCGTTGGCGTAGTCGGGCTCTGCCGCCAGATTGTGCTTTTCCAGCGGGTCCGCTTCGAGATCGAACAGCTGCGGCGGATCGATCGGACAGTAGTTGAACTTCCACTGGCCTTCGCGAATCGTGACCAACGGCGCATAGCTGCCCTCGGCGGCGTATTCCATATACACCGGGGCAGCGCGGCTCTCGCCCCTGGCTAGCGGCAACAACGACTGGCCGTCCGTCCAGGGCGAAATCTCGGATAGATCGATGCCGACGATATCGGCCAGGGTTGCGTTGATGTCGATGGTCGAGACCGGGGTATCGATATTGGCCGACGCAAGGCCCGGCGCGGCGATCATCAGCGGCACACGCGACGAGCCCTCGAACGGGCTCATCTTGAACCAGAGCCCCTTCTCGCCAAGCATATCGCCGTGGTCGGAACAGACCACGATGATGGTGTTTTCGAGCATGCGGGTCCGTTCCAGCACATCGAGAATGCCACCGATCTTGTCGTCGATATACGAGATATTGGCGAAATAGCCGCGACGTGCCCGGCGCACGTCCTCGGGCTGGATATCGAACTCGGTGTAGTCGTTGGCCTCGAACACCCGTTGGGAGTGCGGGTCGAGCGCTTCGAACGGTACCGCGCCCTGCTGCGGCTCCAGATGCTCGCAGTCCTCGTATAGGTCCCAGAACTGGCGCCGGGCCACATATGGGTCGTGTGGGTGGGTAAAGCTCACGCACAGTGCCCACGGCCGCTGGTCGTGGCCGCGCGACAGATCGAACAGCTTCTGCTCGGCGTGGAAAGCGACTTCGTCGTCATACTCCATCTGGTTGGAGATCTCGGCCACCCCAGCGCCGGTCACCGAACCGAGGTTGTGATACCACCAGTCGATGCGCTCGCCCGGCTTGCGATAATCCGGCGTCCAGCCGAAATCGGCGGGATAGACGTCGGTGGTCAGCCGCGATTCGAAGCCGTGCAATTGGTCCGGACCGACGAAGTGCATCTTGCCCGACAGACAGGTCTCGTAGCCGGCCCGGCGCAGGTGATGAGCCCAGGTCGGAATCGCAGAGCGAAACTCGGCGGCGTTGTCGTAGACCCCCGTGCGGCTGGGCAACTGGCCCGACATGAACGCTGCCCGCCCGGGGGCGCAGAGATAGCTTGGCGTATAGGCGTTATTGAAATTGACCGCCCGCTTGGCGAGTTTTTTCAGGTTCGGCGCATGCAGGAAATCGGCCGGTCCGTTCTCGAATAGCGTGCCGTTAACCTGATCGGCCATCAGCACCAGAACGTTGGGTTGGTCAGCCATACTCGTTGTGCCCTCTGTCTGCGATTGACTCGCCTTGGATAATGCGCAGGTTCGAAAGCCGCATACAACCGCATACGGGCTCGTCGTATATGCGTGCCGACGCCGCGACCCCGGCTCACCCAGCCCGCTGAGGTGCCGAACCCGCCCCGAATCCAGACCAGCGGGTCAGCAGCCGCGCACACGGTGGCCCGACCAGCATCACGGCCAGGAACCGCGCCAGCTGCATCGCCATCACATAGGCCACATCCACATGCGTAGAACTGGCGATAATGGCAACGGTATCGGCGCCGCCCGGGCTAGTCGCCAGATACGCGGTCAACGGATCGACCCCGGCCAGCCACACCATGAGTGCCGCGATCGCTCCGCAGACCGCCACCAGCACCAGGATCGAGGCCAGTACCGCTGGCAGCGCGCGTAGCGCATGGGCCAAGGTCTGCCGGGTGAAACGCAGCCCGATCATCCAGCCGATCAGCATAAAACTGACCGCGAGCACCGGCATCGGCAGCGTGATCTGCAGCCCGCCAAGATCCTGAGCCAGCGCTCCGAGCACGATACCGACGATCATCACCCCGGCCGGCAGCCGAATCAGATAGCCGAGCCCGAACACCACCGCGACCAGTAATGCGGTCAAGGCCAGACCGGTCGGCGTGAAGGCCACGCTGGCGCCGAGGGCGCCGGTATCCGTGCCCCCGGGGGCGATCAAGGCCGCCAGAATCGAGGCCGCCGAGGCCACGATCACCACCCGAAGATACTGCATGAAGGCCACTAGGCGCTCGTCGGCCCCATAGGCGCCCGACATCAGCGTCATCGCCACCGCCGCACCAGGCGAAGTGCCCCAGATCGCGGTCGGCCCGGGCAGGACCTGCCAGCGGGTCAACAACCAGCCCAGCACCAGGCTCGCGGCGATTACCGACAGCACACCAGCCGCGAACACCGGCCAATCACGCCCGATCTCGACCAGAATCGGCCAAGTGATAGTGCGCGCGATCATGCAGCCGATCACCGCCTGGGCCAGCATCGTCAACGGCCGGGCGACTGTGACCGGGCCGGCCGTCATCGCCAGCACCGCAGCGACCGCCATCGGTCCGAGCAGGAAGCCGGCCGGCAACCCCAATCCGTGCAGCAGATAGCCGACCACCGGCGAGATCGTGCCGAGCACCGCCCAACGCCCTGCCCGGCTCATGGCCGGGCTGCCGCAGCCGTACTCGCGAGCCGCCGAAGACACGGCACGGCCGAGGCCGGATGCATCGACTGTCGCCTCATATCAAGAAAGCGTCGCATAACGTTGTCTGGAATCGATCGAAGCTATCGATAATACGCCTACGATTCGTCAGCCCGAGCCTCGGATGCAAACCGATGTCATTCTGACCTGCGCCGTCACTGGCGCCGGCGATACCCCTGCCCGCAATTCGAATGTGCCGGTCACACCGGCCGAAATCGCCAACGACTGTATTAAGGCAGCCCAGGCCGGCGCCAGTATTGCGCATGTGCATGTTCGCGATCCGGAGACCGCCGCCCATGCGCACGATACGGCGTATTTTCGCGAGATCGCCGATCGGGTGCGCGATTCGGCGACCGATGTAGTGCTCAATTTCACCGCCGGCGGCGGTGGCGACCTGATCCCGGAGCTGACCGGCACCGGCGATGCCCGCGATATTCATGCTGCGGCCGGCTCGGATCTACAAAGCCCGTCCGAGCGACACGCCCCGATCGATGCCGTGCTCCCGGAAATCTGCACGCTGGACTGCGGCAGCCTCAACTTCGGCGATGCGGTCTATCTCAATACCGCCGACTGGCTGCGCGAGCATGCCGCCCTCGTCCAGGCGGCCGGGGTGAAACCGGAATTGGAGTGCTTCGATCTCGGCCATATCTGGTTCGCACGTCAGTTGATCGACGAAGGTCTGATCGATGACGACCCATTGTTCCAGCTCTGCCTGGGGATTCCCTGGGGGGCAGAAGCCGAGCCCGGCACCCTGCTCGCGATGCGCGATCGTCTGCCGGCCAATGCCCACTGGGCCGCTTTTGGCATCGGCCGCATGCAGATACCGATGGTCGCTCAAGCCATGCTCGCCGGGGGCCATTGCCGCGTGGGCCTGGAAGACAATCTGTATCTGTCGAAAGGCATCAAAGCCGACAACGCCGGCCTGGTCGACAAGGCCCGGGGAGTCATCGAAGCGCTCGGCGGCAGCGTTGCCAGCCCGCAGGCCACCCGCGACCGGCTCGGTCTGCGCGGCGCCACTCTGGAGAACCACTGATGAATATCACCGAGCAATCTGCCTACCGGCCCGAACGCGTCGCGATCGTCGGCTCGGGTGTTATTGGCTGCGGCTGGGCGGTGCGCGCCCTGGCCGCCGGTGCCGAAGTCGTGGCCTACGACACCGACGTCGACACCGCCCGCCGGCGCCTGGCCGAGACCGTCGATATCGCCTGGCCATCGCTGATCCGTCGCGGCCTCGCCGAAGAAGCCGACCGTGATCGATGGCGGGTCACCGACGATCTTGCCGATGCCGTCGGGCAAGCCGATCTGATCCAGGAAAACGTGCCTGAGCAGCTGGCGCTAAAGCAGACCGTGCTGTCCGATATCGATGGCGCTGCGCCCATGGACGCACTGATCGGCTCGTCGACTTCGGGCATCAAACCGACTGAACTGGCGGCCGGCTGCGGCCATGCCCCGGAACGCATCTTCGTGGCCCACCCCTTCAACCCGGTCTATCTGCTACCGCTGGTCGAACTGGTCGGCGGCGAACGCACATCGGCGGCAACCATCGAGGCTGCCCAGGCAGCCTATCGTGGCCTCGGCATGCGCCCGCTGGTGGTCCGCCGGGAAATCGAGGGGCATATCGCCGATCGCTTGATGGAAGCGCTCTGGCGCGAGGCGCTGCATCTGGTCAACGACGGCGTAGCCACCACCGAGGAAATCGATGCCGCCGTGGTCTATGGCGCAGGACTGCGCTGGTCGCTGATGGGCACCTTCCTGACCTTCCACCTGGCTGGCGGCGAAGCCGGTATGCAGCATATGCTGGAGCAGTTCGGCCCGGCCCTAAAACTGCCCTGGACCAAGTTGCAAGCCCCCGAGCTCACCGATGAACTCATCGAGCGCGTGGTAGCCGGCTCCGAGCACCAGGCCGCAGGCCGCTCGGTCGCCGAACTCGAAGCCCGGCGCGATGCATTCCTGACCGATCTGCTCGGCCTAGTGGAACGCTACTGGCCCGAGGCCGAAGGCTTAACAGGACGGATTTGATGGCCACCACCGTACTCGAAACCCAAGTCGCCCCCGAATGGGTCGACTACAACGGGCATATGAACGATGCCGAATATGCCCGGGTATTCTCCCTGGCGGTCGATGCTTTCTGGGAGACGATTGGCCTGGATGGCCCAGCCCGCCAGCATTTCGGCGTGACCACGTTCACCCTGGAAGCGCATCTGTGCTATCTCGGCCAGACCTACGAGCACGACCCGTTGACCGTGACCCTGGACATACTCGACCGCGACGCCAAACGCTTCCATCTGTTTTTCGGCCTGTATCGCGATGACGGCGCGCTGGCTGCGACCAGCGAACAGATGCTGATGGCGATCGACCCAGCCGCCGGCCGGGCTACGGCCTTTCCCGAGCCGGTCGTCGCGGCTGCCGAAGCCGCCTGCGGCCAGCTCGACCGCTCGGCCTGGCCAGAGCAGGCCGGCCGCACCATCGGCATCCGGCGCCGTTGAGCCAAGAACACCCCGGATCGTTCGCGATACGCACCGGGCCCGGCGTAGCTACACAGCTGTAGCGCTTTCTCAATAAGACCACCGGCCTCCCGGTTCGCGACCCCATGTTCAGATATCGATCGGGGCGCGTTACCGAGCGATACGCTGTTGCCGACTCGCCCCGCCACATCGCAGCAGGGCTCTGGCCTGGCGGCACGAGGCCAAGATCACGCCCGGTTGCCCAGGGGCCCGGGCGCGTCGTCACGAGATACGCCGCCGCACCCGCAGTCCTGTGCTGGCAAGCCCAAGCATCGCGAGCGTGGCGTGGCCCAGCGCGTAAGCGAACGATAACGCCGGATGGCCGCCATAGAGCCGCAAGCCCTGGGGGTGACCACCCGCCCGCCGCGCCTGCAGCGTTGCAAGCCTCGAACCTGGGCCCGCTATGCTCGGCGGCCTGCGCCTTGCCTGACACGATGGGCGGGCATCATGCGACGGCACGCCCTGAGCCCTCGGCTATGCCAGCCGCTCACCCGGGTTTGAAACGCAGCGCGACTCGATCATGAAGCGGCCACGCTCGGCGCCCATACCGGCTCGCAATTACCGCAGCAGCGGCTTGCCAAGGCATATGGGCACGGTGCGTACTACGACCGCCAAGCCGAGGGCGGCGCCCCGAAACGCTGGCGGAAGGCACGCGAAAACGACACCGCCGACTCGAACCCGGCCGCCGCTGCGATCTCGGCCAGCGACCGATCGCTTTCCTCGACCAGCGCCTTGGCCCGCTGCAGGCGCAGATCGCGATACCAAGCACTGGGCGTGGCCCTGAGCTCGGCTTCGAACAAGCGTTGCAGCTGGCGCGGCGAACGCCCGACGCGCTGGGCGATTGCGGCCAGCGGCAGCGCCGGTTCCAGATGGTTTTCCATCAGCGCGATCGCCCGGACCAGAGTGGCGTTATGGACACCCAGCCGCTCGACGATCGATAGCCGCTGGCGACTGGCCGGATTCCGGGCCCGTTCGTGGATGAGCTGTTCAGCGACTGCATCGGCCAGATCCGGGCCTCCTTCGGCGGTCAGCTCGGCGAGCGCCATATCGGTCGCCGCCATCCCGCCAGCACAGGAAAAACGCCGATCACCGATTTCATAGAGCGACTCCACAGCTCGTACCAACGGGTAACGCTCGCGAAACACGGGCAGGCTTTCCCAGTGCAAAGTCACCGTATACCCATCCAGAAGGCCGGCCTCGGCCAGTGCGAAGCAGCCGGTATCGATACCGCCGAGCACGGTACCGCCGCCGTCCAAGGCGCGCAGCCGTGTGATGAGCTCGCGCGGCGGCACGAAGTCGTCGAGAAAACCGCTGCAGACCGCCAGCCGCGGTAGCGACACTACCTCCGGCAGCGCCTGATCGGGCAGTACCCGCATGCCGTTCGAGGCCGCGACCGCCGCGCCGTCCACGCTCAGAAGATGCCAGCGAAACAAGGGCCGACCGGCGATCCGATTGGCGATCCGCAGCGGCTCGGTCGCGGCCACAAACGCCATCATCGAAAACCCATCGAGCAGCAGATAGCCGGTCGAGCGAAG
The DNA here is from genome assembly GCF_049568105.1 of Salinisphaera sp. SPP-AMP-43. Lineage (GTDB taxonomy): Bacteria > Pseudomonadota > Gammaproteobacteria > Nevskiales > Salinisphaeraceae > Salinisphaera. Next base: position 2,917,852 of record NZ_CP145335.1, read on the forward strand.
CTGCGCCATCGATCGATCTACCGTCATCTTTCGAGCCAATCCGTCGCTACCGAGCCATCACCACTCATCTTAACCCTCGACCCACTGCCGGCCAGGCTCTCCCGTAGCGTCGCCACGCCAAGCGAGAGTATTGAGGCCACGGCATCACGAGGTCCTCGGCTGTGCTCTTAGCCCGCCTATCGGCCGTTATGGGCCGCCGGTTGATCCGCCCGGCTCGCTCGCGATCGATGCGCCAGCGCTGGCAGCCGCGCTGCGGCTATGGCCCAGCTTCCAGCGCCTAGACAGGGGCAGTCATACGCCAAGGCTAGGCCGACTGCGGGCGGCCGATGTCGCTCATCACAGCCACCCTACTTCACGAAGCGATCGCCACCTCGACCATCGGCCCGACGAACGCCACGCGCTGCCGAGCGGACTCACCGGCAACGCTACAGCTGGCCAGCCTACAGCGCAGCAACCATCGAATGCCCAAGCTAGTTGAGATGGCCTTGCGCCAGTTCGTCGGCGAGATCATCACGGGCATAAACCTGGCGCAGCGCGGTCTCGATAAAGGCCGTATCTACGGCTACGGCACGGTTGTTCGAATCGTCGAACGTAAAGTTGCCCCCCAGGCTATGGATATTGCCGTCGAAGATCAGGCCGACTGCATGCCCGTCCTTATCGATGACCGGGCTGCCCGAATTGCCACCGATGATGTCGTTGTCGGTCACGAAGTTAACCGGCGTGTCGCCGTCGAGCCGGTCTTTGGCCTGAACCCAGCGCTTGGGCAATTTATAGGGCGCGGCGCCGGTTGCCCGCGCATACAAACCATCGATCCGAGTAAACGGCGCGACCGGCTTGCCTTTTTCTTGCCAGCCTTTCACTTGGCCATAGGTCAGACGCATGGTGAAGGTTGCATCGGGATAGCTCTGGGCACCGTCGCGGGCAAATCGCGCCTTGGCGATCGCGGTTTCTGCGGCATCGGTCGGCGCTTCAACCTCGTCCTCGTACGTCTTGCGCACTGCACGGGCGGCCGGATCCACCTGGCGTGCAAAGACGATCATCGGGTCGTCGGCGTTTTCGATCGCCTGCTCGCCGCCCTGCCAGAGTTTTCTGCGATAGGCGGGGTCGGCCAGCTGGGTACCGGATACCAGCGACTTCGCCAGTTCGGCCGGCGAGTCGTCGCCTAACACCTGGTGGACGAACGGATCGTCGGCCCCGAGCGCCTGGCGCATCTTCTCCAGTGCCCAGGTCATCTGGGTCTGTTCGTAGTCTGGATAGATCGGACCGCTCGAAGTCACCGACTGCTCGACGGCCGGCAGATGGGCACTGCGATAATCCGGCAGGCGCTTGGCATCCGGCTGGTCGCGTTCGGCCGCCGCGCGTACGAGCGTACGCGCATAGTCGAACAGCTCGCCGCCGAACGCCTGGCCGCGCTCCAGCATGTCGTAGCGGGTCTGAATCTCCGCCCCCCGGGCCTCGGCTTTGTCCAGCGTCTGCCACGGGTGGCCGAATTGCTTTACTCGCTCTGCATCAGCGTCGATCCACTGGCGCAGCGCCGCGTCCTGAGCCTTTTTCTTGTCGACAAAGGCTTGGTCGGTCAGCGTGGCCAGCCAGCCCTTGAATACCTTGAGCGTGTTGTCGCCGTAGAACAGATCGTCCTGGGCGGCCTGGGTATGGGCTTCGGATTCGCGAGAGAATTGCCAGAGCACGCCACGTTTTTCGGAGAGATAGGCCTGATACGGAATGACCTTCTCGTCGCGCAGATAAGCCAGCGCAGTCCATGGCGTTTCGCGTTGGGTCGACCCCGGATTACCCACCACGAACGTCATCTCGCCGGCTTCGGGGCCGTTGACGTCGAACGGCAGGTAGTTCGGGGTCTGGACCGGCTTGCCGTCGACATAGGCTCGCAGCAGCGTTAGGTCCAGGTCGTAGCGCGGGAAGTTGAAGTTGTCCGGATCACCGCCGAAGAAAGCGATATCCTGCTCCGGCGCGAACACCATGTGCACATCCTGGAAGCGCCGGTATTTATATAGCGCATAGCGCCCGCCGTGGTAGAGCGTGACCACATCGCAGCGCCAGGTCTCCGGGTCACTGGCGACACAGGCTTTCTCGATCGCACTATCGACGGCGCGCTGGGCCGCGACACGCTCCGAGCCGGTCTTGTCGGCAAGGGCACTATCGACCCGATCGGTCACGTCGGTAATCGAGACGAGCTGGTTGAGCTCGATGTTCGGGCATTTCGGCTCCTCGCCTTCCTTGCCGATGAAACCGTGGGCCATGTAGTTGTGCGCGTCGTCCGACAGCCGCGACAGGCAGTCGTTGGCACAGTGATGATTGGTCATCACCAGCCCGTCGGCGGAGACGAACGAACCCGAGCAGCCACCGGCCAAGCGCACCGCGGCTTTTTGTACTCGATCCACCCAGGCCTGGTCCGGTGCGAAACCATAGGCTTTCTGCATGCGGGCCGTGGGCAGATCGTTCATGGTCCACATGCCCTCGTCGGCCGCCGCCGACAGACAAAACCCCACCCCAGTAGCGGCCAACGCCGCGATCACGATTCGCTTCATGACTGATCCCCCAACGCATTGCAGCGGCGAGACCGCCCGACTCTTCGAGCGAAAACATAACAGGTTATCGCCCGTGCTTCGGGCTCACCCGATATCGGGTGTTCGACAGCAGCGGCCTGGCTGGCCGCGATCGTATACACGGCCATGCCTGGCCGCCGGCCGGAATATGCCATTGGCTACCGGCGCCCCGGCGACCGCGCGGAAGATCGCCCAGCGCTATTTCACGGGTAAGACATGCCCGTTGCTGCGAAGGGATTCGATCAGCGGCGTACGCTTGGCGCCATCCGCGGCATCGTCGTCGACCGGCACATAGCTGTCACCGGCATATTGCATGCGCTGCCGATTATTGCCTTGTTCGTCCCCGGTCGAGGTCAACAGCAGATCGTGCCAGCCGTGGTGCCGATGATCGAGCACAAACACCGGCGCCTTGGACGTCGGCACGCGGGTCATGGCTTCATAGCGATCGTTCTCCGGCTCGAAGACAAAGAAATCGCAGCCGGCCCGACAGTCGCCCCCGGGTACGACAAAAGCCACCGCCTCGCGTTGGCCGTCACCGTTTAGATCCACGAACTGGGACACATAGCGCAGGTCGCCGCCCAACGGGCTGTCCTGATAGATCAGGCTCAAGGCATCGGTCAGCCGCTGCTGGGCGTCGGCCTGGCGGTCGGCCGGGGTCTTTTCCAGGGTATCGGCCTGTTCGGCCAGATCCGACCCCGGGTTTTGCGCCATGCTGCAGCCCACAAGGACTGCGCCGACAACCGCCAGCCCAGCCAAGAACCCATGCCGTACGATCCGCTCTGCAAAATATCTCATCAACAATCGCCCGATTGGCTCATCGCCTTGAATTGTCGGCCTAATAACCAGGCCCAGCAATCAAAGTAGTGCCATTATTCATCGACCGTCACCGTGTAATCGTCGCCGGCGATCAACGGCAGATCGTAGTCGGTGGCCTCCGACACGGTCACGGTATAGGTGCCAGCGCCATGCACTGCGGCATGCGCCTGAACCGCTTTTTCTGCGGCGTCTTCTGCGCTGGCCGCCTCGACGATCGTCTCGTCACCGGCCAGTTCGCAGATATAACGCAGCATCATCGGTTGTTTCATTTCGGTCTCCATCGGTTGCTTGGCGGTGATGTTCCACGGCGCGCTTTGCAGCGGTCGCGGCCTGTGCATGGCAGTATGCGGATTATCGCCGACAACGAAAGCCGCTGATGAGCGACCTCTCGCGCACCGACCTTGCCATCGCCCGCGAACGCATCGCGCCCGCGATCCATCACACCCCGGTAATGACCTGTCGCGCGATCGACGAAGTGAGTCGGGCTGAGCTGTTCTTCAAATGCGAAAACTTTCAGAAATCGGGTTCGTTCAAGGCCCGGGGCGCGACCAACGCCGTGTTTTCGCTGGACGACGACACCTGCCGCCGCGGCGTGGCGACCCACTCCAGTGGCAACCACGGCCAGGCCCTGGCCCGGGCGGCTGCAGCACGTGATATCCCGGCGACCATCGTGATGCCCGAAACCGCGCCGCAGCCCAAGATCGATGCAGTGCGCGAATACGGCGCCGAGGTCGTATTCTGCGAGGCGACCAACGCAGCGCGCCAGGCTAGCCTGGTCGAGGTCGTAGCCCGTACCGGCGCCGAATTCATCCCCCCCTACGACGACCTGCGGGTGATTGCCGGACAAGCCAGCTGTGCCGCCGAACTGATCGAGGACGTCGCCGATCTCGACACCCTAATCGCACCGATCGGCGGCGGGGGGCTGATCAGCGGCACGGCATTGACCGTAGCCCACTATGCGCCGCATATCGCAGTCTATGCTGGCGAACCCGTGGCCGCCGATGATGCCTGGCGCTCACTACAGACCGGGCAGCGCTGCAGCAACGATGCACCGGTCACCATCGCGGACGGCCTCAAGGCCTCGCTCGGCGAAATCACCTGGCCGATCGTGCGGGATCACGTACACGACATCGTCCGCGTCGATGAATCTGCGATCATCACCGCCATGCGCCTGATCTGGCAACGCATGAAGATCATCGTCGAGCCGTCCTGTGCGGTCGCCGTAGCGGCCATCCTTAGCGAGCCCCAGCATTTCGTCGGCCGACGAGTCGGGGTGATCCTGACCGGGGGCAATGTCGATATCGACAATCTGCCCTGGTAACCGATACCCGGGGGTTAACTCGCCTCGTGGCCAGAATCAGATGCGCCACGTCTTGGCTTAAAGTGCTTTGAACACCCCACGTGCCGGCCACACCGGGCTGTTTCGCGCTGATGCGCGAGTGGCTTTTCTTGCTTGCCCAAGAAAAGTCACCAAAAGAAAGGCACCCTGTCTAGCGCCGATGCTGTCGCATCGGTGCCCTGCGCGGCTCCGGCCGCAAGCGGACGGCCGGAAACTCACCGCGCTGCGCGCGGCTCAGACATCCGGCCGTCTTTATCGCTTGCGGCCTCCGCTGCTCGGCGCTGCGCCCAAGGGGCTTAATACAGCGCAGGCTCGCCACGCGGCAGCGGGCGGTCGATCTGTATTCCGTCCCGTGACGCGGCGACGGAGACGCGCAGCGGCGACGGGTGTCCGGCGCACAGCGCCGGTGCGGCCAGCTGTCTGAGGGCCGCCAAAGCGGCCCGAGTTCTGGCCGCATCCCGTCGTCGTGAGCATCAGAGTGCACCGGCGTTAGCCGGCGTCGTGTCGGGTGCCCTTTTCTTGGCTCCTTCTTTTGGGCAAGCAAAAGAAGGGGCTCGCACAACAGTGCGAAACCAGAAGCTAACTTGCCTCGTGGCTAAAATCAGATACGCCAGATCCTGAGCCAAAGTGCTTTGAACAACCCACGTGCCGGCCACACCGGGCTGTTTCGCACTGCAACGCGAAACCGAAAGCAACGCCAACTGGTAAGCCTTCCCAAGCCGCCCTCACCCAATGCCCGACGCATTGAACGCCCCAAGCCGTCTAAAGCATACCCTGGCACGGAATAGGCAAGCCGCTTTATTGGCTAGCCCAAACAAAGCTCCCCCTTAGCCCCGCTAAGCTCCCGTAGCAGACAAACCCGCCAAAACCGTATTGGGCACATCGCCCACAGCCGCTAAGATGCAGCGATTGCCGATACACCGCGCCGGACCAGCTTTTTGAGTTCCTTTCGCTTCATCCACACTGCCGATATTCACCTGGACAGCCCGATGCGCGGTCTGTCCGAGGATGTGCCCGAAGTGGCGGAGCGGCTGCGGCTGGCGACCCGTGAAGCACTCACTGCCCTGGTCGATGCCGCGATCGAGCGGGCGGTGGACTTCGTGGTCATCGCCGGTGATGTCTACGACGGCGACTGGCGCGATTACCAGACTGGGGTGTTTTTCGTGCGCCAGATGCAGCGGCTGGCGGCCGCCGCGATACCCGTCTATCTGATCCACGGCAACCACGATGCCCAGAACCAGATGACCCGCAGCCTGCGGCTCCCGGATAACGTGCAGACCTTCTCCGCCGAGGCCGCCGAAACCCGAACCATCGACGGGCTGGATATCGCCTTGCATGGGGCAAGCTATGCCGAACGCGCGGTCACCGACAATCTGGTGCCCGGCTACCCCGAGCCGGTCGCGGACGCCTTCAATATCGGCGTGCTACATACCGGGCTCGGCGGCCGCGGCGGCCATGAAAACTATGCCCCCTGCGCGCTCGATGAACTGACCGCCAAAGGCTACGACTACTGGGCGCTCGGCCATGTGCACGGCGCTGAGGTGCTGGCCGAGCATCCGCACGTCGTGTTTTCCGGCAACTTACAGGGCCGCTCAATCCGCGAGACCGGGGCCAAAAGCGCCTACGAGGTCATAGTCGAGGATGGCCGGGTCGCCGAACTGCGGGCCCTGCACTGCGATGTTGCCCGCTGGGCAGAACAGACGGTCGATGTGGCCGCCGCCGAGGACTTCAACGATGTGTTCGGCGCCATGCGCAGCGCGATCGAGGCCGGCGTGGAAGCCGCTGAGGGCCGACTGGCCGCGATCCGGCTGCGCCTGACCGGGACTACGCCCCTGCACGACCGGTTACTGGCTTCGCCCGACATGCTGCTGGCCGAGGCCCGGACCACTGCCGCCGGGCTCGGCGCCGACAGCGTTTATATCGAAAAGATCAAGCTGGCGACCGACCCCGAACAGGATGCCGCGACCCGCCGGACCCGGGCCGATGCGCTCGGCGAGCTTCAGCGCCTGCTCGACGAGGCCAGCAACGATGCCGATATCCGCGAGATGATCGAAAAGGACGTCCGCCGGCTGGCCGAGCGCCTGCCGCACGAGATTCGCGAGCACGCCGACGACCCCCTGCTGCGCGCCGCGATCGACGGCGATACCGCCACTCTCATCGACGGCGCCGGCGACTATCTGCTCGCCCGCCTGGCCGCCGAGGATAACGCCTCGTGAGATTCGCCGAACTCAATCTGCTGGCCTACGGCCACTTCACCGACCGCCCTCTGGCCTTTACCGCCGGGGCGACCGATCTGCATATCGTGTTCGGCGCCAACGAGGCCGGCAAATCCACCGCGCGCAGCGCGATCGGCGATTTCCTGTTTGGCTTTCCAACCCAAACCGCGCTGAATTTCGTCCATGCCTACAACGCGCTGCGGATCGGCGCCCGGGTCGAGGCCGCCGAGACCGAGATCGCGGCGATCCGCAAGAAAGGCCGCAAGAACACCCTGCTCGATGCCGACGGCCAGCCGGCCACCGGCTTGGAGGCCGATCTGGAACGCCAGCTGGCCGGGGCAGACCGGGCGTTTTTCACCCGCATGTTCAGCCTCGACCACGAAGGTCTGCGCGCCGGCGGCGAAACCCTAGCCGCGGCCGATGCCAACGCCGATACCGCCCTGCTCTCAGCCGGCTCGGGCCTGGCCGACGTTCTTGCCGAGCGCGATGCCCTGGTGGCCGAGGCCGACAAACTGTGGTCGCCGAACGCCTCGCAGAACCGTCGCTACTACCAGGCCGAGGCACGCCTGAAGACTGCCGAAGCCGATATTCGCGAACACGAAGTCACGGTCGGCGACTGGCAGCGCCGGCGCGAGGCCTTCGATGCTGCCGAGGCCCGGCTGCACGAACTTCGAGAAGAGCGACGCCAGCTCGAACACCAGCGCAACGAGCTAGAACGCATTCGCCGCGTGGCTGCCCCGGTCCGCCGCTATCGCGAGATCGATGCCGAGCTGGGCGAACTCGGCGAAACGCCAGCCCTGGCCCACGACGCACGAGCGACTTTCGAGACCACGCGCGAAACGATCGCCGCGAGCGAGCGCGATATCGAGGCCATCCACGAACAGATCGCCCGCATCGAGGCCGAGCTCGATACCCTCACCGACGAACCCACCCTGCGCGAAGCCGGCGAGGCCATCGAACGGCTGGCCGAACAACGCGGCCAGATCGCCGCCGAACGCGAACGCAGCGCCGATATCGAGCGCGAACAGGCACGGCTGGCCGATGCCCTGGCCCAAGACCGTGCCGAGCTTGGCTGGAAAGACACCGACAACCACTGGCCAAGCGCAGCCGATCTGGCCCATGCCCGGCGCCTGGCCAACGATGAGCCCACGCGCCGGCAGAGTGTCGAACACACGGCCCACAATCTGGAAGCCGCGCGAGAAGCCGAAACCCGGCTCGCCGCCGAGGCCGAGTCGATCGGCCCGGCAAGCGATACGGCCGCGCTCGAAGCCTGGCTGACTGCGGTGACCCGCGAAGGCGATCTCGAATCCGAATTGCGCAATGCCCAGGCCCAGCTCGATCGGCTGAATCGCGACATCGAGCGCCGGGTGGCCGGGCTGCGGCCCACGGTGACCGATGCCGACACCCTGGCCGGCCTCGACGTCCCAATCCGCGAGCGCGTCGACGAATTCGATACCGCCATGGCCGAGGCCGACGAGGCAGGCAAACGCCATCAACAGCGTATCGACGAACTCGCCGACGAAGTCGAACGCGCCCGCGAGGCTTTGGCCCGGCGCCGCGCCGACGAAGCCCTACCGAGCGCCGAGGCCCTGGCCACAACACGCGATAGACGCGATGCCTGCTGGCAGCTGATCCGGCACCGTTATGTCGAGCAGCGCGAACGCGATCTGTTCGACGACGCCGAGATCCCCGAGCTCGACAAGACCGCCGAAGATAATCCGGTCGCCACCTTCGAGCAGACTGCAGGAGACGCCGACGCCCTGGCCGATGCCCGCTTCGAGCATGCCGAGGCGATTGCCCAGGACGCCGAACGCCAGCGCCATGTCGCCGAGCGCGAACAAGCCCTCGAACAGGCCACCCAACGTCGCGACGATGCCCGGACCCGCCTCGACGGCCTGAAAACCGAATGGGCTGCCTTGTGGTTTGCTAGTACGCTCGAGCCTGCCCGCCCGGCCGCCATGCGCGACTGGCTCGACCGCCGCGATGCCATTCTGGATGCCCGGGCCGATCGAATCGATGCCGAAGCCAACCGCAACGACCTCGCCTCGCGGATCGCCGAACATCGCCAGCAGGCTGTGCCGCAGCTGATTGCCCTCGGTATCGATGAACACCAGCTCGCCGAGGCTTCGCTGGCCGTTGTAATCGAACATGCACGCCAACTGATCGACCGCGAACACCGGCGCAGCGAAGAACAGCAACGCATCACCCGCGAACGCCGCGAGCAAAACACCCGTATCGACCAGCTACAGGCCGAGCATGAACAGGCCGAAGCCGCCCTCGCCGCCTGGCAACAGGACTGGACGGTCGCGCTCGAACGGCTCGGTCTGTCGCCGCAACTGGCTGCCGAGGCCGGCGCAGCCGCGCTGGACAGCCTCGAAGCCGGCCGCGAACATGCCCGCCAGGCTCGCGATATCGCCGCCGAAAACGACGACCTGCGCGCCCGGCGGCAACGCTTCGACGCCGAAGTAGCGCGCGTGCTCGAGGCCACCGGCTACCCGGCCGAGGGCCACGAACTCGCCGAACAAACCGTACAACAGCTGAGCCGCGCGCTGCGCGAGGCCCAGTCCCAGTTCGAGCGACGCCAGACCCGCGAGGCCGACCGCGCCGCCTATCGCGAGCGGATCACCGAACTCGAAACCCACCGCACCGATGCCGAGCGCCGACTCGAAGCCCTCTGCCGCCAGGCTGGCGTTGCCGAGCCCGAAGCCTTGGCG